>NZ_CAJYGK010000114.1 GCF_913773725.1 uncultured Aquabacterium sp. | reverse complement strand
CGTGATGTAGGGCAGGTTGATGTCGGTCTGGGCCGAGTTCGACAGCTCGATCTTGGCCTTCTCGGCGGCTTCCTTCAGGCGCTGCAGGGCCAGCACGTCCTTGGTCAGGTCAACGCCTTGTTCCTTCTTGAACTCGGCAATGATGTAGTCGATGATGCGCTGGTCGAAGTCCTCGCCGCCCAGGAAGGTGTCACCGTTGGTCGACAGCACTTCGAACTGCTTTTCGCCGTCCACGTCGGCGATCTCGATGATGGACACGTCGAACGTGCCGCCACCCAGGTCATACACGGCGATCTTGCGGTCACCCTTGCCGGTCTTGTCCAGGCCGAAGGCCAGGGCGGCAGCGGTGGGCTCGTTGATGATGCGCTTGACGTCCAGACCGGCGATGCGGCCGGCGTCCTTGGTGGCCTGACGCTGGGCGTCGTTGAAGTAGGCGGGCACCGTGATGACGGCCTCGGTGACTTCTTCACCCAGGTAGTCTTCGGCGGTCTTCTTCATCTTGCGCAGCACTTCGGCCGACACCTGCGGCGGGGCCAGCTTCTTGCCGCGCACTTCCACCCAGGCGTCGCCGTTGTCGGCGGCCGCGATGGTGTAGGGCATCAGGTCGATGTCCTTCTGCACTTCCTTTTCGGTGAACTTGCGACCGATCAGGCGCTTCACCGCGTACAGCGTGTTCTTGGGGTTCGTGACAGCCTGGCGCTTGGCCGAGGCGCCCACCAGGATCTCGCCGTCTTCCTGATACGCGATGATCGACGGCGTGGTGCGCGCGCCTTCGCTGTTCTCGATGACCTTGGTGGTGTTGCCTTCCATGATGGCCACGCACGAGTTCGTGGTGCCCAGGTCAATGCCGATGATCTTGCCCATGTTGGTGTGCTCCTAGGGAATCTGAATCTGTGTGTGGAAGCCCAGTGCTTCCGCTTGTTCGGTGAAATGCGTGCGCCGTGGGGTTTTTCAAGAGGGCCGGCGAGCGATCAGGTTGATCTGTCGCAAGCCGGTCGGCCTACCGCGCCCGAGGCGGGTTCGCTCCGGATTACTTCGGTGCAGCGACCGTGACCAACGCGGGGCGCAGGATGCGATCTGCAATCGAATAGCCCTTCTGCAGCACGCCCACCACGGTGTTGGCCTCCTGGTCGGCCGGCACCATACTGATCGCCTGGTGCAGGTTCGGGTCGAACTTGGCGCCCTGGGCCGGGTTGATCTCCAGCACCTTGTTGCGCTCCAGTGCCGAAGCAAGCTGGCGGAGCGTGGCCTGGACCCCTTCCAGCACCACTTCGACAGGGGTGTCGGGCTTGGCTGCCTGGGTGGCGATGGCCGCCTCGAGGCTGTCCCGTACGGGCAGCAGGCTTTCAGCGAACGACTCGATGGCGAACTTGCGAGCCTTGCTGATCTCGTCCTCGGCGCGGCGCCGGGTGTTCTCGGCTTCGGCCTTGGCGCGCAGGTAGGCGTCTGCCACCTCGGTATGCTTGGCCTGCAACTCGCACAGCTGCTGCTCGACCGAGGGGGCGGCGTCGGCCTGGGCGGAGGTGGGGGCCTCTTGGCCTTGCTCGGGCATATGGGGGGTGTCGCTCATCTCTGTTTATGGGGTTGGATGCGAAAACTTTGCGCAGATCGGGGCGTCGCCCAGGCTTTCAAGGGGCAGCCCATCAAAAAAACTTCACAAGAGGGCGCGTGGCGGCTCAGTGGTCCTCAGCGCTGGCAGACCACCGTTCCCAGTCCGCCAGGCGGCGGCGGTCTCGCTTGGTGGGGCGGCCTTGCTCGATGCTCTCGGCCGGCTCGGATGCCAGGCGCCTGCGTTCGGTGTGTTCGGCGCGGCGCTGCACGCTCTCGGCCGTTTCTTCGTACAGTCGTTGCGCCTGCGGCGCAGGGCCGCGCACCGAGCTGATTGCCTTCACGAGGACAGTTCGGGTCAGTTGCCCCTGGCGGATGTCCAGCGTCTCGCCTCCGCGAAGCTCGCGCGAAGCCTTGGCGGCCTGCCCATTGACCTGGATGCGGCCCTTGTCGATGTCTTCCGCGGCCAGGCTGCGGGTCTTGTAGAAGCGCGCTGCCCAAAGCCATTTGTCCAGTCGGAGGCGATCTGTCAGGCCGGGCAAGGGGAGGGAATCAGCGTCTTGGCTCATGTCATCGAAAGGGAGGCGCACGCACTGTATCTCACCCCGGACCGGGGTCCCATGCGGGGGAACGCCGTCGTCAAGGTTTTGATTGGCCACCAGGGTGCCGTGCCTGGCGCGCAGCAAACCGGGCAGGGTCCAGAGCGTCTCGCAGGTCGACCTCCACCGGGCACGGGGTGCCTGTCACCCAATGGGCAAGCAGGTCTCCCGCCAACAAGGACCAGGCGATGCCCCGCGAGCCCAGCCCTGACAGCAGGTACAGCCCCCCCTGGGTGTCTCGGGTCCGGGGCAGCATGCGCGGCTGATCCAGGCGCAGGCGTGCGACGGCTTTCAGGCGGGCCTCGGACCAGGCAGGTGGGCCCACCAGCGGCAGACGGTCCGGCGTGACCGCCCGCCAGCCCACGCGCCCCTGGATGGTTTCCGGATGGGCATTCCACCGCGCCTGCAGGCCCGGCACACCGAGGCGTTCGGCGTGGGCCACGTTGCGAACATGGTCGGCAGCCCGGACCGTGGGGTCGTCGTCGTGGTGCTGGGTGGTTGCGCCACACAGCAGGGTCTGCGCGTCCAGGGTCAGGGCGTAGCCGCTGCCGGCCACCGGCACACGTGGCAGATCGGCCTGACCGGGCACCACCGTGATCTGCCCCCGAACCGGGCTCAAGGGGGGCAGGCTGACCGCGTGTTCAGGCGGCAAGCTGGCCAGAAGGGGCAGGGCACCCAGCGCATTGGCCAGCACCACGGTGCCGCTGCGGGCCAGCACGCCTCCGGCGGGATCCAGCAGCGTCCACTCGCTGGCGCCCGCAGCGGCGTCGTTCGGTCCAGGCCGCAAGGCGGCCACTTCCACACCGAATCGCCGCGTCAGCGTGCCCGGCGCGCGCTGCGCGGCCTCTTCGAGCAGCAACTCGGCCAGCCCCGCGGGATGAAGCCATCCCGCCTGCGCGAACCACCATCCTCCGCTCGGAATGGCAAGGCCGCAGGCCGACGCGCCTTCGTGGGCGTCCATCCAGCGGACATGGTCCTCAGGCAATCCCAGGCGATTCAGCAGTTGCCGCGCATCGTCGTCCCCCGTCTTCGGGTCCAGTCGCAGCAGCCCATTGGCCGCCCCCTTCAGGCGGCCTTCGGCAAGCCATCGGGATGCCCGTCGCCACAGGGCCAGCACTGCCGCGCGGTGTGCCCGCGCGTGGACGCCGTCTTCCCCGTGCACGATGCTGTGGAACAGTCCCCCGGGGTTGCCTGACGTGGCCTGCGCAGGGCCGGGGTGGCGTTCCAGCAGCGTCACGCGCCAGCCGGCCCGGCACAGTGACCAAGCGGCACTTGCGCCGGCCAGGCCGGCCCCCACCACCACGGCATGCCGGTGCTCTGGCGGCGGCCACAGGCCACCCGGTGGTGGCGGTGCTACATGGCGCGGCGCATAGCGGGCGGTCAGCATGTCCCTCTTGCTGCCGCAGCCCTGCATCTGCTTCACCGCGAAGCCGGCTGCGGCCAACCCCTCGCGGACCGAACGGGCGATTGTCCAAGTGGCGGCTGTGGCTTCTGGCGCGGCGAGTCGATGAAGGCGGGACAGCAGTTGCGCGTCCCACATGTCCGGGTTTTTGTCCGGCGCGAACCCATCCAGGAAGAAGGCATCTGCCTGGGCCAGCAGCGAGGGCAGCAGGTCTGCCACATCCCCCAGCCCCAACTGCAGGCGCACCCTCGGACAAGGCGCCTGCGGGCTGGGCTGAAGCGCGGGCTCGTCAAACTCCAAACCGTGCCAGCCCGGTGTCAGCGGCGGCCAGGCCGCACGCAGCCGCTCGGCAAGCTGCAGCGCCTCATCGGCCTGGCCCGCATGCACGGCCATCAGGGTGGCGTGATCGAGTGGGTGCTTTTCGACCGAGATGAAGATCAGCTCGTCGCAGCGTTCAGGATCCGCCCGCCAAGCCTGCCACGCGGCGAGGAAGTTGTTCCCGAGGCCGAACCCTGTTTCGAGGATGACGAAACGCTCCCGGCCCCGCCAGCGCTCTGGCAAGCCGTTGCCCGCCAAAAACACCTCGCGTGCCTGCGCCCAGGCGCCGTCCTCGGCGTGATAAAGGTCCTCGTACAGAAGGGAGTAGGGCACGCCGGGCGCGCGGCCATTCGGCGCGTCGCCCAGCTTGGCAGGATGCAGGGGCATGCCCGATTATTGGGCCGCCCAGCCTCCGTCCATGTTCCACGCGGCCCCGCGGATGTTGTCTCCAGCCGACGAACACAGGAACACGGCCAGATCCCCCAGTTGCCCCGGTGTCACGAACTGCAGGGACGGCTGCTTCTCGCCCAGCAGGCCTTTTTGCGCCTCGGCAAGAGAGATGCCTTCACGCGCCGCCTTGTCGTCGATCTGCTTCTGCACCAGGGGAGTCAGAACCCAGCCCGGGCAGATGGCGTTGACCGTGATGCCGGTGGTGGCGGTCTCCAGCGCGACCACCTTGGTCAGGCCGACGATGCCATGCTTTGCGGCCACATAAGCCGACTTGCCCGCCGACCCAACCAGTCCGTGCACCGAGGCGAGGTTGATGACCCGCCCCCAGTTCTTGGCCCGCATGCCCGGAATGGCCAGACGCGTCGTGTGGAAGGCCGAACTGAGGTTGATGGCGATCACGGCATCCCACTTCTCGATCGGGAAGTCCTCGACCAGGGACACGTGCTGGATGCCGGCGTTGTTGACCAAAACATCCACGCCGCCGAACTCGCGCTCGGCATAGGCCATCATGTCGGCGATCTCGGCCGGCTTGGACATGTCCGCGCCATGGAAGCCCACACGGATGCCATGTGCCTGTCCGGCTGTGGCAACGGCGGCCTGGGGCCCGTCGACATCACCAAACCCGTTCAGAATGACGTGAGCGCCCTGTGCCGCGAGCTTTTCGGCAATCCCCAGGCCAATGCCGCTGGTGGATCCGGTCACGAGGGCGGTTTTTCCTTTCAACATCTCGGGCCTCCTGTTGGCGAGTACACAGACAATGTATGACAGTCGGCCCATTATCTGATTCCAGCCTTCCTGCACCATGACGCAAGCGCAAATCCAACCCGTGCTCGAGTACGTGACCTGCCCCGGTGCGAGCCGCTCGGACGCCCAGGCACACCGCATGGCCTATTGGCGCTGGGGGGATCAGTCCAACCCGCGCGTGCTGATCTGCGTGCATGGCCTGAGCCGTCAGGGACGTGATTTCGACGTGCTGGCCCAGGCGTTGAGCCCGCACTACCAGGTGATCTGCCCGGATGTGGTCGGCCGCGGCCATTCGGATTGGCTGGCCGATCCTGCCGGGTACCAGGTGTTCACTTACGCGTCCGACATGGTGGTGCTCATGCAACACCTCCGTCAGCAACTGGGCGCCCCGAGCCCGATGGATGTCGATTGGATCGGGACGTCCATGGGCGGGCTCATCGGTCTGGCCCTGTCCAGCGTGCCGTCCGAAGTCTCTGGTGCGCGTTACCGCCGCCTCGTGCTCAACGATGTCGGCCCGCGTCTGCGGCACGAAGCCCTCGTCCGCATTGGCGACTACCTGGGCAAGCCGCTGCGATTCGATGACGTACAGCAGGCTGCCGATTACCTCTGGAGCATTTCGGCCGGATTCGGACCGCACACGCCTGCGCAATGGCTGGCCTTGTCGGAACCCTTGCTGCGGCCGGCACCGGACGGCGCCGGCCTGGTTCTTCACTATGACCCAGCCATTGCCGCGCCCTTCAAGACCATGACGGCCGACAGCGCCAGCAGCGGTGAAGCGATGCTGTGGCAGTTGTACGACGCGCTGCGCTGCGAGACCTTGTTGCTCCGTGGCGCCGAGTCCGACCTGCTTGATGCCGACACGGCGCGCGCCATGACCGAGCGCGGGCCGCGTGCGCGCCTTGTCGAATTCGCCGGGGTGGGGCATGCACCCACGCTGGTTGCGGCGGACCAGGTGGCGGTGGTGAAGGACTTCCTGCTCGCATGAAGACAGGTTCCCTGCAAGTCGGGCCCCTCGACGCCGGGGCATCGGAGGCCTCTGCCATCGTCGGGCTGGCCGATGTCGCGGCCGGCGGCGAGGCGGCGGGAGGCGAGCACCTGTTGGCCAAGGCCCGCACGTTCGCCGAGCCTCTGTTGTCCGGCCGGCACTTCGACACCGGCGAGGACGCGCTGCGCCACGCGGATGGCGTGCGGCAGATCCTGCAAGGCATCGGTGCGCCCCCGTCGCTACAGGCGTCGGCCTATCTGGTCTATGCCAGCGAATACCTGACCGACCCTGAGGAGGTCGTGGCCCGTGCCTTCGGCGACGACGCCGTCGGCCTCGTCATGCACACCCGCAAACTGGTGCAGGTGCAGCGCAACGCCCGCGACGCGCTGGGCGACGACACCGATGGCCCGCTGCGTGCCGAGCAGGTCGAACGCATTCGCAAGATGCTGCTGGCGTTCTCGCGCGACCTGCGCGTGGTCCTGCTGCGGCTGGCGTCGCGGCTCCAGACCCTGCGTCACTATGCCGAGACGAAGCAGACCTGTCCGCGCGCCCTGGCGCGTGAATCCATGCAGGTGTTTGCGCCGCTGGCCAATCGGCTCGGCATCTGGCAGATCAAGTGGGAGCTGGAAGACCTGTCCTTCCGCTTCCTAGAACCGGACACCTATCGCAGCATTGCGCGCTCGCTGCTCGAGAAGCGGCTCGAGCGGGAAAGCCACGTCGAGCAGTTGCGCCGGCAGCTCACGCAGGCCCTGTCCGAAGTCGGGATCGACGCCCAGGTGCAAGGGCGCCCCAAGCACCTCTACAGCATCTGGAAAAAGATGCAGGGCAAGCAGCTGCCGATCGAGCGCGTGTTCGATCTGCGCGCCCTGCGGGTGATCGTGGCCGACGTGCCGGCATGCTATGCCGCGCTCAGCCGCGTGCACGAGGTCTGGCACGCCCTGCCCGAGGAGTTCTCGGACTACATCGTGCGGCCCAAGCCCAATGGCTACCAGTCGTTGCACACCGTGGTGCGCGACGACCAGGGCCGCACGATCGAGATCCAGATCCGCACCCAGGACATGCACGACCATGCCGAAAGCGGCGTGGCGGCCCACTGGGCTTACAAGGAGGCTGGTGCCAAGGGTTACGCCGGTGTACAGGCTGCCGGCGATTTCGAAAGCCGCGTGGCCGAGGCGCGCAAGACCGTGTTGCGCCAGCTGCTCGCGTGGGAGCGCGATCTGGCCAGCGCCGACGAAGCCCAGGGTGGGCAGGCCGGCGCCGGCCTCTTCGACGATCGCATCTATGTGTTCACCCCGGAAGGCGAGATCATCGACCTGCCTGCGGGCGCCACCCCGGTCGACTTCGCCTACACGCTGCACACCAACCTGGGCCACCGCTGCCGCGGCGCCCGGGTCGATGGCGCCATGGTGACGCTCAACACGCCGCTGCGCAGCGGCCAGACCGTGGAGATCGTCTCCGTCAAGGAAGGGGGGCCGTCACTCGACTGGATCAACCCCGAGCTGGGCTACCTGCGCAGCCAGCGCGCGAAGGCCAAGGTGCGCGCCTGGTTCAATGCCCTTGCGCAGCAGGCCACGATTGCCAAGGGCCGCGAGCTGGTCGAGAAGCTGCTTCAGCGCGAGGGCAAGACCGCCATCAAGCTCGACGAGCTCGCGGCGCGTCTCGGTTTTCGCAGCGCCGAAGCGCTGTTCGACGTCGTCGGCAAGGACGAGTACTCGCTGCGCAACATCGAGCAGAGCTTCCGCCCCGCCGAACCCGAGCCCGATCCGGACCAGCTTCTGACCCAGCGCCTGGCGCGGCAGGAAGCGGCCGGCGCTCCAGGAGAAGGCAAGGGCGTGCTCGTGGTCGGCATGGACTCGCTGCTGACGCAGCTGGCGCGGTGCTGCAAGCCTGCCCCCCCCGATGTCATCGGCGGCTACGTCACCCGCGGCAAGGGCGTGGCGGTGCATCGCACCGACTGCAGCAACTTCCGCCAACTGGCAGGGCGCAGCCCCGAGCGCATCATCCCTGTGGCGTGGGGGCGCCATGCTGTGGCGGACAACGCTCACTACGCCGTCGATGTGCTGGTGGAGGGCCATGACCGCGGCGGACTGTTGCGTGATGTCTGCGATGTGCTCGCTCAGGCCAAGATTCCGGTGCAATCCATCCACAGTGAGACGGCCCGGGACCGAATCACGGTTACACTCACGCTCCAGACGACGGACACCACGCGACTCGCTCCGGTTCTTTCGAAAGTGTTGCAAATCAGCGGCGTGACGAAAGCGAGACGGAGATAGCGAAAAACGTGTTATAGTCTAAGCCTTCCAGGCGCGTAGCTCAGTTGGTTAGAGCACCACCTTGACATGGTGGGGGTCGTTGGTTCGAATCCAATCGCGCCTACCAAATTTCCTGGATCGAAAAGCCCCGCAAGTCATTGATTTGCGGGGCTTTTTCCTTTTTGTCGCCGTGGGGTCGGGTCTTCGCCGGCGTCCGGCGGCCTGGCCGAAAGAGGTGTGTGTCGGGCGGCAGTGCGAGAAGCGTTCCATGAACCGGGTACACCAGGCTTCTCACGGAAGTATTGCCCTGCAGCGTGGCGTGTTCACGGCATGGCGGCCAGGCGGCGGCGAGCGCCTCCTACAATGAACCCTGACCCACAGGAGCACCCATGAGCGCAGCACGCCCCCCCCGCCACGAGGAAGAGCCGCAAGAAGATGCCCCCGAGACGGGCACGGGTGCGACCGCCCCGGGGCAACGCATCATCAAGAAGTACCCGAATCGCCGCCTGTACGACACCAAGACCAGCAGTTACATCACGCTGGCCGACGTGAAGGACATGGTCATGGCCTGTGAGCACTTCGTCGTGGTGGATGCCAAGAGCGGCGAGGACCTGACGCGCAGCATCCTGCTGCAGATCATTCTGGAAGAGGAGACGGCCGGTGTGCCGATGTTCTCGACGCAGGCCCTGGCGCAGATCATCCGCTTCTACGGCCACACCATGCAGGGCCTCATGGGCCACTACCTGGAAAAGAACATCCAGAGCTTCATCGACATGCAGTCTCGCCTGGCCGAGAACTCGATGATGAACCTGCAGAACCCGCTGATGCAGAACTTCATGGGCGGCTACATGGAGCAGTCGCGCAGCCTCTTCCAGCAGATGCAGGAGCAGATGAGCAAGCAGGCCGAGACGCTGATGGGCAACCTCGGCGCGGGGCTCACCCCCAAGAAGTGAGGTTCAGCCGCGCAACAGCGGTTGCAGCTTCGGCCACACCAGGTCGAGCATCACCGGGTGGGCCTTGGGCAACGGGTGGGTGCCATCGGCCTGAAACCAGTCGCGCGCGTCCGGCCTGTCCGCCACCCCCTTCAAGAAGAAGGGCACGAGTGGCACCTTGCGCTCCTCGCTGACGCTGCCGAACAAGGCCGCGAAATCGTCCGCATACCGTTTGCCATAGTTGGGCGGCACCATCATGCCGACCAGAAGGACCCGCGCACCGGCCTCCTGGCTCAGGCGGACCATCTCACTCAGGTTGCGACGCGCGCCGTCAAGGGGCAGGCCGCGCAGCGCATCGTTGGCACCCAGCTCGATCACCACCACGTCGGGCTTGTGCTGACTGAGCAGGGCCGGCAGGCGACTGAGTCCGCCGGAGGTGGTTTCGCCGCTGATGCTGGCGTTCACCACCCGTGTCTTCAGGCGAGCCTGCGCAATGCGCTGCTCCATCAGCGCCACCCAGCCCGTCCCGCGAGGCAGGCCATATTCGGCCGACAGGCTGTCACCCAGCACCATCAGGGTCCGAGCCTCGGTGTTTCGTGCGCCCCACACCGGCCCCAGCCAAGCACCCAGGCTGCACAGGGCCAGCGCGCGTCGCGTACAGTCGATTGGCATGTCCTCTTCCGTTTCTCACTCGATGCCTTCCGATGCGCTCACTGCCGCTCAGCCGGCCATCGTTGTCCGTGGTCTGGGCAAGACGGTCGCTGACGCAACCGGGCCCCTCACCATTCTGCATGGCATCGACCTCACGGTGCCGCGTGGTGAGACCCTGGCGATCGTCGGGGCTTCCGGTTCCGGCAAGAGCACCTTGCTGTCGCTGCTGGCCGGGCTCGACACACCGTCCGAAGGCTTGGTCGAACTCTGTGGCGTCGACCTCTTCTGTCTTGACGAGGACGCCCGGGCGGCGCATCGCGCGAGCCACATCGGTTTCGTGTTCCAGAACTTCCAGCTCATTGGCCACCTGTCTGCGCTGGAGAACGTCATGCTGCCGCTGGAGCTGCGCGGCGACCGCCAGGCACGCGCCAAAGCCAGGGCGATGCTCGAGCGAGTGGGGTTGGCCGAACGGCTGTCGCACCGGCCCGCGGTGCTCTCCGGCGGCGAGCAGCAGCGCGTGGCGCTCGCCCGGGCTTTCGTGATGAGCCCCGACATCCTCATGGCCGACGAGCCCACGGGCAGCCTTGATCACGCCACGGGGCTGGCCATCATGGACCTGATGTTCGAGTTGAACCGGGAGGTGGGCACCACGCTCATTCTGGTCACGCACGATCCGGCCATTGCCGCCCGCTGTCAGCACACCGTCCGCATCGGGGCAGGGCGCATCACCGGTTAGGATGCCGGGATGAGTCTGAAACTGCTATTTGGCTTCCATGCCGTGTCCGTGCGCCTGAAGGTGGCGCCGAAGTCCATTCGCGAACTCCACGTTGATGCCAGCCGGCGCGACCAGCGCATGAAGCAGTTTCTCGCCAAGGTGGAAGAAGCTGGCCTGCGCGTGATCGACAGCGACGATGCCCGTCTGCAGCAGATGGCCGGCACGCATCGCCATCAGGGCGTCGTGGCCAAGGTCGAGGCGCTCAGCCATGCGCGCTCGCTGGACGACCTGCTCGACAGCCTGACCGAGCCCCCGCTGCTGCTTGTGCTCGACGGCGTGACCGATCCTCACAACCTGGGTGCTTGCCTTCGCGTGGCCGATGGCGCTGGCGCCCACGCCGTGATTGCCCCGAAGGACCATGCCGTCGGCATCAATGCCACCGTGGCCAAAGTGGCCAGCGGGGCCGCCGAGACGGTGCCGTATTTCATGGTCACCAACCTGGCTCGGACGCTGAACGAGCTGAAGGAGCGGGACATCTGGATCATTGGCACCTCGGATGATGCGCCCGGCGGCCTTTACCAGGCAGACCTCAAGGGGCCTGTGGCGGTGGTGCTCGGCGCTGAGGGCGACGGCATGCGCCAGTTGACCCGCAAGCACTGCGACCAGCTGGTCAGCATCCCGATGATGGGGGGCGTGGAAAGCCTCAACGTGTCGGTGGCCAGTGGTGTGTGCCTTTACGAAGCGCGCCGGCAGCGGCTCGGCTGAGATCCAACCGGTCAGGGAGCACGACGATGGGCAGCAGGGCGTGGGTGTGGGGCGTGACAGCGCTGTGCGGCGTGCTGCTGCAAGCGGGTTGCACCCAGGAGCAGCAGAACAAGTTCCGGCGAGACATCCAGAACTGGACGGGCACCGACGGCGTGCTTGAGGTCTATTCGGGGGCGCAACTCGTCAAGCGCTTCCTGAAGATCGACAAGCTGAGCACGGCGCTGGGCACCAGTGACGGATCGCCCCGTGAGTACCGTTTCGGCTATGGCGTCCTGGACGAAAACCAGAACGGCCAGGTGGATCCGGGCGAGAAGCGCATCTACTTCGAGGTGTCCAACTTCTCGACCTACGTGTTCTACGAGAGCCCTCGCTGAGCAGGGGCAGGACGGCGCCCCGGCCTCAGGGCGCGACCCCGGCATGGCGGGCGTCGTCGGCCCGCTGGGCTCGTTGGGCCCACACACTGAGAGCCAGCCCCACCACCACCCAGGCGAGGCCGAGCCAGTGCAGCGGCGCATATCCCTGGTGCGTGATCACCCACCCCCCGCCGGCGGCGCCCACAGCCTGCCCCAGGTAGATCGCCGATGTGTTCAGGGCCATCAGCGCAGGGGCCAGGCGCGGCGAGAGGCCGCCCAGGCGAGCCTGTTGTCCCGAGTTCGTGGCGAACCCGCTCAACGCCCAGGGCAGCAGGATGAGCGCAAGCCAGGGCAGGGTCGTCGCCAGGGGCCACGCCAGCAGGCTGACTGCCATCATCGCCAGTGTCGTGGTGACGGCCCGCGCGGGGCCGGTCTGGTCGATGACCCGGTTCAGGTACAGGTTGCCCAGCAGCGCCAGGGCACCGAACCACGCAAACATCGCGCTGATCTGCTCCGGCGAGGCCCCATAGCCGTGCTTGTAGTACGGCGCCATGTAGGCCAGCACCGAGAACTGCCCGGCACTCTGGCACGCCGTCACGGCCACGACGGCCATCAGCAGCGGCGAGGCAAACACCTTGCGCCACGAGCGCCACGACAGCGCGGGCGGACGGATGCCCCGGGGCACATGGCGCCACACCAGCCAGGCCACGCACAGCGCGCCGGCTGCGACCATGCCCATGGCGATGCGCCAGCCCAGCCGCTCCCCGACCCATGCCGCCATCGGCATGCCCGCCACAGAGGCGACCGACCAGCCCATGAACACGAAGGTGATGGCACGACCGCGGTGCGCCGGCGTGCTCATGAACCCCATCGTGGCGGCCGCCTGCGGGGTGAACACGGCTGCAGACAGCACGGTGAGGGCCCGAATGGGCCAGAGCCAGGCGTAATCCGGTGCCAGCGCACACAAGCCGTGCCCAAGCGCGTACCACAGCATGGTCAGACAAAGAAGCTTGCGCCGGTCGATGTGGGCCACCGCAGCAGCCAGCAGCGGGGCGCCCAGCCCCATTACCAGCGAGGCGATCGCGATCAGCCGGCCGCCTTGCGCGACAGAGACGTTCAGGTCGTGCGTGAGGTCGTTGAGCGTGCCGCCCACGACCATCACACCGCAGCCGATGACAAAGTTTCCGGCGAGCAGTGCCCAACGGGCCGCTGCCATGTCGTGCCGGGGAAGCGCGCGCTCGAGTTCCACGTACTGCCTGTGAAGCTCAGTGATGGACCCGCAGGGCCTCCGGATTGACGATGTTCGTCGGCGTGCCGGCGATGAAGTTCAGCAGGTTGTCGAACGCGGAGCTGAAGTAGCGCTCGTAGTTCTCCTGCTCGACATAGCCGATGTGCGGTGTGCACACCGCGTTCTCCAGGCGCAGAAGCGGGTGGCCTTGCAGGATGGGCTCGCTCTCGAACACGTCCACGGCGGCCATGCCGGGGCGGCCTCGGTTCAATGCCGTCACCAGGGCGTTGTCCTGCAAGAGTTCGGCCCGCGATGTGTTGACGAGCAGCGCCGTGGGCTTCATGCGCTGCAGGTCATCCTGCGTGATGAGGCCTCGTGTGTCGGGCGTGAGGCGCAGGTGCAGGCTGAGGACGTCGCATGCTTCAAAAAAGGCCTCGCGGTTCGGCGCGGGGATGAACCCGTCGGCACGTGCCTTCTCGCGCGAGGCCTCGCTGCCCCAGACCGTCACGTGCATCCCGAAAGCCTTGCCGTACTGCGCCACGCGGCGACCGATCCGGCCGTAACCCCATATGCCCAGTGTCTTGCCGGACAGCACCATGCCCAGCCCGAAATTGGTTGGCATCGAGGCGGACTTGAGCCCCGATTGCTGCCACGCCCCGTGCTTGAGGTTGCCGATGTACTGAGGCAGACGACGCATGGCCGCCATCACGAGCGCCCACGTCAGTTCGGCAGGCGCCGTCGGATCGCCCACCCCTTCGGCCACTGCGATGCCCAGCCGCGTGCACGCCTCGACGTCGATGTGTGAGCCCACAGGGCCCGTCTGGCAGATCAGCCGCAGCTTCGGCAGCTTTTCCAACAGCGCGCGAGGGAAATGGGTGCGTTCACGGATGAGCACCAGTGCCTCGGCGTCGCGCAGGCGAATCGACAGTTGCCCGATGCCCTTGACCGTGTTCGTGTAGACCTTGGCAGACAGCCCGTCCAGCTGGGATGCGCACTTGAGCTTGCGGACGGCGTCCTGATAGTCGTCCAGAATGATGATGTTCATGGGGAGCTTCACAGATCAACCCCCATTGTGCAATGCCTCACACCCCGCTTTGTCGCAAGGGGTCACATTCCGTCAGGGGGCGTGTGTCTGTCTGGCTCACCAGTGCGACGGACGGCCGTGCCGCCCATCGTCCGCGCGCCGCGTCGTCCGGACAGGGAAGTGCGCGTCCAGTGCATCCAACCGGGATTGGGCCTCGATCTGGCCACGGTGGGTGGAGATGGTTCGAAACACATCGGCGCGCAGATGCCACAGTTCTCGCAACGAGCGGGCGCGCTCGACGTGGGTGCGCAGTCGGCAGGCATCCGCCGATTGCAGGTCGTGAATGGCCTGCATGAACTCTTGGCGAACCGCTGCCAGCATGCGAGCGGGCACGGCCGGGCTGCTGGCGGGCTCGTCCAAGTCCCACAGCCAATACCAGAAACCAGTCAACCAGGCACGCCAGCCCGAAGGCGGGCGGGCAAACAGGCTGGGGGGAGTGACTTCTGTACGACGTGGCGTGGGTGACCCCAAGCCAGGCGCGATCTGCTCGGGGTTCATGGCCAGCACGGTCCGCACCCGGGCCCGGCCGTCCGGCCCGACGTGGCGGCTGCGTGTGTCGATCTGCGCCGATTCGTCGTGCGTGAAGAAGTAAGAAGACATGGGACCCCCGACAGGCCGCGGCCAGTGTGAGCCACGTCTTCAGGGTATCGGCGCGATGGGCCGCGACTTGAGCGCGGGCCCGCGCGGGGCGCCGTCAGGCCGCCGTCCGGGTGGCCTCGGCGTGAGGGGCGCCCTGAATCAGGGCGATGGTGCCGTGGGTCTGGGCGCGCGAAAACACGTCGCGGGCGCAGCTTTCGCAGCGGCCGCAGCAGGTGGCCAGGCCGGTTTCCATCTGCAGTTCGTCGAAGCTGGACACGCCCGCGGCAGCCTGGCGTTGAATTTCGCGATCAGACACCCGACGGCAGACACACACAATCATTCTGTCACCCATGTGCCCCGGCAAGGGGCGATGGATGCATTTTCAAATAAGAATGATTCGCAGTCAAGGGGTCAGGAGGCTTCTCCCATCTGCGATTGCAGGTAGTTCTGAATGCCTACCTTGCCGATCAGGTCGAGCTGCGTTTCCAGGAAGTCGATGTGCTCCTCGGTGTCATCGAGGATGTCCTGCAGCAGATCGCGGGAAACGTAGTCACGCACCGATTCGCAATAGGCAATGCCGTCCTTGATGGTGCCCTGGGCCGCCGTCTCGAGCTGAAGATCACCCTGCAGGATCTCAGGTACGTCCTCGCCGATGAGCAACTTGCCCAGATCCTGGAGGTTGGGCAGGCCGTCCAGCATGAAGATGCGCGCCATCAGCTTGTCGGCGTGCTTCATCTCGCCGATCGACTCCTCGTATTCCTTCTTGGCCAGCTTGTCGAGACCCCAGTGCTTCAGCATGCGGTAGTGCAGGAAGTACTGGTTGGTGGCGGTGAGCTCGTTCTTCAGCTGGGCGTTGAGGAAATCGATGACTTTCGGGTCGCCTTGCATGGTGCTTCCTTTTGGTGCAATTCGGAGGACCGGTCAGGGTTCACGACCGGACATGGGGAGCTTAGGTTATACTCCTAAGGTTTACCCGCAACCACCCCCCGCCTGGCAAATCCGATCGGTTTCCTTTACTGGACCTGAACTTGTCACGCCTGCGCCACGGACCGCTGTGTGGCACGAGCAGTCGTGCCAAGGGCGTGCCGGGCGCATAACAAACGGAGAATGAACCCGTGCTGCCCGTCCTGCCTCAAGCTCTTCTGGCCCTCGCAGACGGCACGGTCTTTCGCGGAACGTCGATCGGCGCTGCCGGTCGCACCGTTGGTGAAGTCGTCTTCAACACTTCGCTGACCGGCTACCAGGAAATCCTCACCGACCCGAGCTATGCCCGGCAGATCGTCACCCTGACGTATCCGCACATCGGCAACTACGGCGTCAACGGTGAAGACGTCGAAGCCGCGAAAGTCCATGCCGCAGGTCTGATCATCAAGGACCTGCCCATCCGTACTTCCAACTTCCGCCAGACGCAGACGCTGTCGCAATACCTCCAGGCCCAGGGCACGGTGGGCATTGCCGACATCGACACGCGCAAGCTGACCCGACTGCTGCGCCAGAAGGGCGCGCAAAACGGCGTGATCGTGGGTCTGAATGCCGGTGAAGCCATCACCGACGCGCTGATTGCCGAGGCTGTGGCCGCCGCGAAGGCCGCGCCCAGCATGGCAGGCCAGGACCTGGCGCAGGTCGTCAGCCGCACCGATGTGTGCGAGTGGACCGAAACCGAGTGGAAGCTCGCCAACCCTGAGCTGGGCGGCAAGCCCGGCTTCGGCAAGCTGACCGCCCCGAAGTTCCACGTCGTGGCCTACGACTACGGCGTCAAGCGCAACATCCTGCGCATGCTGGCCGAGCGCGGCTGCAAGGTCACGGTGGTGCCCGCCAAGACGCCGGCTGCCGACGTGCTGAAGTACAACCCCGATGGGATCTTCCTGTCCAACGGCCCTGGTGATCCCGAGCCTTGCGACTACGCCATTGCCGCGGCCAAGGAACTCATCGAAACCGGCATCCCGACCTTCGGCATCTGCCTGGGTCACCAGATCATGGCACTGGCCTCGGGCGCCAAGACCTTCAAGATGAAGTTCGGCCACCACGGCGGCAACCACCCCGTGAAGGACCTGGACAACGGTCGCGTCAGCATCACCAGCCAGAACCCCGGTTTTGCTGTGGACGAAAAGACGCTGCCCGCCAACCTGCGCGCCACGCACATCTCGCTGTTCGACGGCACGCTGCAAGGCCTCGCCCGCACCGACAAGCCCGCGTTCTGCTTCCAGGGTCACCCGGAAGCCTCGCCGGGTCCGCATGACATCGCCTACCTGTTCGACCGCTTCGTGTCGCTCATGACCACGCACCAGGCGGAGAAGAAATAATGGCAAAGCGCACCGACATCAAGAGCATCCTCATCATCGGCGCTGGCCCGATCATCATCGGCCAGGCCTGTGAATTCGACTACTCCGGCGCCCAGGCCTGCAAGGCCCTGCGCGAAGAGGGCTACAAGGTCATCCTGGTCAACAGCAACCCGGCGACCATCATGACGGACCCGAACACGGCGGACGTCACCTACATCGAGCCCATCACCTGGCAGGTGGTTGAGCGCATCATCGCCAAGGAGCGCCCCGACGCGATCCTGCCGACCATGGGCGGCCAGACCGCGCTGAACTGCGCGCTCGACCTGCACAAGCACGGCGTGCTCGACAAGTACAAGGTCGAGATGATCGGCGCCAACGAGCACGCGATCGAGAAGGCCGAAGACCGCCAGAAGTTCAAGGAAGCCATGACCAAGATCGGTCTGGACTCCGCGAAGTCGGGCATCGCCCACTCGATGGAAGAGGCCTGGGCGGTTCAGAAGCGCATCCAGGCTGAAATCGGTGGCTCGGGCTTCCCGATGGTGATCCGCCCCAGCTTCACGCTGGGCGGCACGGGTGGTGGCATCGCCTACAACCCCGAAGAGTTCGAAGAGATCTGCAAGCGCGGCCTCGACCTCTCGCCCACCAATGAGCTGCTGATCGAAGAATCGCTCATCGGCTGGAAGGAATACGAGATGGAAGTCGTCCGCGACAAGGCGGACAACTGCATCATCGTGTGCTCGATCGAAAACCTCGACCCGATGGGCATCCACACCGGTGACTCGATCACCGTGGCCCCGGCGCAAACGCTCACCGACCGCGAATACCAGCTGCTGCGCAATGCCTCGATCGCCATCCTGCGCGAGATCGGCGTGGAAACCGGTGGTTCGAACGTGCAGTTCTCGATCAACCCGGACAACGGCCGGATGATCGTGATCGAGATGAACCCCCGCGTGTCGCGTTCGTCGGCGCTGGCCTCCAAGGCCACGGGCTTCCCGATCGCGAAGATCGCAGCCAAGCTGTCCGTTGGCTACACGCTCGACGAGCTCAAGAACGACATCACCGGCGGCGCCACCCCGGCCTCGTTCGAGCCCTCGATCGACTACGTGGTCACCAAGATCCCGCGTTTCGCCTTCGAGAAGTTCCCTGCTGCCGACAGCCGCCTGACCACCCAGATGAAGTCGGTGGGTGAAGTGATGGCCATGGGCCGCACCTTCCAGGAATCGTTCCAGAAGGCCCTGCGTGGCCTGGAAACCGGCATCGACGGCCTGACCGAGATCAGCAACGACCGCGAAGAGATCCTGCAGGAGATCGGCGAGCCCGGCCCTGAGCGCATCCGTTTCCTGGGTGACGCCTTCCGCATCGGCATGACGCTGGACGAGGTTTTCGAAGAAACCAAGGTCGACCCCTGGTTCCTGGCTCAGATCGAAGACATCATCAAGACCGAAGGCCAACTCAAGGGGCGTATGCTCGAGAGCCTGTCGGCCGACGAGCTGCGCTACCTGAAGAAGAAGGGCTTCTCGGACCGCCGCCTGGCCAAGTTGCTGGGCACCGACCAGCACGCCGTGCGCAAGGCCCGTCATGCGCTGAACGTGCGCCCGGTCTACAAGCGCGTCGACACCTGCGCGGGTGAGTTCGCCACGCAGACGGCCTACATGTACTCCACGTACGACGAGGAGTGTGAAGCCGAGCCGACGGACAAGAAGAAGATCATGGTGCTGGGCGGTGGCCCGAACCGCATCGGCCAGGGCATCGAGTTCGACTACTGCTGCGTCCATGCTGCCCTCGCCATGCGCGAAGACGGCTACGAGACCATCATGGTCAACTGCAACCCCGAGACCGTCTCGACCGACTATGACACCTCCGACCGCCTGTACTTCGAGCCCGTGACGCTGGAAGACGTGCTGGAAATCGTGGCCAAGGAAAAGCCGGTCGGCGTGATCGTGCAATACGGCGGTCAGACCCCGCTGAAGCTCGCGCTTGACCTGGAAGCCAATGGCGTGCCCATCATCGGCACCACGCCTGATTCCATCGACATCGCAGAAGACCGCGAACGCTTCCAGGCCCTGCTGCACAAACTGGGTCTCAAGCAGCCGCCCAACCGGACGGCCCGCAACGAGGACGACGCGATCAAGCTGGCCAACGAGATCGGCTACCCGCTGGTGGTGCGCCCCTCGTACGTGCTGGGTGGCCGCGCCATGGAAATCGTCCACGGCGACAAGGACCTCGAGCGCTACATGCGCGAAGCCGTGCGCGTCTCCGAGAAATCGCCCGTGCTGCTGGACCGCTTCCTGAATGACGCGGTCGAAGTCGACGTCGACTGCATCAGCGATGGCACCGACACGATGATCGGCGGCATCATGGAGCACATCGAACAGGCTGGCGTGCACTCCGGTGACTCAGCCTGCTCGCTGCCTCCCTACACGCTGTCGGCCGAGATCCAGGACGAACTGCGTCGTCAGACTGCGCTGATGGCCAAGGCCCTGAACGTGGTCGGCCTGATGAACGTGCAGTTCGCCATCCAGGGCGACGTGACCAAGGGTCTGGACGCCGCGACGGTCTTCGTGCTAGAAGTGAACCCGCGCGCCTCGCGCACGGTGCCGTACGTGTCGAAGGCCACGGGTCAGCCGCTGGCCAAGATCGCCGCGCGCTGCATGGCCGGCCAGAAGCTGTCGAGCCAGAAGTCGCCGGATGGCAAGGCCCCGCGTGAAGTGGTGCCGTCGTACTACAGCGTCAAGGAAGCCGTCTTCCCGTTCAACAAGTTCCCGGGTGTGGACCCCGTCCTCGGCCCTGAAATGCGTTCGACCGGTGAAGTCATGGGCGTGGGCGAGACCTTCGGCGAAGCCATGCTGAAGTCGCAGCTGGGCGCCGGTTCGCGTCTGCCGACCAAAGGCACGGTGTGCATCTCGGTCAAAGACGGCGACAAGGACCGTGCCGTGGCCGTGGCCAAGGACCTGGTGGCCCTGGGCTTCGGTGTCGTCGCGACCAAGGGCACGGCAGCGGCCATCGCCGCCGCCGGCGTGCCTGTCAAGCCGGTGAACAAGGTCAAGGACGGCCGCCCGCACATCGCGGACGCCATCAAGGCCGGCGAGATCCAGCTCGTGTTCACCACCGTGGACGAAACGCGCACGGCGATTGCCGATTCGCGCAGCATCCGCACCGCTGCGCTGGCCAACCGCGTCACCTACTACACCACCATGGCGGGCTGCGAAGCGGCCGTCGAAGCGCTGAAGCACCAGGACGACCTGAAGGTCTACTCGGTGCAGGAGCTCCACGCCAAACTGCACTAAACTGCAGCTTCAGGCCGCGTCCGCGCAAGCGGGCGTGGTTTTGCTTTTCCATGCGGGCCGCGCCTGGCCACCATCTGCCGATGGCATCCGGGGCGCGGCTCGGTTCATTTCAGAGGCCCTGATCTCAGGTTGCCCACCGACCACCGAGAGAGACAGCATGTCGACCATCCCCATCACCAAGCGCGGCGCAGAGAAGTTGAAGGAAGAGCTGCACCGCCTCAAGCACGTCGAGCGCCCGGCTGTGGTCGTGGCCATCGCCGAGGCCCGTGCGCAGGGTGACCTGTCCGAAAACGCCGAGTACGACGCCGCCAAGGACAAGCAGGGCTTCATCGAAGGCCGCATCAAGGAAATCGAAGGCAAGCTGTCGGCGGCCCAGGTCATCGACCCGTCGGAGCTGGATGCCGGCGGCCGGGTCGTTTTCGGCGCCACCGTCGACCTGGAAGAGGAAGAGTCCGGTGACCAGGTGACGTACCAGATTGTGGGTGACGACGAGGCCGACTTGAAACTGGGCCTGATCTCCATCAGTTCGCCGATCGCCCGCGCCCTCATTGGCAAGGAAGCCGGCGATGTGGCGGCCGTGCAGGCCCCGGGGGGCGTGCGCAACTACGAGGTCATCGAAGTTCGCTACATCTGAGCCTGAACATGAAGTTGCAGCGTCTTCAGATGGTGCTGGCCGGCATCTGGGCGGGCCTGCTGCTGGCCATCGGTGCCATCGCCGCACCCAGTCTTTTCACAGTGCTGGACCGGGTCAGCGCGGGCGTGGGTGCAGGGCGGATCTTCGCCGTCGAGGCCCGTGTGAGCCTGCTGATCGCCATCGTGCTGTACGTCGTGGAGCGACGCCGTGTGCGTGCCCTGGCTGAAGGCGGTCAGACCGGCTCGGTCATGACGGGCAACCTGCTGCTGATGCTGGCTGCGTTGTTCCTGACGATCTTCGGGCAATTCGCGTTGCACCCGATGATCGAAGCCGCCAAGGCCGGGGAACGGACGGTGCTGTCCTTCGGTGCCTTGCACGGACTGTCGGCCACGCTGTACTGGGTGAAGACGGCGTGCGTGGTCGCGCTGGCCTGGCGTGTGACCAGCATGACGTCGGGGGCGGCTGGGGAGCCTGCTGCCGCGTCGAGCTGACGTGAAAACGCCGCCCGGAGGCGGCGTTCAGTGCGCTGGTTGGCAGGTGTTCGCCGGCTTCAGCCTGTCTTCTTCTTGCTGGTGAGGCGCTTTTTGGCGCGCTTGATCAGGCCGCCGGCCGTGACGCGCTGGTTGCCCATCACCTGAACCTTCTTGATCTCTGGGCGGCGCGTGCCGCTCTTCGAGAACTTCAGGATCTTCACTTCGCGAGGGGCCGCGTTGCGCGAGCCCGTCTCTTCCTTGGGAGCCTTTTCGGGCTGGGGGCGCCACAGCACCAGCAGCTTGCCGATGTGCTGTACCGGTGCCGCGTTCAGCTGATCGCACAGCTGGGCAAACAGCGCCTCGCGGGCGGTGCGGTCGTCTCCAAGCACGCGGACCTTGATCAGACCGTGGGCGTTGAGCGCAGAATCGGCTTCCTTGAGCACGGCCGCCGTCAGGCCGTCGCCCCCGATCATCACGACCGGGTCGAGGTGGTGGGCGTCCGCGCGAAGGGCACGGCGCTCCGTGGTGTTCAGTTCAATTGCAGGCATCCCTCTATTATCGAGCCATGAAAGTCAAAACCAAAAGCAAAAAGGTCAACAAGGCCTGGCTGAATGACCACGTGAACGATCCTTACGTCCGCATGGCGCAAAAAGAGGGGTTTCGGTCGCGTGCGGCTTTCAAGTTGAAGGAGATCGACGAGGCGTTGAACCTCATCCGCCCGGGCCAACTCGTGGTGGATCTCGGGGCCGCGCCTGGCGCCTGGAGTCAGTACGTCCGGCGCAAGTTCGCCCCAAAGGACGGCGGGCAGGGCGGGGCGGCGGTAGGCGAGCTGAATGGCGCCATCATCGCGCTGGACCTGTTGGAGTTCGAGCCCATCGAGGGCGTGCACTTCATTCAGGGCGATTTTCGGGAAGACGAGGTGCTGGCGCAGTTGCGAGAGGCTGTCGGAGACCGGCCCGTGGACGTGGTTGTATCGGACATGGCCCCCAATCTCAGCGGCATCGAATCATCGGACAGCGCACGCATCGCACACCTGATCGAGCTGGCTATCGACTTCGCGCAGCATCATCTGAAACGCGACGGCGCACTCGTTTGCAAAGTTTTTCATGGCAGCGGATACAGCCAACTGGTAGAGCTGTTTCGAGCGCATTTCCGCGTCGTCAAACCCATCAAACCGAAGGCTTCCCGGGACAAATCAGCGGAAACCTTCCTTGTAGGCATCGGTCTGAAGGGTTCTTCTTGATATGTTGCGGCGCAGCAAGTCCGCTGAATTTGTGGATGCGCGTCTTCAAATCAAGGAAAACCGGGGTTTCACAGGGGATAGCGTTCTGCAGGCCCCCACTTGACTCGTCTAGAATCATCCCCATGTTCAGCGCAGATCGCGTGTCGGACGCTTTGTCAAGCACCCGGTGCCGGTCTTCGCAGTCGTCATGATGGGCTGGCGCATCCCGCGCCGCGTCTGGCGGATGAGTTCGGGTTGAAGGAGCCGCGGTGAACAATCAATGGTTCTCCAAAATTGCTGTCTGGCTGGTTGTGGCGCTGGTGTTGTTCACCGTGTTCAAGCAGTTCGACCGTGCCACCACCGGAGGCAGCCAGATTGGCTACTCCGACTTCCTTGAAGAGGTTCGGGCCAAGCGCATTAAGAGCGTGACGCTGCAGGAAGGGGGCGGTGGCACGGAGATCATCGCCATCACCACCGATGACAAGCGCATCCGCAGCACGGCCACCTACCTGGATCGCGGCCTGGTCGGTGACCTGATCAACAGCGGTGTGAAGTTCGACGTCAAGCCCCGTGAGGAGCCGTCGCTCATCATGAGCCTGCTCGTGTCCTGGGGCCCGATGCTGCTGCTGATCGGCGTGTGGATCTACTTCATGCGCCAGATGCAAGGCGGTGGCAAGGGCGGGGCCTTCAGCTTCGGCAAGAGCAAGGCCCGGATGCTCGACGAGAACAACAACAACATCACCTTTGCCGACGTCGCCGGCTGCGACGAAGCCAAGGAAGAGGTCAAGGAACTCGTCGACTTCCTGCGCGACCCGCAGAAATTCCAGAAGCTAGGCGGTCGCATCCCCCGCGGCGTGCTGATGGTCGGCCCTCCGGGCACCGGCAAGACGCTGCTGGCCAAGTCCATCGCGGGCGAAGCTAAGGTGCCGTTCTTCACCATCTCCGGCTCCGACTTCGTTGAAATGTTCGTGGGTGTGGGCGCGGCCCGTGTCCGCGACATGTTCGAACAGGCCAAGAAGAACGCCCCCTGCATCATCTTCATCGACGAAATCGATGCGGTCGGTCGCCATCGTGGCGCCGGTCTGGGCGGCGGCAACGACGAACGCGAGCAGACGCTCAACCAGATGCTGGTCGAGATGGACGGCTTCGAGACCAACCTGGGTGTGATCGTGATCGCCGCGACCAACCGCCCGGACATCCTCGACCCGGCCCTGCTGCGGCCTGGCCGCTTCGACCGCCAGGTCTATGTGACGCTGCCGGACGTGCGGGGCCGTGAGCAGATCCTGAACGTGCACATCCGCAAGGTCCCGGTCAGCCAGGACATCCGCGCCGACATTCTGGCGCGTGGCACCCCGGGTTTCTCGGGTGCCGACCTGGCCAACCTGGTCAACGAAGCTGCGCTGTTCGCTGCCCGCCGCAATGGCCGCGTCGTGGAGATGCAGGACTTCGAGAAGGCCAAGGACAAGATCATGATGGGCCCCGAGCGCAAGTCCATGGTCATGCCCGAGGAAGAGCGCAAGAACACGGCCTACCACGAAGCGGGTCACGCCCTCGTGGCGCGCCTGCTGCCCAAGACCGACCCGGTCCACAAGGTGACGATCATCCCGCGCGGCCGCGCGCTGGGCGTGACCATGCAGTTGCCCGAGGGTGACCGGTTCAGCATGGACAAGTCGCGGATGCTTGACACCATCTCGGTGCTGTTCGGCGGCCGGATTGCCGAAGAAGTCTTCATGAACCAGATGACGACCGGTGCCTCGAACGACTTCGAGCGTGCCACCGCCATCGCGCGTGACATGGTGACCCGCTACGGCATGACGGACGAGCTGGGCCCGATGGTCTATGCCGACAACGAAGGCGAGGTCTTCCTCGGCCGGTCGATCACCAAGACGACCAACATGTCGGAAGAGACCATGCAGAAGGTCGACAAGCAGATCCGGAAGATCATCGACGAGCAGTACGCCATCGCCCGCAAGCTGATCGAAGACAACCAGGACAAGATGCATGCGATGGCCAAGGCGCTGCTCGACTGGGAAACCATCGACGCGGAGCAGATCGAGGACATCATGCAGGGTCGCGAGCCGCGTCCTCCCAAGGACTGGACGCCGCCAAGCAACAAGCCGAGCGGTCCCAAGCCGCCGATCAGCACCGACGGTGCGCCGGCTGCGGTCTGAGTCCAGCCGATGTCTTGATCCAACGGGGCTTCGGCCCCGTTTTGCTTTCTGCCACCCCATGCCCTCTCACGCCTTGCCTGCCATGCCTGTCTGGTTGACCACCCGTTTTCAGATCGATCTGTCCCGACCGAGGGTGATGGGCATCGTCAACGTGACGCCCGACTCGTTCTCGGACGGCGGTGCGCACGCGGATGCCCGGTCCGGCCTGGCGCACTGCGAGCGGTTGGTGCGCGAGGGGGTCGACATCCTCGACATCGGCGGCGAGTCCACGCGCCCCGGCGCGCCCACCCTGACCGTGGAAGAAGAGTGGGCGCGCGTGGCCGAGGTGTTGAAAGGGGCCCTGACACTCGGGGTTCCGGTGTCCATCGACACCTGCAAGACCGAGGTCATGCGCCGCGCACTGGATCTCGGCGTGGACATCGTGAATGACATCAAGGCGCTCACGGACGACGGTGCCGAAGTCCTTGTGGCAGCGCACGGTCGGTGTGGCGTGTGCCTGATGCACATGCAGGGCTTGCCCGCGACCATGCAGGAGCGGCCCCAGTATGGTGACATCCTCAGCGAGGTGCGGGGGGTCCTGGCGGCACGCGCCGGGGCGTTGGTCGCTCTGGGCGTGGCCCACGATCGCATCACACTGGATCCCGGCTATGGCTTCGGCAAGGCGCCCGAGCACAACCTGGCGCTGTGGCAAGCCGAGTCGGCGCTGCGGGAATTGGGTTGGCCACTCCTGGTGGGATGGTCGCGCAAGTCCACCCTGGGGCATGTCACCGGTCGCCCCGTGGGCGAGCGGCTCGTGGCCAGCGTGGCGGCCGCCCTGGCCAGCGTGCACAAGGGCGCAGCCATCGTGCGTGTGCACGATGTGGCAGAGACAGTGGATGCACTCAAGGTGTGGCGAGCGGCCGGCCTGCTGACCGACTGCACCGGATCGGGGCGCGGCGACGGGCAAACGGAGCGACAATCCGCACCCTGAGTTTCATACAGCAGACATCATCGCCATGACACGACGCTATTTCGGCACGGACGGCATCCGCGGCACCGTGGGCCAGTCGCCCATCACTCCTGACTTCGTGCTCCGTCTGGGGCACGCCGTCGGACAGGTGTTGCGCCAGTCGGGCACGCGCCCGACCGTGCTGATCGGCAAGGACACGCGCATTTCGGGCTACATGCTGGAATCAGCGCTGGAGGCCGGTTTTGCGTCTGCCGGGGTGGATGTGCTGCTGACCGGCCCGCTGCCCACACCGGGGGTGGCCTACCTGACCCGTGCCCTGCGCCTGGATCTCGGGGTGGTCATCAGTGCCTCCCACAACCCCTTCGGTGATAACGGCATCAAGTTTTTTTCCGCGCGCGGCGAGAAGCTGCCCGATGAGTGGGAACTGCAGGTCGAGGCCGCGTTGGAAGAGTCGCCCCGGTGGACGGACTCTCTTGGCCTCGGGCGCGCCCGTCGCATCGAGGACGCGCGGGGGCGCTACATCGAGTTCTGCAAGTCGACCTTCGGGGCCAACCTGTCCTTGAAGGGATTGAAGCTGGTCGTGGACGGCGCTCACGGCGCGGCTTACCAAGTGGCGCCCCGGGTGTTCCATGAGCTGGGTGCCGAGGTGGTGAGCATCGGTTGCGCGCCGGACGGACTCAACATCAACGACGGTGTGGGGGCCACCCACCCACAGGCGCTGGTCGAGGCGGTGGGGGGCCACCAGGCCGATTACGGCATTGCCCTTGATGGTGATGCCGACCGGCTGCAGTTGGTGGATGCCACGGGGCGCCTGTACAACGGCGATGAATTGCTGTACGTGATGGTGGCCGATCGCATGGCTCAGGGCGAAGCGATCAAAGGCGCGGTCGGTACCCTGATGACCAACATGGCTGTCGAGTTGGCACTTCAGGCGCGAGGAATCGAGTTCGTGCGGGCCAAGGTGGGCGATCGCTACGTGCTGGAAGAGCTGGTGTCCCGCGGTTGGCAGCTGGGTGGGGAGGGCTCCGGCCACCTGATCGCGCTGGATCGGCACACGACGGGCGACGGCATCGTCAGCGCCTTGCAGGTGCTGCAGGCCGTGGTGCGGTCGGGGAAGCCGCTGGCAGAGTGGCTGTCCGGCGTCACGCTGTTTCCGCAGACGCTGATCAACGTGCGCATTCAGGCTGGGCAGGACTGGCGTAACAGTGCGGCCCTGGCTGCGACACAGGAAGAGGTGCAGTCCCGGCTGGCCGGGCGTGGTCGTGTGCTCATCCGTCCTTCGGGCACGGAGCCGCTGTTGCGCGTCATGGTTGAAGCAGAGGACGCAGCGTTGTCCCGCAGTTGCGCCGAGGCCCTGGCGGCCGCCGTCAAGGCCTGAGGGGCAGACGCGTTGGCATCAGAAATGACAAAGGGGCCTCGTGAGAGGCCCCTTTGTCATGGTGGACGGGTGCGCCGTGCGCCCGCCACGACGGCTCACTTCTTGGGCGGGGTCAGCACGCGATCGATGACGTGGACGACACCCTGGCCGGCCGGTTGATCGGCTGCGATCACCAGGGCCTCGTCCACCGTGACGAAATCGCCGGCCTTGGACACCGACACCTTTGCACCGTTGGCCGTGACCAGCTGGGCGCCACCCGTGATGTCTTTCGACTTCAGGACGCTGGGCACCACGTGGTAGTTCAGGAGGGCTTTCAGGGCCTCGGGGTCCTTGGCCAGCTTGTCCAGCGTGGCGGCGGGCACGGCCTTGAAGGCCTCGTCATTGGGGGCAAAAACGGTCACTGGACCCTGCAGCGCAGCTTCCAGCCCTGCTTGTTGAACCAGGCGGTTCAGCGTACTCAGCTCGGGGTTCTGACGCACGGCCGCGGCAGGCGTGGCTGCCTGGGCAACGGTCGAGGGCGAACTCGGGGTCGCGCAGCCGCCAAGTGCCAGGGCGGTGGTCAGGGTCAGGGTGGCCAGGGCGATGGACGAGATGGAACGTTGGATCATGGTGTCTCCGAACAAAAAGACAGCTCCGTGACATCGGAGCAGGCTGCGCACACGATAGAAATCGTGCGTGACGGTTGCGTGACAGCGATATGACGTCTGGTTGACAAAGGCGCCGGGAGCGGGCGCTGCCGGTTTGTGACAACAGCTTTCTTGCGTGTCACAGACCGGTCACAATGGCGGCCTACATTGCGCCGTACCGAGTTTTCGCAGTCACGCAGACCTGAAAGGCGTACCTCATGAACTTCAAGATGATCCGCACCGCCACTGCCGCGGCCCTGACCCTGATCACCGCTTCGGCCATGGCCCAGGACGTCACCGGCGCTGGCGCCACGTTCCCGGCCCCGCTGTATGCGAAGTGGGCCTCGGCCTACAACGCGGCAACCAATGTGCGCATCAACTACCAGTCGGTGGGTTCCGGCGCCGGTATCAAGCAGATCAAGGCCAAGACCGTCGACTTCGGTGCGTCGGACATGCCCTTGAAGGATGACGAGCTGAACAAGGACGGCCTGGTGCAGTTCCCGACCGTGATCGGCGGCGTCGTGCCGGTGGTCAACGTCAAGGGCATCCAGCCCGGCCAGCTGAAGATGACCGGCCAGGTGCTGGGTGATATCTACCTGGGCAATATCAAGAAGTGGAACGATCCCGCCATCGCCGCCCTGAACCCGGGCGTGCCCCTGCCTGACGCGCCGATCGCGCCGGTGCGCCGCGCCGACGGTTCGGGTACCAGCTTCATCTTCACGAACTACCTTTCCAAGGTGAACGCGGAATGGAAGACGAAGGTGGGTGAGGGCACGGCCGTCAACTGGCCAACGGGTGCCGGCGGCAAGGGCAACGAAGGCGTGTCGGCCTTCGTGCAGCGTCTGCCCAACTCGATCGGCTATGTCGAGTACGCCTACGCCAAGCAGAACAAGATGGCCCACGTCCAGCTGAAGAACGCGGCTGGCAACTTCGTCAATCCCGACGACGCCAACTTCAAGGCCGCTGCAGCCAGCGCCGACTGGAGCAAGACCTTCTATCAGATCCTGACCGAGCAGCCCGGCAAGGACGCGTGGCCGCTGACCGGGGCCACTTTCATCCTGATGCACAAGACCCAGGACAAGCCTGAGCAGGGCGCTGCCTCGCTGAAGTTCTTCGAATGGGCTTACAACAACGGCGACAAGGCTGCTGCCGACCTGGAGTACGTGCCGCTGCCCGCGAACGTCAAGGACCTGGTGCGCAAGCAGTGGGCCAATGTCAAGGACGCTTCGGGCAAGGCTGTTTCGTTCAAGTGAGCGGTGACAGACCCTCGCTGAGTGCATGAAAGAAGAAAGCCGGACCCTGTGCGCAGGCGTCCGGCCTTGTTGTGTTCCGATGATCGGATGTTTTCTTACGCTGGAGGCCCTTGATGACCGCCGTCCTACCTGCTGAACTGGATGCTGCCAAGGTCCCGCCCGGACAAGGCAGCCAGCGCCGACCGATGACCAATCCTCCCGACCGCCGTCCGTCCGCCCCTTGGGCCGACACCGTGTTTGCGCTGCTGGCGCGTGCCGCAGCCGTGCTGACCCTGGCCCTGTTGCTGGGCATCATCGCCTCGTTGATCGTGGGCGCATGGCCCGCCATCCAGGAGTACGGGCTCAGCTTCCTGTGGCGCACTGAATGGGACCCCGTCCAGAATCAGTATGGCGGCCTGGTCATGATCTACGGCACGCTGATGACCTCGGCCATCGCGCTGCTGATCGCCGTGCCGGTGAGTTTCGGGATCGCCATGTTCCTGACCGAACTCTCGCCCTCCTGGTTGAAGCGCCCGCTCGGCATTGCGGTCGAGTTGTTGGCCGCCGTGCCGTCCATCGTTTACGGCATGTGGGGTCTGCTGGTGTTCGGGCCCATCCTGTCCACCTATGTGCAGCAACCGCTGCAGGCTCTGACAGAAGGCATTCCTTATCTTGGTGCGTTTTTCTCGGGCCCGCCGGTGGGCATCGGTATCCTGTCGGCCGGCATCATCCTCGCCATCATGATCATCCCCTTCATCGCTTCCGTGATGCGGGATGTGTTCGAGGTGACTCCTCCGCTGCTGAAAGAGTCGGCCTACGGGCTGGGTTCGACCACCTGGGAGGTGGTCTGGAAGGTGGTGCTGCCTTACACCAAGACCGGTGTCGTGGGCGGCATCATGCTGGGCCTCGGCCGTGCGCTGGGTGAGACCATGGCCGTGACCTTCGTGATCGGCAACATGAACCAGCTCAATTCGCTGTCGGTCTTCGAGGCCGCCAACAGCATCACCTCGGCCCTGGCCAACGAGTTCGCCGAGGCCGGCGAGGGTCTTCACCAGGCCTCGTTGATCTATCTGGGCTTGATCCTGTTCTTCATCACCTTCGTCGTGCTTGCGTTCTCGAAGGTGCTGCTGGCCCGTCTGAAGAAGTCTGAAGGAGCCCGTTCGTGACCGCCGAACTGCAACGCATGCGCGCCAGCCGCTACGCCAGCCGCAAGCTGGTCAACATGCTGGCCCTGACCCTGTCGCTGGCTGCCATGGCCTTCGGCCTGGTCTGGCTGATCTGGATCCTGGTCGAAACGGTTCGGCTGGGCGTGGGTGGTCTGGCGCTCAGCACCTTTACCGAAATGACCCCGCCACCGCAGGAGGCGGGGGGCTTGGCCAATGCGATCATGGGCTCGCTGATGATGGTCGGCCTGGCCACGTTGATTGGCACGCCGGTTGGCATTCTGGCCGGCATCTACCTGGCTGAGTACGGCCAGCGCGGCTGGCTGGGCAGCGCTACCCGATTCATCAACGACATCCTTTTGTCGGCGCCGTCGATCGTGATCGGCCTGTTCATCTACTCGGCCGTCGTGGCCCGCCATCAGTCCTTCTCGGGCTGGGCCGGTGTGCTGGCCCTGGCGCTCATCGTGGTGCCGGTGGTGATCCGCACCACCGAGAACATGCTGATGCTGGTGCCCAACGCCCTGCGCGAGGCCGCGTACGCCCTGGGCACGCCCAAATGGCGCCTGATCCTCACCATCACGCTGAAGTCGGCCCGTGCCGGCGTCGTCACCGGCATCCTGCTGGCCGTGGCCCGCATCTCCGGCGAAACCGCGCCGCTGCTGTTCACCGCGCTGTCCAACCAGTTCTGGTCGTCCGACCTGAGCCAGCCGATGGCCAGCCTGCCTGTGACGATCTTCAAGTTCGCGATGAGCCCCTACGAGAACTGGCAGCACCTGGCCTGGGCCGGCGTGTTCCTGATCACCGTCGGTGTGTTGGCCCTCAACATCATCGCCCGTACCCTGTTCCGCCAGCGCTGATTGGCGCGGCCCCTGCATACCGGAGACCCTGCACATGGATGCCAAGGTTCAAACCAGCGCGAAGGCCAAGCTGGCCGTGCGCAACCTCAACTTCTTCTACGGCAAGTTCCATGCGTTGAAGAACGTCAACATGGAGCTGCCCGAGAACAAGGTGACGGCCTTCATCGGCCCCTCGGGCTGCGGCAAATCGACCCTGCTGCGCACCTTCAACCGCATGTTCGAGCTCTATCCCGAACAGCGCGCCGAAGGCCAGATCCTGCTCGACGGTCAGGACATCCTGACTACCAAGGAAGACGTTTCGCTGATCCGCGCCCGCGTCGGCATGGTGTTCCAGAAGCCGACGCCGTTCCCGATGTCGATCTACGAGAACATCGCGTTCGGTGTGCGGCTGTTCGAGAACCTCTCGCGCGTCGAGATGGACGAGCGTGTGGAGTGGGCCCTGAAGAAGGCCGCGCTGTGGAACGAAGTGAAGGACAAGCTGAACCAGAGCGGTTCCGGCCTGTCGGGCGGTCAGCAACAGCGTCTTTGCATTGCACGTGGCATTGCGATCAAGCCGGAAGTGCTGCTGCTGGACGAGCCCTGCTCGGCGCTGGACCCGATCTCGACCGGCAAGATCGAAGAGCTGATCCACGAACTGAAGAACGACTACACCGTGCTGATCGTGACGCACAACATGCAGCAGGCCGCTCGGTGCTCGGACTACACCGCCTACATGTACCTGGGCGAATTGATCGAGTTCGGTGCCACCACCGACATCTTCATGAAGCCCAAGCGCACGGAAACCGAGGACTACATCACCGGCCGCTTTGGCTGATGACGCCCCGCGAACAACAGGAAGAAAAGGAGTCATCCCATGACTGAAAAGCACCTCTCGAGCCAGTTCGACGTCGAGCTCTCCGGCATTTCGACCCGCGTTCTGGAAATGGGTGGCCTGGTGGAGTCGCAGGTGGCGCAGGCGATCTACGCCCTGACGCACTTCAGCGGTGAAACCGCGAGCCAGGTCCTGCAGGCGGAAGAGCGCGTCAACCAGATGGAACTCGACATCGATGCCGACCTGTCAACCATCATTGCGCGTCGGCAGCCGACCGCCCGGGATCTGCGTCTGCTGATTGCCATCTCCAAGACCATTGGCAACCTCGAGCGCGTAGGCGACGAGGCGGCCCGCGTGGCCCGCACGGTGCAGCGCCTGATCAACACTGGCGTCTCCAGCCGCCTGCGCCTGCCCGTGGCCGACGTGTCGTTCGAGGCCTCGCTGGCCACGGCCTCGCTGCGCCGCGCGCTGGATGCCTTTGCGCGCCTCGACACGCAGGTCGCACTCGAAGTCATCAAGAGCGACAACGAGATCGACGCCGAATTCGACGGCCTGATGCGCAAGCTCATCACCTACATGATGGAAGACCCGCGCACGATCTCCGCCTCGATCGACCTCGTGTTCGTGGCCAAGGCCATCGAGCGCGTGGGCGATCACGCCAAGAACCTGGCTGAACAGGTGATCTACATCGTCAAGGGCACCGACGTGCGTCACAACACGCCCGAGGCGGTTGCCAACATCATCAAATAAGAGTCAGGAGCGAAACCATGAGCCGTGTGCTGGTGGTGGAAGACGAAACCGCGATTGCCGAACTGATTGCACTGAACCTGCGGCATGCGGGTTTCGAGGTGACGTTGGCGGCCGATGGCGATGAAGCGCAGGTCCAGATCGACAAGGTGCTGCCGGATCTGGTGCTGCTCGACTGGATGCTGCCAGGGCAATCCGGTCTGACGCTGGCCAAGCGCTGGCGTTCGACCGCGCGCACGCGCGAGCTGCCCATCATCATGCTGACCGCACGGGCTGAAGAGGTGGACAAGGTTGCTGGCCTGGATGCCGGCGCGGACGACTACCTGACCAAGCCGTTTTCGACGCATGAACTGATGGCCCGGGTTCGCGCCGTGTTGCGCCGCAAGGCTCCTCAAGCGCTGGATTCGGCCGTGGAGATCGCCGGCCTGCGGCTTGATCCCGCCACGCGGCGCGTGCAGCGCGGTGAGCAGGAGGTCAAGATCGGACCGACCGAGTTCAAGCTCCTGCACTTTTTCATGACGCATCCCGAGCGCGTGCACAGCCGCGCTCAGTTGCTCGACCGCGTGTGGGGCGATCACGTGTTCATCGAGGAACGCACGGTGGACGTGCACGTGAAGCGCCTGCGTGAAGCCCTGGCGCCCGTGCAGCGCTCGCAGTTGATCGAGACCGTGCGCGGCGCGGGCTACCGACTGACCCAGCAAGTGGCTGCCGACGCGGCCTGAGTGAGCTGACCCATCATCGTGGATACCAGTAATTCGTGGCTCTGGTCGCGCATCGGGGCGCGCTTGCTGACAGCCGCAGCCGGGGGGCTGCTGGGGTGGTGGGCCGGACATCTCGTCGAGCACCCCGTCGCGCTCGGGCTGGTCGGTGCGGCCATTGCCGTGTTGACGATCTCGGTGCTCGACACCCTCAAAGGGCATGCCGTGCTCGACTGGTTGCGCACACCCGAGGCAGTTCCACCTGAACTGCCCGGGCTGTGGGGCGAGGTGGCGCACCGCATACAGCGCGTGGTTTACCTCAAGGACAAGCAGATTGCCGAAGAGCGCGCCAGGCTCGCGCAGTTTCTCTCCGCGATCGAGGCCTCACCGAACGGCGTGATGCTGCTGGACGCCACCGAGCACATCAGCTGGATCAGCCCGAGTGCGGCCGACCACTTCGGGCTCCATCCACAGCGCGACCTGCAGCAGCGGGTGACCAATCTGATCCGGCAGCCAGCCTTCGTGCAGTACCTGGCACAGGGCGACTACCGTGACGCTGTCAAATGCCCCACACCGCGCGGAGGACAAGGGTTCCTGCTCGTCCACATTCGCAGCTATGGCGAGGGGCTGAAACTGGTGCTGTCCCAGGACATCACCGAGCGTGAGCGCGCCGAAACGATGCGACGCGACTTCGTGGCCAATGTGTCCCACGAGATCCGCACGCCGTTGACCGTGCTGTCCGGCTTCATTGAAACACTGGCCAGCCTGCCGCTCACGGAGGTCGAGCGCAAGCGAGTGGTGGATCTGATGATGCAGCAGGCCGAGCGCATGCAGAGCCTGGTTGCCGACCTGCTGACCCTTGCGCAGATCGAAGGAAGCCCTCGCCCGGCATCCGATCGCTGGACCCGGGTGGACGAGTTGCTCCGCCGCATCGAGACCGATGCCGCGGGGCTGTCGAGAGAGCGGCACACCTTGCGCTTCGAGGTCGATACGGGAGAGCGCGTGTGCGAGCTCGCAGGTGTGGAGCGCGAATGGCTGAGCGCCATGAGCAACCTTGTCAGCAACGCCATCCGCTACACCCCGGATGGAGGGGAGATCGGGGTGAGCTGGCGGGTGACGGAGGAAGGCGGGGCGGAGTTCAGCGTGCGAGACAGCGGCATCGGGATCGCGTCCGAGCACATTCCCCGGCTCACCGAACGCTTTTACCGCGTGGACGGCAGTCGCAGCCGGGAGACGGGCGGCACGGGACTGGGTCTCTCGATCGTCAAGCACGTGGTGCAGCGCCACGGTGGCGAGCTGCGGATCACCAGCGAAGCCGGGAAGGGGTCGACCTTCACGATAGCCATACCGGCTGCGCGCATTCGGGTGCTGTGAGCCGTCAGGCTGGCTCACGGGCCCTTGCCTGAACCGGCCTGATGCCGCTCAGCTCGACGACTTGCGGTAGACGACGATCTGCTCGGAGTTGCGCGTACGCTGGTTGAAGCGTGCCACCAGCGTCCAACCGGGCAGCTCTCGCGCCTGTGCACGTCCGCCGAGCCGGATGAGCAGAGTGGGGCAGTTGGTGGCTCGGGGCAAGAGGCCTCGCGCCACGCCATCTACGCTGTAGCCGCCAAAGTACTCCAGTCCGGTCAGCAGGGCGACCGGTGCGCCTGGCGCGTACACGCAGTCTCCTGCCGGAATGGAAGAGGAGACCCGCTCGAGCAGCAGGCGGTAGCTGCGAGCCTGGTCGAGCAGGGGCAGCCACAGGGTCATGAAGAGCAGCCAGCACAGGGCGACGCCGCCCGCCGGCAACACCAGGCTCTTCCACAGTGCATGGCTCTGGCGGGCGGTGCGCCAGCGCACCAGGGCGAGCCACAGCACCGTGGCGGCCACCGCCGGCACCAGCGCGACCCACGAGAACAGGGCTTCGTACCCGGGAACCAGCTTGGCCACATTGGCCGCTACCTTGACAGGCTTGCCGGTGTGCATCGCCATGTAGATCACCCAGATCGCTCCGGCACACAGCGTGAAGAAGCACACCGAGAACCAGTCGATGGCAGCGCCCAGTCCACGCTGCAGAATGGGCAGCGCGAAGGCAGCGAGCACGGCCAGCGGGGGCAGGGCGGCCAGCAGGGCCCGTTCATTCGCCCCCATGGCCAGCGAGGCGGCCAGACCGGCCAGGGTCACGAGAAGCGGTGCGGCGATGTGCCGGCGCTGGAGTTGGCGGCGCCAGTGCCACAAGGTCAGCCCTGCCAACGGCAAGGTGGGCCAGGTGAACCAGACAACGAGGCGGAGCGCATCTGCGGCCCGCAGGTTCTCGCTGACTCGCCACGACCATCCCGAGAGGCCCACGGACGTGAGCAGGGTGGCCAGCGCGCCGGCCACAACGGCCGCGCCCAGGGCCCATGGCAGGTGCGCGCGCATGGCCTGTGAACGTGACCGCGCCGCCACGATGCCACCCAGAATGCCCAGCACCACGGCCACGGCCGGGCTGCCGCTGAGCGCCATGATCAACAGGCCCAGAACAGCCGCCAGGCGAGCCTTGACTGGAGCCGGCTCTGCGGCAGCCAGGCCATAGAGGAACAAAGTGCTGCCTGTGAGTTGCAACAGCTCCGGCGTGGTTTCGTGCCCGAGTTGCAGCAGACCCAGGCTGGCGATCAGAGCCAGCAGCGCGCCGTCGGCGACGGCTCGTGCGTAGTCCTGCGGCGCCGCCTCGCCACCAAAGGCGAGTGGTACGGGTTGCGCGGCATCGGTGCGTGCCAGGTGATAGGTGCTGTACCAGGTGAGGGCAAGAATCAGTGCCAGCAGCGCGGCAAAGGGAATGCGTGCGGCCAGGGCCGGATCGACCCAGGGTGTCAGCGCCCAGATGCTGGCGCCGCCGAGCCAGTACGGCAGGATGCCGCCGCCCGTCGGAACCACGCCGCCGACACTCGGATGCAGCCAGGAGGACTGGCCGAGCGCCAGGCTCCACATATGCCCGAAGGACGCGATGTCTTCGTTCTTCCACGGATCCCGACCCAGCAGGCCAGGGATCACGTAGGCCGCGCAGAAGAGCCACAAAGCCCAGCGCGGCAGTCGGCGTACGGCCTTCTGGGTCACGAGGGCTGGTGAGATGGTCGGGGCCTGCGAGTGGGCGTGCATGCGGTATCAGGCGGTGGGAGCGAGGTGGAGGCCGCTCAGTATGCCGGTAATGAAAAAGGGCAGCCTGCGCTGCCCTTTGCTTGACTCCTGAAGCCGGGCGATGCCAGGCTGAGCCAGTACAAGATCACTTCTTGAGGTGAGCAAACTTGTTGCGGAACTTCTCGACGCGGCCGCCCAGCGAATCCACCGACTTCTGGGTGCCGGTGTAGAAAGCGTGCGATTCAGAAGAGGTTTCCAGCTTGAACAGGGGCAGCTCGCGGCCGTCTTCCCAGGTGGTGGTTTCCTTGGTAGGAGCGCACGAACGGGTCACGAACTTGAAACCGTTGGACTGGTCCAGGAAGACGACGTCACGGTAGTTGGGGTGGATACCTTGCTTGGGCATGTCAAAAACCTCTTGCTGTTTGCATCATCGGGAGCCACCAGGCACCACGCCTGGCACTTTCCGACAGCCGGAAAACCTCAGATTGTAGCACGGCGCAGCGTCATGTCGCTGCGCTCAGGGGCCCAGGATGCCCTGGGCCCGCGGTCCGAGCGCCAGTGCGCTCAACCGCCACGACGCATCATGTCGAAGAAGTCGTGGTTGTTCTTGGTGGACCGCATCTTGTCGAGCACGAACTCCATCGCCTCGATCTCGTCCATCGGGTAGAGCAGCTTGCGCAGAATCCAGCTCTTCTGCAGGATCTCGGCCTTCAGCAGGAGCTCTTCGCGACGGGTGCCGGACTTGTTGATCAGGATCGACGGGTAGACGCGCTTTTCAGCCATGCGGCGATCCAGATGGATTTCGCAGTTGCCGGTGCCCTTGAACTCTTCGTAGATCACCTCGTCCATGCGGCTGCCGGTGTCGACCAGGGCCGTGCCGATGATGGTCAGAGAGCCGCCTTCCTCGACGTTGCGGGCGGCACCAAAGAAGCGCTTGGGGCGTTGCAGGGCGTTGGCGTCCACGCCACCGGTCAGCACCTTGCCGGAGCTGGGCAGCACGTTGTTGTAGGCGCGGGCCAGGCGGGTGATCGAGTCAAGCAGGATCACCACGTCCTTCTTCATCTCGACCAGGCGCTTGGCGCGCTCGATCACCATTTCGGCAACCTGCACGTGGCGCTGGGCCGGTTCGTCGAAGGTGGAGCTGATGACCTCGCCGCGCACGGTGCGCTGCATTTCGGTCACTTCTTCCGGGCGCTCGTCGACCAGCAGCACGATCAGGTGCACATCCGGGTGGTTGGCCACGAGGGCGTGTGCCAGGTTTTTCATCATCACCGTCTTGCCGCTCTTGGGCGGGGCGACGAGCAGGGCGCGCTGGCCTTTGCCGATCGGGGCGATCAGATCGATGATGCGGCTGGTGACGTTGTCGTCACCCTTGACGTTTTCACGCTCGAGCTTGAACTGCTCTTCGGGGAAGAGCGGTGTCATGTTCTCGAACATGATCTTGTTCTTGTTGACCTCGGCCGGCAGCCCGTTGACCGTGTCGACCTTGACCAGGGCGAAGTAGCGCTCGCCGTCCTTGGGCACGCGCACTTCACCTTCGATCATGTCGCCGGTGTGCAGGTTGAAGCGGCGCACCTGACTGGGCGACAGGTAGATGTCGTCGGTGCTGGCCAGGAAGCTGGTGTCGAGCGAGCGCAGGAAGCCGAAGCCGTCTGGCAGCACTTCGAGCACGCCATCGCCGAAGACCTGCTCGCCGGCTTTGGCGCGCTTCTTCATGATGGCGAACATCAACTCCTGCTTGCGCATGCGGGAGACGTTCTCGATTTCGAGGGCTTCGGCCATCTCCACGAGTTTGGAGATGTGCAAGGCCTTCAATTCGGACAGGTGCATGGATGGAACCCTGAACGATCCTGTGTATGCCTGAGCAGACCACAGCCCATCAGCGGGCGGGCAGGCAAGACAGAAGGATTGGGAATGACATCAGCCCGTGGGGGCTGGCTGGTCGACAGGATGTTTGTCGTGGCAACGTGCCTGACGTCGTGCAGCCGGATCATGGGTGCGCGACCGGACCAACGTGCCTGCCAGAGCTGCTGCGCTGGCGCGACGCACACCACCCGGATGCCCGAGCGGTGTCCGCATTATAGGGACGAAAACCGTCCGTGAATCACAGATGCTGGTCGATGAAGGCGGTCAGTTGCGCCTTCGAGAGGGCGCCAACCTTCGTAGCAGCCAATTGACCGCCCTTGAAGATCATCAGCGTCGGAATGCCGCGGATACCGAACTTGGCCGGGACTTCCCGGTTCTGGTCCACGTTCATCTTCGCCACGTTGAGGCGACCGTTGTAGTCCTTGGCCACTTCATCAAGAATCGGGGCAATCATCTTGCAAGGGCCGCACCATTCGGCCCAGTAATCCACCAGCACGGGCTGGGCGGATTGCAGGACGTCGGCGTCAAAGGAGGCGTCGGTAATATGTTTGATCAGGTCGCTGCTCATGGGGAGGATCCTCGGGGCGCCGTGTCGGGCAAAAAAAGCATGCCCCTCACGACTGGAGTGGAACAATTCTGACACAGAACCTGCACACTGCCTGACCCGCTCGGCCTCACCTTATTCAATGAGGGTGATAGCCAAAGCCCGCGCGCACCCGACCGATTCGTGCCTGCTGTCGTGAAATAAGGCCGCGAACATGTGGCTCATGGCGGTTTCAAGGTGTATCGACCTGGTGTGCAATGGCATGACCCTGTCGGATTGTTGCCATAGGACCTTCAGCTTTGCCTCCTGCCATGGCCCTTGCCCAGCCCCCTGCCCAGACGGCGCCTCGCCAGTTTGGCCGCTTCGAGCTGCACCAGATGCTGGGGCGGAGCATGGCTTCGAGCACCTGGCTGGCGCGCGATCCGCGGGTGGACGAGACCATGCTGCTGTGTGTGCCCAGGGCCCGCCCTGCCACGGCAACCGAGCGTGACGCCTGGACGCAGGACGCCCTGGTTGCCGCGCGCCTCAAGCATCCGCGGCTGTCGGAGGTCACCGAGGTGGGCGCCCATGATGGCTGGCCCTTCGTGGCATGTGTCCGCCCCCACGGCAGTGTCACGTTGGCCGAGCGCCTGCAGGGCGGCGGAGCACCGGGTGTGCTGGAGGTCGCCGGCTGGATGGCCGACATCGTCGAAGGCCTGGCCTATGCGCACGAGGCCGGGGTGGCCCACTTCGACATCGGCCTGCACAACGTGCTGATCGACTCATCGGGGCACGCTCGGCTGTTTGGATTTTCAGTGGGGCTGGCGGCCACACCCGGCGGTGCGCAGGCCAAGCCGGCCTGGAGCCGCAACGAGGTGCGCGCGGCCGCTGAGCGTGACATCCTCATGTGCGGGCTGCTGATGCACCGCGTGCTCGCCGGGCATCCCGCCCTCGATGATCCCGACTTGGGCAGTGCGGCGGGCCGTATCGGGCTGGAGATCGTCAGGCTGCCCTGGACGACGCCCAGCCCCGTGCCCGAGACCTTGCGCGCGATCGTGAACCGCGCGACGGATCGCCAGCAACGGCAACGGTATCTGAATGCGCGCACGCTGCTGAGTGCGCTACAAGGCTGGCTGAAGACCAATGCCCAGGACACCGGCGGCCCGCTGGCCCTGCTGCTTGACCGGCTGGACGCAGTCGGGAGCCTGCCATCGCGCCCGGGCACGGACCGCAGCCTGCAGCAGGCACTGGGCAGCATGGAGGGTCTCCGGGTCGATGACCTGGTGGACGTGGTGGCCCGCAACCCAGCTCTGGCGTGGGAGCTGTTGCGTGCGGTGAACCTTGCTGCCTACCGGAAGCGCGCCGAAGACGAGGCGGTGGGAACCCTGTCACGGGCGATCGTGCTGCTCGGACAGGATGGGCTGCGGCGCGTCGGGGGTATGGTGCGTGCCTGGCCTGGCGCCTTGCAGGCGCGACAGGAGCAGTCCGAGCCGGACGGGGCCACGGTGGCGCTCAAGCGAGCATTGAGGCAAGCCAGCCTGGCGGGGCACATGGCGCGCCTGCTCATTCCGTTCAACTTCAACGTGAGCGACGAGGAGGCCTATGTGGCCGCATGTTCACAGAGGTTGGGGTGGCTGCTGGTGCTCTATCACTTTCCGGATGAAGGCATTCAGATCGGCCGGCTGATGCAGCCCGCGCCGCCCGCGGAGCCCGGAGGCAGCCCGACGCCCGGGATGACGCAGGAAGCCGCTGCCAGCGCGGTGCTGGGCATCAACCTGGATGAGCTTACTGCAGCGGTATTGAAGCACTGGGGGTTGAGCGAGCGCATCGTGCAGGCAGCGCGCCCTCTGGGTGCCAAGACTGGCGTGCGGCGCCCCGCGAGCGCAGAAGAGTCGCTTCGCGCCGTGGCCAGCCTGGCCAACGAGCTCGCCGATGCGCAGGCCGCTGCAGGGCCACGCGGTGCGGCGTTGATGCATCAGGCGGCCACACGCTACGCCCGTGCTCTGGACGTCACGATCAAGGAGTGTCAGTTCGTGGCGGAGCGGGCGCAGCACCTTGTCGACAGCGGCTTGCGTGCCGCTGACCCGATCAGCCCAGCTTGAGGGCGCGGGCGCAGTCTTCCACAAGCTGCGGGCCCTTGTAGATCAGACCGGTGTAGATCTGGACCAGGTCCGCGCCGGCATCGCGCTTGGCACGGGCATCGGCAGCAGACATCACGCCGCCCACACCGATGATGGGGTAGCGCGGGCCGAGTGCCGCACGCAGCTGGCGGATCACCTGGTTGCTGGCCTCGAGCACCGGGGCCCCGCTGAGGCCGCCGGTTTCTTCGGCGTGGGGCAGGCCCTTGACCGCGTCCCGCGAGATGGTGGTGTTCGTGGCGATGACACCGTCGATCCCGTTCTTCTGCAAGGTGGCCGCGATCACGCCGACCTGGGTTTCATCCAGATCGGGCGCAATCTTCACGAACATCGGCACCGTCCGCCCGTGGCGGGTGATCAGCTGCTGGCGGCGCTCCTGGAGCTGGCCGAGCAGGGCATCCAGCGCCTCGTCGCTCTGCAACGCGCGCAGGTTCTTGGTGTTGGGGCTGGAGATGTTGACGGTGATGTAGTCGGCATGGGGGAAGACACCTTCCAGGCCGATCAGGTAGTCGTCTACCGCATGCTCGATCGGGGTGGCGGCGTTCTTGCCGATGTTCAGCCCCAGGATGCCGCCGTTCTGCCGGAAGCGCGCCTGCCGGACGTTGGACAGGAAGGCGTCGAGCCCTTCGTTGTTGAAGCCCAGTCGGTTGATCAGTGCGTCAGCCTGGGGCAGGCGGAACATGCGCGGCTTGGGGTTGCCCGGTTGCGGCTTGGGCGTGACGGTGCCCACTTCCACGAAACCGAAACCCATGGCCCCCAGGCCGTCGATGACGCGGCCGTTCTTGTCCAGCCCGGCGGCCATGCCGATCCGATTGGGAAAGCGCAGGCCCGCGACTTCCACGGGGTCCTCGACCCGGCGCGAGCCCCAGAGGCAGGCCAGAGGCGAGTTCTGGAAGCGGGCGAGGGCGCCGATGGTGAGGTCGTGCGCGGCCTCCGGGTCCATCGAGAACAGAACGGACTTGGGCAGGAAGTAGGGAATCAGGGCCATGTGGCGTGAAACGGGTTGGTCGGCGATGCGGCGCAGCACCGGTGTGCCGCGCGGCGTGTATTGTCCCCGATCCGCGGGCCGCCCCGTGGTGGAGGGCGGCCTGCCATCGCTGTGGCAAACTGCGCCGCCTTGATCGTGCGGCATGGCGCGGCGGGGCCGGGGGCCCTGCAGGGCGTGCGGCACGTGGTTTCCGACCGTTTCTCAGATTCTCTTTTTGCAGGGTGCCCGCTTGGACAAGATCCTGATGCAACTGGCGGCCGAACTGAAGGTTCGGCCTGCCCAGGTCAATGCCGCCGTCGAACTGCTGGATGGGGGCGCCACCGTGCCCTTCATCGCCCGTTACCGCAAGGAAGCCACCGATGGCCTGGATGACACGCAACTGCGTGAGCTCGAGGCCCGGCTGTCCTATCTGCGCGAGCTGGAAGACCGCCGCGCAGCCGTGCTCAAGAGCATCGAGGAGCAGGGCAAGCTGACACCCGAGCTGCGTGCTGCCATCGAAGCCGTGCCCACCAAGCAGGAGCTGGAAGACCTGTACCTGCCTTACAAGCCCAAGCGCCGCACCAAGGGCATGATCGCCCGCGAGGCGGGCATCGAGCCGCTGGCCGACAAGCTGTTCGCCGACCCGACGCTGGACCCGCACGCCGAGGCGCAGGCCTTCGTCAATGCGGAAGCCGGCTTTGCCGACGCCTTCGCGGTGCTGGACGGGGTGCGCGACATCCTGTCGGAGCGCTGGGCCGAGGACGCCACGCTGATCGGCAAGATGCGTGACTGGCTGTGGGCGGAGGGCCTGTTCAAGTCCAAGCTGATGGACGGCAAGGACGAGCACAACCCGGATGTGGCCAAGTTCCGCGATTACTTCGACTACGACGAGCCGATCCGCACGGTGCCTTCGCACCGCGCGCTGGCCGTGTTCCGCGGCCGCACGCAAGAGATCCTGGACGCCAAGCTGGTCGTGGACGAGGAGGTGGTGCCCGGCAAGCCCACCATGGCCGAAGGGCGCATCGCCATTCACCTGGGCTGGAGCCACAGCAAGCGACCGGGTGACGACCTGATTCGCAAGTGCATCGCCTGGACGTGGAAGGTCAAGCTGAGCCTGAGCCTGGAGCGCGACCTGTTCGCCCGCCTGCGCGAGCAGGCCGAAGCCACAGCCATCAAGGTGTTCGCCGAGAACCTGCGGGACCTGCTGCTGGCCGCGCCCGCGGGCAAGCGCGTGGTGATGGGCCTGGACCCGGGCATCCGCACCGGGGTGAAGGTGGCGGTGGTGAGCGACACCGGCAAGGTGCTGGACACGGCCACCGTCTACCCCCACGAGCCCAAGCGCGACTGGGAAGGATCGATCCACACGCTGGGCCGGCTGTGCGCGACGCACGGCGTGAACCTGATTGCCATCGGCAACGGCACGGCCAGCCGCGAGACCGACAAGCTGGCGGGCGACCTCATCAAGCGCATCCAGCAGATGGCGCCCGGCACCGCGATCGAGAAGGTGGTCGTCAGCGAAGCCGGTGCGTCGGTGTACTCGGCCTCCGAGTTCGCGAGCAAGGAGCTGCCGGATCTGGACGTGAGCCTGCGCGGCGCCGTGTCGATTGCGCGCCGCCTGCAGGACCCGCTGGCGGAGTTGGTGAAGATCGATCCGAAGAGCATCGGTGTGGGCCAGTACCAGCACGATGTGAACCAGAGCGAGCTGGCGCGCACGCTGGACGCCGTGGTGGAGGACTGCGTGAACGGTGTGGGCGTGGACCTCAACACGGCCTCGGCGCCGCTGCTGGCGCGGGTGTCCGGGCTGAGTACCGCGGTGGCCAACAGCATCGTGCGCTGGCGCGATGCCAATGGCGCATTCCGCAACCGCAAGCAGTTGCTGGATGTGGCGGGGCTGGGCGCCAAGACGTTCGAGCAGGCCGCGGGCTTCCTGCGCATCCGCGATGGCGACAACCCGCTGGACATCTCGGGCGTGCACCCCGAGACCTACCCGGTGGTCGAGAAGATGCTGGCGCACACGGGCAAGGCCATCACCGACCTGATCGGCAAGAGCGACGTGCTGCGGGCGCTCAAGCCCGACCTGTTCGCCGACGAGAAGTTCGGCGTGATCACGGTCAAGGACATCCTTGGTGAACTGGAGAAGCCGGGCCGCGATCCTCGCCCCGACTTCAAGGTGGCGCGATTCAATGACGGCGTGGAAGACATCAAGGACCTGAAGGAAGGCATGGTGTTGGAGGGCACGGTGAGCAACGTGGCCCAGTTCGGCGCCTTCGTCGATCTCGGGGTGCATCAGGACGGCCTGGTGCACGTCAGCCAGCTGTCGAACAAGTTCGTCACCGACGCCCGCGAAGTGGTCAAGACCGGCGACATCGTCAAGGTCAAGGTGCTGGAGGTCGACCTGCCGCGCAACCGGATCTCGCTGACGATGAAGCTGGATGCGGCCACGGGGCCGAAGGCCGGCGGCGGGGCAGGGCGAGACAACGGCTTCCGGCCGGCTGCGCGCAACGAGCGTCAGGCCGGGCAGCGCGGCGCATCTCAGCCCGCAGGGCAGTCGGCCATGGCGGCCGCCTTCGCCAAGCTGCAGACCAAGCGCTGAGCGGCACGGCACGCCGCTATCCTTGCAGCATGTCTGCATTGTCGATCCACGCCGGCCCGAAGGCCCTTGCCCACCTGACATCCCAGGGGCTGCGGCCCGGGGACATCCGTCTGGTGCCGGGGGCGGCCGGCGGCCCCAAGGGCCTGATCCTGCATCACCTCGACCGGCAGCTGTTCGGCGAGTGGCTGAGCGACGACGCGCCGGACGCACTTCACCTGGTGGGGGCGTCCATTGGTGCATGGCGCATGGCGGCCGCAGCCATGCCGGAGGTGGACCGCGCCTTTCTGGATCTGGCCGAGGCCTACATCCTGCAG
>NZ_CAJYGK010000113.1 GCF_913773725.1 uncultured Aquabacterium sp. | reverse complement strand
AACATCAGCACGCGCAAGGCGGGCGATGTGGCTTGCTGTTCGGCGGAGGCTGGGGGGCGGGGGGGCAGGCCGACCAGGGCCAGCCCCCATTCGTAGTCGGCCAGCACGACGGCATGCAGGCCGGCCTGCTGATCTCGCTGCACGTCCTGCCAGAGGGCGTCCAGCGTGGCTGCGTTCTCGCAGCGGTGCTCCCGCACGAAGCCGGTGTACAGGCGGCTGCAGGGCTGACCCGGGGTCGCCGTGCAGTCGTCCAGCAGCGCGAAGGGCTCGGCGGGGCCGTGCATGACGCTGGCCTCAGCTCCAGTCGTCCATGTCGTGACGGACGGTGTGGCGCTTGGCGATCAGCTCGTCCACCGAGGGCTCGTTGGCCAGGGCCCGGCGGATCGCCAGCTTGGTGGCCTCGTAGTTGGTGCGGTACATGTCGCGCTTGCTGAGTTGCGGGTCCTGCGCGCACCGCGGGTCGATCCACACCAGGCTGATGATGCACAGCTCGTTGACCAGGTCACGCGGGATGACGCCCTCGCTCACCAGGTCGACCACGGCATCGGCCGTGGCGGACTGCACCACGCCCCCGAACAGTTCGATGTTGGCGCTGTCCTTGAGGGTGACCTTGGGCACCATGATGGTGGCCGGGCGGACCAGCTGGTTGCAGGCCCGGATGGCGAACATCGCGGTGTGGCCCTTGGTCTGCGCCATCATGTTGGCAAAGGCCTGGCCGACGGGGCCACTGGTGCGGCCGATCAGGACTTCGGGCATGGCGTCGGTGAACTGGCCTTCGGCTGCGAACACGGTGGCTTCGCCGGCGTGGAAGAGGTAGTCAGGCTGGGTCATGGTTTGAAGTGGTTTCAGGAAATTGAATGAAGGCAGTGCGCGGGGTCAACCGAGCACGAAGACGTCGCCGATGCCACTGACGGAGAGGTCACCGGTTCGGCGTGCAGGCGCGCTCCGAGGCAGGTCGACGGCCTGGAGAACGAGCCCGGCAGCCAGCGGGGCAAGATGACGGGCCAGCAGTTGCCAGGCCACGCGAACGTCGGCGGGGTTGGGCGCAAACGTGGGGCCCAGGTCAGGGGCGGGGCCCGCGAAGACCAGGGAGCCGCGGCGCATGCCCCAGGCAGGATGGGCGCCGGTGCGGCCGCCCACCAGCACGGTGCCGGCCACCATGCGGGAGGCCAGGTGATCGCCGGTGTCGCCGCAGACCACCAGGGTGCCGCGCCGCATCCGGTCGGCCAGCCGGGCGCCGGCATGGCCGCGCACGATGAAGGTGCCGCCACGCATGCCGTCCAGGCTGCCGACCTGGGCACCGGCTGCGTGGTCCCGCACGTTGCCGTGGACCTCGAGCCGTCCACTGGCCATCTCGCAGCCGGTCAGGTCCCGGGCATGTCCTTCGATGACAAGCTGGCCACCTCGCATGCCGGCACCCGCCAGATCACCCACTGAGCCTGTGACGACGATGCGGCCGTCCGTCAGCCCCTGACCGATGCGATGGAAGCGGCTGAAGTCGCCGTCGAGCGTGAGCGTGTCCGGCATGTCGGTCGCCGTGCTCACATGGCAGAAGTCACCGACGGTGGCCGCATCGCGCCCATGCCGCAGCGGGAGGTGGCTGACCTCGGTGGCGCTCAGGCCGCGCAGCCGCTCGGGGTGCAGCGTGTGCAGGTCGATCGAGAGCGCGGGCTGCGTGTGCAGCCGAAGCAGGTGGCCGCTCATGCGTGCGCTCCTTCGGGCAGCAGATCCCGCAGATGGAAGTGGTAGGGGCCCAGCTTGCCGCCGTAGTTGCCAGCGGACACGCGCAGCAGGCCGGCCACCGGAGGCTGGCTGCCGTGCCCTGTCACGGCCGCGATGCCGGCGCGCATGGCCGCGGCCACGTCGGCTTCGCTCAGGCCGTCGATCACGATTTCGAGCACGCTGCCCACCTCGGGCGTCAGCGCGGAGCGCGGGCTCACGTGGAGGAGGCTGGGGCAGAACGCGTCATTGGTCGAGGCGCTCAGGGCCTTGTACTTGCTGCCGACCTTCGAGCCGGAGCGCACCACCCCGCCTGGAAAGGGCAGAATCACGTTGGGAACCTGACGCATGGCGTCGGCCGCCGCCACGGCAGCAGCCAGCGCGCTGTCGGTGTCCCGGGCCAGCAGCAGCAGGTTGCCGCCCCCCACGCCTTTGACCACCGGGGTGCTTTCCTGGGCGACGAACTCCCCGTCCATCACGGGCACCCGCCAGTAGCGCACGCCATCGATCACCTTGGACTGCTGCCAGCCGTCGCCGAAGAAGCGCAGGTTCTTGCCCAGCGGCATGGCCTCGCCTTCGGGCAGCCCGGCATACACCGCGGTGCTGGGGCATGTGAGCACGCACTGACCCACGCGCCGTTCGATCTGCTTGGCCAGTTCCTTGCCGGACATCGAGAAGAACAACAGGGCAACGCCCGGGCGGCCGTCCGGCGTGGTGTCGGGCGACAGCTCGCGCTCGATCCCGGCTTCGCAGCCACAGGCGATCACGGAGGTGGCAAAGCCTGTGGCGGCGGTGCCCGCATGGCGCGCCCATTCGAGCGTGTGGGCGGTGACGATCAGTCGCGTGGCCTTCATCGGAAAGGCCTCTGCAAAGCTGTCGTCGATGGCGATCCCTTGGAGATGCATGGGGCTCAGGCGGCAAGAGGGGAGGTTGGAAAGCAGGCCGTGGGCAACAGGCGCCCGCCGCGACCGCAGCTGCACAGCTCGTCGTGGCCGATGACCGCATGAGCGGGGTTCACCGTCAGATGCCGCCGCGCATAGGACTGCAGCGTCTTGCCGATGGACGGATCGAAGTCGGGCTCGGCAAAGTGCACGCCGCCGGTCGGCGTGGCGACGATCTCGCCGGCTTGGGCCACCAGCAGGCCATCCTTGAAGACGTAGGCCGGTGTGGTGAACATGGCCTCGATGTCATCCTGGACCCGGTAGACCGCGACGTCGGCCGCGGCGCCAGCGCCCAGGTGGCCCTTGTCCGACAGACCGAGCAAACGGGCCGGGCCCGCACGGGTCAGGATGGCGATTTCGTACAGCGTCAGCTCGCGGCGGATCTCGCGCAGCGGGGCGTGGGCGGCGACATCCGGGTGCAGCCGCGCCAGCTGTTCATCGCGGAAGGCCTTGTCCATCAGCAGGCGGATGAGGTGCGGGTAGCTGCCGAAGGGCCCGCCGTTGGGGTGGTCGGTGGTCAGCACCACGCGCCACGGGTCGTCGATCAGCAGGAACAGCTCGAGCCCGATGCTCCACTGCAGCGCGTTGACGTAGCTCTTCTCGCGGTACTGGAAGGGCACCACGCCGCAGCCTGCGTCGCACTCGATGTCGGCGCCGCCGAACTTGCGGGGCGAGCCGGCGGGGGCGTTGGCCCATTGCCGCATGGTGTCGCCCGAGATGGTGACCGTCTGCCCGAACATGACCTGGCCCACGTCCACCGAAATGTTGGCGTGGCGGTTGACCGCCTCGGCCAGCTCGACCGCCGCCGACGAGAACTTGTGCGGCCCTTCCTTGCCATAGCTGTGGAACTGCACATGCGTCAGGTGGGCGGGCAGGCCTTCCAGCGCCTCGATGGTGTTCAGGGTCGATGCGATGTTGCCCGGCACACCCAGGTTACTGGTGTGGATGTGCAGTGGGTGCGGGATGCCCAGGTCCTGCAGGCAACGCGCGAGCGTTTGCAGGATCTGGCGCGGCGTGACGGACCAGTGTGTGTGGGCCTCGTCGACATCGAGCCGGCGCTGGTTGAACTTGAAGGCGGAGATGCCGCCCGGGTTCACCACCTTCACACCGAGTGCCTTGGTGGCATGGATGGTCCAGGCCATGTAGTCCCGGATGCGTTCGATGGGCTGCTGCCGGGTCATCATGTCGAGCAGCAGCTCGTCATTGCCGAGCATCACATAGGCCCCGTGGTCGAGGATGGGCACATCGCCCATCTCGAGGTGGGTGTGGCGGGCGTTGCTCGCGGCCATGGCGGGCTCGAACGCGCTGGTGTAGCCCATCTTCACATAGCTGTAGCCCGTCTGCAGTGTGCCGGGGGCGCAGTGCCCGCACGAGGCCAGCTCCAGCGGGTTGAGCGGCAAGGGGGCGGGATCGAAGCCACGGCGATGGTCTTCCGGCAGCATCAGGCGCGCCAGGTTCATCTTGCCGCCGGCGATGTGCGTGTGCATGTCGATGCCACCGGCCATGACGATGCAGCCGGTGACGTCGATCGTCTGGTCGACGGCTTCGTGGGCGGGCAGGTCCACGATGCGGCCGTCACGGAGGACGAGGTCGCGCACCACGCCGTCGATGCCGTGGGTCGGGTCGTACAGACGGCCGCCCTGGAGTCGGATGGTGCTCATGCCGGGGCTCCGGTGTGTGCCTGAAGGCGTTGCAGCAGGCCCTCGACCACCTCGGCCACCGTGGGCAGGGACGAGGGCCGGATGGGCCGCAGGGGCAGCACGACGCCGCCATCGGCACGAAAGAGGTGGCCGCCGGCTTCGATGCCGGGCGTGGCCACTGGAATGAAGACGACGTCGCCTTCGGGACGGACCAGGCCGGGTCGCCCCAGGATGATCTGCGGCAGGCTGGTGTCGGGTGGGATCAGGCCCGGCTGAAAGCTGGCGACCCACAGCAGCAGGTCCACCTCGCCCTGAGCGAGCAGGCGGCCGCCGGCCAGCCGGACCGGATCGTGGGTCAGCCCGGCCGGGCTGTGCTCGGTGCGCAATGGCAGGCCGGAGAGCCACGTCCATGCCTGGTTGACGGCGTAGGCGCCCTCGCTGCCACCGAGGCTCAGCGTGGTGGCCCGGCCTTGGACATTGAGCTCGGCCACCAGCCGGTAGAGGGCTTCGCCCACCAGTTCGCCGTGCGGGCCGGCCATGCCGGGTTCCCATACGAACACCGGATAGCGGGCTGCGCGCAGCCGATCGACCAGGGGCTGCCAGGCCGCCACCCGTGCATCGGCAGCGACATGCCCCCGGACGCAGGCGGCCAGCTCCGACAGCGTCCGCGCCAGCGGCGCCCCGACGGCCTGCGCTTCGCCGTGTACGTGCTCACCCTGTGGCAGGGCCGGGTCCACGTCGGCCCCCAGGTAGACCACGTGGCGCCGGGGCAGATCGGCGCGGCCGATGCCGCATCGCTCGTAGAACAGCGGATAACGCGCCGCCGGCTGCGTGCCCACACACACCAGCAGATCGCAGCGGTTCAGGACCTCGGACAGGGTCGTGTAGAAGGTGCCCTTGTCCTGCTGGGCACGCACGGCGTTGTGCAGCGCCTGCCCGTGCGCGTGGTCGGCGACCGCATGGGTGCACGCCGCCAGACGGTACAGGGCGCGGGCCCCGGCCACATCGGTGGCCAGACCGCCGAGCAACGGACGGCGTGACTGGCTCAGCCACTGAGCTGCGACGTCCAGCGCTTCGGCCACGGAGGCGCGTGTTCCCTTGACCCATGCCTGGGTTGCCTCGGGGTTGTCTGCCGGCAGCAGGTGCGCCAGTGCGCCGTCGGCCCGCGGGCAGCTGGCCCCGCGCAGGCGAGGCGGGTCGGCCAGGTCGACCCCGGCGTGGTCACACAGCAGGGCGCAGTAGGGGCACGTCCAGGGGGGTGTTTCCGCAGCCGGGGTGGCGTGGCTGCTGTCGGAAAGGGCGTTCATGTGGCGGCATGAACGCAATGCACATGCCATGCGGCGCGGCGGGGATCGGCCCCGCACGCACGATCAAGGCGTGGCAGGGGTGGGACAGTCTGTCCTGCGGGCGCGGCTCAGCGGTGCAGGCAAAGTGTGTCGCCGTCGGTGTCAGGGCATCGCCAGACAACGTCAGCGGGGCGATGGCATGAATTCTGTTTGGTCGACGGCATGTCCTGGTCTGCGCCGCCACCCGCTTGCCCCGTCCGCTGCTGCTGTCAGCGGGCGGGTGGAAGCCGCCGCTGGTGCAGTGCGCTGGCCACCAGCCACCCATGGGCGCCGGCCTGGGCGGCCGCGTTCAGGTCGGCGTCATCACGGATGCCGCCGGCCCCCAGCACGTGGGCGTCGGGCGCATGCGACCGGATCTGCCGGATCAGGCCGAGGTCGGGGCCCGATTCGGCACCGACCTGGTCGAGGTTCATGGCAATCACCCGCTCGGGCCAGTCCTGCGGAGACGACCAGCAGGCGGCAGGGTCGATCGGCTGGCCATGGCGATGGTCCAGCGACAGCGCGCAGGCCGGATGGCGCGCGAGACAGCCGCGCAGGGCCTCGAGCGAAGACAGGGACTCGCTGCCCAGCACCGCCACCAGTTGCTGGGGCGAGGGCGCGAAGCAAGCCAGCAGGGCGTCCAGGTCATCCGGGCGCCGGATGCCGGCATCGACCCACAGGCAGATGTCGGGCAGGGCGGTTCTCAGGCGCGCCAGCACGGCGGTTTGCAGTCCCTTGCCCTGCAGTGCATCGAGGTCGGCCAGGTACAGCTGGCGGGCGCCGGTGTACCGGAGCAGCGCCTGCGCCACCTCGATCGGGTCATCGCCGGGGCACAGGTCGGAACGCACGGACTGGTACTGGTCGCGTGCACCACGGCGGGCGTGGACCACGCGCCCCTCTTTCACATCCATCACCGGGATCACGTTCATACCATGAGGCCTTTGTCAGTGTTGGTGTACGAACACCTCAGCGCGGGAGCGGAAGGCGATCAAGCCGAGCTGTTGTCCGTGGGGCGGGACATGCGCACGGCCATGGTGTCGTCCCTGGCGGCGCTTCCGGGCGTCACAGTGTCGCACGTGACGGCGCCGTGGGAGGACGGTGGCGTGCGCGCCCGGCCCGGCGAGTCAGCGCCCGCGCTGCTCTCGCGGCTGGCCGTGGGCCATGACCTGATCTGGGCGGTGGCGCCCGAGGCCGAGGGCCTGCTGGCGGCGTGCTGCGCGAGCGTGCCGGCTGCGCGCTGGATGGGCTGTGACCCGGATGCCATCCGGGTGGCCACGAGCAAGAGCCTGACGCTGGCCGCCCTGGAGGCGGTGGGCGTGCTGACACCGCTGGACCCGGCGGTGCGCCAGGCGGCCCGGGCGTGGGTCGTGAAGCCCGATGACGGCGCCGGGGCGCTGGCCACACAACGGTTCCAACGCGAAGAAGAGGCGCGGATGGCCTGGGCCGACCGCGACGCCCGCGGCCTGACCAGCACCCTCGAACCCTGGGTGGACGGCCTGCCCATGAGCCTGTCTCTGGTGGTGGGCGCATCGGGCACGAAGCTGGTCAGTGTCAACCAGCTGCACATGCACGTGGCCCCCGACGGCCACGTGAGCATGGCGGGCCTCACACGCAATGTGATGGGGGAGGGGGATCCGGCACGGGCCCGGCTTGCGCGGCTGGCACGACAGGTGGTGGCGGCCATACCGGGTCTGAAGGGCTTTGTCGGCATCGACTACGTGGACCACCCTGTGTTCGGGCCCGTGGTGATCGAGGTGAACCCGCGTGTGACCTGGGCGTTTGCCGGCCTGTCGGAGGCGACCGGCCTCAGCCTGGGCGCCATGCTGCTCGATGTCTTTGCGCCAGAGGGACGACCTGTGCCGGAGAAGGCGCATGCGTGAGCGCGACGGAACCAGCGAGGGCACCCCGTATGTCGGCTGGGACATCGGCGGGGCGCATGTCAAGGCCTGTCGCGTGGCGCGAGGCCGCGTGCAGGCGGTGCGGCAGTGGGCCTGTCCGCTGTGGCAGGGGCTGGACCAGCTCGATGCGGTGCTGCAGGCCGCGCAGCAGCACTGGCCCGACCTGGCCCGTGTGCACCATGCGGTCACCATGAGCGGGGAAATGGTCGATGCCTTCGCCCACCGAGAAGATGGCGTGATGGCCATTGCACAGCGCATGGCTGCGCTGCCAGGCCAGAGTCTTCGGTTCTATGCCGGCGAGGCGGGCTGGCCTGCGCTCGAGACACTGCGCCCTGCGTGGCAGGCCGTGGCCTCGGCCAACTGGCTGGCCACCGCGGCCGTGGCAGCGCGCGCCGTGGGCAGCGGGATGCTGGTCGACATCGGCAGCACGACGACCGACATCATCGCCCTGCGGGGTGGCGATGTGCGAGCCCTGGGTCGGACGGACGCCGGCCGGCTGGCCACGGGTGAGCTGGTTTACCTGGGCGTGGCGCGCACGCCGGTGTGTGTGCTGGCCCGCCAGGTGCCCTTCGCGGGGTTGCTGCGCAATGTGATGAACGAGTTCTTCGCGACCACGGCCGATGTGTACCGCCTGACTGGCGAACTGCTGGCTGAGCATGACCAGTACCCGGCGGCCGATGGGGGGGCGAAGGACCTGGATGGCAGCTGCCAGCGGCTGGCGCGCCTGATCGGGCTGGACGGGCGAGACGCCGATCTGCCCGCCTGGCGGGCGCTGGCCCACACCTGGCGGCAGGCGCAGCTGGACTGGACGGCCGAACAGGTGGACCGCGTGTCCCGACAGGCCGGGTTGCCGGCCGATGCGCCGCTGGTGGCGGCAGGGTGCGGACAGTTTCTGGTGGAAGCGCTGGGCCGGATGATGAACCGCCCTGTGCACCGCCTGAACACCGTGGCGTTCTCGATGGCCTCGGATGCCACGCCGGACACGGCCACCTGGGCCGATGTGTGTGCGCCGAGCGTGGCGGTGGCCTGTCTGTGCGCGCAGGAGGATGCCGCATGTGGGTCGTGAAGCTGGGCGGCAGCCTGGCCGAGGGCGAACGCCTGCCCGAGTGGCTGGCCTTGCTCGCGACTGTGGGTCGGGGGCGCGTGGTCGTCGTGCCCGGTGGCGGGCGCTTTGCAGACGAGGTGCGCACGGCCCAGCGGCACTGGCAGTTCGATGACGTGGCCGCGCACAACATGGCCGTGCTGGCCATGGCCCAGACCGCGATGATGATGCGCAGCCTCGTGGGCACGCTCGAGCCGGTGCTCTCGACAGCCGATGTGCGCCGGGTGCTGCGCCGCGGGGGCACGGCCTTGTGGATGCCGATGCAGGCCTTGCGTGACCAGCCCGACGAACTCACCAGCTGGGACGTGACCTCCGACAGCCTGGCGCTGTGGCTGGCACGCCAGCTCAATGCCGAGCGCCTGACGCTGGTGAAATCGTGCGCCGTCGAGCCCCGATGGGACGTCGCGGAATGGGCTGCACGGGGCATCGTGGATGCCGCCTTCGAGCCCATGGCCCGCCACGCAGGCCTGGCGATCGATGTCCTGTCCAGCGATCAGGTCGAGACGCTGCGCAGCTGGCTCACCGGGACGCCCATCGGTACGTCGATGGCGTGAGGCCGCCGCTTGCGCGACAGGCCCCATGTGGCCGCCTGGGCCATCAGCGCCCGGGCGAGATCGGTCTGCAGGCCCTGCGCCCGGTCTCCGATGCACACGGCGCTGCGGAAGCCGACATAGTCTGGAGACAGCGTGGCCAGATCTGCAAGGTGCCGGAAGCGCAGCGCCCCGGCCAGGCCCGCGCCCTGACCATGGCGATGACAGGCTGAGACGAAGTCCCGCAGCTCGGCCTGCGCCAGCACATCGAACAGGCTGCCCCGGTCCTTACGGGCCGTGTCCAGCATCAGGGCGGGAAAGCGTGCGCGGTGGGCGCGGTCCAGCAGCAGCGGGTCCAGGCCATCGTCGGCCAGAAACACCGGAATGATGGCGCAGGGCAGGGGCGCGAGGGCATCGATCACGGCAGCGGCTTCCGGGCCGGACGTGATCCCGACCTTGACGATGTCCACTCCAGTTGCTGCCACGGCCTGCACGCGGGCCAGAATGGTGTCGAGCTCGGTCATGGGCACGTCGCCGATGGTGGCGCTGAGCGGACCATGGTGGCCGCGACCGCGCAGGCCGGTGACCACCTCACGGATGAGGGCACAGGGCAGGCCGCCCAGCGCCCCGTCGGCGGGCTCCTTCAGGTCGATCAGGTCCACGCCTGCGGCCTGCGCCCGGCATGCTTCGTCCAGATTGCGCACGCTCACGAGCACGCCGTGGAGGGGGGAATTCATGCGGTCGCTCCATTCAGGTTGGACGGGGAGTCCAGTTGCAGGGCGTGGCGGGCCACGGCCTCGCACAGCCATTGCCATGCTTCGCGCTCCTGCGGGCCGGCGGTCTTGTCGATGGCCACCTGCAGTGGACGCATCTCGTTCTGAATCTGGTGCAGGGGCAGCAGGTGCAGGCGGCTTACCAGCACCGCACCTTCGATGACCGCGGCCTGCGCCCGGTTGAATCCGAGGAAAGGGGCATGGTCCTGTGCCTGCACCACCGACAGGGTCAGCACGGGGCGTTGCGCATCCGGCTGCACGTCGGTCAGTTGCAGGGCAAGGTGCCGCAGCGCACAGGCGAGGCGCACCCCCGCCACGCCGTTCAACGGCACGGTGGGCCAGGTGCGGCGGCCGGTCACACAGCCGGCAAACACCCGGGTGTCCGTCAGCACATTGAGCACGGCCGTCCCCCGGCTCAGGATGTGATCCAGCGTGCGGGACGGCTTGAAGGGCAGCAGGCGCACGGACGGCGCATCGCCTGCCAGATAGCGCACGCCCATGGGGGCCAGGTGTGGTGTGCCCTGTGGGTCCAGCGTGCTCACCACGGTTTCGAAGATCTGGTCGTTCATGCACGCTCCCGGGCCGGTGGGGCGCAACGGTGTGCGCCATCCTGAGCCGCGTCGACCGCGCATCCCCAGCTCAGTGGTTGATCCTGAACATGCCGCTTGCCCAGCTGAAAGGCCACCTGCGCCCGTGCCAGTTCCACGCCCATGTAGAAGGCATGAGAGGCGTCGTGCTCCAGGCCCAGCGTGGGCCACAGTGCGAAGGGGTCTTGTCCCAGGCGGTGCCCGTCGCGGTTGTAAACGTGGATGCCTTGCTCGGAGACCTGCACGCGGAAGTTCGGGTCGCGCACGGCCGCGGCGGTCTGCTCGATCTCGGCGGGGCTGTCGGGGAAGGGATGCTTGGCGTGCACGGTCATCAGGGCGTCGCTCAGCCCCTTGGGCAGCATGTGCATCTGGTGGGCGGCGTGGTGGATGCGCCGGGCCCAGTCGGCTTCGCGGATGGCACGTCGCGCATGGCCGCTGACCTGCGTGGTCAGGATGGCGGCGATGTCGAGTTCGGCCGCGATGCCCAGCAGCACCGCATTGATGCCGCTCGTGTCCGCCTCCAGCAACTCCGTGAGGTTGCCCACGCCCATCAGGATGTCGATGTCCGGATGGCGTGCCCGCAGTCCGTGGTAGCGCACCACGGACTCGGTGAAGCCGAAGGGCAGGGGGTCGAGGATGGGGTCGGCCAGGAAGGGCCGGCCTCGGGCCTGCATGCCCGCAATCGCCTCGTCCAGCGAGGCCGTGTCCGTCGGGGTGCGCGGAATCAGCACCGGCACCGAAGCGACCTCGTCGGCCACCCACAGCGTGTCGATGTTGAGGCTCAGCAGGTAGTCGGCCCCGGCCCGGCCGCCCCGCAGCAGCTCCTGGGGGGCGGGGGTGTCCACGCTCACCGTGTGGCCCTCTTGCTTCAGCGCCCGGACGGCGTCTTCCAGATGCGGGAAGGGCGTGGCCGGCAGACAGCCGAGGTCGATCACATCCGCCCCTTCCGACCGGTGTTGCCGCGCGCGGGCGAGGATGCCTGCGACATCGAGGCGGGGGGCGTCCACGATTTCGGCAAAGATGCGCGTGCGGTACTGCGTGAGGTCGACCGGCTGCTGCGCACGCTTGAAAAAGCGGGGCAGGTCCTTGAGCTCTTCCGGGCCCCGCTCCACCGGGATGCCGTAGTGGGCGCTCAAGGCGGCGACGTCGCCCATGCAGCGCCCGGGCACGATCATCCGGTCGGCCTGGACGGGCGCCGGCACACGGCGGCGGATCATGTC
>NZ_CAJYGK010000112.1 GCF_913773725.1 uncultured Aquabacterium sp. | reverse complement strand
CCGTCTTCAGGCGCATCATCTGCAGGCGTCCGCCCTTGGCCAGTTGACCGCGGACGTTGGGGATGAAGCGGTACAGGCCGCTGGGCGTGCTGTCCTCGGTCTCGTAGACGATGCCGGTGACCGGGTCGACGGCGGCAGCCTCGTGGCTGAAGCAGCCCATGTCCTTCAGCGGCACCGGGTTCGCGATGCCGGCGGCCGGCACTTCGAACACGTAGCCGTGCTGGTAGGTCGCGCCGTTGTGGACGCCGTTCGAGGTCTCTTCACACGACAGCCAGGTGTTCCACGGCGTGGGGCCGCCGGCGCAGGGGCGCACCAGACCCGACAGGCTGGCCCAGCTCGAGAGCCACTTCTTCTGCGACGGCGAAAACACGAGGGTGCTCGTGCCGCCGTTGCACTTGGGATCGTAGGTGCCCTTGGCGCCCAGGTAGGAGCCGGCCGTCATGCTGCTCTGCTCGTGGTTGCGCACCAGCACGATGCGGTTGGCGTCGGCGGCGACCACGGCCATGCCGTCATGGGCGCCCGGCGTGGCGATGCCGTCGCTCCCACCATGTCGGTGTAATGGGCCAGCGAGGACTCGGTGCCATAGAACACGGCGGCGTAGAGGTCCAGGTCGGGCGAGGACGGCGTGATGGTGAGGGTGACCACGGCCATGAACGGCGCGTCGAAGGTCCACAGGCTCCAGTTGTCCGGGGTGCCGTAGGGACCGCTTTCGGCGGCAACCGAACCGGCCACCGTGCTGTCCAGGGTGTAGTGGCCCTGGTAGACCGGGGCGGTGGCATGCGCGCTGGGGGCGGCGAGCTGCACGGCAGCTGCCAGGGCGGCCGCTGCGAGGGGCTTGATCATGTGTGACTCCTGTTTCAAGAGAGGTGAGGTACCTCCTTGCACACATGCTCGTCGGGGGGCGTTTAAGGCCTGTGTCCCCCTCTGATCCGATCAGCCCACGATGGGGCGCGTCAACCTGATGGCGCTTGGCGAGACAGCACGCGCCCCGGGTTCAAGGTGCCTTCGGGGTCCAGTGCCTGCTTGATGGCGTGCATCACTTCGAGGGCGGCAGCAGGCGTCCTGCGGGCCAGTTCCGCCTGGCGCAGCGCGCCGATCCCGTGTTCGGCAGACAGCGTGCCGCGGCGGGCCTGCACCGCATCGAAGACCAGGGTGTTGACCTCGCTCTCGAATGCCAGCAGGGCCGCGCCACCGGCCGACTCGGGCGGTGGCTGCACGTTGTAGTGCAGGTTGCCGTCCCCCAGGTGACCGAAACACACCACGCGCGCGTCCGGCCAGCGCGCGGCGATCGCCTGCCTCGTGGTCGTCACGAAGTCGGGGACGACCGAGGTGGGCATGCCGATGTCGTGCTTGACCATCAGGCCTTCGGTCTTCTCGGCCAGCGGGATGGCTTCTCGGAGCGCCCACATGGCCTGGCGTTGGGCGCTGCTCTGTGCGATCACTGCCTGGGTCACCAGGCCTTCGTCGAGCGCCAAGGCCAGGGCGCGTTCCAGGCCCTGTGTGGCATCCGCTTCCGAGCTGGCGCTTGTGGCTTCGATAAGCACCAGCCAGGCGTCGTCGTACTGGCTCAAGGCATGAGCGATACGGGCCGCCTCAGGAAGGTGCCGTCGCACGAGGGTCAATGGCAGTGCCCCCATGACTTCGAACGCCGTGAGCCCGGCGTCCAGCGTGGCCCGCATGGCTGCAAGCAGGGTCACGGCCGATTCGAGTGTGGCGCAGGCGACGAGTGCGGTGCACAGACCGCGTGGCTGTGGGTGCAGGCGCAGGGCCGCCGCCGTGATGATGCCGAGCGTGCCCTCGCTGCCGATGTAGAGGTCGCGCAGGGCATAGCCGGTGTTGTCCTTGCGCAGGCTGCGGAGCGTGTCGACGATCTTGCCTTGCGCGGTGACCACCTGCAGACCCAGGCACAACTCGCGGGCTGTGCCATAGCGGAGGACCTGGGTGCCGCCCGCGTTGGTAGCGAGGTTGCCGCCGATGGTGCAGGTGCCTTCCGACGCCAGGCTCAAAGGAAACAGCAGCCCCGCCTCCGAGGCGGCAGCCTGAACCTGTGCAAGGGTGCAACCGGCTTCCACGGTCATGGAGAGGTTGTCGGCATCCATGCACAGGACCCGGTCGAGGCGCCCAAGATGCAGCAGGACCTGCTGACCGCTGTCATCGGGGATCCCGCCCCCCACCAGCCCGGTGTTGCCTCCTTGGGGAACGATGCTGATCCCGTGCTCGGCACACAGGCGGACAGCGGCCGCAACCTCGTCTGCGGTGCCGGGTCGGATGATGGCGCGCGCCCGTCCTCGATAGCGTCCGCGCCAGTCCACCAGGTACCGCGAGAGGTCGTCCGTCGATGACCCCGGCACGATGACGGCCACATCACCCAGTGCCACGCGCAAGGCCGCGACAAGGGGATCGGACGGGGATCCGGGGCTCATGCGTGCCCCGCTCCGGCCTTGCCGCCACCTTTGAGCTTGGGGGGGAGAACGCGCAGGCGCAGGCGCACATAGACCGCGCACCCCACAAACAGCACCACACTGAGCGCCACTTCGATGAAGGCCAGTTGCCGAGACAGACCCGTGTCGCCCGCGGCGCGGACGACGCCTTCGGTGAAGTACAGCCACACCAGCAGCGACAGCCAACGGCAGGTGTACAGGCGGTGCCTCAGCACGCCGGAGAGGGCCAGCGTCAGAGGCAGCACCTTGAGCGCCAGCGCGCCGCCACTGCCTCCGGGCAATGGGGCCAGCCAGACCTCCCACGCCACGCCGAGCACGATGAGGCCGAGCAGGGCCAGCAGGTTCACCCATCGCAGGGTCTCGATCTGCCGCTGACGCTCGGGCGGATGATGGCCGATCACGGTGTCGGTGCGGTCGGATGGATCAGGGGTGGACACGGGGACTTCTTTCAGGGCGGATTGGGGCGGGGCGCGTGAGGCTGGCATCATAGCCAGATGAACGCTTTGCGAACCGCATGCACGGAGGGCATGGCGCATTGGCGCCGTTTTGCCGAAGCCCTGCGCCACTGGCCCTGGCGCCAGACCTACGAGACCTTGCGTCACCGGTTCCGCGAGGACCGCCTGGGGCTCACCGCCGGCAGCCTCACGTTCACGACGACCATCGCCCTGGTGCCGCTGTTCACCGTGATGCTGGCCTTGTTCAGCGCCTTTCCGGTGTTTGCGCGCTTTCGCAAGGTGCTGGAGCAACAGGTGCTGGCGGGGATGGTGCCCGACATGATCGCCAAGCCCGTGCTGCTGTCACTGGGCAAGTTTGCGACGAAAGCGAGCCAGCTGGGGGGCATGGGCCTGATCGCACTGGGGCTGACCGCCATGGCCCTGATGCTCACGATCGACCACACCCTCAATGGCATCTGGCGCGTGCGGCGGGCCAGGCCGATCGCGCACCGTGTTCTGGTGTACTGGGCAGCACTGACGCTCGGGCCCTTGTTGGTCGGTGCCAGCCTGTCCGTCACATCCTATGTGCTCTCCGCATCGCGCGGGCTGCTGCCCGATTTGCCGGGCGGCGTCAGCCTGCTGCTTGGCGCAGTCGTATTCGTATTGCAGACCTTCGGGTTCGCCGCTTTGTACCGGTTCGTGCCGAACACCCATGTGCCCTGGCCCCACGCATGGGGTGGGGCCCTGTTTGCCTCGATCGGACTCGAACTCGGTCAGAAGGCGCTGGCTCTTTACCTGTCCAGCGTGCCGGTGTACGCCACCATCTACGGCGCGTTCGCAGCGTTCCCGATCTTCCTGATCTGGATCTATCTGAGCTGGCTGATCGTGCTGATGGGAGCGGTGGTGGCGGCGTACACCCCGGCCCTGCTGTCGCAGGCCAAGCGGTGGCCCGACACGCCGGGGCATCGCTTTGCCCTGGCGCTGGCTGTGCTGCAAGGGCTCCATGCCGTTCAGCGAGAAGCGGTGCGCGGCCTGACTTCAACCGAGCTGGCCACGGCCCTGCGGACGGACCCGCTGCAGATCGAGCCGGTGCTCGACGTGTTGATGCAGCTCGATTGGGTGGGGCGGCTGGCCGACGATGGCGATGCCGGGGGGCGCCATGTGCTGTTGTGCGACCCCCGGTCGACGCCGCTGGCACCGCTGCTCGGGCCGCTGCTGCTGCGACCGGACGGCTTCACGCTCGGGTTCTGGGCGGCCGCGCGGTTCGATGAGCTCACGCTGGCCGACGCACTGGCGGTGTGAGTGACCGTGGCGCTACCGTGAAATCCCCTTGGCTGTGCTTGGTCAAGCGGCTATATTCAACGCACGGGGGGTGTCCCCGATTGTTCAATCTGTTCGAGGAGAGGCCCTCATGAAAGTCAGCGACATCCTGCGCGTCAAGGGCAGCACCCTGTACACGGTGCAGCCGGATCAGCCCCTTGCGGAAGCGGCCGGGACGATGGCTGAGCACGACATCGGTTCGCTGGTCGTGATGGAGCATGGTGACCTGGTGGGCATGCTGACTTTCCGGGAGGTCATTCAGGGCACGGTGCGCAATGGCGGCGCATTCGGCACGTTGCTCGTGCGCTCTGTGATGGACGACCACCCTCTGACCTGCACCCCCGATACCGAAATCGACGAAGTGCGCCGCATGATGCTGAATCGGCACGCCCGCTACATGCCGGTGATGACGCAGAAGACCCTGATGGGCGTGATCTCGTTCTACGACGTGGCCAAGGCGGTGGTGGACGGCCAGGACTTCGAGAACCGCATGCTCAAGGCCTACATCCGCGACTGGCCGGTCGAAGAGAATGCCCAGGCGGAGCGCCCGGCGCTGCTCTGAGTCCTGCGCCCCACCGAAGGGCCTGCCTGATCGGCGACAATAGCCGCTTCTGCTTCTTCTGTTCTGGTTGGCGCAATGGCTGGCAGCACCTTCGGTCTCTTGTTCACGGTCACGAATTTCGGCGAGTCGCACGGCCCGGCCATCGGGTGCGTCATCGACGGTTGCCCGCCGGGGCTGGCCCTGAGCGAAGCCGACATCCAGCCGGATCTGGATCGGCGCCGTCCCGGCACGTCGCGCCACGTGACGCAGCGTAACGAACCGGACGCCGTGGAGATCCTCAGCGGGGTCTATGAAGGCCGCACGACCGGCACGCCGATTGCCTTGTTGATCCGCAACACCGATCAGCGCAGCAAGGACTACGGCAACATCCTCCAGACCTTCCGCCCCGGGCACGCCGACTACACGTACTGGCACAAGTACGGCCTGCGCGATCCCCGCGGCGGTGGCCGCTCCTCGGCACGTCTGACGGCGCCGATGGTTGCCGCCGGTGCCGTGGCCAAGAAGTGGCTGCGTGAGCAGTTCGGCACCGAGATCCGCGCCTGCATGACCCAACTGGGCGAGCTGCCGATCGCGTTCGAGGGCTGGGAACACGTGCCCGACAACCCGTTCTTTGCGCCGAACGCCAGCCAGATCGAGCAACTCGAGACGTACATGGATGAGTTGCGCAAGGCCGGCGACTCCTGCGGTGCCAGGTTGGTCGTGGAGGCATCGGGTGTCCCCGTGGGGTTGGGTGAGCCGCTGTTCGACAAGCTCGATGCCGATATTGCCTACGCCATGATGGGGATCAATGCGGTCAAGGGCGTGGAGATCGGGGCCGGCTTCGAGAGCGTGCGCCAGCGCGGCACCGTACACGGTGATGAGTTGCATCCGGACGGCTTCGGCTCCAACCATGCCGGCGGCGTGCTGGCTGGTATTTCGACAGGGCAGGATCTGCGGGTGGCGATCGCGATCAAGCCGACCAGCTCGATCCGCAGCCCGCGCCAGTCGATCGACCTGAGCGGGCAACCCGCCACAGTGGAGACCTTCGGTCGGCATGACCCCTGCGTGGGCATCCGCGCCACCCCGATCGCCGAGGCCATGCTGGCACTCGTGCTGATCGACCACGCCTTGCGCCACCGTGCGCAATGTGGCGACGTGAAGGTCGACACGCCGAAGATCGCTGCCCACCGACCCTGACGAGGCGACGTCGCGCAAGCTGCGAACGGGCTGAACGCCCCTTGTCGTGCCCCATCCGGGTGCACGTTACTCCGCGGAAAAGCGGCCGCTTTTCAAGCATTGGAAAAATCGGACGCGGTGATGGAATCTGTGCATTCCTTCACTGATGTCATGCGGCAGCCGCCTCACGGGGAGAGTCCTGCCGCTTCCTTTTCCAGAGGTCGAGATGAGCAGCGCAGTCCCCGAGCAGGCCCCCGGTTGGCCCCAAGACATTCCGTCCGTCGAGCAGCCAGCGGACAAAAGGGGGGGCGGCAGGGTGCCCCGCGCGCCCGGTGTGCGGGGATTCTTCCAGTACCACGGGATCTGGGCGCCCGGTATCCGGCTCTTTCGTCAACTGGGATTCCGGGCGAAGGCCCTGATCATCTCGGGCGCCTTTCTGGTACCCATCGGGGTGCTGGGCGTGTTTTTCCTGTACGTCGAGCAGCAAGGTCTGCGCTTTGTGCAGGCCGAGCGGGCCGGCGTGTCCTATGCGCGTTCGCTGCTGGGTATGCTGGAGGCGACGACCCGGGAGCGGCAACTGGCCAACGCGGCCGCCCAGGGCGAACTGGCGCAGGGCATGGATGAGGCCGCCCAACAGGCATCCCGCGCGGCCCAGCTTGATCTCGAGGCACAGCATCGCGACCACGGCGCGGTGCTGAAGGTGCATGATCAGCTTCAGCCAGTGCTGGACGGTTTGGCGCGTGCTCGCAGCGCAGCAGCAGGCAAGGCGCCAGGGGCGGTGGACGCCTTCCAGGCGGCTTTGCGTGGCCAGGCGGGCCTGCTCGACGCGGTGGTCGACAACTCCAATCTGGCACTCGACCCTGAAATTGCCAGCTACTACATGATGGACACCGTGCTGATCGCGGCACCCGACCTCGCCCTGACGGCGGGTCGTCTGCGAGACCAGCTGGTCGGCGTGGCCCGGGCCGGCGTGGTGCAGAGGACCACGGTGGTGGAGATGGATCGCGAGGCGCAGAAGCTGCTCATGCGGTTGGCTCAGATCGACACCTCGCTGAAGAAGGCGGGAGAGGCCGGCAGGGCGCTGTCTGCCACGGCTTTGCGAGCGGCGGTGGAGGGGCTCGTGTCGCTGGCGGCAGACCATGTGGAAGGTCGCCCCCCGATCCGGGATGTGCAGCGCATCACCTCTGCAGGCGACGCTGCCGTGCAAGCCGGGTTCGCCCTGGCGCAGGCCGGCCTGCCGGTGCTGGACGAGCTGCTGGCCGACCGCGAACAGCACGACTGGCGTCTCGTCTGGCTGGTGAGTGTCATCACGACGTGCTGCGTCCTCGGTGCGGGCTACCTGCTCTACGCCTTCTATCGCGTGACCCGCGGTGGCATGGAAGAGGTGCGTTACCACCTCGTGGCCATGACGTCCGGCGACCTCACAACGTCACCGCGGCCCTGGGGGCGCGACGAAGCGGCCAGCTTGATGAACACCATGGCCGACATGCAGCGGTCGCTGCGCGCCCTGGTCAGCGATGTGCGCGCGGCGGCTCAGGTCATCGTGCAGTCGAGTGCCGAGATCGCCTCGGGCTCCAGTGACCTGTCGGTTCGAACGGAGCGGACTGCGGCGAACCTGGAGGAGTCGGCGGCCTCGATGGAGCAGATGGCGTCCACCGTCCAGCAGACCGCTGCTCACGCGATGACCGCAGCGGAGATGGCGTCCGGCAATGCCGAGGTGGCGACGCGCGGCGGGGCCGAGATCGGGCAGGTCGTGGACACCATGGCGGAGATCCATCGCTCGTCTTCCCGGATTGCGGACATCATCGGCGTCATCGATGGCATCGCTTTTCAGACGAACATCCTGGCGCTGAATGCGGCGGTCGAGGCCGCACGTGCCGGCGAGCAGGGGCGCGGGTTCGCGGTCGTGGCTGGCGAGGTGGGCGCCCTGGCGCGCCGCAGTGCCACGGCAGCGCAGGAAATCAAGAAGCTCATCCACGACAGCGTGGAGAAGGTGACCACCGGTGCCGCCGTGGTGGAAAGCGCAGGTGGCACGATGACCGACATCGTGACACACGCCCAGCGTATGAATGGCCTGCTGTCCGACATCGCGACGGCGGCCCGCGAGCAGAGTGCGGGGGTGGCGCAGGTGGGGCAGGCGGTGCAGGAGCTCGACCGAGTGACGCAGGAAAACGCGGCGCTGGTCGAAGAGACGGCGGCAGCCTCGATGGCACTCAAGCGCCAGGCCGAGGCGCTGGCGGCGGCAGTGGAGAGCTTCCGCCTGTCGTGATGACGCTCTGGCTCAGTTGTTGAGCTCGGAGGCCGCGTCGGGCCGCTCGATCAGCTCCACCTTGTAGCCGTCCGGATCTGTGATGAAGGCAATGACGGTGGTGCCTCCCTTGATGGGGCCAGCCTCACGGGTGACCGCGCCACCCAGTGTGGCCGTGCGTGCCCGGACCGCATCGCAGACGGCGGCGGCGTTGTCCACCCCGATGGCAATGTGTCCGTACGCGGTGCCGAGTTCATACCGGTCGACGCCGTAGTTGTAGGTCAGCTCGATCTCGGCATGCTCGGGGTTGCGGCCATAGCCCAGGAAAGCGAGCGTGTACTGCTGTTCAGGGCGGTCGGTGGTACGCAGCAGGGTCATGCCCAGGGCCTGGGTGTAGAAGTCGATCGACCGTTGCAGGTCGCCGACGCGCAGCATGGTGTGGAGCAGTCGCATGGGAAGGTCCTTCTGTTCGAGGACCTGAAGTCTGCCAGGGATGACCGAGCCTGTCGCACGGCGGGCGCGGTCACCCTTGGCGCTGCCCGCCCGTCAGCGGAACTGTGGCAGGAGCACGCTGTCGATCAGCCACACCGTGCCGTTGCTGGTCTTCACGCCCCTGCAACTGGCAACAGACTGGTTGACCGAGGCGCCGTTCGCGTCGTAGACGAGGAACACGCTCTGCCCTTGCAATGTCGTCGCCTGGCTGGGCAACAGGCTGCGGCGCGGGTCGGCGTTGCCCGCCGTGACGTGGTAGGTCAGCACACTCGTCAGGAGGCTGACGTCGCTGCCAATGAGCCCGAGCAGGGGAGCCGGCACCTTGGCGAAGGCGTCGTTGGTCGGAGCGAACACCGTCAAAGGTCCCTTGCCGCTGAGCGGTCCGATCAGGTTGGCCGCCTGAACAAGGTTGACCAGGGTGCTCAGTTCCGGTGTTGCCACGGCAGCGTCCACGATGGTTCCCGGAAACTCCACCAGAGCCGCATGCCGGCACTGCAGATAGCCCTTCAGCAAGGGGGGCGAGGCATGGGCGGGCGTGATGCCGACAGTGACCAGTGCCGAGGCAAGACCCAAGGCTGCCGTGAGAGAGCGGAGAGCGTGTCGCATGGAGAAGCTCCTGTCAGAAATGGTTTGATTACCGATTGGTTCAATCGCGACCAATCGGTAATTATTGTGCGCAGGCACGCTGCCGCTGTACAGAAGGGGGGCTGCACCAATCCCTGTTGAAGGGATCAAATTCCGTCGAGTTGGGTGGCGCGGGCCTGTGCCTGGAGATGGGGCAGGTCGACCGCAACCCAGCCTCGCACGCTGTTGAGCAGGGCGACGCCGCTGGCTCGGTGCAGGTCGTCGGTGCGGAGGACCCGCTCGTGCAGGCGCCCCGCGGCGAGGGCTTCGGCGCGCATCACGCCGGGCAGCAGGCCGCAGCTCAACGGGGGGGTGTACCAGGTGCCGTCGATCAGGAGGGCGACGTTGCCGATGGTGAACTCGGTCAGCTCGCCGACCTCGTTGTGCAGCAGGGTGTCGAAACAACCGGGCGGTGCGCGGAAGGCCGCATAGGCATCCCGGCGGGTGGTCTTGTGACGAATGAAGTCGTCCGCCAAGGGCATGGGTGTGGCTGCCAGCGCCACCTTCACCGCGTCGTCCTCAGCGGCCCCGGTTCCCGGTCCGTTCAGCGGCGCGGCCTCGAGTGTGAAGGAACCCTCCGCGGCCCACAGCAGGCGCACTTTGTGGATACCGGTCGGGTGATCGGCCGCCAGCGCATCCAGGGCCTGCTCGAGGCGGGTCCTTCTGTCGTCCGCCAGAGGCAGCCAGCCGAAGTGCCGAAGGCTGCCGGCGAGCCGCGCCAAGTGGCGCTCCCGGCGGTGGAGGTGCCCGCCCTCGAGCCGGATGGATTCGATGAGCTGGAACGGGCGTGCGGCCCGGTGGAGAAACGCCTGCTTGGCATGCCACTCGCGTGCTTCGGCTGGGCCGGTCGAGTCCAGCGTGATGCCGCTGCCAATGCCGCATTCGGCCCGCCAGGGCGCGGGCGGGGGGGGCGTGTGCAGACACACCGTGCGGATCGGCACATTGAAGGTGACGCGACCGCCTGGCTGCATCAGTCCGACAGCGCCGCAGTAGACGCCCCGTGCGCTGCGCTCGAGCCGCGCGATGTGGTGCATGGCCTGACGCTTGGGTGCGCCGGTCACCGAGCCGCAGGGGAACAGGGCCGCGAACGCCTGGCTGAGCGTCAGGCCTGCCTGGCTTCGGGCGGTGACCGTCGATGTCATCTGCCAGACCGTGGGCAGGGCATGCACATCGAACAACGACGGCACGCGCACGCTGCCGACCTCGGCCACGCGCGACAGGTCGTTGCGCAGCAGGTCCACGATCATGAGGTTCTCAGCGCGTTCCTTGTCGCTGGTGCGCAGCGTGACCGCAGCCTCGTTGTCGGCCGCCGCATCCGGGTGTCGGGCCGCGGTCCCCTTCATCGGGCTGGCCGTCAGGGTCCTGCCGTCCCAGTCGAAAAAGAGCTCGGGCGAGACGCTGAGCACCGCGCCAGGCGAGCGGCTGACGGCACGCGCGTCCAGCAGCGCCGTGTAGCCCGCGGGCTGGCTGCGGCGCAAGGCGTGAAAGTACGACCACATCGCCGCGGGCTCCCCTTCGAACGCCGTGCGCAGCCGGCTGGTGAGGTTGATCTGATACACCTCGCCGTCCCGTATCAGTTCCCGGATGGCCTCTACTCGGGCTTCCATCGTGGGGTGGTCGAACTCGCTGAGCCAGTCCTCGGCCCGCCAGGTTGCGTCCGGGGCTGCAAGTCCGTCGCCCTCACTGTCCCATTCATGGGCTTGGTCGAATACCGCCCACACGGCGTAGGGCTGCCCGGGCGGCAAGGCCTTGACCGGAAGATGCGGGTTCAGTCCGGGGGCGGCCTCGTAGGCCACCCACCCGACACACCAGGCGCCGTCGCGGGCCCGTGCGTGGGCAGCATCCAGCAACCCTGCGACCTGCGCGGGATCGTGCGCCACCAGCCACTGCACCGGGCGTTCGAAGTGCCAGCGCAGGCGGCCCGCTCCATCGGGGGCGGGAAAGTCGATCAGGGCCGTGGGCAGCCCATCCATCTGGTCAAGCACGACGCGAGCGGGCGATGGCACCGGTCAGCAGCACGAGCCCGGCCACGGCAAACAGGGCCAGACTCCAGAACTCGAAAGGCACGCCCAGGATGCTCACCGCTGCATCGGCGCAGGAGGCGCGAACCTCGAACGCCTCGGGCCAGCGGGTGTCCAGGCCCAGGCCCGAGATCACCTTGTCGGCAAAGGTCAGGGCGCACGAGGTGGAGCGGGCTGCAACGTAGTGCTGCCACAGCGCTGCGGCCATGCCACCGACGGCGAGCGGCACGCCAAGCAGGCTGACCAGGCGGCGCCCCCACCCGGCCGGCAGGGCTGCAGCGGCGAGGGCGACCACCGCCACCACGATGAAGAGGATGCGCTGAAGGATGCACCAGGGGCAGGGCTCCATGCCCCATTGGTGCTGGGCGTAGAGGGCGAAGGCCACAGACAGGGCGCAGGCCATCCCCAGCAGCGCCAGCAGAGCGCGCACCGGCACGCTGGTCACGTGGGTGTTCATCGATCAGGCCACTTCGGCGATGAGCTCGATCTCGACGCAGGCGCCCAGCGGGATCTGCGCCACACCGAAGGCGCTGCGGGCGTGCTTGCCTGCATCGCCGAACACCTCGCCGATGAGCTCGGAGAAGCCATTCGTCACGAGGTGGTGCTCGGTGAAGTCGGGCGTGCTGTTGACCAGGCTGGTGGCCTTGACGATGCGCACCACCTTGTCGAGCCCACCCGCGGCCACCTGCAGCGTGCCCATCAGGTCGATGGCGACCGCGCGGGCCGCGGCCTTGCCTTCTTCCGTGGTCATGTTCCTGCCCAGCTGTCCTACCCAGACCTGGCCATCTTTCTTGGCAATGTGGCCAGAGAGGTAGACCAGATTGCCGCTGCGCACGAAAGGCACGTAGGCGGCGGCGGGCACGGCGACGGGAGGGAGGACGATGCCGAGGGTTTCGAGGCGTTGTGCGATGGTCATGGTGGATGTCGGTGCAGGGACAGAACGATCGCGGGGATGGTACATGAGCCGCCTCCTGCGAGGGCTCTGCCCGACGCAATCCCTGTTATCCCGATGTCCGTCAAGTCACCCGATCGGGGCCCCCTCAGTGGGGTGGCCGCCGCCAGTTGGCCGCGGCAAGCTCGTTCGGTGCGCGCCGATCCTTCCTCTCATTCCCCGCAGCCCGGCATGGTTCTGGTCTGGGGGCTGCCTGTGGCCTGGGTGGCTGGCACGGCGCTGCAGCTTCAGCAGGTCACGGTGCCCGAGGTCGGAACGCACGCGCTGGCGCTGGTCGCCGCGCTCGCGGTCCTTGCCCTTTCAGGGTGGACGCGCGGGCGGTGGCTGTCGAGCCGGCGGATGGCGGTGTCGGGTTGGGCGGTGGTCGGGCTCGCCGTCCTGGGCTTGGCCTGGGCCGCTACGGGGTGGCGCGCGGCCGCTCGCCTGGCCGACGTTGTGCCGGCCGAGTGGCTGGGACGGGACCTTGCCGTGTGCGTGCAGGTGGATGGTCTGCCGACACCATCCGCGTGGGGCATGCGCGTGGAGGGGCAACTGCTGGGCGTGGGTGATTGTGCATGCCCGTCCGGACACGCCGATGCCAAGGCCGTGCCTGTGAAGGGCGTGCAGGTGCTGGTGCCCGCCCATGCCGGCATGGACCGGCTCGTGCCTGGCGATGTCTGGCGGGTCTCCGCCCGTCTTCGTGCACCCGATGCCTTGTCGAATCCGGGGGGAGGGGATCCCTTGCTCGGCAGCTTTGCCCGCAACATGCGAGCGGTGCTGTCCGTGCGCCCCGAGGGCCGTACGCCCGAGCGCATTCATGAGGCATCCGGTCTGGATGATGGCTGGGTGAACCGGCTTCGGCTGGCGGTGCGCGAGGGCATCGTCCGGGCGGTTCCTCATGCCGGGAACGCCGGAGTGCTGGCAGGGCTGGCCATCGGCGATCAGTCGGCCATCGAGCGCAGCGACTGGGCGGTGTTCCGCGATACGGGCGTGGCCCACGTGGTCGCCATCAGCGGGACGCACGTGGTGCTGTGCGGGGTGCTGATGGCATGGTGGGTGCGACGGTGCTGGGGCCGCTTCGCGGGGCTGACCCACTGGGCCGCTGCGCCCGAGGTGGCCCGTTGGGTCGGCGTTGTGGGCGCCGCGTGCTACGCCGTGCTGGCGGGGTGGGGCCTGCCGGCGCAGCGCACGGTGTGGATGTTGTGCATCGCGGCGGCGCTGCGCAGCCGAGCGCGCCGCTGGCCCTGGGCTCTGGTGTGCCTGTGGGCGGCCGCCGGCGTGCTGGCCATCGAGCCATGGGCGTGGCAGCAGCCGGGCTTCTGGCTTTCTTTCATGGCCGTGGCGGTACTCATGCACGACGGTCGTGTGCAGCGCTTGACGGGGGTCGCATCAGGGCGCGTCGGGGCACGGCCTGACCGGGGCAACGGGCTGTGGGGGCTCTTGCCGGGTGTGGCTCGTCAGGCGCGTGAGCTGATCCGCCTGCAGTGGCTGGTGACGCTGGCGCTCGCCCCCGTCACGCTGGTGTGCTTCCAGCAGCTGTCTCTGGTCGGGCTGTTGGCCAACCTGCTGGCCATTCCGGTCTTCACCTTGCTCATCACGCCGCTTGCGCTGGCGGGCATGGCGTGGCCGGGCTTCTGGGTATGGGGGGCTGTGCTTGTCGAGCTGATGCGGGCGTGGCTCACCACACTGGCCGGTTGGCCGATGGCGGTCTGGTCGTCTCCGGCCTTGCCCGTCTGGGTGGGGGTGCTCGCGGTGCTCGGGGCGCTGGTGGCCATGCTGCCGCTGAGTGGACGGACACGGGTTCTGCTGCTGCCTTTGTGTCTGCCGCTGGTGTGGCTGCCGCCATCATGGCGGCTGGTGCCCCCACCGACCCAGGGGCAGTTCCAGGTGATCGCCATGGACGTCGGGCAGGGCAGCGCCGTGCTGGTTCGAACAGCCGGCCACGCCTTGCTGTTCGACACCGGCCCCGCCTGGGGACCTTCGGCCAATGCCGGCGAGCGCGTGGTGGTGCCGGTGCTGCGCACCCTCGGCGTAACCCGATTGGACACGCTGATGCTCAGCCATGAGGACGGCGACCATGCCGGTGGGGCTCAGACGATCCTGAGCGCGATGCCGGTCACTTCGATGTTGCATAGCCTGCCGCCCGGGCACGCCCTGCTGAGCGCTGAAGGGACGAGAGGGCAGCGACCGACGGCCAAGCCCTGCGTCGCGGGCCAGTCATGGCGCTGGGATGGCGTGGATTTCGCTGTGCTGCATCCCGGTGTCCCTCGGGCTGTCGATGAGCCTCGCCGCCGACGTGCGGAGGGCAATGGCTGGTCATGCGTGTTGAAGGTGTCCACGCCCCGCGCGGGCAGCATTCCGGAAGGCGCTGTGCTGCTCACGGGCGACATCGGTGTTCAGGAGGAGGCTCAGTTGCTGGCCCGTTCGTCCATGCCGGGAGCCGCTCAGACGCCGTTGCGCAGCCATGTTCTGGTGGTGGCGCACCATGGCAGCGCGGGCTCGACGAGTGCACCGTTCCTCGATGCGGTCTCGCCCAGCCAGGCGGTGATCCAGGTCGGCGCCCGCAATCCGCACGGACATCCGTCGCCCTCGGTGATGGCGCGTCTGCAGGCACGCGGCATCCATGTGCAAGCCACCCCTTCGTGTGGGGCGTGGCTCTGGCAGTCCGGTGACTCCGTGGGCCGTTGCTGGCGTGAGACCGCATACCGATACTGGTTTGCTCGCGCGGCCGTCGATTGAAACTCTCGTATGCTTGAGGGATGCGTGTCCTGCTTGCCGAAGACGACGACATCCTGGCCGATGCCCTGGCCGCCCAACTCTGCAACGCCGGTTTCAAGACCGAGGTGGCCCCCGATGGCCCGACCGCACTGGCATCGCTGACCGAGCAGCCTTTCGACCTGGCGGTGCTCGACCTCGGCCTGCCGGGGTTGGACGGCCTGAGCGTGCTTCGGTCGGTGCGTGAGGTGAAGCCAGCACTGCCCATCCTCATCCTGACAGCCCTGGACGGGCTGGAACACCGCGTGGAGGGGCTCAATGCCGGCGCGGACGACTACCTGACCAAGCCTTTCGATTTCCCGGAGCTCGAGGCGCGCGTCCGGGCCTTGTTGCGTCGCTTCAAGCCCCAGGCCAGCGCGTCCGTTTCTTTCGGTGCGTTGAGCTTCGACCGTGAGGCGCGGCGGGCCACCATCGACGGCGAGGCGATCGAGCTGTCTCCCCGCGAGTGGGAGTTGCTCGACCTGCTGCTGACCCAGCGCGACAAGGTCGTCACCAAGGACGAGATCGCCAAGGCCTGGGACCTGGATCGCAACCAGGGCGGGCCCAGCTCGATCGAGGTCTACATCCACCGGCTGCGTCGCAAGCTCGAACCGTCCGGGCTCTCGATCCGCACCGTACGGGGACTCGGCTACCTGCTTGAGTCGCAGGGCTGACCGGGACCATCCCGTGCTGGAACAGGCCGCCACCGGATCCGAGCAGGGGCGTGGGCCGGAGGCTGTTCGCGTCAGCGGCTCACTGAGCCGGCAGCTGCTGTGGTGGATCGTGCTGCCACAGCTGATTCTGTGGCTGGTGGGGGCGTTCGTGACCTACAGCGTGGCCTCGAACTACGCCAACCAGATGGTGGACCGGAGCCTGTTTCAGACTTCGCGTGCGCTGGCCCGCCAGGTCAAGCCGATCGGCAATGGCATGCTGATCGACTTCCCGCGCGCCGCCCGCGACATCATCGAGACAGACCCGGACGACACCGTGTACTACATGGTCAGCTCGCCTCCGGGGCAGTTCATTCTGGGCAACCGGACGTTGCCGCCGCCGCCGCCCGTCGTGCTCGAGAACGACAAGCCTTTCTTCTACGATGCCGCTGTGGCCGACACCCGGGTCCGAGTGGCCGCCTTGTTGCTGCCCTTCGGGGAGGAGGGGCGTGAACGCCTGCTGGTCCAGGTGGCCAAGAGCCGCGCCAGCCGGGAGGCGCTTGCACGGCGCATCCTGATCGACACGGCCTTGCCGCTGTCCGGCCTGATCGTGCTGATGACGCTGATCGTGTGGCTGGGGATCCGCGCCGGCCTGTCTCCCTTGTCGCGGTTGCGACGCCTGGTCGAGGACCGCCAGCCCAACGACCTGCACCCGATCCGCATGTCGGAGGCGCCCGCCGAGGTGCACGCCCTGGTGGTGGCGCTCAACAGCCTGCTCGCGGCAGTGCGCCGGAACGTGGAAACGCAGAAGCGCTTCATCAGCGACGCAGCCCATCAGCTGCGTACGCCGTTGGCTGGCGTGAAGTCGCAGGCCGAACTGGCGCTGGAGGCCGCGCAAGACCCGCAGTTGCGTGCGCGCCTTGAACGGGTGCGCGCCAGCGCCATCCGGAGCGCCCACCTGGTCAACCAGTTGCTGACCCTGGCCCGGGCCGAGCCCGAGTCGGCCATGCGACAGGGACAGGTGCCGGTCCACCTGGGCCCGCTGGCCCGGGAGTTGACGGCCGAAATGGTGCCGCGTGCGCTGCAGATGGGCGTGGACCTGGGGTGCGATGAAGCGGGCGCCGACGAGCGCGAGGGGGAGGCAGAAGCCGAACTGGTCGTCATCGGCAATCCGCTGTTGTTGCGGGAAGCCCTGGTCAATGTCATCGACAACGCGATGCGCTATGCAGGGCGCGGCAGCGTGGTGACGGTGCGCACCCGCCGGCAGGGAGACGTGGCCGTCATCGAAGTGGATGACAACGGACCCGGCATTCCGGAGGCGGACCACGACCGCGTGTTCGAGCGGTTCGTGCGCGGCTCGAACGACGGCACAGGGTGTGGCCTTGGCCTGCCCATCGTGCGGGAGATCGTGCAGCAACACGGCGGACAGGTCACACTCTCCAACATCGACCCCCACGGGCTGCGGGTCAGGGTGACATTGCCTTTGCGCTGATGGCGGGGCAGATGGGCCCGGACCTAGGGAAGACCCCGGGATTCAAGTATCGTTAATTTATTAATAATTCATTAACGGTCTGTGAGGCATGCTCTGCTGTGCCGGCCCGTTGATTCCCAACACACACATCCCTCGTTGACGAGAAGGAGACAGCCCATGTCGAAGAAGATGATGTTCGCGCTGCGCGCGGGTGCCGTGGTCGCCGCCTCGATGGTGACCGCTCTGGCCGCGCAGGCGGGTGAGGTCGAAGTGCTGCACTGGTGGACCTCGGGCGGTGAAGCCAAGGCCGCCAAGGCGCTGCAGGCCACGCTGCAGGCCAAAGGCCACAGCTGGAAGGACTTCGCCGTGGCGGGCGGCGGCGGGGACTCCGCCATGACGGTGCTGAAGTCGCGCGTCGTGTCGGGCAACGCACCGGCGGCGGCCCAGATCAAGGGACCGTCCCTGCAGGAGTGGGCGCAGGAAGGTGTGCTGGCCGACATGTCGGACGTGGCCGCCACCAATCAGTGGGACAAGCTGCTGCCCCCCGTCGTGGGCAACATCATGAAGTACAAGGGCAAGTACGTGGCCGTGCCGGTCAACGTGCACCGCGTGAACTGGCTGTGGGCCAACCCGGAAGCCTTCAAGAAGGCCGGTGCCAAGGTGCCGACCAACTGGGACGAGTTCTTTGCTGCGGCTGAAAAGCTCAAGGCCGCCGGCATCATCCCCGTGGCCCACGGTGGCCAGAACTGGCAGGACTTCACCACCTTCGAAAGCGTGGCGCTGGGCGTCGGGGGCACCGAGTTCTACAAGAAGGCGCTGGTGCAGCTGGACCAGGCCACCCTCAAGAGCGAGACCATGACCAAGGTGCTCACCACGTTCAAGCGCGTGAAGAGCTACACCGACAAGAACGCGCCGGGCCGTGACTGGAACCTGGCCACGGCCATGGTGATCCGTGGTGAGGCCGGCATGCAGCTGATGGGCGACTGGGCCAAGGGCGAGTTCATCTCGGCTGGCAAGAAGCCGGGCGTCGACTTCATCTGCACGGCCGCCCCCGGCACTGCCAAGGCCTTCACCTTCAACATCGACTCGTTCGCGCTGTTCAAGTTGAAGAACGAGGCCAACGTGAAGGCCCAGAAGGACCTGGCTGCCGCCATCATGTCGCCCGAGTTCCAGGAGGTCTTCAACCTGAACAAGGGGTCGATCCCGGTGTGCCTGGGTCAGGATATGAGCAAGTTCGACGACTGTGCCAAGCAGTCCTCGAAGGACTTCGTCGACACGGCCAAGACCAACACGCTGGTGCCCTCGATTGCCCACGGTATGGCCGTTTCGTCGGCGGCCGAAGGCGCGATCAAGGACGCGGTGTCCAACTTCTGGAACAGCGACAAGATGACCGTGGCCCAGGCCATGGACAAGATCGCCGCCGCCGCACGCACCAAGTAAACCGAGCAAGCCGCATCACGCGATGCGAAGGGCAGGGCCGTCACGAGCGGCCCTGGCCCCTTGCCCCCATGCCGATGCTGTTCGCGCATGGGCGGCCCTTTCTTTTGCCTGTTCTTTCTGAAGGGATGTCGCTGACATGACCCGACCCGCCACCCCCACGATCCACAAGCCGCGCACACACTGGCTCCCCAAGCTGGTGCTGGCGCCGTCCTTTCTTGTCGCGATGCTGTTCATCTACGGTCTGATGATCTGGAACGGCTACCTCTCGGTGTCGGCCTCGCGCCTGCTGCCCAACTACGAGTTCGTGGGGCTGGCGCAGTACGAACTGCTGTTCGAGAGCGAGCGCTGGATGGTGGCGCTCAAGAACCTGTGGGTGTTCAGCGCGCTGTTCATCGGATTCGGCATGGCCATCGGGCTGTTCCTGGCCATCCTGCTCGATCAGAAGATCCGCGCCGAAGGCTTTCTGCGCACCGTCTACCTCTACCCCATGGCGATCTCGTTCATCGTCACCGGCACGGCTTGGAAGTGGATCCTGAACCCGGGTCTGGGCATCGAGAACCTCATGCAGCAATGGGGCTTCGAGAACTTCACCTTTGGTTGGCTGGTCGACCCCGACTACGCCATCTACTGCGTGGTCATCGCCGGGGTGTGGCAGAGCGCCGGCTTCGTGATGGCGCTGTTCCTGGCCGGTCTGCGGGGCATCGACGACAGCATCATCAAGGCGGCCCAGGTCGATGGTGCTTCGCTGCCGCGCATCTACTGGCGCATCATCGTGCCCAGCCTGCGCCCCGTCTTCTTCTCGACGCTGATGGTGCTGGCCCACCTGGCGATCAAGAGCTTCGACCTGGTGATGGCGCTGACCGCCGGCGGCCCGGGCTATGCGTCCGACGTGCCCGCCACCTTCATGTACGCGATGTCCTTCACCCGCGGCCAGATCGGCCTGGGGGCGGCTTCAGCCACCGTGATGCTGGCCACCGTGGCCGCGATCGTCGTGCCTTATCTGTATTCCGAACTGCGGGCCCGCCGCTGATTGCCCGCAGGAGTGCTCACCATGAACCGATTCCATCGATTCGCCATCTACACGCTGCTGGGCCTGTTCGCGCTGGTCTTCCTGGCACCGATGTACGTCATGCTCGTCACGTCGCTCAAGGACATGGACGAGATCCGCAACGGCAACCTGCTGTCGCTGCCCGGCTCCATCAACCTCGACGCGTGGCTCAAGGCCTGGTCCACCGCCTGCACCGGCACCGATTGCGGCGGCCTCAAGCCTTACTTCTGGAACTCGGTCGTGATGGTGGTGCCCGCGGTGCTGATCTCGACCGTGCTGGGCGCCATCAACGGCTACATCTTCAGCAAGTGGCGCTTCCGCGGCAGCGAAGTCATGTTCGCGCTGATGCTGTTTGGCGTCTTCATGCCGATGCAGGTGGTGTTGCTGCCCATGTCGCAGGTGCTGGGCTGGTTGGGCCTGTCCAGCTCGGTGTGGGGCCTGGTCATCGTGCACGTGATCGCCGGCCTGGCGTCGACCACGCTGTTCTTCCGCAACTACTACGTCGGGCTGCCCGATGAACTGATCAAGGCCGCGATGCTCGATGGTGCCGGCTTCTGGCGCATCTTCTTTCGGATCGTGTTGCCGCTGTCGACGCCCATCGTGGTCGTCGTGCTGATCTGGCAGTTCACCGCGATCTGGAACGACTTCCTCTACGGCGTGGTGTTCTCCGGTGCCGAGTCCAAGCCCATTACCGTGGGCCTGAACAACCTGGCCAACACCTCCAGCACGGTCAAGGAATACAACGTCGACATGGCGGCCGCGCTGATTGCCGCACTGCCCACGCTGTTCGTCTACGCCGTCGCCGGCAAGTACTTCGTGCGCGGCCTGACCGCTGGCGCCGTCAAGGGCTGATCCGGCCCGATCCCCTCATCCGCTCGAATTCACACAAGAAGGACAAGCCCATGGGCGCTCTTTCCATCCGCAACGTTCGCAAGGCCTACGGTGGCCACGAGATCCTCAAGGGCATCGACATCGAGATCGAGGCCGGCGAATTCCTCATCCTGGTCGGCCCGTCGGGCTGCGGCAAATCCACGCTGCTGAGCATGATCGCCGGGCTGGACACGCCCACCTCCGGCAACATCCTGATCGGCGACCAGGACGTGACCTTCGCCCCGCCGAAGGACCGCGACATCGCCATGGTGTTCCAGAGCTATGCGCTGTACCCGAGTATGAACGTGGCCGAGAACATCGCCTTCGGCCTGGAGATGCGCAAGGTGCCCAAGGCCGAACGCGAGGCCGCGGTGGCCCGCGTAGCCAAGATGCTGCAGATCGAGCACCTGCTCAAGCGCAAGCCGGGCCAGCTGTCAGGCGGTCAGCATCAGCGCGTGGCGATGGGCCGGGCGCTGGCCCGCAACCCCAAGCTCTTCCTGTTCGACGAGCCGCTGTCCAACCTCGACGCCAAGCTGCGCGTCGAGATGCGCGCCGAGATCAAGCTGCTGCACCAGCGCACCCGCACCACCACCGTCTACGTCACGCACGACCAGGTCGAGGCCATGACGCTGGGCGACCGCATTGCGGTGATGAAGGACGGTGTGCTGCAGCAGTTCGGCAGCCCGGACGACATCTACTCGCGTCCGGCCACCAAGTTCGTGGCCGAGTTCATCGGCTCGCCGGCCATGAACATGGTCAAGGCGCACCGCCCTGTGGGCACCGGTGGTCTGGTCGCTCACGGGGTGAGCCTGCCACTGAGCGAGGGGCAGGTTGCGGCCCTGGCCCAGCATCAGGGTGGCAGCGAGGTGACCTATGGCCTGCGCCCCGAGAGCCTCTCTATCGCGGCCACGGAGGGCGCGCCCCTGCAGGGGTCGGTGACCATGCTGGAGCCCACCGGGCCGGAGACCTACGTGTTCCTGGACACGCCGATCGGCGCGCTGGTCTCGCGTGTGGCCGGCCCGCGCGCCAACCTGGCGGTCGGTCAGCAGGTCGGTCTGCGCTGGGATGCGGCCGAGGCCCACCTGTTCGACGACCAGACCGATCGCCGCATCGGCTGATCGGCCGGCCTGGCTGCGATCAGGTCTCGTCGTCGGGCAGTCGGGTGGCGAGCACCTTGTCGATGCGCTTGCCGTCCATGTCGACCACTTCGAACCGCCAGTTGAGCCACTCGACTGAATCGGTGGTGTGAGGCAGGCGGCCCAGCAGCAGCATCACCATGCCCGCCAGGGTGTTGTAGCGCCCGCGGTCCTCGTCGGGCAGAGACTTCAACCCCAGTCTGTCCTTGAGTTCGGGAACGGGAATCAGTCCGTCGATCAGCCAGGAACCGTCTTCTCGCTGAATGGCCCACGCGTCATCGGCTTCCGCCGGCGTGAACTCGCCCGTGATGGCCTCGAGCACGTCGCGCAGGGTGATCACGCCCTGTACCTCGCCGTACTCGTCGACCACAAAGACCATCTGGGTGTCGGATGCCCGGAAGTGCTCCAGCAACTCCATGCCGGACAGCGTTTCCGGCACGAAGACCGCTGGCTGCAGCCCTTCGTCGAGTCGGGCTTGCTGCTGCTGAGTCAACTGATGCAGCAACTGCTGTGCCGTCACCACCCCCACCACGTCGTCCAGCCCGCCCCGGCAAACCGGGTAACGGGAGAATCCGTGCTCGGCGATGGTGGCGAGGTTGTCCGCCATCGTCGCTTCGACGTTCAGGAACGCAATGTCGCTGCGCGGGATCATCATCGAGCCGATCTGGCGCTCATCCAGGCGGAACACGTTGCGCACCATCTGGTGCTCGTGCGCCTCGATGACGCCTGCATCCAGCCCTTCTTCCAGCTGTGCTGCGATCTCTTCTTCGGTCACGCTGCGATTGCCGCTGTCGCGGATGCCCAGGAGCTTGAGCACGGCCTCGGTGGCGGCTGCCAGCAGGCGCACGAAAGGCCTGGCGAGCGAGGACAGCCACATCATCGGCTTGGCGACCACCCTTGCCACGGCTTCCGGGTAGAGCTGCCCGACCCGTTTGGGCACCAGCTCGCCGAAGATGATCGACGCGAACGTGATGATGACCACCACGAGGCCGGTGGCCATGATGGCAGAGGCGTCGGCTGACAGCGGGAAGTGCGCCCGCAGCCACTCGGCCAGCGGGGGCGAAAACACCGCTTCACCCACGATCCCGTTGAGGACGCCGATGGACGTGATGCCGATCTGAACCGTCGAGAGGAACTGGGTGGGGTTGTCATGCAGCGACATGGCGGCCTGGGCACCGGCGTCGCCGGTCTCGGCCATCACCTGCAGGCGGGCCTTTCGGCTGGCCGCCAGTGCCATTTCGGACATGGCAAACACACCGTTGAGAAGGATCAGAAAGATCAGCAGCGCAAGGTCCATAAAGGGCGCCGGGCATGGCCGGGCCGTCGGTTGAAACGGGCCAAGCGTAGCAGAATCCCTCCCATGATCTACCTTGTTGGCGACATCCAGGGCTGCTGTGCGCCCTTTGAGCGGCTGCTGGCCGAGCTCGACTTCTCCCCTTCGCGCGACCACCTTTATGTGTTGGGCGACCTGGTGAACCGCGGGCCGGACTCGTTGGGTACCCTGCGCAGGCTGCGTGCGCTGGGCGCATCGGTCACCTGCCTGCTGGGCAACCATGACCTGCACATGCTGGCGGTGGCCCATGGGGTGCGCAAGGCCCACCGCAGCGACACGATCGCACCGGTGCTAGAGGCTCCGGATCGGGAGGGCTGGCTGGATTGGGTGCGGCAGCAGCGCCTGGCGGTGCAGGCCCACGGTTGGCTGATGGTCCACGCGGGCGTTCTGCCTCAGTGGGATGCGGCCCAGACGCTGGCGCTGGCAGCAGAGGTGGAGGGGGTGCTGCGCAGTGCCGACCTGGGCGATTTCCTGCACCAGATGTATGGCAACGAGCCGGCGCGCTGGGACGACGCCTTGCAGGGCGCCGAGCGGATGCGCTGCGTCGTCAACGCCCTGACGCGGCTGCGGTTCTGCTCGGCAGACGGCGCCATGGAGTTTGCGACCAAGGAAGGGGCGGGCGGTGCGCCAGAGGGCTTCATGCCATGGTTCGAAGTGCCGGGGCGCCGCACGGCCGGCGTGCCTGTCGCCTTCGGGCACTGGTCCACGCTCGGCCTCATCAACCGCGATGACCTGCTGTCGCTTGACACCGGCTGTGTCTGGGGCGGGGAGCTCACGGCCGTGCGTGTCGATGGCGCCACGCGCGAGGTGATTCAGATGCCTTGTCCGCAGGCTTTGAAACCGGGTGGGGCCTGAGCGCCTACAATGCGAGCTTTCCAGGGTGTGTGGCCGAGCGGTTTAAGGCACCGGTCTTGAAAACCGGCGAACGTTTGCGCGTTCCGTGAGTTCGAATCTCACCGCACCCGCCAGTCCTCCGCACCGGACGACCCGGCACTGTGCCACCTTGGCACACCGCAATGCGGGTCGCACCCACCTTCCTATCGTGGGTTCCTCAGGATATGTTGACCATGCCGGCCAGCTCTGCGCCGGCGGCGCGTGGCGCCACAACATCGAGGAGACTGCATGATCAAGATCAGTGTGATGTACCCCCACCAACCCGGTGCGCGTTTCGATCACGATTACTATCGCGACAAGCACATGCCGCTGGTGAAGGCGCGCCTGGGCGATGCCTGCCTGTTCTACACCGTGGACAAAGGCCTTGCCGGCGGCGCGCCGGGTGAGCCACCCGCCTATGTCGGCATGTGCCACATCTATGCCGAGTCGGTCGATTCGTTCCAGAAGGCTTTCGGCCCGCACGCGGGCGAGATCCTGGCCGACATTCCCAACTACACCGATCTCAAGCCGGTGCTGCAGTTCAGCGAGGTGGTGGTCGGTCAGCCTTGAACCTCCTCATGCCTGACGTCCTGCCTTCATCAGCCCGTACCCTGAGTTTGCTGACCTGCGCCGAGATGGCGCAATGCGACCGCTGGGCCATGGGCCAGGGCACGCCGGGCGTGGTGTTGATGGAAGCAGCCGGCCGCGCGGTGGCCGAGGCCATCCGAGCCCGCTGGTCTCCGCGGCCCGTGCTGGTGGTCTGCGGGCCCGGCAACAACGGCGGCGATGGCCATGTCATCGCCCGGCTGC
>NZ_CAJYGK010000111.1 GCF_913773725.1 uncultured Aquabacterium sp. | reverse complement strand
CCTCTCCCTTTCTTCCATGATCGCAGCCGCAACCGCAGTAGTTGCTCTGGGCCTTCCAGGGATGGCTTCGGCAGCCTACGAGCATCCTGCCAACAATGAAAAGGGCGTAATCGTTCACCCGGAACACTTCAAGAGCGAGAAAACCCGCGCCCAAGTCAAGGCGGAGACCGAGGCTGCGATGCGGCAAGGCCGCCTTTCTTATGGTGAGAGCAACTACCCCATCCGCACACCTGATGTAAGTTCTGGCAAGACGCGTGAGCAAGTAATCAACGAACTGCTGAGCGAGTCACCTGCCGAACGCTCCGAGCGTCTGCGTCTCTACTCCCCGGGTTGATAGCCCCCAATTGGGGCTCGAGCAGAGCACGTTGAATCCATTCTGTGGGATCGCGCGTCGGCCTGGCTAACCTCGGGATTTCAGCAGCCTGATAGGTCACGCCCCAAAAATTACCTGACAGAAATGTAATTTTTGAAACATTTTCCCGTCAGTCTCGGGCTTGCATAATCACAACGTGAATTCGCACGCGGTGGGCGGACTCAAATACGAAGTGCAACACCCTGGATTTCAGTGAAAGAGGGTGGGATGGCTTGCAGAGCGGTCATTTTGGCGCTGAGCCTGACGCTTTCGTGAGCCTCCACCGACCACGTCTTCAGAATTTTTCAGGACTTACGCAAAATCGCCCCAGCGGCGTTGCTCTTCCTTGCCGTGCGCTTGCGCTGTCTGCGTCAGAGCGCCTTACTGGAACAATTTTGCGTAAGTCCTATTTTTGTGTTTGAACAATAGGGACCACCGCTATGGAAAAGTCATTTCATCGCTTCTCTGAACTGTTTTCCCAGCTTGGTCTGCGCATGGACGCGGCAGGCATCGGGGAGTTCTTGGAGGCCCACGCTCCACTGCCGGCCGATGTGCTGCTGGCCGATGCGCCATTCTGGACACCATCTCAGGCGACTCTGTTGCGCGAAGAACTTCTGGAAGACGCGGACTGGGCCGAAGTAATTGACCGGTTGAATTCCGCTTTGCGTGCGCCAAGGGGGAGGTCATGATGCCTATGAGGAATCGCCTGTCGTTGGGTGTGGTAATGGTGTCTCTCGCGCTGAGCTCGATGGTTTACGCGCAGGAGGTCAAGCTTGGGTCGAGTGTTGAAGGGTTGCTGCAAGCGGCCTGGGAGCGAAACCCCGAAATCGCAAGCATGCGTTTTGATGCCGATGCCGCTGCCGAGCGTGTCGTACCCGCGGGTGCCTTGCCGGATCCAAAGTTCAGCATGGAACTTCGTGACCTTACCCGGATGGGCGAGCGCAACCCGACGCTGCTGCCAGGGCGTGTGGGCAGCACGCGATACCTGCTCACACAGGAATTGCCGTGGTTTGGGAAACGGGGCCTCAAGCGTGAATCGGCCCAATTGCAGGCCGAGGCGGCTCGAGGGCGAGTGGCTGGCACCTGGAGTGAACTAGCGACCAAGATCAAGACGACATACGCCCAACTCTACTATCTGGACCAGAACGAGCGGCTGACCAGGGAGATCCTGGACCTGATGACTCGCCTGGAAAAAGTCGCCCAGGTGCGCTACGCCGGTGGCCTGGCCGCGCAGCAGGACGTGATTCGTGCGCAGCTGGAGCAAACCACCATGCGCAACGAATTGATTGCACTCGAAGCAGAGCGAAGTCAGTTGCAGGCCAAGCTGAAAGCGCTCGTGGGGCGCCCTGCCAGCGAGATGCTGGCTACGCCAGAGAGCATTCGCACACTTCCGGCGCCTGAGACCATGCGATTTGATGTCCTGGAGCAGCGTGCACGGTCCAGCAATCCGCTGCTGAGAACCGAGGAGTCACAAATCCAGGCTGCAGAAAAGAACCGTGAACTCACCTACAAGAACCGCTATCCGGACTTTGCGGTGGGGGTGTCACCCATCCAGTACGGTAAGTCGATCCGGGAATGGGAGTTGATGGTCGAGGTCACCATTCCCTTGCAGCAGGACACCCGGCGCGCACAGGAGCAGGAAGCACAGGCCATGCTGGATGCCGCCCGCTCGCGCCGCGAAGCGGCCACCAACCAAGTACTGGCGGATCTGTATGAAAACTTGGCGGGCCTGGATGCGGCTCGCCGTACGCTGGCGTTGACCACGGACAGCCTGCTACCCCAGTCGGAGCTGACGTTCCGGTCGGCTTTGGCAGGCTACGAATCGGGCAAGGTGGATTTCGCCACCCTGCTGGATGCACAGAGACAGATACGACAAGCCAAACTCAATCAAGTCAAAGCAGGAGTCGCGGCGCAGATTCGCCTGGCAGACATCGAGCGCATCGTGGGAGAAGATCTATGACAACAACTATCAAGGTGGGCGCGCTCGTGCTGGCCGCCACGGCACTGGCTGCGGGAGGCGGCTATTGGTACGGGCAACGCCAGTCCGCTGCACATGGATCAGTGCAGGCGACATCGACTGTTGCTTCGGCAAACGATAAGAAGGAGCGCAAGGTTCTCTATTACCGCAATCCGATGGGCTTGCCCGATACGTCCCCCACGCCCAAGAAGGACCCGATGGGGATGGATTACATCCCCGTCTACGAGGGCGATCAGGAACCGGAAGCCGGAAGCGCCAACCAGATCAAGATCAGCACCGACAAGGTTCAGAAGCTCGGGGTGCGCGTTGAGGCTGTCAGCCTGCGCAACCTGGACAAGATGGTGCGCGCGGCAGGCCGCATCGAACCCGACGAGCGCCTGACCTACGCCATCACCCCCAAGTTCGAGGGCTACGTCGAACGCTTGCATGTCAACGCCACCGGCCAGGCCGTGGGCAAGGGCCAGCCGTTGTTCGAGGTCTACAGCCCAGAGCTGGTGTCGGCGCAACGCGAATATGCGATTGCCGCCCAAGGGCTCGACGCCTTGAAGGGCGCCAGCGTGGAAACACAGAAAGGAATGCGAGAACTCGCCGAATCGGGCCTGACGCGCCTGCGCAACTGGGATATTTCGGACGAGCAGGTGAAGGCGCTGACTCAGTCGGGCACGGCGCGCCGCACCCTCACATTTCGCTCGCCGGTGGCAGGCATCGTGACCGAGAAAAAGGCGGTACAGGGCATGCGTTTCATGCCAGGCGACGCGCTCTACCAGGTCACTAACCTGTCTTCAGTGTGGGTGATAGCCGATGTATTCGAGCAGGACATCGGCATGGTCAAAACAGGGGCAAAGGCCACGGTTCGCATCAACGCCTACCCGGACAAGGTATTCACCGGTTCCATCACCTACGTCTATCCCACGCTCACGGCGGAAACCCGCACCGTGCCCGTGCGGGTTGAATTGGCCAATCCAGGCGGACTGCTGAAGCCGGGCATGTTTGCCCAGGTGGAACTGCCCGCCACCTCGAAGGGGGCCGTCCTGACGGTGCCGACGTCGGCCGTCATCGACAGCGGAACACGGCAGATCGTTCTGGTGCAACTCAAGGAGGGGCGTTTCGAGCCCCGCGAAGTCAAGGTCGGCGCGCGCAGCGAGGACCGCATCGAAATCATCGAGGGCGTGCGGGATGGCGAGATGGTGGTGGTGGCCGCCAACTTCCTCATCGATGCGGAAAGCAACCTCAAGGCTGCCGTCGGGAGCCTGGGACATGCAGGGCACGGTGCGCAAATCCCCACGGAGGGTTCCACCAGTACCCAGGCCGTCACCGGCGTGGGCCACCAGGCCGAAGGCACGGTGGAGGAGGTTGACACCAAAACCTCCACGGTCACCCTGGCGCATGGCCCGGTGGCCAGCCTCAAATGGCCGGCCATGTCCATGGAGTTCAAGGTCGCCAACAGCGGCTTGCTGAAAGAGCTCAAGCCCGGCGCAGCGGTGGCATTCGAGTTTCTCGAACGCGGTCAGGGCGAATGGGTGATTACCGCCGTCAAGCCTCTGGGCAAGGCTGCGGCTAACCCTCACGCCGGCCACAACTGATTTTTGGGAGACACCATGCTTGCGAAGATCATCGACTGGTCGGGGAGAAACCGTTTCCTGGTGCTGCTGGCGACCCTGTTCGTCATTGTTGGCGGTGTCTATGCCGTGCTCAAGACGCCGCTGGACGCGCTGCCGGACCTGTCGGACGTTCAGGTCATCGTCTACACCGAGTATCCGGGCCAGGCCCCGCAGGTGGTCGAAGATCAGGTCACGTATCCGCTGACCACCTCCATGCTGTCGGTTCCGAAGTCGAAGGTGGTGCGCGGCTTCTCCTTCTTCGGCGCCTCGTTCGTCTACATCATCTTCGAGGATGGCACCGACATCTACTGGGCCCGCTCGCGCGTGCTCGAATACCTCAACTTCGCGGCGGGGCGCATGCCCAAGGGCGTGACGCCGCAGATCGGCCCGGACGCGACCGGCGTGGGCTGGGTCTACCAGTACGCGCTGCTGGCCAAGGACAAGACCCTGGCCGAGCTGCGCACGCTGCAGGACTGGTACCTGCGCTACCAGCTCACCAAGGCCCATGGCGTGGCCGAGGTGGCATCCATTGGCGGGTTTGTGCAGACCTACCAGATCACCGTCGACCCGGTGAAGCTGCGCGCCTACGGCATTCCATTGGCCAAGGTGTCGCAGGTGGTGCGCGACTCCAACCGCGACGTGGGCGGCCGCGTGGTGGAGATGGCCGAGACCGAGTACATGGTGCGCGGCAAGGGCTACCTGCGCGGCGTGTCTGACATCGAGAACCTGGTGGTCAAGGCCGACAAGGGCACGCCGGTGCTGGTGCGCGACATCGCCCGCGTGGAACTGGCGCCGGACGAGCGCCGGGGCCTGACGGAACTCAACGGCGAGGGCGAGGTGGTCTCGGGCATCGCCATGGCGCGCTACGGCCAGAACGCGCTGGAGGTGATCCACAACCTGAAGGAAAAGATCGCAGAGGTATCAAGCGGCTTGCCGCAGGGCGTCACCATCGAGGCGGTGTACGACCGGTCCGACCTGATCCACCGCGCGATCGACACGCTCAAGCGCACGCTGCTCGAAGAAAGCCTGATCGTCGCGCTGGTCTGCGTGGTCTTCCTGATGCATGTGCGCTCGGCCCTGGTGGCGATCCTGATGCTCCCCGTGGGGGTGCTGATCGCCTTCATCGCCATGCGCCTGCTGGGCATGAACTCCAACCTGATGAGCCTGGGTGGCATCGCCATCGCCATCGGGGCCATGGTGGACGCGGCCATCGTCATGATCGAGAACGCGCACAAGCACCTGGAACGCTTGCCCGAGGAGCACACCAACACCGAGCGCGTGGAAGCCATGATTGCCGCCTGCAAGGAGGTGGGCCCGGCTTTGTTCTTCTCGCTGCTCATCATCACCGTGTCCTTCCTGCCGGTGTTCACGCTGGAGTCGCAGGAAGGCCGCCTGTTCTCGCCACTGGCCTATACCAAAACCTTTGCCATGGCCGGTGCCGCGCTACTGTCGGTGACGCTGGTGCCCGTGCTGATGATGCTGTTCATCCGTGGGCGCATCCTGCCGGAGGCACGCAACCCGGTGAACCGGTTCCTCATCTGGATCTACCGTCCCATCATCGCCGCCGTGATGCGGTGGAAGAAACTGACGGTTGCCACGTCGATCATCGTGCTGGGCGTGTCGTTCTACCCCGCCAGCCAGCTCGGCTCGGAGTTCATGCCCACGCTCAACGAAGGCACGCTGCTGTACATGCCCGCGTCGCTGCCCGGCATGTCCATCACCAAGGCGGCCGAGCTGATGCAGACGCAGAACAAAATCATCAAGAGCTTCCCGGAGGTGGTATCGGTCTATGGCAAGGCTGGGCGCGCCAACACCGCCACCGACCCGGCGCCGACCGAGATGTTCGAGACCGTCATCAACCTCAAGCCCGAGTCCGAATGGCGCCCCGGCATGACGACCGACAAGCTCATCGCGGAACTGGACAAGGCATTGCAATTCCCCGGCGTGTCCAACGCCTGGACCATGCCCATCAAGGCGCGCATCGACATGCTGTCCACCGGTATCCGCACGCCCATCGGCATCAAGGTCTTCGGCAAGGACCTGGGCGAGATGGAACGCCTGGCGCGCGAGATCGAAACCGTGGTCAAGCAGGTGCCCGGAACGACCTCGGCGTTCGCGGAACGCATCACAGGGGGCTTTTACCTCAATATTGAACCCGACCGGGCGCAGCTGGCACGCTACGGCCTGGGGGTAGGAGAGCTGCAGGACGTCATTGGCACGGCCCTGGGCGGCGAAATGGTGACCACCACGGTGGAAGGCCGCGAGCGCTTTGGCGTGACGGTGCGCTACCCGCGCGAGCTGCGCGCCGACCCGCAGCAGATCGCCCGTGAAGTGCTGGTACCCACCATGGATGGCGCCATGGTCCCGCTGGGACAGGTGGCGCGCGTGGAAGTCGCCAAGGGGGCACCCGGCATCCGCACTGAAAATGCGCTTCTGTCTGCCTACATCTTCGTCGACATCCGTGATCGGGACATCGGCAGCTATGTGGCAGACGCCCGCAAGGCCGTGAACGAGCAAGTTCAGTTCCCGCCCGGCTACTACGCCACCTGGAGCGGCCAGTTCGAATCCATGGAGCGCGCGGTGCAGAAGATGAAGGTCGTCATCCCGGTCACCTTGCTCATCATCTTCCTGCTGCTGTACCTGAACTTCAAGCGCCTGACCGAAACCTTGATCGTCATGCTGTCGGTGCCGTTTGCCCTGGTGGGGGGTATCTGGCTCATGTGGTGGCTGGGCTACAACATGTCGGTGGCTGTCGCGGTGGGCTTCATCGCACTGGCCGGGGTGGCAGCAGAGACGGGCGTCATCATGCTGATCTATCTCGACCATGCCTGGGAAGAAATTCAGGCACGGCGCCGATCGGAGAACAAGGAGCCTAGCGTGGCCGACCTCTACGAAGCCATCATGGAAGGCGCAGTCGAACGGGTGCGCCCCAAGATGATGACCGTGGTTGCCATCATGGCGGGCCTGCTGCCCATCCTGTGGGGGACCGGCACCGGCTCGGAAGTGATGAGTCGTATCGCTGCCCCGATGGTGGGCGGGATGATTTCTTCGACCGTGCTCACGCTGGCAGTAATTCCCGCTATTTATGGCTTGGTCAAGCAGTTTGAACTTCGAAGAAGGCGAGCTTGATGCGATTGGCCTCGCATGCACAAGGAACTGCTCGCCCGTGGCATCCGGGTGGGCAGGAAACGTGTGCGCCGCTTGATGCAGCAGCACGGCATCCGGGCCAAGACCCAGCACAAATTTGTGGTGACCACGGACAGCCGCCACAGCCCCGCCGGTGGCCCCGGACCTGGTACAGCGACGTTTCAATCCCGATACACCCGACCAGCTCTGGTGTGGCAACACCACCTACATCGCCACCGACGAAGGTTGGGTGTACCTGGCAGCGGTCATCGACCTGTTCAGCCGCCAGGTGGTGGGCTGGAGCATGCAGGCGCACAACTATTGATCCGGCAGGCTTTATTCGTAAACCTTGCTCGGGCTGAGGTGTCGAAGCCCCTCGACGGGCTCAAGTTGAACGGCATCGGGACTCTGCAATAAACCGTGCCGGATCAATAGGCCGCCGTCAAGGCACTTTGTTCCCCTCACGCAGCTCAAGCCCCCTTTTTCGCATACCAAGGGAATCATCATGAACAAGCTGATCTACCCCCTCGCCGGCGCGCTGATGCTGGGCGCCACCTTGCCGGTCCTGGCCGGCCCTGACTTTCAGGCTATCGAGCAAGGCCGCAAGGCCGGCCAGGAGGCCGAGGCCACGCGCACGCGAGATGCCACCGAGGCCGCCAAAACCGGCCGTGGCGACTGCCCGCCCCAGCCCTTGATCCTGCCGCTCGACCATGGTCCGCGTGCCTTGACTACGCCCTACCTGAACCAACTGCGCAAGCAGCGCTTCGAGGCGGAGATGAAGGCCTGCAAGGAATGACGCCGAGGAAGCGCCTATTCAGTCGGCCCTGCAAAACTCATCCGCCTGCCCATGCCAGCCGGCCCAACCCATGGAGGAGAAATAAGGCATAAGGCATAAGGCAGAAGACTTACAACCGCTGTGAAATCTCCAGCAATGGCTTGATGCTGGAGCCAAAGCGGCTCATGGACGCGTGGTTCTGCTCCAGTTGGCTGTAAGGCAGATAACGAATCCCGAGTTCCGAAACACGGGAGAATGCCGGTCTTTGGAGTTGCTCCGCCACCTTGGCTCGGCGATTGTCTGGGGCCACCATAAAGAGCGCACATTTTTCTGCAACCGGTGACTTCTGTCTACCCGTGTGGTTGGTCCTCCGTCCTCCGCATTCGTCCCCCGCGCACGTCCACCAACTCGCGCTCCAATTCACGCAGATTCTTAACAACAATGTCATCTGGCTGTCCGGATTCTGTTGGGGTGCGCTCCCTAAGATGAACACATCACCTCAACGCCCGACCAAGGCATGAGAGATGCAAGTTTCATCCACCTTCCTTAGGAGCTTCAACCATGACCCAAC
>NZ_CAJYGK010000110.1 GCF_913773725.1 uncultured Aquabacterium sp. | reverse complement strand
CACATGGCCCGCAGCGCTCACGCAATGCCTGCCCAGCTTCGCCTGATTTTTTCCACGCACACCCACTGATTCACAGGAGCCCACCATGAATGCCAACGACGCCATCATCGCCGCCGCCTCCAACACTGACCCCCGCCACGACGCCAGCCGCGTGATCCGCGCGCCGCGCGGCAGCCAGCTGACCTGCAAGAGCTGGCTCACCGAAGCGGCCTACCGCATGATCCAGAACAATCTCGACCCCGAGGTGGCCGAGCGCCCGCAAGACCTGGTGGTGTACGGCGGCATCGGCCGCGCCGCGCGCAATTGGGAATGCTTTGACCAGATCCTCGCCTCGCTCAAGGACTTGAACGACGACGAAACCCTGCTCATCCAGTCCGGTAAGCCCGTGGGCGTGTTTAAGACCCACGCCAACGCGCCTCGCGTGCTGCTGGCCAACTCCAACCTCGTGCCTAAGTGGGCGAACTGGGAGCACTTCAGCGAGCTGGACCAGAAGGGCCTGTTCATGTACGGCCAGATGACGGCGGGCAGCTGGATCTACATCGGCACGCAAGGCATCGTGCAGGGCACGTACGAAACCTTTGCCGAGGCGGGCCGCAAACACTACGGTGGCTCGCTCGAAGGCAAGTGGATCTTGACCGCAGGCCTGGGCGGCATGGGCGGCGCGCAGCCGCTGGCCGCCACCTTTGCGGGCGCGGTGTCGCTCAACATTGAGTGCCAGCAAAGCAGCATCGACTTCCGCCTGCGCACGCGCTACGTGGACAAGCAGGCGCGTGATATCGACCACGCGTTGGAGCTGATCCAGCAGCACACCGCAGCCAAAGAAGCCGTGTCGATTGCGCTGCTGGGCAATGCTGCCGACATCCTGCCCGAGCTGGTGCGCCGCGCCAAAGCCGGTGGCCTCAAGCCCGACCTGGTCACCGACCAAACTTCGGCCCACGACCTCGTCAACGGCTACCTGCCCAGCGGTTGGACGGTGGCGCAGTGGCGCGCCGCGCAGCAGGACGTGACGCAGCACGAGGTGCTGAAAAAGGCCGCTAACAAATCTTGCGCCGTGCATGTGCAGGCCATGCTTGACTTCCAATCGATGGGTATCCCCACGGTGGACTACGGCAACAACATCCGCCAGGTGGCGTTTGACGAAGGCGTGAAGAACGCCTTCGATTTCCCCGGCTTCGTGCCTGCGTACATCCGTCCGCTGTTTTGCGAAGGCAAGGGCCCGTTCCGCTGGGTGGCCCTGTCGGGCGACCCGGAGGACATCCGCAAGACCGACGCCAAGATCAAGGAACTGTTCCCCGAAAACAAGCACGTGCACCGCTGGCTCGACATGGCGGGCGAACGCATCGCGTTCCAGGGCCTGCCCGCGCGCATCTGCTGGCTGGGCCTGGGCGAGCGCCACATCGCGGGCCTGGCCTTCAACGAGATGGTGAAGAACGGCGAACTGAAGGCCCCCATCGTGATCGGCCGAGACCACCTGGACACCGGCAGCGTGGCCAGCCCCAACCGCGAGACCGAAGGCATGAAGGACGGCACCGACGCCGTGAGCGACTGGCCGCTGCTCAACGCGCTGCTCAACACCGCAGGCGGCGCCACCTGGGTCAGCCTGCACCACGGCGGGGGCGTCGGCATGGGTTACTCGCAGCACTCGGGCATGGTCATCGTGGCGGACGGCACGGATGCGGCAGCTGCACGCCTGGCCAATGTGCTGGTCAACGACTGCGGCAGCGGCGTGATGCGCCATGCCGATGCAGGCTACGAATTGGCCGTGGAAACGGCCAAGAAGCAAGGCCTGAAGCTGCCGATGATCAAGTAAGCCCGCCAATACTCGCGGGGTCTATCTATCTGTCTCTACGGTTGATCTGGAGGTGAGGTGTCATGCCCGATGTTTCGTCTGGGATTTCGCAGCAACGGTGGCAGGCACGCCTGCGCGGGAGGTTGAGTGACCAACAGGTCGCCGACTTCGTCCGTGACGGCGCCATCTGCATCAAGCAGCTGCTCACGCCCGATGAAGTCGCTCTGCTGCGCGATGGCATCGACGCCAACTTGGCCGCGCCCAGCCCGCGCGCCAAGGTGGCCAGCCGGCCGGATGACCCAGGCCGGTTCTTCGAGGACTTCTGCAACTGGCAGGACATTCCGCAGTTTGGCCGCTTTGTGCGCGACACGCCGCTGGCCCTGGCCGCGCAGCGCCTGATGCAGTCGCGCACCGTGCGGCTGTACCACGACCATGTGCTGGTCAAAGAGCCGGGCACGCGCCAGAAGACGCCTTGGCACCAGGACCAGCCGTACTACAACATCGAAGGCATGCAGAACGTGAGCATGTGGATACCGGTGGACCCGGTGTCCCGCGCTGCGACGCTCGAATTTGTGGCCGGCTCGCACAAGGGCCCCTGGCTCATGCCGCGCACCTTCATGGACAACCAGGCCAAGTGGTTCCCCGAAGGCAGCCTGCAGGACCTGCCCAACGTTGAGGCCGACCGTGCTGCATTCCCCATCGTGGGCTGGGAGATCGAGCCCGGCGACGTGGTGTGCTTTCACATGCTCACGCTGCATGCGGCGGGTGGAGTAGAGGGCACTATTGCTCCGGCCCCATGAAGTCTCAAGCGGCGGCATATTTGACGCGGGGATCCTGAAAGTAGCTCATCACCCGCTCGGGTGACTTCTCCAGCATGGCCATGTGTTCGTTGGCCGCATCGCGC
>NZ_CAJYGK010000109.1 GCF_913773725.1 uncultured Aquabacterium sp. | reverse complement strand
GACATGGTCGTAGTAGCTGAAGCCGCCCGCACCCGCTGCGGACGCACGCGAGGGCATCGTGAGGTACGGGTGCATGTTGTCGAGCACCGTGGTCTTGCCGCGCCCGTTGGCACCCGCGATGGCGACCAGCTCGGCCCCATCGCACAGGGCCTCGAAGTCCAGGGTCAAGGCAGCCAGGCCCAGGCCATCCCGGATCCCGCGAAACCCCTTGAGCGTCAGAGAAAGTAGTTGCATGGCGAAGTTCTCCATGGGTTTGACGCACCCAGTTTCCCGTGAGAGCCCGGGGAAGCAAGGGCTTGAGCGCCGTGGCCGCCCCTCCCCGGCACTCTGGCAAGAGGATGATCGAGTTATGCTGCAAAATTCCATTTGAGTTCAATGGGTTATCGAAATTGGCAAGAGAGGTAAAATCGTCCGTCAAGGATCCTCCCGCCCACCACCATGAACACGCTCAATCGCATCAAACGCTCCGTCGCCAACCGCAGCGACGATGTGCTGCTGCGCAGCGAGTTCGACCAGTTCGGCAGTGCCGCGCAGGTGGGCCGCGCACTGCGCGAACTGGTGCTGGACGGCACGCTGGTGCGCCTGGGCCTGGGCGTCTATGCCAAGGCCAAGCCCAGCGTGCTGACGGGCAAGCCGATTCCTGTGCGGCCGCTGGAGGTCCTGGCCCCCGAGGCGCTGAACAAGCTGGGCGTGACCGTCATGGCCAGCCGCTTGACCGAGGCGTACAACGCCGGACGCAGCACCCAGGTGCCTGCGGGCATCGTCTTCAACGTCGGCCGACGCCGCATCGCCCGCAAGCTGGGCTTCAACGGCAAGGCGATCCAGTACGAACACGCATGAGGGTGCTGGCACCGCAGCGGCGGGAACTGATCGAGGCGCTCATCGCGGAAGCCACTTCCGGCGGAATCACTGCGGGCCTGCTGGAAAAGGACGAGCACCTGACCGATGCGTTGCGGGCCCTGTTCGCCTTGAGGCTTGAGGGTATGCAACTGGTGTTCTGTGGTGGCACTAGCCTGTCCAAGGCCTACGGGCTGATCGAACGCATGTCCGAGGACGCGGATCTGAAGGTGGTGCTGCCGGATGCGGGCCAAGTCCCCCGCGCCGAGGTCCGCCGCCGCCTTTCCGCGCTGAAGGCCCAGGTGGCCGAAACGCTGGCCGGGATCGGCCTGGTCGAGGACAAGGGCAAAGAACTGGCCTTCAACGAGAACCGGTACTTCTGCAGTGAGTGGAGCTATGCGCGGCACTATGCATCCGCTGCGGGGCTGCGCCCTCACCTGCAGATCGAATTGACGGCACGCACTCCGGTTTTGCCTCCACAGGTGCGCCGTATCACCACGCTGGCCGACCAACTCGCCGGCCGCTCCGATCAAGCCTTCGAGGTCCCGGTGGTCGCCGTAGCCGAAACGGTCGCGGAGAAAGTCCTGTCATTCCTGCGCCGCTATGCACAGCATCGCGCCGGGCTCATGCGCCAGGCCTGGGACACGGCCCTGGTCCGGCATCTCTACGACGTGCATTGCATCCGCCAACGCCAGCCTGAGATGCTGGGCGCGGCGCGGCGGGCCTTTCCTGCGCTGGTCGCAGGTGACCAAAAAGAGTTTGGAGCCCAGTTCCCGGACTTTGCCACGGCCCCTCGTCAGGTGCTGAGCGGCGCGCTGCGGCAGGCCCGTGCGGACGCAAAGATCCAGGCGGAGTTCACCGGAAACCTGCTGCCGCTGGTCTATGGGGGCGGCACACCGGCATTCGCGCAGGCCTTCGGCGACTTCGACGCGGTCGCCGAAGCGCTGCTGGAAGTGCTGCCGTAGCCCTGTCCACCGGACGCGTCAGGCCGCCAGTCGCATGGGTTCCACGGGCTGGTCTTCGGCATCCCGCTCGCGCAATAGATCCGCTGCAATGTCCTCGGGTGTCGCTTCCTCCAGCGCGGCAAGGCATCTCAGCAGCGGTTCGGGGTTGACCTCGGACACCTGGGCCCAGGCGCGCAGCTTGTCCTCCATCCTCGCCATGCGCGAGATGCCGGCCATGCGCGTGCGCACCACGGGCACGATGCGGCCCTCGAGCTTGGTCTCCGCGGCGTCGGCAAGGATCCGTTGGATGGCCCCGCGATCCACGGATCCCCGGTCCTCCTCTGCCACGGTCCAGCGCACGCGCACGCTGGCACCGGCGATGTCCTGCCGTGAAACCGCTTCGCGCAAGGCCTCGAGATCCGGGCGGCCCTCGAACACGATATCCATGGTCCGGCGCGCCGGAGTGGGCTCCAGGGTGCAGCAGGCCGAATCCGCGCCCACTTCCCACAGCAGAAATCCCTTCTCCCCCTCTTCTCCATAGTGAAAGCGGCCGATGGAACCCGCATAGGCGATCAATTGCGCACCCGAAAGCCCCTGCTGCGCCCAGGTCTGGTGCCGGTGGATATGGCCGAGCATGAAAGCCTGGGCCTCGGCGGCAAACAACGCCCCGGTCGTGAACTCATGATCGAAACCAGCCATTGGCACGCCGTGCTCGCTCACGCAACCGAACACCGTGCCGTGGGACACGCCGATGGTGGGCAGTCCTCGGCTGCGCGCGATCCGGTGTGACGGCGCAAAGCCGCAGAGCAGCCGGGCGAGTTGCTCTCCCACAGCCTGCGCCGCGTGCGTCGCCCCGGCGGTAGCCGCCACGGTCGCCTTGTTGACGGTGGGCAGACAGGAGAACAGCGCTACCGCGCGATCCGGTAATGCGCCGAAATGCCATTGCGGGGAAGCGATCCAGTCGCCCTCACGGGTCAGGGCCACCTGCTGGATCCGGTCGGCCACGTGAATCGGGTGGCGCCCACCGACCGAGCGGAAGATGTCCAAGGTACCCGGGGGCTCGTGCGAGTAGGTACCCTGCAACAGCAGCACCGGGCAATGATCGGCCAAGCGCCGCACCCGCTCCACCAGCCGCGCTGCGGCGGGCGAATGCAGGTCCAGCGCGTGATCGGTCGCGTCCCCGGACATCACGGCGGCCTGCGCCCCCTGCGCCACGGCCCGCTCGATGGCAGCGCCGAAGCAGCGCTCGGCCTCGGCGAGGGTCCTTGTTCCATAGTGCAGGTCGGAAAAGTGTGCGATGCGCATGGTCTTCTCCTTCAGGCACCCAGGCCCAGTTCGGCGTCGATCTTGTCGAGGTAGCCTTCCGGGTCTTGGGCGTACCTGTCGAGCTCGTCCCACGCACGACCGCGGCCGTGGGGATGGATCCGCCAGCCATGGCCCCAGCGCAAGGCCGCGTATGCGGAGTAGCGCTCCGTATCACCACCCATGGCCCGAACGCGCGACAGCATTTGCGCGAGCGTAGGACGCGCCTGCTCCAGACGCGGATGGCCGGCACCGGCGGGCGCATCGGCAGTTTCGCCTCTCCCGGCCTCCTCGCCCGTTACTGCGTCCTGATGCGCCTCGGGCTGCCCTTCGAGCACCTGGGTTGCAAGATGGGCCTGCTGGATCGCCGTCTCTTCATCCTCGTGCTCGCGCAGCAGGGCCGTGACATCCACGGGGGCCTCCAGTTCGATGATCCACTGGGGCACGCGCACCGCCCGCCCCTGTTCGTCGATGTGCGGCACATCCCTGAGCACCTTCGTGAGGAAGAACGTTGCGCGGTCGCGCCCCAGGAAGCCGGAGATGCGCCCGCCGCGCATCATGGCCATGGCCTGGAAGCGCTGGATGGCCGCGCTCATCGCGTAGAAGCTCGTGGTGGGAAGCTCCAGCGCGCTGATGGAACGGATGCCGGGAATGAAGAACAGGAACCGGCCCGTGAGATTGCACTGGCGCGCCTGGTACTCGGGGCAGGATTCAGGATCGCAGAGGCCACCGTTCTCTTCACGCAGCACAGCCTTGCGCCCGCCAAAGATACGGATCGCGCGCCGCCCCGTGTCGTCCACCGGGACCGGTGCATGGCGCATGCAGTGGCGCACCAGGCCATCGGGCGAGTACTGCGACCAGAACCGCTTCTCATGGGTGCCCCAGGCCGCCAGCTCGTGCGGCATCACGGTCTGCCAGTGGTCGGCGGGGAAGACGACGGGAAAACGGTACAGACGGTGGCCCTGGCCTCGGTCTTCGCCGTAGGCATCGAGGATCTCCCGGGCGGTCTCCGGGTTCGCGAAGTCCGACGCTCGCACCGTGAACCAGGGCACGTTGCGCGGCACCAGCGGAGACTTGAGCTGCGGCATCGCCTGCGCCAGCCGCCGTTCGATCTCCTCGAAGGACCGGCCCTCGTCCACGCCCTGCCTGTAGATGGCCTTGGCCTCGGGATGCTCGGCGGCCTTGCGGGTCAGGACCATGATGCCGGGACGGATTTTCCCCCCGGTGGGGATGCGTGCCGGGGCCTGGCCCAGCAGGGTGTGCAAGGCGACCGGCCCGCCCTGCACCGAAACGACAGCGTTTGCCATGTGGCGCTCCTTCATGAAACGTCGGGGTTGCGACGCTTCATGCTCTCGCGTGATGCCAAGTGTTCAACCCCCGGCAGCAAGGCTTCCAGCCGACTGCCCCGTCCGGTCATGCACCGCCGGGAGTACGAAAGGCAAGCGAACTAAGCCGCCGGTGATGGCAGCGCGGGCATTGGCTGCTCAGTCCGCCACGCCCAGCATTCACCTTTGGCGACGGCCTTCTCCTTGGCGGTACGCTCCTTGGCCTCGGCAAACGCACTCACTATGTGCAGTGGAATGGGCGTGGCACCGCCGTCCAGCAACAGCGCATTCGGAAAGACTCCACCCTGCGGCGCGTCGTAGCGCAGCGGCTTGAGAAAGCGCCTTTCCTGTCCGACAAGCGCATCGATCAAAGGGCACTCGTGGCCGCCCTCCAGCGGTATCCATTGACCGCTTGCCAGCATCAGGCTAGCCGAATCGATCTCGTAGGTCAATTCGCGGCGGGCGCGTATCAACGCCGCGATCATGAGCCGGATCCGACGTTCGGTGTCTGCGTCGCGCGCCTCCAGCAAGGAAGCGTGAACACGCGCCAGGCGCTCCCAGCTCTTGGTGGGCATCAGCAACGGCGCATCGGGCATGTGGCGGATCCAGATCCGGCAGGCGTGCTCCGCACGATCGCAGGCCTTGAACTCGCCGATCACCAACGCCAATGGCGCATGCCCATCGCGGGGCTGCAGGATGGCCAGCTTTTCCCGTCGGCGCTGGGCGGCATCAGCCTTGGTGGATTCCTGGAATGGCTCGGGGACATAAAGACGCTCGGCCAATGGGATGCCCTTGACATCGATGTCGGCCGCAGCAGCGAGCAGGTACTTGCACAGGACACCCTGGTTGCGCTTTCCAGCCATGGCGGGCGTCCACCGGTTGAAGCCGGCACGCTCGAAAAGAAAATGCATCACGGCGCGAAGCGACATGCGCCGTCGCGGAACTGTGATCTCTGCCGGCTCCGAGATCTCGCCCCTTGGCAGGGCGTGGCCCTGGGTCCTGGTCCATGGGAAGTCCACGCGCAGTTCCACTCGACCAGGCTCAGGCTCCAGCACAGCTTCTCCCACGAGTTCGCCCAGCCCGGAAAGTGCCGCGTCGGGTTCATAGGAAGGGCAGGACGGGTGATGGTCCTTGCCGGTTTCTGGCATGCGTTTGACCACGTACTTGCGATGGCGGGCCACATACATTTCCACACCACCGGCGACACACAGGCAACGCGGCCGCTCAGTATCGTCATGGATCGACGCAAGCGCCAACTGGAGGCCCGGATCCGTGGCTGCAAACACACGGCCGTGGATTGAGAAGTGCTGCACAGGGAACACCGGCAGGCCGCCGTCGCTACTCGTTGCCGCCGCACTTGGTTGCAAGCCATTTCTTCTTGGACCATCAAAGAAAATCTGTTCCTGCATGCTGCCTTCCCCGTTGAGGTCAATGCCACGAACCCATCCTGGACCTTCGTGACGCTCCAGGCGAGCCGGATTCGCATCGAAATTGGTGAGATTTCGACATTGAAGGCGCAGAAATTTTCCGAGGTCAAGCACGCCTCGATCGCCTCATGCGGGAAGCCTCTCTCCCACTAGGTGACCACCAATAGGACAACCCGCACACCGTAAATAGGCAAAGCAAAGCATGCGGCCCACTCGCTCTCAGCCAGTCACGGCATCCGCGTTTTGCATCGACTTGCCATTTACCAGCATCCGCTGAAGGTAGCCCAGCAAGGCCTGCCATTCTTGGCGCGAGAAATCTGCCAGATGAGCGTTCTGCACAACGGCCAGAATGGCCGGCACCTCGGCAACGGCGCTCTCCCCTGCTTCCGTGAGCTGGACATGGATAACGCGCCGATCCTCGACGCTTCTCACACGCTTGCAGAGGCCCTTCTTCTCGAGTCGGTCAAGAGCCCGAGTCACGCCGCCCGCGTCCATTTCGAGGTCCTGCGCGAGATCAGCTACCGTTGGCCGCTGGCGGGCCTTGATCTTCACAAGCGGTCCCCACTGGGTGCTTGTCAGTCCGTGCTGATGGAGGCGCATGTCGGCGTTCCGGACTATCGACGTGGTAACGCGGCGCATCAAGTAGCCGACGGTCTCTTCCTGGTAGTAGCCAGAGGCTTCATAGAATTCAATCGGCACAAGGTTGTCTCCCATGCGAGAAGGATCGCGGAGGAACTGGCCTCCATCCCCGTACAACGGACGGCGAAGTTCGCCAGGCGGCGGAGCATGCGCTTGTACATCCCTCTCCAAGTCTGCGCCCCCCACACCTTCGTCCGGCCCGATAGCACCGGCGATTTCATCCCAGTCGGAGTCCAGCAGATACCGCCGCGCCGCCAACAGGATCCGCTCAACTTCATCCGCGTGCCGCATGCCCCCGCGGACGCCGCTCGCGAGCGATTGCAGTTGTCCCAACGCTGCCACGTTTCCAAGGGATACCGCCTCGACGATCTCCATGAGCTTCAAACCCAGTCCATGTTCGCGGCAGTGCCGCTCCTCCAAGCAGGACAGAACCTCGATGAGTTCCGGCTTGCGCTTCCGCAACACGCCGTACAAATGCAACTCTCCATTGGCGCACAAGAGGTACTGCGGGACATGCTGGAC
>NZ_CAJYGK010000108.1 GCF_913773725.1 uncultured Aquabacterium sp. | reverse complement strand
TCCTTCTCGTTGTTCGACGTGATGATGACCAGCGGGCGGTGGCGGGCCTTGACCAGCTGCCGCGTCTCATAGACGTAGAACTCCATGCGGTCGAGCTCGCGTAACAGGTCGTTGGGGAACTCGATGTCCGCCTTGTCGATCTCGTCGATCAGCAGGGCCACGGGCTGCTCCGATTCGAAGGCCTGCCACAACACCCCCTTGACGATGTAGTTGTGGATGTCCCGCACCTTTTCATCGCCGAGCTGGCTGTCACGCAGGCGGCTGACAGCGTCGTACTCGTACAGGCCCTGCTGTGCCTTGGTGGTCGACTTGATGTGCCACTGCAGCAGCGGCATCCCGAGGGCCTCGGAGACCTGCTCGGCCAGCATGGTCTTGCCCGTGCCCGGCTCGCCCTTGACCAGCAGCGGGCGTTGCAGCTTGAGCGCCGCGTTGACCGCCAGTTTCAGGTCATCGGTGGCCACGTATTGATCGGTACCTTGGAATTTCATGCGCAGTCTCAACCGGGTTGTTACTGTGTTCGAGTATAGGACGCCCCCCAATAATGGGTTTGTGGTTCGTGTTTTTCCCTGCGTCAGTAAATCCCTCACCTGCATGCCCATGAAAACACTGTCCGTGCTGTCTCCCGGCCTGTCCGGCCGCCTCGTTCCCCACCTTCGCCCTCTGATCGGCATCCTGATGCTGGCCGGCATGGCGACGGGCCCGGCCATGGCCGACGACACGCCCAAAGGCATCACCTCGAAGGTCGCCATGTGCATCGGGTGCCACAGCATCCCGGGCTACCAGGCGAGCTTCCCGGAAGTGCACAAGGTGCCGATGATCTCCGGTCAGAACGCGAAGTACATCGCTGCGGCGCTCACGGCCTACCGACAGGGTGATCGCAAGCACCCGACCATGAAGGGCGTGGCGGCCTCGCTGACCGATCAGGACATTCAGGACATCGCGGCGTACTACGAGGCTCACGGCAAGGATCTTCCCGGCGCCGGTGGCCGGGGCAGAGCACCCTCGCAGCAAGTGCAGGCCCTGTTGACCAAGGGCAACTGCATCGCTTGTCATGGCGAAGGGCTGAACAAGCCCATCGATGCCAGCTACCCCAAGCTGGCGGGCCAGCATGCCGACTACCTGTACGTGGCGTTGAAGGCCTACCAGGTGAGCGGCAAGGGACCGATCGGCCGCAACAACGCCATCATGTCCGCCCAGGTCAAATCCTTCACGCAGGCCGAGCTGAAGCTGCTGGCCGACTATGCATCCGGGCTGCAGGGCGATCTGAAGACCGTGCCCCAAGCGCGTTTCCGCTGAACCCGCGCCCCTGAATGCAGAACGGGCACTCCCTGCCAGGGGAGCGCCCGTTCCCGGACGTTCGCGATGGGCGTGACGCCGTCAGCCGTTGTCGACCACCAGCTTGTTGAGCGACATCAGTTTGTTGATGACGTCCGCATCGCTGGCGCCGCCCGGCAACCCCAGATCCGCACGGAGGTTGACGCCTTCCAGCACGATGCGTTGGTTCTCGGCCGCCTCGGTGGCCGTGCCCCCTGCAAAACCTCCTGCCGTGCTCACCTTGATGATGGTGCTGCCCGGTGTGGAACTGGTGTCGAAGTCCAGGTACTGCGTCAGGTTCGATGCGTTCTCGCCTTGCAGCAGGTCGCGCAGGTCGAGCACGTCGCCGCCGGCCGAGGCAGACCTCACATCGAAGTCGGTGATGGTGTCGGTGGCACGGCCTGCGCCCGCCGCCGGGGCATCGCCCAAGTGCCAGGCGAACACATCGGCGCCGGCGCCTCCGGTGAGCCTGTCATCGCCCTCGCCGCCCTGCAGCACGTCGTTGCCGCCGCCGCCAATGAGGCGATCGTTGCCGCTACCTCCCGACAACACATCCCGGCCCTCGCCCCCTTCCAGGGTGTCATTGCCCGAGCCACCGATGAGCGTGCTGCCACCCGCTGCGGCCAACAGCCTGTCGTCGCCGTCCAGCCCCATCAGCGTCTGGCCCGCTGCAGTGGCCGCGAACACGTCCGCACCGGCCGTTCCGACCGCATTTCCCGTGTCCGCGAGGACCTTGAGGTCGATGGCGGAAGTCGTGCTGGCCGCCACACCCGTGACCGTGTCGGTCGCCGTCGCCGTCACGCTGAGTGACAGGTCGCCCGTGAATGCCGCTGGCGGCACCACGACCAACGAGGTCAGGTCCCAATCGGTGACCATGGCGCTGTGGGTGCCAGCGGTCGCCGTGAAGGTGTGGACACCATCGGTGAGCACCGCCCCATCGGGCAGGCCGCCAATGGTGAGCGACAGGCTTTCCGGACTGCCACCGACGTCCACCAGCGATGCGCCAATCACCGGCAGGCTGACCTTGTAGCCCTGATAGCCGGTGTTGGGCAACAGGTCCACACGGATGTTGTCGACGAGGCCGCCGAAGGAGTTGGAATCCCCGGCCAGCAGTTCAAGTCGGTGCGTGCCAGAGGTCTCTGCCAGCAGGGTAAAGACGAAGTTCGTCATCGTCGTGCTGCGAGTGTCCATGACCCCCACCAGCTGTCCGCCCCAGTACACGTACACGGCGGAGTTGGTGGTGTGATCGCCTCGCGCGGCATAGTCCACCGAGAAGGTGTAGACCTCGCCCGCACGAGCCTGGATGTCGGTATGCAGGTTGCCCTTGTCACCAGCCGACCGCTCGAGTTCGAGCAGCTTGCCGCTGGTCGAGGTGACGCCATAGGTGCTCGGCAGGCCGATCTCGACCCGGCCGGACGCATTGCCCGTCATCAGCACGCCGTCGCCGCTGGACAGGGTCGAGGGGATCACGGCCTGCGTGTACCCGGCGCTGCCGAATGTGACCTCTTCGAAGTCCTCGAAGAGATGGTAGCTGCGGCTGTCGATGGTCAGCTTCGGCGCCGTGACATCGTCATCCGTGATCACGAGCGTGCCGGTGCTGCTTGTCGCGGTGAACGGGACCGGATCCGCGGCGGTCACGGTCAGTGAGACGGACTCCGAGAACTCGTGGGCCGTGTCGTTCACAATGGCTGTTCTCACCAGCACCGTGGTCTGACCAGCCGGCACAGTCACCTCGGAGCCAGCAATCCAGTCCAGCCCGCCATTGACGGAGAACTCGATGCTGCTCCCGGTCGCCGTGCCGTAGTCCACACCACCACCACTGGCGGCTTGTCCCGCGCCACCGTCGGACAGCGCCAGTTTCAATACCGTGGGTGCTGCGAGCGGATTCGACAGTGTCACCGTGAACACGCCATGACCTGCCGATTCAACCACCGTGCCGCCCGTCACCGCCAGCGTGGCACGATCGTCGTCCGGCGTCACGCCCGGGGGGACGCTGCCCGTGCCATCGTCCTTGATGGCGGTGGTCACGGTGCTGCCGGCGCCCAAGGTGGCGCCCACCGGGTCGCTGAGCTCCACGCTGAAGGTCTCGCTGCCTTCGAACGTGTCGTCGTCGTTGATGTCGACCGTGATGGTGGCCGTGGTCTGGCCCGGGGCGAAGGTGACCGTGCCGGTCTTGCCGATGTAGTCACCGTCCTTGCCCGGCGTG
>NZ_CAJYGK010000107.1 GCF_913773725.1 uncultured Aquabacterium sp. | reverse complement strand
GGGCTTCATGGCTACAGAATTTGCAAGAAAGCGCGGGGCTGGTATTTGTTTCCTTGCAAATATCGCACCACACTTCAGCCGAAATCGCGCTGCATATCAATGGGTTGCAAGTTGTTCAGGGTGGACTCAAGAGCTTTTCAATCCGGAAAAATTGAAACCGATGGTTACGATCGTTCGTGATTTGTTCCTGTGTGCGTGCGTGCCGACAAGCCGTAGCGCCGCACACGCCCGATGCAGCCCAAGGAGCGCAGAACATGAACAGGACTTTCCGGAGTGTGTGGAGCGAGCGCAGGCAGGCTTATGTGGCCGTCGCCGAGACGGTCGCTTCCGGTGGCAGGCGCCCTGCGTCGACGCTTTCGTTGGTGGCGCCGGCGCTGTGTGTACTTGGCCTGCTGGGTTCTCACGCACAGGGTGCGGATCTGCCAGCAGGTGGGCAGATTGTGGGGGGCTCCGGCAGCATCGCCATCGCTGGCAGCACCATGACGGTGAACCAAAGCTCAGCCAGGCTTGCTGTCGACTGGCAGAGCTTCAACATCGGGCAGGGGCAGACAGTCCAGTTCGTGCAGCCCGACGGATCGGCGGTGGCGCTCAACCGTGTGCTGGGAACCGATGTTTCGGTCATCCAGGGGGCGCTGAAAGCCAATGGGCAGGTGTTTCTGCTCAATCCAAACGGCGTGTTGTTCACGCCCACCGCACGGGTGGAGGTGGGCGGCGTCGTGGCCTCGACACTGAACCTCAAGACCGAGGACTTCATGGCCGGCAACTACCGCTTCGAAGGTGGAAGCAGCAATGCGGTCGTCAACCAAGGGCAGATCACGGCGGCGCCTGGCGGCACCATTGCGCTGATCGCGGCCAAGGTCACGAACCTGGGGTTGCTCCAGGCCGAGCGGGGCAATGTGCTGATCGGGGCTGGCAGCAAGGTGCGGCTGGACCTCGGCGGGCCGGTCAAGATCGAGGTGGAAGAGGGCGTGCTCGATGCGCTGATCGAGCAAGGTGGGGCGATTCGCGCGGATGGCGGTCTCGTCTATCTGACCGCCAGGGCCGTCGGCAACCTGGTGACCACAGTCATCAATCATACGGGTATCACTGAGGCACAGACTCTCGCAACCGGGGAGAAGGGTCAGATCATGCTGATGGGCGGCATGACGAACGACCGCATTCTGGTGGGAGGGACACTCGACGCCGGCGCGCCGAATGGCGGAGATGGCGGATTCGTTGAGACCAGCGCAGCCAGTGTGAAGATCTCAGCCGGGACGCAAGTCAGCACGGCAGCACCGGCCGGCAAGGCGGGCACCTGGTTGATCGATCCAGCGGATTTCTATATTTACGACGCCAGCTTCGGCGGTAGCTGGTCCGACGACGGCATCGACGTGGAGACCCTGTCGATGGCCTTGAACAACGGGAGCGTCACGATTCAAACTTCGGCCGATGGCGGAGGGCAGGGTGACATCCATGTATGGGCTCCCGTCACGAAGTCCTCTGGCGCAAGAAGCACCTTGACGCTGGCAGCCGACCGAGACATCAATGTTTTCGACTCCATCAGCGGCAGCCTGGGAAGCCCGCTTGATGTGGTGCTGGCTGCGCGTGCCAGGGGGGGGGAAGTCGGCAGCGTTCGCATCTACGGGCGCGTCAGCACCTATGGTGGAGACATCACCATCGGCGGTGGCGACACCTCTGCCAGTGGCTATGCCATCGCAACCTCGGACGCGGGTGTTCGCATCAATGCCATGCTGGATGCAACGGGCGACGGATCGGGCGTGGCCGATGACAGCCTTCCTACTGCGCTCACGGGTGGAAACGTTGTCATCCGCGGGATGGGAACATCGACCCCGCTTGGCAGCTACAACTGGGGCGTTCAGGTTCAAAACGGTTCAGTCATCACCGGAGGGAACGGGAACATCGACATCACAGGCTATGGCGGTATGGGCCTGGGAGGTTGGGCGGTCGGCAGTGTGGGCGTGCTGCTTGAAAGTTACGCTTACCTCAAGAGCAACACGGGCAACATCATCATTCGCGGTCATGCAGGGAGCGGGGCGGACGCGTATGGCATCGCTTCGACAGAGACCAGCAAACTGATTGGCACGAACGGTCGTCTTCTGTTTGAAGGTGACAGCTTGATGCTGCGCAACGGCGAACTCACCATTTACGCCGGCCAGGACAGCGACATCAAGGCGCCTATCGTCGGGTGCGTGTCGTATTACTGCGAGAGCAATCCGGGTTTCACGAAGCGCGGCCCTGGTGTTCTCAACCTCTGGGGGAATGCGGAGGCGTGGGCCAGTGCACCTCCGCCGAACACATACGACAGCACGGTGAATGCCGTGTTCACGGATGACACCAACACCGTGAACGTCGTTGGGCTGACAGCCGACCAGGCGCTGTTCGCTTTCAGCTCGCGTCCCGCCACGGTTACGGAAGTGACGCAATCATCGTCGGGACTGGCCCCCAGTGTGACAACACTGAGCTACACCTTCGGCGATTTTGGCACCAGCGGGAACCTGTTGTACACGGGCACGGGCTACGCGCTGAATGATTATTGGACGACTGGCGGGGTGTTTGGCAATGGCGTCAGTCTGGTAGCCGGCACAGACTACAACTTCCTGTATAACGGCAACGCGGTCACCAGCTTCACCAATGCTGGCACTTACAGTGTGTCGCTGAATCTGCTCAATTCGGCCTACGTGCTCGCGGCGGGCGGCAGTGCCACTGCCACCTTCAAGATCACGCCAGCGCCGTTGACTGTGACGGCTACCGCGGCAAGCAAGACCTACGACGGTGCAGGTTACAGCGGCGGCAACGGTGCGACCTACAACGGGCTTGTCAACAATGAGACTGCCTCGGTTCTGTCGGGGTCGCTTGCCTACTCCGGTGACAGCCAGGGGGCGCGCAACGTGGGCACCTACACCATCACGCCGAGTGGATTGAGCAGCACCAACTACGCCATCACCTACAGCGGCGGCACGCTGACGATCGACCCGCGCGCCATCACGGTGACGGCGGACAACAAGAACAAGACGTACGGCAACGGCGACCCGTCGCTGACCTGGCAGGTCAGCAGCGGCAGCCTGGTGGATGGCGACACGCTGACGGGCGCGCTGAGCCGCGCACCCGGTGAGAACGTGGGCACGTACACGATCGACGCGAGCCAGCTGTCCAACGGCAACTACCTGATCACGGCCAACAACGGCACGCTGACGATCGGTCGCGGTAGCGACAACATCATCGCGGCCACGCAATCGCAGGTTGCCCAGGTGGCAACCGTCACGGCCTCCATCCTGGTGGCGCCCGCCAGTGTTCCCGCTCTGCCGGTTGCGGTGACGGGCTCCAGTGGGGCGCCTGCGGGTTCCGCCGGAAACGTGGGCGCGATGCGAAATGGTGGGCTTTTGCTGGTGGACGTGCCCGACCCGGCGTCCGGCATGGGCTCCGGAGCTGGATCCGGTGGCCTGGGGGGGGCGTCGGGCCTTGTCCGCGTGGCGGTATTCAGGGGTGGCTTGAACACCGACGGCAATCAAAAAGGAGGCAACTGATGTACGACGCCATTCTCCGTAAAGAACACAACCGCACCCACGTGCCTGGCGACTTCTCTGTGCTGATGCTTGCTGTGCTCGTCGCGATGCCGGCGTCGGCGCAAGTCGCGCCCGATGCAGGGCAGGTTCTGCGAGAGCAGGCTGCGCCCTCGCTTCAGCTGCCCAGGCCCGCGAAAGGCGTCCAGATCGTCTCGGTCCCGAATCTGTCCACCCTGCCAGGCGGTGCCACGGTCCAGATTCAGTCGGTACGGTTCGCCGGCAATACGGTATTGGACTCCGCCCGTTTGAATGCGGCGCTGGGTGACATCGCCGGTCGGACCTTTGATCTTGCCGGCTTGCGAGAGCTCGCTGATCACGTCACGGAGACGTACAACAAGGCAGGCTATCCCTTTGCTCGTGCTTATCTGCCGGTTCAGGACCTGGCCGCCGGCGTCCTCGTGATCGAGGTGATCGAGGGGCGGTACGGGCGTATCACGGTGCAGGGCGACGAGCCCCTCCGTGCACAAGCCGAGAAGTTCACTGCAGGGCTCAAGGCAGGAATGCCGATCGAAAGCGCGGCGTTGGAGCGTGCGATGCTGATCCTGCAAGATCAGCCTGGTCTGGACGTAACGCCGGTGGTACGGCCAGGGCAGACTTTCGGCACAGGCGATCTCGACGTCGAAGTACGTCGCACGAAATCGGTGAGAGGGGATCTGGGCTACGACAACCAAGGCAGCCGCTACACCGGTGAGCATCGGCTTCGCGCCAGCGTGACGGTTGACAGTCCGTTCGCAGTGGGTGATCAGATCCAGATCAACGGGATTCGCACAAGTGAAGATCTCTGGCTGGGCAGCCTGGGCTACAGCTTGCCCCTGGGGGCTAACGGCTGGCGTGGTCAGGTCGGCTACGCCCATACGAGCTATGAATTGGGCAAGGAATTCGCGAGTGCCCGTGCCAGTGGAACAGCCAAAGTGACCACACTGGGGGCCTCTTACCCCTGGTTGCGCTCCCAAGCGGTCAACCTGACGCTGGGCATCACGCTGCAGCACAAGGATCTGGAAGACCGTCAGGGTGCTGCTGGAACTCAGACCAGCAAGCGCAGCGACGTGTTGCCCGTCAGCTTGCAATTTGATCGCCGTGATGGATTCGGCGGCGGCGGGGTCAGCTATGGCAGTCTCGCCTATACGACGGGGCAGTTGCACCTGCGCGGCTCACTCAAAGATGCGGATGCGAGCAGTGGTGTGCAGGCAAATGGTCGCTTCGACAAGTGGAATTTGGATGCTGCTCGTGTCCAAGCAACATCCTTGGCTGGGGTGACCCTGTTTGGGCGAGTGTCGGCGCAGTGGGCCAGCAAGAATCTCGATTCCTCCGAGCGCTTTGGCCTGGGAGGCGCGAACGGTATCAGGGCCTACCCCACCGGAGAAAGCTTTGGAGACAAGGGCTGGCTGGCCCAAATCGAAATGCGCTACGCCATGGGGCCCTTCGCACCGTATGCCTTCTACGACGCAGGCTCGATCCGCGTGAACGCGGATGTCAGCAGCCTCGTCAGCCCGCCTCTGAGCAACGGCCGCTCCCTGGCGGGTGCAGGCCTCGGGAGTCGGTACCAGCGTGGCGCTTGGAGTGCGGATCTTGCGTTGGCCTGGCGAACCCGAGGAGGGAGCCCGACTGCCACGTCGTCAGACCGGCAGCCGCAGGTGTGGTTGACGATGTCCTACCGATATTGAGTCTGGCGTGTGCAAACAAAAAGCCCGTGGCGCGAGCCGCGGGCTTTTTGTTGTCTTCGTCAGGCGCCCATGGCGGAGCGCCTGTGCAGCATCACTTCAGCGACAGGATCCAGTGCACCAGTTCCTTGGCTTCGGCCTCGCTGACCTGGGGGTTGGCCGGCATGGGGATCTCGCCCCAGGCGCCCTTGCCACCCTTCAGCACCTTTTCGACCAGCTTGGCTTCGACGCCCTTCTGGCCCTTGTACTTGGCTGCCACATCCTTGTAGGCCGGGCCGATCATGCGCTGCTCGACGCCGTGGCAGGCCAGGCAGGACTTCTTCTGTGCCAGTTCCATGTTGGCCATGGCCGGGCTGGTGAGAGCGGCCAGGGCGGCGGCGGCGGCGAGGGTCGACAGGTATTTCATGGGTCTCCTTCCGGTGTGGGGGTGGATTACAGTGCGAACAGATTTATAAACGCTTTCGTGCTCTCCGGGGTTGACGAGGCTGTCACGTATCGTGACATGTGCAGAAGGAAGACGACATCATGGGCTTCTTGTTGGTGGGGATCGCGATGCTCGGCCTGTTTCTGGCTGGCATCGGGCCTTGGGCGGACTGGACGTGGCGTTCGCACTGGTGGGCATTGCTGGCCCCGTTCGCTGCGGCGGCGATCGGGTGGTGGTGGTCCGACACCACCGGGCGCACACAGCGTCAGGCCATGGAAAAGGTCGAGGCTCGCCGCGAAGCCCGCAGAAGAAAGAGCCTGGACGCCCTGGGCATGCAAGACCCTCGCAAGGGGCGATGAGCGCCGTGGAGCTGGTGGGGGTTTTCGAGGCGAGAGCTAAAATGACAGGTTCCCACTTGCATCATCAGCCCGGAGTTTCCTGATGCCCCAGTACCGTTCCCGCACTTCCACCGCCGGTCGCAACATGGCGGGCGCCCGCGCCCTCTGGCGCGCCACGGGCATGAAGGACGGCGACTTCGAGAAGCCCATCATCGCCATCGCGAACAGCTTCACGCAGTTCGTGCCCGGTCACGTTCACCTGAAGGACCTGGGCCAGCTGGTGGCCCGCGAGATCGAAGCGGCAGGTGGCGTGGCGAAGGAGTTCAACACCATCGCCGTCGACGACGGCATTGCGATGGGCCACGGCGGCATGTTGTACTCGCTGCCTTCGCGAGACCTGATTGCCGACAGCGTCGAATACATGGTCAATGCCCACACGGCCGACGCGCTGGTGTGCATCTCCAACTGCGACAAGATCACCCCGGGCATGCTGATGGCCGCCCTGCGGCTCAACATCCCGGTGGTGTTCGTCTCGGGCGGGCCCATGGAGGCCGGCAAGGCGAAGATCGAAGGCAAGGTGATTGCACTGGACCTGGTCGATGCCATGGTGAAAGCCGCGGACAAGAACTGTTCCGACGAAGAGGTTGCTACCATCGAGCGGTCGGCCTGCCCGACCTGTGGCTCCTGCTCGGGGATGTTCACGGCCAACTCGATGAACTGTCTGACCGAGGCACTGGGCCTGTCGCTGCCGGGCAATGGCACCATCGTGGCCACGCACGCCGACCGCGAAAAGCTGTTCCGCAAGGCCGGCCGCACGATCGTGGAGCTGGCCAAGCGCCACTACGAGCAGGACGACTTCAGCGTGCTGCCTCGCAACATCGCCACGTTCAAGGCGTTCGAGAACGCCGTGGCCCTTGACGTTGCCATGGGCGGCTCGACCAACACCGTGCTGCACCTGCTGGCGGCTGCCCGCGAGGCCGAGGTGCCATTCACCATGGCCGACATCGATCGCATGTCGCGCAAGGTGCCTTGCCTGAGCAAGGTGGCGCCCGCCGTGCCCGACGTCCACATCGAAGACGTGCACCGTGCCGGCGGCATCATGGCCATTCTGGGTGAGCTGGCCCGCGGTGGCCTGCTGCACACCGACGTGCCCACCGTGCACAGCCCCACCATGGCCGACGCCATTGCACAGTGGGATGTCACGGTCACCGCCGACGAGACGGTGCACACCTTCTACAAGGCCGCGCCGGGGGGCATTCCCACGCAGGTGGCCTTCTCTCAGGACAGCCGCTGGAAGGCGCTGGACCTCGACCGCGAGAAGGGCGTGATCCGCTCGAAGGAGCACGCCTTCACCAAGGACGGCGGCTTGGCCGTGCTGTACGGCAACATCGCCGAAAAGGGCTGCATCGTGAAGACGGCCGGCGTTGACGAGTCGATCTGGACCTTCACCGGCACCGCGCGCGTGTACGAAAGCCAGGAGGATGCCGTCGAGGGCATTCTGGGTGAAGAAGTACAGGCCGGCGACGTGGTCGTGATCCGGTATGAAGGTCCGAAGGGTGGACCGGGCATGCAGGAAATGCTCTACCCGACGTCCTACCTGAAGAGCCGCGGCCTGGGCAAGGCCTGCGCGCTGCTGACCGACGGTCGCTTCTCGGGTGGCACGTCGGGCCTGTCGATCGGCCACGCATCCCCAGAAGCGGGCATGGGCGGGGCGATTGCCCTGGTCGAGAACGGCGACAAGATCGAGATCGATATTCCGAACCGCCGCATCCACCTCGCCATCAGCGATGAGGAACTGGCGGCTCGCCGTGCTGCGATGGAGGCCAAGGGGCCGCAAGCCTGGAAGCCTGCGAACCGCCAGCGCGCCGTGTCGGCCGCCCTGCAGGCCTACGCGCTTCTCACGACGTCGGCCGACACCGGAGCCGTGCGAGATCTCAGCCAGCTGCAGCGCTGAGTCTGCAGCGCCCTGTCTTGTCAGGGTGTCGTCGCAACGTGATCGAACAGGGGCCTGTGGGCCCCTTTTTCATGGGGCCTGCGTGGCCCGCGCGAGGTCACCCCGGCGGGATGCGGGTGGCCCTGAGGGCCTGTCAGTTCGTCCCGCAGGCGTTCGAGCAGCAGGTCCTCGAAGGTGTAGAAGCCGGAGGGGCGGTGCATCAGTTCGCTCATGGCGAAGGCGGCGCCAGTGCCGAAGGCCTCCCGGCGGATGGCGTCATGCGCGATGCGCACGGTCTGGTACGGAAAGCCGAAAATGACCTCGTGGTGGCCCACGATCCCGCCGAGCCGCAAGGAAGTGATGCGGTCCTCCGGAAGGTCCAGACGTTCCGCGAGCTTGCGGGCCGTCCCCGACACCTCGGGCTTGTCGCGAAAGTGCTGTTCCAGGATCTCGACATCGGCATGGGGGGCGATCCTGCGTAACAGCCCGGCGGCCACCATCATGAAGTTGATGCCCAGCGTGATGTTGGGCGAGCAGAGCACGCGGGTGTGCTGCCCCAGTTGCCGCGCGCAATCCAGGTCGTCGTCTCGGTAGGCCGAGATGGCGCTGACCACCGCCCAGCCGCGCTCGCGCGCGATCGGGCCGTAGCGTCGCAAGCTGTCTCGCGCAGAGAAGTCGATCACGCCATCCACCGGGTGGGTGCGCAGCCACGCCGGGCTCAGGGCTCGCTCGAGGGACAGGACCGGGGCAGGGGCCTCGGCTGGGCAGGGCATCTCTTGCCGGCGCGCGATCCAGCGAAGGTCGAACCGGGGATCCTGCTGCAGCACGCTGGCCACCGCCTGGCCGGCCTTGCCGTGGCCAATGAGACCGATTCTGATCATCACCCTCTCCTTCCAAATGCAGACTGACAGGGTGCGGATAATACATTGGCACAAATGTATTTAGCCGGGGGATGTCCCGACTCTCCTCGTCGCAGCCACAAGGGCTGGGTGTCAGCGCGGGCTGTCTGCAGGCGGGGTGGGATGGGCGGGCGGCAGACGTTGCAGCTGCAGCGTGGCGAGGGCGTCGTACAGCGGGGGGCTGATCAATTTCGCAATGGCGCTGGACAGCATGGCGCAGCCCATCAGGCTGAGCACCATCGCGTGTCCCTCGACCATTTCCATCACGATGATGAAGGCGGTGATGGGGCTCTGCGTGGCCGCGGCCAGAAAGCCGGCCATGCCCAGTGCAATCAATGCGGGCTGCGGGTGCTGGGTCCAGGCGGCCACATCGTGTCCGATACCGGCCCCGATGGTGAGGGCCGGAGCAAAGATGCCGCCCGGTGCGCCACTCCATGCCGACAGCCAGGTCACGATCAATCGGAGGATGACCTGCAGGCCGTGCGTGGTGTCCTGTCCTTCGAGCAGCGCACGCGTGGGCCCATAGCCGCTTCCGAAGGTCGCACCCTGCGTCACCAGGCCGATGACAGCGACCACAAGCCCGCATCCCGCAGCGAAGCGCACCGGATACCGGGCGCGCCAGCGACTGAAGCGGTCGTCACCTCCTCGGAGTGATTGCACCAGGACCCGGGCAAAGAGCCCGCCCAGCAGGCCACAAGCCACCGCAATGAGCAACCCGGGGGCCCACATCGACACGGTGAGATCGGCTGCATTGATGCGACCGAAATAGGCGCCGTTGCCGTGGATGGAGACGGCCAGGAGGCCTGCCAGCACGATGGCGCCGATGAGCAGACCACTGGCGCGGTCCTCCGGTCTTCGCGACAGTTCCTCGATGGCGAACATCACGCCACCCAGTGGCGTGTTGAAAGCGGCCGCAATGCCTGCCGCACCGCCCGCGACCAGCAGGCCCCGCTCGTTGACCGCACTGCGCCGCGGCAGCCAGCGTCGCGCGTGATGCATGATCCCGGCGGCCACCTGCACCGAGGGCCCTTCACGCCCGATGGACAGCCCGGCCAGAATGCCCGCAGCCGTGAGGATCACCTTGGCCACCGACAGGCGAAGGGAGACAAACAGGCCCCGGTCCTCCGGCGAGACGGCCGGATCCTGTGCTGCAAGGACCTGCGGGATGCCCGATCCGGCCGCACCTGCTGCACAGCGTCGCGTCAGCCAGACGATGAGGGCTGTGAGTGCAGGCGTCCAGATCAGCGGAGCCCAGAACCATGCCTGATGCAGTGACTGAAATGTTTCCAGCGCACGCTCGCTCAACCACGTCAGGGCGATGACGCCCAGTCCGGCCAGGGCCGCAAAAGCAATGACCACGGTGCGGGCCGCCCACCGTCGCCAGTCTGATAATTCGTCCCGAGCTTCGTCGGACAGCCATGTTGACGGATCGGGGTAACGCCTTTTCATGAACTTGCCGTGTCAGATTCCAAACCGATGAATGTGCCTGTCGCCGCTGCCGGCGTGTCCCCCGACCTGCGACCGGAGGCGGCCATCGTGCTGCGCCAGTTCCGGGTGGTCTTCAATGCCGTCAAGTCCCACTTCCAGCACATCGAGCGACAAGCCGGGGTGGGAGGTGCCCAGTTGTGGGCGCTCAGCGTGGTGGCGGCGCACCCGGGCATCGGTGTGGGCGAGTTGGCACAGAAGATGGACATCCACCAGTCCACCACCAGCAACCTGGTGCGTGCGCTGTCGCTCAGGGGGTTGTTGGTGTCGCGGCGAGATGAAGTGGACCGCCGTGCCGTTCACCTGGAAGTCAGCGTGGAGGGGCTGGCCTTGCTGGCCCGGGTGCCGGGGCCGACGGCCGGGGTGCTGCCCGATGCGCTGGCCCGCCTTGACGATGCCACCCTGGCCCGTCTGCACGACGACCTGACAACCCTGATCTGCACACTGGGAGAAGACGAACATGGCGACGCCGCCCGCACACCGCTGGCGCAGTTGTGACGGAATTTGAATTTGCTCAAATATAATCCGCCCGAAGCTGCATGTTGCCGCTTCGTCGCAAAGAGCCTGCCTTGAGGCCCCGCAAGTCGGGGCTCTTTTTTTGCCGGTAGCGTCCTGCAAGGAGGAGATGCATGACGAGCGAACACCTCGCGGCCACCCCCGTCGCCTGGCACGCCCTTTCGGTGGATGACGTGGTGGCCGCCTTGAGGACGGACCCAGTGCAGGGCCTGACTGGGCCGGACGTGGCGGAACGCCTGACTCGCTGCGGCGCCAATCGGTTGCCGGAAGCGCCGCGTCGGCCCGCCTGGCGACGTTTCCTGCTGCAGTTCCACAATCCGTTGATCTACGTGTTGCTCGTCGCAGGAGGGGCCACCCTGGCCCTGCAGGACCACGTCGATGCGGCAGTCATCCTCGGCGTGGTGCTCGTCAATGCCATGATCGGCTTTGTGCAGGAAGGCAAGGCGGAGCGGGCGTTGGAAGCCGTGCGCTCCATGCTGGCCGCACATGCGCTTGTCTTGCGTGACGGCGAGCGGCGGGCCATCGATGCCGGAGAGCTGGTGCCTGGCGACATCGTCTGCCTGGCCTCGGGCGACCGCGTGCCAGCCGACCTGCGGGTGCTGCGGGCCAAGGGCTTGCGTGTCAATGAAGCCGCGTTGACGGGGGAGTCCGTGCCGGTTGACAAGACGGCGGAGGCCCAAGCTGCATCGGCGCCGCTCGCCGATCGCCACGGCATGCTGCACGCCGGCACCCTTGTGGCGCAGGGTCAGGCTGTCGCGGCGGTGGTCGCGACAGGCGAGCGCACGGAGATCGGCCGCATCGGCTCGCTCGTTCGCGAAGTCGTCACGCTGGCTACCCCGCTGACCCGTCGGTTGGACCAGTTCGCACGCCAGATCACGATCTTGATCCTCGTGATCGGCGCCGCGACCTTTGCCTACGGTTACCTGGTCGCCGGTCTGGCAGCGCTGGAGGTGTTTCTCGCGGTGGTCGGGCTCGCTGTGGCCGCCATTCCGGAGGGGCTTCCCGCGGTGGTGACCATCGTGCTGGCGCTCGGCACGCGGGCCATGGCGCACGATCGCGCGGTCGTGCGCAGGTTGCCGGCGGTGGAAACGCTGGGATCGGTGTCTGTCATCTGCACGGACAAGACCGGGACCCTGACCTGCAACGAAATGAGTGCCGTGCGCCTCGTGCTGATGGATCGCACCCTGCGCGTCACCGGCACGGGGTATGCCCCCGAAGGCGCGGTCCATCAAGGCGAACGTGTTCTGGACGCGGCAGACGACCCCGCGCTGGACCACCTTGTGCGTTGCGGCCTGCTGTGCAACGACGCGCGCCTGGAGGGCGGGGCCGACGAAGGCTGGCGCGTCATCGGCGACCCGACCGAGGGGGCCCTGCTGGTGCTGGCCCGACGTGCCGGGCTGGATTCGCCGGGCGTGGAGGCCGCTTGCCCCCGCCTCGACGCCATCCCGTTCGAATCCGAACACCGTTACATGGCCACCTTGCACCACGACCACGACGGCCGGGCCTTCGTGTTGCTCAAAGGCGCACCAGAGCGCGTGCTGGCGCTGTGCACCGTGCAGGCAGACGGCACGCCGCTGGACGAGGCCTTATGGCAGCGTCGAATCGATGAGTCGGCCCGGGCCGGTGAGCGGGTTCTGGCGCTGGCCCGGTGCGAGGTCGATCCCGGCCAGGTCAGCCTGTCCCATGCCGACATCCACCGGCGTTTCACCCTGCTGGGGCTGGTCGGCCTGATCGACCCACCTCGCCCCGAAGCCAGGGCCGCCGTGGCCCGGTGTCAAGAGGCAGGCATCCGGGTCAAGATGATCACAGGAGATCATGCCGTCACGGCCGCCGCCATTGGCAAGGCACTCGGCCTGCAGGCGGATCGGGCCCTCACGGGCGACGAGATCGACGCGATGGACGACGCGATGCTGCAATCCCGCGCCAGCGAGGTCGATGTGTTTGCGCGGGCCAGTCCTGAGCACAAACTGCGGCTCATCTCCGCGCTCCAGGCGCAAGGGCAGTTCGTGGCGATGACGGGGGACGGCGTCAACGACGCCCCGGCGCTCAAGGCGGCCGACATCGGGGTGGCGATGGGCCTCAAGGGAACGGACGCGGCGCGCGAGGCCGCCGATGTGGTGCTCACGGACGACCACTTCGCCACGATTGCGCACGCTGTGCACCAGGGGCGGGTGGTGTTCGACAACATCAAGAAGTCACTGCTGTTCATGATGCCGACGAACTTCGGTGAGGCCGGGGTCATCGTGCTGGCCATTTTTGCCGGACTGGCGCTGCCGGTGACGGCGGGGCAGATCCTGTGGGTCAACACTGTCACGGCGGTGACGCTGGCGCTGGCACTGGCCTTCGAACCGGGCGAGCCCGGAGTGATGAGCCGCCCCCCGCGACTGGCTCGTGCACCCTTGATCGGAGGGGCGTTGGCCTTTCGCATGGCCTACGTGAGCGCCTTGATGGTCGCCGTCACGTTCGCCGTCTTCGAGTGGAGTCTGGCCAGTGGACACAGCCTGGAGCAGGCTCGCACGGCCGCGGTCAACATGCTGGCCCTGGGCGAAATGGTCTACCTGTTCAACGTGCGGCACTTCACCGCCCCGGCCTGGGGGCGCGAGGTGCTCCTCGGCAACCGGGTGGCGTTCGCGGTCAGCGTGGTGCTGGTCGGACTGCAGTTGGCCTTTACCTACCTGCCACCCATGCAGGCCGTCTTTCAGACCGCGCCGCTGGACCTGGCGACCTGGGCCGTCATTGTGGCCCTCGCCGTGGCGAAGTTTCTTGCCGTCGAAGCGGAGAAGGCCGTGTGGCGGGCCCGCGGCGTCACGACCATGTGAACGCCCCGCGGTGCCCTGGCTTCACAGCAGCTTGAGGCACAGCACGGCCACGAGCGTGCCGGGCAGGGCGGCCAGCAGCAGGCCACCGGCATTGATCACTTGCTCGTGGAAGCCCGCCTTGAGGATGGATGCACCGGCAGGGTTCGGTGCATTGGCGATGATCGTCAGGCCGCCGCCGCACACGGCGCCTGCCACCAGCGCGTACTTGAACTCGTCGCTCAGACCCGGCACCAGCGAACCGAGGTAGGTCAGGGCGGCGTTGTCCGTGATGGCGGTCAGCGCGGTTGCGCCGAAGAAGATGGCATCGCTGCTCATGCTCAGCAGCAGCGGCTCCAGCCACCATTGCTGCTGCCCCCCCAGTACCACCAGGCCCGCCAGGAAGAAGGCCACCAGCAAGCCTTCGCGCAGGATCAGCGGCGACTGGTAGCGCTCGTAGGCGGCCGTGAATCCGAGGAAGAACAGGAACAGCCCCATGAAGACGGCGGGGTGGTGGGCAAACACGACGATGCCGGCCAGGAAGGCCAGGTGAATCAACGTGACCAGGACGGGCGGGGTGTCTTCGCGCTTGGGGGCTGACGGACGCAGCTGGATGAACTCGCGCGCAAACAGGATGACGAGCGCGGACGCGTTGATCACAACGGCCAGTGCGGCCTTCCAGCCGAACTGGGTCAGCATGAACGACAGGTCCCAGCCCCAGGCTGAGGCCACCATCAGCACGGGCGGCGCCGCGTACGGCGTGAGCGTGCCGCCGATCGACACGTTGACGAACAGCACGCCGAGAATGCCGTACTTCAGGCGCTCCGAGATGCCGAGCTTGTAGACACCATCACGCAGCAGCAGCGCAGCCAGCGTCATGGCCGCGGGCTCGGTGATGAAGGATCCCATGAGCGGCACCGCCGACAGGATCACCAGGGTCGAGGCCATGGCACCCGGCAGCGGGATGAGGCGTGTCAGCAGGCGGGTGACCTGACCCGCGAGCAGGATCACCGGACGACTGGCCGCCGCCACCATGATCGCAAAGACGAACAGCGGCTCCGTGAAGTTGCGGGTGTCGAGGTATTGCGTCGCCTCCTGCTTGCCGAGGATGGCAAACATGAAGACCATCAGGACGAGGGCCCAGAACCCGAACACGACTTCGACTTCCGCCAGGAAGTGCCACAGCCCCGCGTGGTTCGGACGGCTGTGTGCAAGGTGCTCGAAGAACCGGGTCGAGAAGGTGTGAATCAAGGCCAGGCCAAACAGGATGGCGCCAATAAGCTGAATGGTGGTCGGGTTCATGGGCGCGATGCTAGCAGCGTATGCTGGCATCCTGCTTGCGGCTCCCCACATTCGGGCAGGCGTGATCGGTTATCGTTCGCGCATGCTGATTCACCCTCAATTCGACCCGATCGCCCTGAGCCTGGGGCCGTTGCAAGTCCACTGGTATGGGCTGACCTACCTGGTCGCGTTTACCTTGTTTTACCTGCTGGCCGTTCGCCGCGCGGCTTCCCCGGTTTTCTCCACGCGTGGATGGAACCGGCAGATGGTCGAGGACCTGCTGTTCTTCGGTGTTCTCGGCGTTGTTCTGGGTGGGCGACTGGGCTACGTCCTGTTCTACAAGCCGGGTCATTATCTGAGCCACCCCGCCGAGATCTTCGCTGTCTGGCAAGGTGGCATGGCCTTTCATGGCGGACTGCTCGGTGTGATCGCCGCCATGGCGCTGTATGCAAGACGACAAGGCCGACGTTTCTTCGAAGTGGCCGATCTGGTGGCGCCGTGCGTGCCCATCGGACTTGCGGCGGGGCGCATCGGTAACTTCATCAACGGGGAGTTGTGGGGGCGCGCAGCTGATCCGTCCTTGCCGTGGGCCATGGTCTTCCCGCAGTCCGGCACCGACCTCGCCCGTCATCCCTCCCAGCTGTACCAGTTCGGGCTGGAGGGCTTGCTGCTGTTCGCCTTGCTGTGGTGGTATGCCCGGGTGCCGCGTCCTCAGGGTGCCGTCGCGGGGGCCTTTCTGTTCGGCTACGGCACCTTCCGTTTCATCGCCGAGTACTTCCGCGAGCCGGACAGCTTTCTGGGCCTGCTGGCCATGAACATGAGCATGGGGCAATGGCTGTGCGTCCCCATGATCGTGCTGGGCGCCCTGTTCTGGGGCATGGCAAAAAAAGACGCCTTCCGGTCCTGAAACCGGAAGGCGTGAAGAGGTCTGTGGCATTTTCGCGGACCACTGACCCCCGCTGAGGAAGACCGCCTGGCTCTGGCGAATCAAGCGGTCTCGTTTGATAAAGCAGGAGCTGTGCCAGCTTTGCGTCCCCAGCGGTGGGCCGGTCAGGCCCTCACGCTGCCTCTTTCTGGGGCGCACCGTGGCGCGTGTACAGGAAGTCGAGCACCGCCTTGCGGCAGTGCATGTAAGTGGCGTCCTCGGCCAGTTCGACCCGGTTGCGTGGCCGGGCCAGCGGCACCTCCAGCACCTCGCCGATGGTGGCGGCAGGGCCGTTGGTCATCATCACGATGCGGTCCGACAGCAACACCGCCTCGTCCACATCGTGCGTGACCATCACCACCGTGCTCTTGGTGCGCGCCACGATCTTCAGCAATTCATCCTGCAGGTGGGCGCGGGTCAGGGCGTCCAGCGCGCCGAAGGGCTCGTCCATCAACAGCACCTTGGGCTCCATCGCCAACGCCCGGGCGATTCCCACCCGCTGCTTCATACCGCCCGAGATTTCGTTGGGGCGCTTCTGAGTGGCGTGCGCCATGTTCACCAGTTCCAGCGCCGCCTGGGTGCGGGCCTTCAGTTGCGCCTTGCTTTCCTTGGCGCCGAACACGCGCTCGACCGCCAGGTAGACGTTGTCGAAGCAGGTCAGCCACGGCAGCAGCGAGTGGTTCTGGAACACCATGGCCCGCTCCGGGCCCGGCCCTGCAATCTCCTTGTTGTCGCAGATCAGGCCGCCCTCGCTGGGCAGCAGCAGGCCGGCAATCAGGTTGAGCAGGGTCGACTTGCCGCAGCCCGAGTGACCGATCAGGGCGATGAACTCCCCCTTCTCGATGCCCAGGTTGATGTCGCGCAGTGCGTGAAAGCGGCCCTTCTTCGTGTTGAACACCATCTCGGCGTTGCGGATGTCGATGAAGTGGGACATGACGGACTCCTTGTGATGGTGAGGTGGCTTACTCGAAGCTGAAGCGCTTGGCGATGGAGACCAGCGCCTGTTCCAGCAGCAGGCCCACAATGCCGATCACGAAGATCGCGATGATGATGTGCTGCACATTGAGGTTGTTCCACTCGTCCCAGACCCAGAAGCCGATGCCCACGCCACCGGTCAGCATCTCGGCCGCGACGATCACCAGCCAGGCCGTGCCCACCGACAGGCGCACACCGGTCAGCATGTAGGGCAGCACAGAGGGGAACAGGATCTTGGTGACGACCTTCCACTCGCTCAGGTTCAGCACCTTGGCGACGTTCAGGTAGTCCTCGGGCACACGTTGCACGCCCACGGCGGTGTTGATGATCATCGGCCAGATCGAGCAGATGAAGATCGTCCAGATGGCGGCCGGGTCAGCCGACTTGAACACGAGCAGGCCGATCGGCAGCCAGGCCAGCGGCGACACCGGTCGCAGCAGGCTGATGATCGGGTTCAGCATGCTGCCGATGATCTTGGAGCGTCCGATGATGAACCCCATCGGGATGCCGACCAGCGCGGCGAGACCGAAGCCCATCGCCACGCGCTTGAGCGAAAACAGGATGTTCCAGCCGATGCCCTGGTCATTCGGGCCGTTGCTGTAGAACGGGTCGGCAAACAGATCGACCGCAGCGTGCCAGGTGGCCAGCGGCGTCGGGAAGTTGCCGCCCTTCATCGTCAGCAGGGCCCACACGCCGATCAGCACCGCCAGGCCCGCCATGGGCGACAGCACCTTGAGCAGCCAGGCGCTCCAGTCGATCGGAGCGCGCGGCGTGGCAGGTTGGGGGCGGGCCGCAGGGGCGGAAGCCGACGTGGTGGCGGAAGTCATGGGTGAGGCAGAAAACGGAGAAGCGGTGGAGGCAGCCTTGTCGGCACGCAGCGCGTCGCTGGCGTCCGATGGGCTGTGAAAGACGGCGCTGACCATGTCGGGCTCCTGAAGTCGAAAGGGCGAAAGAGGGTGGCGGGGCAGGCGCAAGGCCTGCCCGACCGACGTCTGCATCGGTGAACAAAGGTCATCGCCGCCATCCATCATGTGGATGTCCTGGTCCTTGCCTGTTCTGCAAGTCTGGCGCCATCTTGGGCGCGGCGTGGCCGGTCTCAGCGGGGTTCAGTGTGTGCGGGTGACGTCGTATCGGGCAGGTTGCACGCAACCGGTGGCTCAGGCCTTGAGCTTGAAACTGTCGGCGTACTTCTTCGGATCCTTGCCGTCCCAGATCACGCCGTCGATCATCTTGCTCGTGCGCATCACATCCTTCGGCACGCTGACACCCACGCCGCTGGCTGCCTGCTTGTACAGATCGATCTTGTTGACCTGTTTGGCAACGGCCAGGTAATCGGGGTGATCCTTCAGCAGGCCCCAGCGCTTGTGTTGCGTCAGGAACCACATGCCGTCGCTCAGGTACGGGAAGTTGACCTTCCCGTCATTGAAGAACTTCATGTGATTCGGGTCATCCCAGGTCTTGCCCAGACCGTTCTGGTAGCGACCCAGAATGCGCTGGTTGATGGCGTCCACGCCGGTGTTCACATACGATTTCGCGGCGATGGTCTCTGCCATTTTCAGCTTGTTCTGCAGGCCGGCGTCGATCCACTTGCCGGCCTCCAGGATGGCCATCATCACGGCACGCGCGGTGTTGGGGTACTTCTGCACGAACTCGTCCGTGCAACCCAGCACCTTTTCGGGGTGGTCCTGCCAGATGTCCTGCGTGGTCACGGCCGTGATGCCGATACCGTCCATGATGGCGCGGTGCCCCCACGGCTCGCCAACGCAGTAGCCATCCATATTGCCCACGCGCATGTTGGCCACCATCTGCGGCGGCGGCACGGTGATCACCTTGGCATCCTTCAGCGGGTTGATGCCGTAGGACGCCAGCCAGTAGTAAAGCCACATGGCATGGGTGCCGGTCGGGAAAGTCTGCGCGAAGGTGTACTCCCGCTTCTCGGCGGTCATCAGCTTGGCCAGCGATGCGCCATCCACCGCCTTCTTGTCGGCCAGCGCCTTCGACAGTGTGATGGCCTGCCCGTTGTGGTTCAGGCTCATCAGCACGGCCATGTCCTTCTTCGGCCCGCCGATGCCCAGGTGCACGCCGTACACCAGCCCGTACAGCACGTGTGCCATGTGCAGGTCGCCGTTCACCAGCTTGTCGCGCACCCCGGCCCACGAAGCTTCCTTGGTCGGCACGATCTTGATGCCGTATTTCTTGTCGAAGCCCAGCACGGAGGCCATCACCACCGAGGCGCAGTCGGTCAACGGAATGAAGCCGATCTTGACCTCCTCCAACTCCGGCTTGTCCGAGCCGGCGGCCCAGACGGCCGACTGCAGCCCGGGCACGACGCCGACGGCGCCCGCTGCGGCGGCCGTTTTGAGGATGGAGCGGCGGCTCATCTTGTGATCCTGCGAGTTCATGGTGCGATGCTTTCCCGTGTTGAAAAACAAAAAAGGTGCCGTCGCCAGACCATTGCGCACGCACACTGATCTGTCGATGACACCTTTGTCGGAAGCCCGGGGTCCGACACTGGACACCCGAGACAGCCCAGATCGCCGTTGATCTGGAAGTGCCGTCTTTCATGCAAAGGGTGTGCCAGCGTGAATGTGCGTCATCGCACGCCCGCGCGCCCTCTGGGTGGTCCTTGCTGGTGCCTGCCGGCTCCATCGCAGCACCAAAGCGGGGGCGCGGTCGGCCGAGATGGGGCGCCGGCACAGAAACGGGGCGGCCATGCAGGTTGCGGTGGGCCACTAAACTGACGGGATGTCAGAACGAGTCAGCCCGTCCCTCAAAGCGTCCTCTCCCGCCCGCCTGATTCTTGGGGTGGAATCTTCCTGTGATGAAACGGGGGTGGCGCTTGTTGCTCTGCCGGAGGATGGCGCGCCTCGCCTTCTGGCCCATGCTCTGCACAGCCAGATCGACATGCATCAGGCCTATGGCGGTGTGGTGCCCGAGCTGGCCTCGCGCGACCACATCCGCCGCGTCGTCCCACTGACCCGCCAGGTTATGGCCGCAGCCGGCCACGCGATGGATGACGTGGACGTGGTGGCTTACACCCGAGGGCCCGGTCTGGCGGGTGCGCTGCTGGTGGGGGCGGGCATGGCCTGCGCGCTCGGCGTGGCACTGGACCGCCCCCTTCTGGGCGTCCATCACCTGGAAGGGCACCTGCTGTCGCCCTTCCTGTCCGCCGATCCTCCGTGTTTTCCGTTCGTGGCCTTGCTGGTTTCCGGCGGGCACACCCAGTTGATGCGGGTAGACGGTGTCGGGCAGTACACCTTGCTCGGGGAAACCGTCGACGACGCGGCAGGAGAGGCCTTCGACAAGTCCGCCAAGCTGATGGGCCTGCCTTACCCGGGGGGGCCGCATCTGGCACGGCTGGCGGAGGGCGGGCGAAGTGATGCGTTCGAGCTGCCGCGTCCGATGCTGCACAGCGGCAACCTCGACTTCTCGTTTGCCGGCCTGAAAACCGCCGTGCGCACCCATTTGGTGCGTCTTGGCTGGCTGGACAATGCGCCGGCGCTGGCCGATCCTCGGCATCACGCTTTGCTGTCCGACCTGGCTGCGTCCACGCAGGCTGCCATCGTCGAGGTGCTGCTGAAGAAATCCCTGGCGGCCTTGAAGCACACCGGGTTGAAACGCCTGGTGGTGGCGGGTGGAGTGGGGGCGAACCGGCTGCTGCGCACGCAGATGGATTTGGCCTGTGGACGGCGAGGCGTCCGGGTGCACTATCCGGAGATGCACCTGTGCACCGACAACGGCGCGATGATCGCCCTCGCCGCCGCCATGCGTTTGCAGACGGGGCAGGCGAGCCTCAGTCGGGAGCCGTCGTTCGATGTGCGGCCGCGGTGGGACCTCGCCGCGATCTGACTGCGCTGCCGTCGCCGGTCGATCAGCAAGTGGTCAGCCTGCGTGTGCCTGTGCTAATATCTCGGGCTTGGTATGCCTGAGTCCAGGCATGTCATATCGCACGGCCCGGGTCGGTTTCACCTGGAGTCCGCAAGTCCAACGCCGAAACCGGGGCATGGGTGCGTCAGCCACACGCCGCGTCCATGGTGCCGGCCAGGCATTTCGCATCGAACTGGAAACACCATGTCCGTCGCCGACATCAACAAGGCCGAGATCATCAAGGCCAACGCCCGTGGCCAAGCCGACACCGGCTCTCCTGAAGTGCAGGTTGCTCTGCTGACCGCCCGTATCAACGAGCTGACCCCCCACTTCAAGGCCAACAAGAAGGACCACCACGGTCGTCGCGGCCTGCTGCGCATGGTCAGCCGCCGTCGCAAGCTGCTCGATTACCTCAAGGGCAAGGATTTCGACCGTTACGCCGCCCTGATCCAGAAGCTGGGCCTGCGCAAGTAATCAGCGCATGACGACAAAAAGCCTGTCTGGACTGCCCAGCACAGGCTTTTTGTTTTTTCACGCCAGGCACTCGACTCAAGCGACCGCTGTGTCATTCCAACGAGGCTGAGCTGCCCCTACGGGTGGCGTCCGCCGCTTCCAGCCCCGCTGGAATGGCATCGCGAACGAGTGAAGGCACAACAAAACGCCCGTCCCATGTGGGTTCGGGCACATCGGAGATCTCATCCATGACCATGTTCAACAAAGTCACCAAGACCTTCCAGTGGGGCGGCCGTACCGTCACCATGGAGACCGGTGAAATCGCCCGTCAGGCCACCGGCGCCGTCCTGGTCGACATCGAAGGCACCGTGGTGCTGGCCACCGTCGTGTGCGCCAAGAACGCAAAGCCTGGCCAGGATTTCTTCCCCCTGACCGTCGACTACATCGAGAAGACCTACGCCGCCGGCAAGATCCCTGGCAGCTTCTTCAAGCGTGAAGCCAAGCCCTCCGAGCTCGAAACCCTGACCTCGCGTCTGATCGACCGCCCGATCCGCCCGCTGTTCCCTGAAGGCTTCTTCAACGAAGTGCAGCTGGTCATCCACGTGGTGTCGCTGAACCCCGAGGTGTCGGCCGACATCGCCGCCATGATCGCCTCCAGTGCGGCACTGTCGATCTCGGGCATCCCGTTCAACGGCCCGATCGGTGCCGCCCGCGTGGGCTACATCAACGGCGAGTACGTGCTGAACCCCAGCCCCTCGCAGATGGCCGAGTCCAAGATGGACCTGATCGTCGCCGGCACCGAAACCGCCGTGCTGATGGTCGAATCCGAAGCCGACCAGCTGTCTGAAGACGTGATGCTGGGCGGCGTGGTGTTCGGTCACGAGCAGGGTGGTGTGGCGATCAACGCCATCCACGAACTGGTGCGCGACGCAGGCAAGCCCGCCTGGGATTGGCAGCCGCCCGCGAAGGACGAAGACTTCATCGCCAAGGTCAACGCCCTGGCTGAAGGCCCGTTGCGCGCCGCCTACCAGATCCGCTCCAAGCAGGCCCGCACCCAGGCCTGCCGCGCCGCCTACGCCGACGTGAAGGCCGCCCTGACCGCCGAAGGCATCGAATTCGACGGCGTCAAGGTCGAAGGTCTGCTGTTCGACATCGAAGCCAAGATCGTCCGCAGCCAGATCCTGGCCGGTGAGCCCCGCATCGACGGCCGCGACACCCGCACCGTGCGCCCCATCGAGATCCGCACTGGCGTGCTGCCGCGTGTGCACGGCTCGGCCCTGTTCACCCGTGGTGAAACCCAGGCCCTGGTCATCGCCACCCTCGGCACGGAGCAGGATGCCCAGCGCATCGACGCCCTGACCGGTGACTTCCGCGACACCTTCCTGTTCCACTACAACATGCCTCCGTTCGCCACCGGCGAAACGGGTCGTGTCGGCAGCCCCAAGCGCCGCGAAATCGGCCACGGCCGCCTGGCCAAGCGCGCCCTGGTGCCGCTGCTGCCCCCGAAGGACGAGTTCGCCTACACCGTGCGCGTGGTCTCGGAAATCACCGAGTCCAACGGCTCGTCGTCGATGGCTTCGGTCTGCGGTGGCTGCCTGGCCATGATGGATGCCGGCGTGCCGATGAAGGCCCACGTGGCCGGCATCGCCATGGGCCTGATCAAAGAGGGCAACAAGTTCGCCGTCCTGACCGACATCCTGGGTGACGAAGATCACCTCGGCGACATGGACTTCAAGGTGGCTGGCACCACCGCCGGTGTGACCGCCCTGCAGATGGACATCAAGATCCAGGGCATCACCAAGGAGATCATGCAGGTGGCACTGGCTCAGGCCAAGGAAGCCCGTCTGCACATCCTGGGCAAGATGACCGAAGCCATGGCGGGCGCCAACACCGAGGTGTCCGAGTTCGCCCCGCGCCTCTACACCGTCAAGATCAACCCCGAGAAGATCCGTGACCTGATCGGCAAGGGCGGCGCCACCATCCGTGGCCTGTGCGAAGAGACCGGTTGCCAGATCAACATCGCGGAGGACGGCACCGTCACGGTGGCCTCGGCCGACACGGCCAAGGCTGACGAGGCCCTGCGCCGCATCGCCGAGATCACCGCTGAAGTCGAAATCGGCGCCGTGTATGAAGGCCCGGTCACCAAGCTGTTCGACTTCGGTGCCCTGGTGAACCTGCTGCCGGGCAAGGACGGTCTGCTGCACATCAGCCAGATCGCCCACGAGCGCGTCGAGAAGGTCTCTGATTACCTGACCGAAGGTCAGATGGTCAAGGTCAAGGTCCTCGAGACCGACGAGAAGGGCCGCATCAAGCTGTCCATGAAGGCCCTGCTGGAGCGTCCGGAAGGCATGCCTGAGCGCGAAGAGCGTGGTGAGCGCCGTGACCGTGGTGACCGTGGTGACCGCGGCGAGCGCCGTGACCGCGGTGGTGACCGTGGCGAGCGCCGCGAGCGCGCCCCCCGTGCCGAGCAGCAGTTCTCCGACGCCCCCCAGGGCAACGGTGACGAGCAGGCCCAACAGCAACAACAGTGATCCGTCAGGCCATGAAGAAGCTGGTTGTTGGTAACTGGAAGATGCACGGCTCGCGTGCATCCAATGCCGAACTGATCCAGGGCTTGCTGGCCTCGGATCTGGCCACCACGGCACCGCGCGCCGACGTGGCCGTGTGCCCGCCCTTCGTGTACCTGGCCGACGTTGCCGCCGCGCTGCAAGGCAGTGCCATCGGCGTCGGAAGCCAGGACATCTCCGTGCAGGCGCAAGGTGCCTACACGGGCGAAGTGGCGGGGCCGATGTTGCGGGACGTCGGGGCCACCTACGCCATCGTGGGTCACTCCGAGCGCCGCAGCTACCACGCGGAAAGCGACCAGCTCGTGGCCGACAAGGCGCGTGCGGCGCTGTCCCATGGTCTGATCCCCATCGTCTGTGTCGGCGAAACGCTGGCCGAGCGCGAGGCAGGGCAGACCGAAGCGGTGGTGGGGCGCCAGCTCCAGGCTGTCATCGACACGCTGGGGGCCGATCTGGCTCGCATCGTGGTGGCTTACGAGCCCGTCTGGGCCATCGGCACCGGCAAGACGGCCTCTCCCGAGCAGGCGCAGGCTGTGCACGCCTCCTTGCGTGCGCAGTTGAAGTCGGCCCGCAGTGAGGCTGCTGTCGTGCCGCTGCTCTATGGTGGTTCGGTCAAGCCCGACAACGCAGCCCAGCTGTTTGCCCAACCTGATATTGATGGCGGTCTGATTGGCGGCGCCGCGCTGAAGGCAGCGGATTTCGCAGCCATCGCGCGTGCGGCCTGAATCGGCCCCTGACCCTCACAGGAGTTTTTGTTCATGCAACAAGCTTTGATGACCGTGGTGCTGTTGCTCCAGGTCGTGTCCGCTCTGGCCATGATCGGCCTGGTGCTGGTTCAGCACGGCAAGGGTGCCGACATGGGTGCCTCGTTCGGCAGTGGTGCGTCGGGCAGCCTGTTCGGTGCCACCGGCAGCGCCAATTTCCTGTCTCGCTCCACCGCGGTGGCCGCGACCATCTTCTTCAGCACGACGCTGGGCCTAGCTTACTTCGGCAACCTGCGCGGCCCCGTGACCGAAGCCCCGTCGGTGCTCGAGCAGCCTGCCAGCGCTGCAGCGCCTGCGCCGGTCGCGTCGCCTGCCTCGGCGTCGGGTGCTGCCTTGATTCCGACGAAGTGACAAGTGTCTCGTCGCAGGCGTTCGTTTGACACCAAAGTTGAATGACGCCTTCAAGCGAGCAGGTTTTTCGGTTTAGAATAGAAGTCTTCGGTGAGCAAACCTCATGCAATCCGAACGAGTGACGAACAAAGATCGGGCTGTCATCCAGTCCGTTTGGCCGACGTGGTGAAATTGGTAGACACGCTATCTTGAGGGGGTAGTGGCGAAAGCTGTGCGAGTTCGAGTCTCGCCGTCGGCACCATGAGATCAACAGACACTTGTGCCAACCCTCATGATCAGCTCCGGTCGTCCCCATCAAGCTGATCATCTGGAAGTGGGTGCCGTCTTTCGGGGTGGCATCGGTGCAAAGTGTCCGGGAAGGCGCGCTGTGGTTGACATTGAACCGGTTCAGGATCGGTTCTCGTCAAGCCTGGCGCGCCTTTTGTTTTGTCCGCGTGATTCAATCGCGCGTCCGGTTCACACAAAGAGGCAAGAGTCATGATGGACATCGCGCAGTATCTGCCAGTCATCCTTTTCATCTTGGTTGGCGTCGGCGTTGGCGTTGCGCCACAGTTGCTGGGCTTTCTGCTGGGCCCCCGTCGTCCGGACCCCGAAAAGAACTCGCCTTATGAATGCGGCTTCGAGGCTTTCGAAGACGCGCGGATGAAGTTCGATGTGCGCTACTACCTGGTGGCCATCCTCTTCATTCTGTTCGACCTCGAAATCGCATTCCTGTTCCCCTGGGCCGTGGCCCTGAAGGAAGTGGGCATGGTCGGTTTCGCGGCCATCATGTTGTTCCTGGGCATCCTCGTCGTCGGCTTTGCCTACGAATGGAAGAAGGGCGCACTGGACTGGGAGTGATCCGGTCGTCGCGTCAACACACAGGAATCTGAAGAGGTATTGCTATGGGTATCGAAGGCGTCTTCAAAGAGGGCTTCATCACCACCTCGGCTGACACGCTGATCAACTGGTCCAAGACCGGTTCGCTGTGGCCGATGACATTTGGTCTGGCCTGCTGTGCGGTCGAGATGATGCACGCCGGTGCGGCGCGCTATGACATCGACCGCTTCGGCATGCTGTTCCGTCCCAGCCCGCGCCAGTCCGACCTGATGATCGTGGCCGGCACGCTGTGCAACAAGATGGCACCGGCACTGCGCAAGGTGTACGACCAGATGGCCGAACCCCGCTGGGTGCTGTCCATGGGCTCGTGCGCCAATGGCGGCGGCTATTACCACTACAGCTACTCGGTCGTGCGCGGCTGCGACCGCATCGTGCCGGTCGATGTCTATGTCCCGGGCTGTCCGCCGACGGCCGAGGCGCTGCTCTACGGCATCCTGCAACTGCAGGCCAAGATCCGCCGCGAAAACACCATTGCCCGCTGACCGGAGCCTGCACATGAGCAAACTGGACACCCTGCAGGCTGCCCTGCAAAACGTGCTGGGCGACAAGATCAAGCGCCTGGTTGCCGACCGTGGCGAGCTGACGATCACCGTGTCGGCCGCCGATTACCTGGACGTGGCCCGCACCCTGCGCGACCACGCTGACCTGCGTTTTGAACAGCTGCAGGATCTCTGCGGCATGGACTGGTCCGCCTACAAGGATGGCGCCGAGTCCATCTACGCCGACGGTCCTCGCTTCGGTGTCGTGTTGCACCTGCTGTCGATCAGCAAGAACTGGCGCGTCCGTGTGAAGACCTTTGCGCCGGATGACGACTTCCCCGTGCTGGCCTCGCTTTGTGACGTCTGGAACGGTGTGAACTGGTTCGAGCGCGAAGCCTTCGACCTGTACGGCATCGTGTTCGACGGCCACACCGATCTGCGTCGCATCCTGACCGACTACGGCTTCATCGGCCACCCGTTCCGCAAGGACTTCCCGACCACGGGCCACGTCGAGATGCGCTACGACCCCGAGCAGAAGCGCGTGATCTACCAGCCCGTCACCATCGAGCAGCGCGAGATCACCCCGCGCATCATCCGCGAAGACAACTACGGTGGTCTCCACTGAGCACGAGCCATGGCAGAGATCAAGAACTACACCCTGAACTTCGGTCCTCAGCACCCGGCAGCCCACGGCGTGCTGCGTCTGGTGCTCGAGCTGGACGGCGAAGTCATCCAGCGCGCCGACCCTCACATCGGCCTGCTGCACCGCGCCACTGAAAAGCTGGCCGAGTCCAAGACCTTCATCCAGTCGCTGCCCTACATGGACCGCCTGGACTACGTCTCGATGATGTGCAACGAGCACGCCTACTGCCTGGCCATCGAGAAGATGCTTGGCATCGAGGTGCCCGAGCGCGCGCAGTACATCCGCGTGATGTTCTCCGAGATCACCCGTGTGCTGAACCACCTGCTGTGGCTGGGCTGTCACGGGTTCGATTGCGGTGCGATGAACATCCTCATCTACTGCTTCCGCGAGCGCGAGGACCTGTTCGACATGTACGAGGCGGTGTCGGGCGCGCGCATGCACGCGGCCTACTTCCGTCCGGGTGGCGTCTACCGCGACCTGCCGGATTCGATGCCGCAGTACAAGGTCAGCAAGATCAAGAACGCGAAGACCATTGCCAAGCTCAACGAGAACCGTCAGGGCTCGCTGCTGGACTTCATCGATGACTTCACCCAGCGCTTCCCCAAGCTGGTGGACGAATACGAAACGCTGCTGACCGACAACCGCATCTGGAAGCAGCGTACCGTCGGCATCGGCGTGGTCACCCCCGAGCGCGCCCTGCAGATGGGCCTGTCGGGCGCCATGCTGCGTGGCTCGGGCATCGTGTGGGACCTGCGCAAGCACCAGCCCTACGACGTCTACGACAAGGTCGATTTCGACATCCCCATCGGCAAGAACGGTGACTGCTACGACCGTTATCTGGTCCGCGTGGAAGAGTTGCGTCAGTCCAACCGCATCATCAAGCAGTGCGTGGACTGGCTGCGTGCCAACCCGGGGCCGGTCATCACCGACAACCACAAGGTTGCTCCGCCGTCGCGCGTGCAGATGAAAACCTCGATGGAAGAGCTGATCCACCACTTCAAGCTCTTCACCGAAGGTTTCCACGTGCCCGAGTCCGAGGCCTATGCCGCGGTCGAGCACCCGAAGGGCGAGTTCGGCATCTACCTGGTGTCCGATGGCGCCAACAAGCCCTACCGCCTGAAGATCCGTGCCCCCGGCTTCCCCCACCTCGCCGCCCTCGACGAGATGAGCCGTGGCCACATGCTGGCCGACGCCGTGGCCATCATCGGCACGATGGACATCGTGTTCGGTGAAATCGACCGCTAAGTGACCGACCTACCCATGCTCAGCGAACAAACCAAAGCGCGGTTCGACCGCGAACTCGCCAAGTACCCGGCTGACCAGCGCGTGTCGGCGGTCATGGCTTGCCTGGCCATCATCCAGCAGGAACGTGGCTGGGTCTCGCCGGAGAGCGAACAGGAAGTGGCTGACTACATCGGCATGCCCGCGATGGCCGTGCACGAGGTCACCACCTTCTACAACATGTACAACCAGAAGCCCGTTGGTCAGTTCAAGATCAACGTGTGCACCAACCTGCCTTGCCAGCTGCGCGATGGCCAGAAGGCCCTTCAGCACCTGTGCGACAAGCTCGGCGTGGAAGACGGCGGCACCACCGCCGATGGCCTGTTCACCATCCAGCACTGCGAGTGTCTGGGTGCCTGCGCCGATGCGCCGGTGGCCTTGGTCAACGATCGCCAGATGGTGAGCTTCATGAGCAACGAGAAGCTGGACCAGCTGATCGACGTGCTCAAGGCCAACGCCAAGTGAGGTGAAAGACATGCTCGACCTCTCTCAATTCCAGGCGACCGGCGCAGAGACCTGCTTCCACGGCCGCCACATCAACCCCCAGATCTACGCCGATCTGAACGGCGCCAACTGGAGCCTGAAGGACTATGAAGCACGTGGCGGCTATGCCGCGTTGCGCAAGATCCTGGGCAAGGATGGCGGTGAAGGCCTGACGCAGGATCAGGTGATCGCCGAAGTGAAGGCCTCCGGCCTGCGGGGTCGCGGCGGCGCCGGCTTCCCGACCGGCCTGAAGTGGAGCTTCATGCCGCGCGCCTTCCCGGGCCAGAAGTACCTGGTCTGCAACTCCGACGAAGGTGAGCCGGGCACGGCCAAGGACCGCGAGATCCTGCGCCACAACCCGCACATCGTCATCGAAGGCATGGCCATCGCCGCCTACGCGATGGGGATCTCGGTGGGTTTCAACTACATCCACGGCGAGATCTTCGAGGTCTACGAGCGCTTCGAGGCCGCCCTGGAAGAGGCCCGCGCCGCCGGCTACCTCGGCGACAACATCATGGGCAGCAACTTCAGCTTCCAGCTGCACGCGCACCATGGCTTCGGCGCCTACATCTGCGGCGAGGAAACCGCCCTGATCGAGTCGATCGAAGGCAAGAAGGGCCAGCCCCGCTTCAAGCCGCCTTTCCCGGCGAGCTTCGGCGTCTACGGCAAGCCCACCACGATCAACAACACGGAAACGTTCGCGGCCGTTCCCTGGATCATCCGCAACGGCGGCGAGGCCTTCCTGGCCGTGGGCAAGCCCAACAACGGCGGCACCAAGCTGTTCACCGTGTCGGGCGATGTGGAGCGTCCGGGCAACTACGAGATCCCGCTGGGCACGCCGTTCTCGACGCTGCTCGAACTGTGCGGCGGCGTGCGTGGCGGCAAGAAGCTCAAGGCCGTGATCCCCGGTGGCTCGTCGTCGCCCGTGATCCCGGCGCACATCATGATGGAGTGCACGATGGACTATGACTCCATCGCCAAGGCCGGCTCGATGCTGGGCTCGGGCGCCGTCATCGTGATGGACGAGACCCGCTGCATGGTCAAGAGCCTGCAACGCCTGTCCTACTTCTACATGCACGAGTCCTGCGGCCAGTGCACGCCGTGCCGCGAAGGCACGGGCTGGCTGTGGCGCATGGTCGATCGCATCGAGCGTGGCGAGGGCCGCCCCGAAGACATCGACCTGCTGAACTCGGTGGCCGACAACATCCAGGGTCGCACGATCTGTGCGCTGGGTGATGCCGCCGCCATGCCGGTGCGCGCGTTCATCAAGCACTACCGCGATGAGTTCGTGCACCACATCGAACACAAGACCTGCATGGTCCCGGCCTACATCTGAGCGGGAAACACCGATGGTTGAAATCGAAATCGACGGACAGAAAGTCCAGTGCCAGGAAGGCAGCATGGTGATGCATGCGGCCGAACAGCACGGTACCTACATCCCGCACTTCTGCTACCACAAGAAGCTCTCGATCGCGGCGAACTGCCGCATGTGTCTCGTGGACATCGAGAAGGCGCCCAAGCCGATGCCGGCCTGCGCGACCCCGGTCACGCAGGGCATGATCGTGCGCACCAAGAGCGAGAAAGCCATCAAGGCCCAGCAGGGCGTGATGGAGTTCCTGCTGATCAACCACCCGCTGGACTGCCCGATCTGCGACCAGGGCGGTGAGTGTCAGCTGCAGGATCTGGCCGTAGGCTACGGTGGCTCCTCGTCCCGCTACAACGAAGAAAAGCGCGTCGTCTTCAAGAAGGACGTCGGCCCGCTGATCTCGATGGAAGAGATGAGCCGCTGCATCCAGTGCACCCGTTGCGTGCGCTTCGGCCAGGAAGTGGCCGGCGTGATGGAACTGGGCATGCAGCACCGCGGCGAGCACTCCGAGATCGCGACCTTTGTCGGCCGCTCGATCGATTCGGAACTGTCGGGCAACATGAT
>NZ_CAJYGK010000106.1 GCF_913773725.1 uncultured Aquabacterium sp. | reverse complement strand
CGGCTCATTTCGGTTTGTTGACTGACTGCCTTCCGCTGCATGCGGATGCTGGCGGCTCCCTGTCCACCAGCGAGCGATCACCATGGCAACCAGCAACGAACCATTGCAACTCAACCTCGGCTCCCTGCGCAGCGCGATGTCGCTGACGCTGCACACCCACCACGCCTCGCGCATCTGGCATGGCCGCGCCGCCGCCGAGGGGCGACCCGGCATCGTCGGCCTGAACGGCTACATCGCCGTGATGAACAAGATGAAGCGCGGCTCGGAGCAGGACGACCCGTACAGCGACTGGTGGATGTTGCGCATCGAGGAAAAGCTCGACCAGACCAGGACCACGTTGCAATCGCTGCGCGAGCAGGTTGACCAGGCACTGGCCGGCGTGCCTGCGGCGTTGAGCCTGGGTGAGAACCTCAACGTGCAGCCGGTGAAGCTCCCCTTGTTCGTGAACGCGCAGCTCGGCTTTGCCGCCGTCTATCTGCTGGCCGACTACGACGACATCGCCCGCAAGCTGATCCTCGCCCACCACACCGCGCTGATCGATCGCTCGACGTTGGAGCGCTGGCTCAACGAAGGTGCCCACGCGCTGCGCAGCCTGTTCAGCCTGGCCCAGCAATACCGCTACTCGGGCTGCACCCGCGACGACTTCGCGGCCAAGAACGCCGCAGCTCGGGCAGCATTGGAGAAGTTCGGCGAACTGCCGCAGGACGTGCTCGAAGGCATGCGCCGCTCGAAGTTTGCGCCGCCCGTCGTGCGCCGTGGTCTGCAACAGCGTGGTGATAGCGCTGCCGCAGCCGCATCTCCCACCGACGAAGGCGCTGCCGCCGATTCGGCCGAGGCCAAGTCCACAGCCGCCGGCGAGGACGAACCGGCATGAGCGACCCGAACCGCGAACCGCGCTACTTCCGTCGTCTGGAACAGCCAGCCTTCATGCGGCTGGAACACGCGGCCTCTCTAAAAGGCCTTTTAAAGCCTTTTAAAGGTAAAGGGGACTTCGAGGCCTGGGCCAGCCAGTGCTTCGCCATGCGCGACGAGTTGATTGCCCTGGCGCAGCGACAGGTGCTGCCACAGGCGTGCGGGCATCCCTTCCACCTGCTTCCCGTCGAGCTGGCCCAGCAGACCACTGGCGCAGGCACGACCTTTCTTCGCTGGCGCAAGCACGATCGATCGGCCATGGGCGTGGCGTTGTGGCAGGAGCTGATGGCGAGCCCCAGCACGCCGGTCAACCTGCTGCACGACCTGCACGAGATCGAACTGCAGCGCGTCATGCTGAACATGCAGATCAGCCTGCTGCACACCCTGGGCAGGCAAGCACAGGAATGCGCCAGCAAGGCCGCGCAGGCGGACAACACCTACCTGCGCCGGCTCGCGTCCGTTCCTGCCGCAGTGCGCGATCGGTGATTGCGCCTGCCATCCGAGCACGCGCCCGAGCCCAACGAGGCACGGGTATTTCAACCACCACGGAGATTCCAACATGAGCACACAATTCATCGGCGAGGGCAACATCGGATCGCCTCCCGAGTACCGCGAATTCCCCAATGGCAACGACGATCCTCGCCGGTTGCTCCGGCTGAACGTGTACTTCGACAACCCCGTCCCCACCAAGGGCGGCGAGTTCGAGGACCGCGGCGGCTTCTGGGCGCCGGTGGAACTCTGGCACCACGACGCCGACCGCTGGCAGCAGCTCTACCAGAAGGGCATGCGGGTGCTGGTCGTCGGCCGCATGGAGCGCGACCCCTGGACGGACAACGAAGATCAGCCGCGTGAGACTTGGCAGGTCAACGCGCGCAGTGTCGGCATCCTGCCGTACCGCATCGAGTCTGTGGCCCTCAGCCCGAAGCCACAGGAGGCAGAGCCGAAGCCCCAGGCCACCCAGGAATCGACGGCGCCGAAAGAGACCAAGCGCAGGAAGTGATCGGGCATGGAGGGCGGCTGCCGCAGTGCTTCGCCGCCCTCCATGCGCTGCGAATTATCCCCAGGGGATAGCTCCACCAACGTCCACCGAGTTCCACGCGCGCTCCCGGAAATCGCGGCTCTCGGCCCGCACACTTCCGGCCACGCACCTTCCCCGCACTCGCCATTTCATCGGCGTGAAAGCGGTCGCTGCCGCATGCGGCTTGTTTGCTGCTGCCAGGGGCTGCGCTCGGCATCCTCGATCCCAGCAACTCCATGAACAACAGGAATCGGGATGGACGGATATGCGGCTGTTCTTGTGCGAGAAGCCCTCCCAGGGCAAAGACATTGGCCGGATTCTCGGCGCCACGCAGCGCGGTGAAGGCTGCCTCAACGGTTCCGGCGTCACGGTCACCTGGTGCATCGGCCATCTCGTGGAGGCGGCGCCGCCCGAGGCCTACGACGAGCAGCTCAAACGATGGTCCGTTGAGCAGTTGCCCATCATTCCCCAGCACTGGCGGGTCGAGGTCAAACCGAAGACCGCCACGCAATTCAAGGTCGTCAAGGCGCTCTTGGCGAAGGCGACTCACCTGGTTATCGCCACCGATGCCGACCGCGAGGGCGAATTGATCGCCCGCGAGATCGTGGAGCTTTGCGGCTACCGCGGCCCCATCGAACGCCTGTGGCTGTCGGCGCTCAACGATGCGTCCATTCGGGCGGCACTGGGCAAGCTGCGGCCTTCGGCCGAGACGCTTTCGATGTACCACTCGGCGCTGGCGCGCTCCCGTGCGGATTGGCTCGTGGGCATGAACCTGAGCCGGCTGTTCACGGTGCTGGGGCGACAGGCGGGTTACGACGGCGTGCTGTCGGTCGGCCGCGTACAGACCCCGACGCTCAAGCTCGTTGTGGACCGCGACCGCGAGATCGCGCGCTTCGTGTCCGTACCATACTGGGCCATCGCCGTGTCCCTGTTCGCAGGCGGTTCGACTTTCGCCGCGCAATGGGTTCCACCCGATGCGTGCACCGACGACGCAGGCCGCTGCCTGCGGCAGCCGGTCGCACAGCAGACCATGCAGCAGATCCGCGCTGCGGGCAGTGCCCACGTCGTGTCGGTGGAGACTGAGCGTGTCCGCGAAGGCCCGCCGCTGCCGTTCGACCTGGGCACCTTGCAGGAAGTGTGTTCCAAGCAGCTTGGGCTGGACGTGCAGGAAACCTTGGAGATTGCCCAAGCCCTGTACGAGACGCACAAGGCCACGACGTACCCCCGCTCGGACTCCGGCTACCTGCCCGAGAGCATGTTTGCCGAAGTGCCCACCGTTCTCGACAGCCTGCTCAAGACCGATCCCTCGCTGCGCTCGATCATGGGCCAGCTCGACCGCTCGCAGCGCTCGCGCGCCTGGAACGATGGCAAGGTCACGGCGCACCACGGCATCATCCCGACGCTCGAACCGGCGAAGCTCTCCGCCATGAGCGAGAAGGAACTGGCCGTGTACAGGCTCATCCGGTCGCATTACCTGGCGCAGTTCCTCCCTCACCACGAGTTCGACCGCACTGTGGCCAAGTTTTCGTGCGGGGGGCAGAACCTGGCGGCCACGGGCAAGCAGGTTGTCATCCCGGGTTGGCGCCAGGTGCTCGCCGAGCCGCAGGCCGAAGACGGTGATGGCGAGGGCGATACTGCGGTCCGCGCCCAGGTGCTGCCCGCGCTGCCGAAACTGTATGAGGGCCTGGCATGCCAGGTGGCCGACGTCGATCTCAAGGCACTCAAGACGCTGCCGCCCAAACCGTACACGCAAGGCGAGTTGGTCAAGTCCATGAAAGGCGTCGCCAAGCTGGTGTCCGATCCCCGCCTGAAGCAGAAGCTCAAGGATACGGTTGGCATCGGCACCGAAGCGACGCGGGCCAACATCATCGGCGGCCTGATCGCTCGCGGCTACCTCGTGAAGAAGGGGCGCGCCATCCGCGCCTCGGATGCGGCTTTCACTTTGATCGATGCCGTGCCTGCGGCGATTGCCGACCCTGGCACCACCGCCGTCTGGGAACAGGCGCTCGACATGATCGAGGCCGGACAGCTCACCCTGGACGTGTTCATCGGCAAGCAGGCCGCGTGGATTTCGCAGTTGATTGCGCAGTACGGCAGCGCCTCCCTGTCCATCAAGGTTCCCCAAGGGCCGGCATGCCCGCAGTGCGGCGCACCCACGCGCCAGCGCAGCGGCAAGAGCGGCCCGTTCTGGTCGTGCAGCCGCTACCCGGACTGCAAAGGCACGCTGCCAGTCGAATCCGGCAGCTCCAAGCGCGGCGCCTCGCGCCCGCGCCGTAGCGGCCGCAAAGGCTCCTGACCGCCCCCGTTCCCCGTGAGCCGTGCCCGCCTTCGGCGGCGTGGCCCCTGTCCCGCACTCCGCCGCATGCCCTGCGGGACGCCCAGCGCGCAACGCCTTCTTGATCCGTGTGCGCGTCCCGCCCAGCCGTCCCCGGCCGCGGGACCTGAAGGTAGCTTCTCTGCGAGCCGCACCACGCGCGTTCTGTTGATCTGCGTTTCTTCCGCCCTCTGCGAAGGGTCTCCCGGTGGCTTGCCAGGCTGCACGAGCCACCGGGAGACCCTTCGTGGTCAGCGGTAATCGGTGCCGGTGCCCGCCGGTGCAAAAACGGGCTCCCTTTGTGCGCGGATGTGCGCCAGACGATGCCGGCCCCAGCCACGACATGGGCCGGGTGTGATTGCTTGATGAGCAGACGGTTCTAGCGACGACCGGGCCTGCCAATCAGCCCACGGGTGGTTCCTCTTTTCTCCCGAGCCGAAGGCCGTTGGGCCTTCGGCGCCATTCTCCTGCCCATCAACGTCCCGGCCCGGCCATTGGCCTGGGCCACACGAACAGGAGAGACGACATGCACCCTCAACCTTGCGCACCGCTGCTGTACGGCAGACGGAGGTCGAGAACGGCATGCCCGCCTATCGCGCGGCCATCGCCAATGGTACGCTCGGCTGCAGCCGAGGCCGTAGCCCAAAGGCTGGACTACCTCTTTTGCAGAGGTAAACCTCGGGATGAACTGGGCGAAAACATGCCTTATGTGCCCGCCTTACGGCGAGCTGTTTCCGATGCTTCGCGCAGGATTTCCCGCCCCCCATTCGCTGCGATTGCGGCCACGATGACGCCCAGCACCAGATCCGGGATGTTCGACCCGAACCCCATCACCAGCACCCCGGACAGCACAATCGCACCATTGACGATGGAGTCGTTGCTGGTAAAGATCGCTGACGCCTTGAAGTTCACATCTTCCCCGCGATGGCGGCGCAGTAGTCTGAGGCACACTAGGTTCAAAGCCGCGTTCAGCGCGGCCATGGCCATCATGGCTGGGCCGACAGGCTCTTCCCCTCCAGCGAAGCGGCGTAGGACTTCCAACAGCAGCAGCGCGGCCAGGCCGATTAGCAAGAAACCCGACAAGCGGGCCGCGCCCACCTTGACCGTTGCCGCACGACCGACGGCATACAGGCTAACCGCATAGACCGACGCATCGGCGAGGTTGTCCAACCCGGCGCCCATCAGCGCCGTAGAGCCAGCCCAGATGCCAAGGGCAATGCCGGCGGCGGACTGCGTCAGGTTGATCAGCAACACAGTCAGAAGAATCTTTCGGTCCTTCGCATCGCTCGCATCTAGGCGGCCCAACTCGTCGTTTTCGTGATTTCTGTGGTTTTCAGCCATGCATTGTTCCTTCCAAATCGATGGATGCTGAAGCCTGTAGCGGCTGGAGAGTCAAGGCGCAGATGCAACGAACTTGCCACAGGGTCTTCCCGGACGCCCTTGACTCTACCGTAGCTAGAAGGTTTTCCAATCCAGTCAGAGCTTTAGGACAGAACAGATGAGCACCAATGCGCCCCCTTCATTGCGACTGTCATCCGGTATGGCTGCTATCCACTGATCCGTGGCGCCACTGCGGTTGTGCTCTTCGGCGAGCTCGCGACCGGCCGGCCGTCTTTTCCGACGGAGCTACTCACAGTGATCGTCGCGCTCGCTTGTGCCGCCTTGCTAGAGGGCGGGCGGCCTTTCCACTCCCCGTTGAGCCAGTAGCGGCGTTCCAAGCTGTGGTTGGCCGTCGGCGCATGGCTCGGCTTCTTGGTCGTGCATCTGGCCTTCCAGCACTCCAATCTGGGATACCGGGTCGGGCCGTTGGGATTGTTGATCGGGGTGGCTGAAGCCCATCGCTGGCATCACAAGCGTGAGCACGAAGACGCCCAAGTCAACTACGGCGATTTCTGGATGCCCGGGGGCCACTTGTTCAGCGCTTTCCGGTCGCAAAAGCACACGCTGGGCGCCAAAGAGTGACACTCAAGAAAGATGGACTTTCCAATGGACTACGGCCCGCAGCTTGTCTATCCCTTCCGGAGCCGGCCAGCAGCGGCAAACGCTTGCGCTGCTGGCTATACGATCTTGCCCACGTCGCATTCTTGCGCGAGTCGGGCCTTGCGGCTTCTTGCGAAGCGATCGCGAGTTGCGTGGCGTGCCCATGAGTCGGGCCGCGTCGTGGCGCACTGCTACCTTGGCCTGCACCTGCACCTGCGCAGCCACGCCGCGATGCTCGGTCTGGCCTGGAGAACCCGTAAGGTGGCGGAGATTGCGGCGCGCAGGTCGTCCGGCTCGCGCTGGCTCCTGTGGGCCACGCCCTCGGTCGCACGCCGTCTCAAAACGTCAGAATCGCGCGCTTTCGCATGATGGAGCGCGGCACGTGGCTCTCAGAACTGGACCCGATCACTTCCAGCACCGATGACACGCTCGAGCTTCAGGCGGGCTCGGCCAAGCTGTTGAGAATGCCGCACTCGCGCGAGGTTCGGGCGCTATCGCAGGAGCGTCGCAGATCCATTAACTCGCGCTCCAAGGCGCGCAATTCCTTCATCTTGGTCCGCACTTGCGCGATATGAGCGTCGACCAGCGCGTTCACCTCGCCGCAGCCCAACTCTGGCCGATCCCGTAAGTTCAGCAGTTGACGGATCTCATCCAGCGTCATGTCCTTCGCCCGGCAGCGGCGGATGAACAGCAAGCGCTGCAAATGGACTTCGTCATAGAGCCTGAAGTTGCCCTCGCTACGTGCAGGCTCGGGCAGCAAGCCTTCTGACTCGTAAAAGCGCACGGTCTGCACCAAGCAATCTGCCTTCTTGCCCAGTTCACCGATCCGCATCATGGTTGCTTCCTATAAAAAACTTGACTCTATATCTACTAGAGGTTTTCTAATGATGGCATCCGGGTGGGCTGCTGCCGGTCTCGTTGACACCGACCTAAGCTTCTTGAGCTTGCTCGAACTGTACGGGACTGAGATATCCGAGCGTCGAATGCCGACGCGTCGGGTTGTAGAAGCACTCGATGTAATCG
>NZ_CAJYGK010000105.1 GCF_913773725.1 uncultured Aquabacterium sp. | reverse complement strand
AGCTTGACCACGAAGTCCAGGTCGCCGCCTTCGGCGGCCGTCGGGCTGCTGACTTCGATCACCTTCGGGGTGTCGTCGTCCGGCGTCACGCCCGGGGGCACGCTGCCCGTGCCGTCGTCCTTGATGGTGCCGGTGCCGGAGTTGCCCAGCGTCGCGTTGACGGCATCGCTCAGCACCAGGTTGAAGAACTCGCTGTTCTCGAAGGTGTCGTCGTCGAGGATGGGCACCTCGATGACCTTGCTGGTTTCGCCCGGTGCAAAGGTGACGACGCCGGAACGGGCTTCGTAGTCGGCACCGGCTGTGGCCGTGCCACCGGAGGTCGTCCAGCGGACGGTCACCGTGGTGCTCGAGGCGCGGTCAAGGCTCACGATGAACTGCGCAACCTGGGCGGCCTCGTTCACCGTGACCGAATTGACCGACACCACCGACGGTTCCGTGGGCACGATCTCGATCACGCTGGCTTCGAACAGCGGACGGTTGTCCACGGTGGCCACCGGCTGGGCTTGCGCGCCACGGTCCGTCCCGTACTCGAAGGAACACGACAAGTGTAGTTTCCTGTTACAGCGATGTCCGCTTGCGCGCCACGGTCCGTCCCGTACTCGAAGGACAGGCCATCGACGGACTCGGACACGCGGTCCACCCGCAGCCCCGGCAGAAGGCCACCCTGGGCTCCGCCGGTCAGGCCGGCGGCCGGCGCTTCGTCTTCCGTGGGGTTGTCGAGCGCGGCGATCGCACGGTCGATGTCGGCGGGCTTGGCCTGCGCCACAGGCGGCTTCACCTGAATGGCAGGCCCCTGCACAGGCGTGATCTGCACGATGCCGTCGGCCTCGGTGATGATGTGCTCACCTCCCTTGACCTTGTCACCGACCTTGACCGGCTTGAGTTTACCATCGGGCAGGCGCACAAAGGCGGTGCCCCAGACAGCAGTAACAACACCAGCGGACATGGCAAGAATCGGCATGTGGAAACCCAACTTATCGGTCTTTGACACGACAAGTGTAGTTTCCTGTTACAGCGATGTCCGCTTGCGCATCCCCCCGTGTTGAAGGATTAATTCGCACAAGATCAGCTTATGGCGTGAGTTTGATCACGCAATCGCTGCAACTCCGTGACTTTTGCACGACCAATATTTTCGGACACTGGACCCCCTGCGCTGCCGAATGAGGCTCCACTTCCCGAGCGGGGCAGCGCAGTTGTCGTCTGGTGGAAAAAAAGCGGTCGACTCGCGACCTTTCAACGGGTCGCGGCCATCCTGACGCGGTCGATGTAAGCCTGCCCGTCAACAGGCTGGCCCGACCGCTGGGCCGCCCACACCATCTCGCCCAGCGCTTCCATGGCTTCATGGTGCGCTGCGTGCAGCGAACCCCGGCGGGCCGCGAGCAGCTCGACCGCCTGCTTGATGCCTCTGGGCTGGTCGATGCTGACCTGCTCGATCAGCGACAGGTGCATGGAGAGATGAAGGAAGGGGTTGGTCCGCCCTTCCTCGACGCTGTACTGCGCTGCCACGGCCACGTCGACGTCAGCCAGGTCACCGTGGTACTCGGGGTGCTCCGCGATCCAGTCGGCCGCCTGGGCCTCGAGCGGGGTCAGAGGCTGACCGGCCCGGTGCTTCTGCCAGGCCTCGCAGAAAAATCGACGGACCTGTTCCTGACTCGGGGCGAACATGGGTGATCAGACGCCCAGCAGTTCGACTTCGAACATCAGCGTGGCATTGGGCGGGATCACGCCACCGGCGCCCCGGGCGCCGTAGCCCAGTTGAGGCGGGATGACGAGCACGCGCGTGCCGCCGACCTTCATGCCCTGCACACCTTCGTCCCAGCCGCGGATGACATGGCCCGCACCCAGCGGGAACACGAAGGGGTCGTTGCGATCCTTGCTGGAATCGAACTTCGAACCCTTGACGCCGTCCTGGTAGAGCCAGCCGGTGTAGTGCACGGTCACATAGGCGCCAGCCTTGGCTTCGTCTCCGCCGCCCACGACGGTGTCTTCATATTGCAGGCCGGATGCAGTGGTGATGGGCATGATGAAATGACTCGTTAAGATAGAGCGTTGGAGTCTACTCTGCTGCTCATGAACGCGCCGACCTCTTCGCCAGAACACCCTCACAACCCTGTCGCAGGTCGCCTCCAGTCCCTCACGCCCCGGCAAATGCAGGTCTGCGAGCTGGTTGTGGAGGGGCTGACCAACAAGGAGATCGCGGAACGGCTGGACATCACCGTGCACACGGTGAAGGTTCACCGCGCCGAAGTGATGCGCCAGATGGGCGTGGAGTCGGTGGCTGAACTCGTGCGCGCAGTGATGGCGCCTCAGCCCACGGAAGGAGGCTCCCCCCTCATTGATGTGGCCCGTCCGCTGCGCATCATCGTGGTGGAAGATCAGGACCTGCTGCGCCAGTTGATGACACGCAGCTTGAACCAGTTCGGACACCACGCCGTGGGCGTGCGCAATGGTTACGAGCTGGCCGATGAATGGGCGCGCGGTCCGGCCGACATCCTGGTCATCGACATCGAACTGGGCACGCAGGAAAACGGCCTGGACCTGACGGCCCGATTCCGCAAGGAAAACGGCTGCGGCGTCATCATCGTATCGGCACACGGCCGCACCGATGACCGCATCGCCGGTCTGGAGCGCGGGGCCGATGCGTTCTTCGTGAAGCCGGTGAGCTTCAAGGAACTGCACGCCGCCGTGACCAACCTGGGCAAGCGGCTGCGCAAGGGCTGAGCCTCCCGGCTCGCCACACGCGGAAACGCCCCCGCTGGCGCGGGGGCATGGATGTTCAGATCGACATCAGTTCGCGCACGCCGTCGGCTTCCATGTCGGCACCCCGACCGCGGCGGATGACTTCACCGCGTTCCATCACCAGGTACTGATCGGCCAGTTCGGCGGCGAAATCGTAGAACTGCTCGACCAGCACAATGGCCATGCGCTGGCCATTGAGACCCTCGTCGGCCAACTTGCGAATGGCCCGGCCGATGTCCTTGATGATGCTGGGCTGGATGCCCTCGGTGGGCTCATCGAGGATCAGCAGCTTGGGGCCCGCCGCCAGGGCACGTGCAATCGCCAACTGCTGTTGCTGCCCGCCGGACAGGTCGCCCCCCCGGCGATGCAGCATCTGCTTGAGCACCGGAAACAGCTCGAACAGCTGCTCGGGCAGCGGCGTGCTGCCGGGCTTGCTCGCCAGGCCCATCTGCAGGTTCTCGGCCACCGTGAGGCGCCCGAAGATTTCGCGCCCCTGGGGCACATAGCCCACGCCCAGGCGCACGCGCTCGTAGGGCTTGAGCCGGTCGATGGCCTGGCCGTCCAGCGTGATGCTGCCCGACTTGATCTGCACCAGGCCCATCAGGCTCTTGAGCAGCGTCGTCTTGCCGACGCCGTTGCGGCCCAGGATGACGGTGACCTCGCCTACCTTCGCTTCGAAATCCAGTCCGCGCAGGATGTGGGATCCACCGTAGTACTGATTGACGGCTTCGATTTTCAGCATGTCGATTTCTCCTGCTCAGCGTCCGAGGTAGACCTCGACGACCTTGTCGTTGGCCTGCACCTCGGCCAGCGTGCCTTCGGCCAGCACACTGCCCTCGTGCAGCACCGTGACCTTCTTCTTGCCTGCGGTGGCGCCTTGGGTGGTGAGTTCGTGGATGAACTTCATGTCGTGCTCGACCACCACCAGCGAGTGCGCGCCTTCCAATGACAGGAACAGCTCGGCCGTGCGCTCGGTCTCTTCATCCGTCATGCCGGCCACGGGCTCGTCCAACAGCAGCAGCTTGGGATCCTGCATCAGCAGCATGCCGATCTCCAGCCACTGCTTCTGCCCGTGTGACAACAGGCCGGCGGTGCGCTGGGCCTGGTTCTTCAGGTGGATGAGTTGCAGCATGGCGCCGATGCGATCCAGCTGCTCGCCGCTGAGCTTGAAGAACACCGAGGCACGTGCGCGGCGGTCGGCCTTGAGCGCCAGCTCCAGGTTCTCGAACACGCTCAGGTGCTCGAACACCGTGGGCTTCTGGAACTTGCGACCGATGCCGATCTGGGCAATCTCGCTTTCGCGTTTCTTCAGCAGGTCGATGGTCGAGCCGAAGAAGGCCGTGCCGCTGTCGGGCCGCGTCTTGCCGGTGATCACGTCCATCATCGTGGTCTTGCCCGCCCCGTTGGGGCCGATGATGCAGCGCATCTCCCCCACGGCGATGTCCAGGCTCAGCTTGTTGAGGGCCTTGAAGCCGTCGAAGCTCACCTCGATGTCGTCCAGGTACAGGATCGACCCGTGAGCCAGGTCCACCCGATCGGGGTCATCCACGACACGGCCGTAGCTGGCCTCGCGGCCGCCCGATTCTCCCGCGTTGGTGGGCGTCTTGTAGGCACGGGCCAGCGCCTGCGTGCCGGCTTCCATCAGATCCGGGGTCATGCCTTCACCTCAGCTTGCTTGTTGAACAGCTTCTTCACGCCGCCGACGATGCCGTCCGGCAGGAACAGGGTCACCACCACGAAGAGCAGGCCCAGGAAGTACAGCCAGAACTCGGGGAAGGCCACGGTGAACCAGCTCTTGGCGCCGTTGACGAAGAAGGCGCCGATGATCGGGCCGATCAGCGTGGCACGCCCGCCAACCGCGGTCCAGATGGCGATCTCGATGGAGGCCGCCGCGGACATCTCGCTGGGGTTGATGATGCCGACCTGCGGGACATACAGCGCCCCGGCGATCGCGCACATCACAGCCGAGATCGTCCAGATGGTGAGCTTGTAGGCCAGCGGGTTGTAACCGCAGAACATGACGCGGTTCTCGGCATCACGGATGGCCTGGAGCACGCGGCCGAACTTGGTGTTCACCAGCCAACGGGCCATCAGGTAGAAGCCGATCAGGGTCAGCCCGGTCAGCACGAACAGCACCATGCGGGTGGATGGCTGTGCCAGCGGGATGTCGAGGATGCGCTTGAAGTCGGTGAAGCCGTTGTTGCCGCCGAAACCGGTTTCATTGCGGAAGAACAGCAGCATGGCCGCGAACGTCATCGCCTGGGTGATGATCGAGAAGTACACGCCCTTGATGCGGCTGCGGAAGGCAAAGAAGCCGAAAACAAAGGCGAGCAAACCCGGCACCAGCACCACCAGCAGCATCTGGCCAATGAAGCTCTCGCTCAGCGTCCAGTGCCAGGGCACGGTCTTCCAGTCCAGAAAGACCATGAAGTCCGGGATGTCGGCGCCGTAGCTGCCGTCACGGCCGATCTGGCGCATCAGGTACATGCCCATGCCATAGCCCCCCAGGGCAAAGAACAGCCCGTGGCCCAGCGACAGGATGCCGGTGTAGCCCCAGATCAGGTCCATGGCCAGCGCGCAGATGGCGTAGCACATGATCTTGCCGATGAGGCCGACTGCGTAGTCGGACAGGTGGAAGGCCGAATCGGCCGGCACCATCAGGTTGAGCACCGGGGCCAGCACGACCACGGTGATCACGGCGGCCATCAGCGCGGTCCAGCCCTTGGGACCCAGCGCACTGCGGGGCACCGTGACGCCGGCCACAGGCATGGGGGAAGTCATCACTGCACTCATTGTTTTCTCCTCAGGCTTCGGCGCTACGGCCCTTCATGGCGAACAGACCTTGCGGGCGCTTCTGGATGAAGATCACCACGATGACCAGCACCATGATCTTGGCCAGCACGGCACCCGACCAGCCTTCCAGCAGCTTGTTGACCATGCCCAGCCCCAGCGCGGCGTACACCGTGCCGGCGATCTGGCCTACGCCGCCCGTGACCACGACCATGAACGAGTCGACGATGTAGTTCTGTCCCAGGTCCGGGCCCACGTTGCCGATCTGCGAGAGCGCGCAGCCTGCCAGGCCGGCAATGCCGGCGCCCAGCGAGAAGGCCATGGTGTCGACCTTGGCCGTGTTGACGCCCACGCACGAGGCCATCGGCCGGTTCTGCGTCACGCTGCGCACGAACAGACCCATGCGGGTGCGGGCAATCAGCAGCGTCATGCCCAGCAGCACCAGGCCGGCGAACGCGATGATGGCCAGGCGGTTGTAGGGGAGCGTGAGGTTGCTCAGCACATCGACGCCACCGGACAGCCAGCTCGGGTTCTCGACCTGTACGTTCTGGGCGCCGAACACCGAGCGCACGGCCTGCATCAGGATCAGGCTGATGCCCCACGAGGCCAGCAGCGTCTCGAGCGGGCGGCCGTACAGGAAGCGGAACACGCCGCGCTCGAGGATGGCGCCGACCACCGCCGCGGCAAAAAAGGATGCGGGCACAGCCAGGAGGATGTACCAGTCGAAGAACTGCGGCAGGTGCTGGCGGAACAGGTTCTGGATCACGAAGGTGGCGTAGGCGCCGATCATCATCAGCTCGCCGTGCGCCATGTTGATGACCCCCATCAGCCCGTAGGTGATGGCCAGGCCCAGCGCGGCCAGCAGCAGGATGGAGCCCAGGCTGATGCCGGTGAACAGCACACCGGCGTACTCGCCCCAGGCCAGCTTGCGGTTGATGTGGTCGAGCTCGGCCTGCATCACCCCCTTGACGGCACCGTCCGTTTCGGACGCGTCGGCCAGGCGCTCCATCAGCAGCGCGCGGGCTTCGGGGCTGGCCTGATCACCCAGCGCACGAACGGCCTCCAGGCGCAACGCCGCATCGGCCGCGTTGAGCAGGGCCTTGGCGCGCACCATGCGCAACCGGGCCTGCAGCTTCGGGTCCTGTTCGGCAGCCAGGGCCTTGTCGATGATCGCGAGCTTGGATTCGTCGGCGGCCGCACTGAGCGCATCGATGGCTTCAGCACGGGCGGACCGGTCGGCCGAGGTGAGCTTGCCGGCGGCCAGGGCCGCCTCGATCTCGCTGGACATGCGGTTGTTGTTCACCACGTCCTCGGCATCGGCCGGCAACTTGGCCGGTGCGCCGGTCGCGGCCTCGCGGGCCTCGTCGCCATCGACGATGTAGGCACGCTGCCCCGCGATCTTGACGGTGTCGGCAGCCAAGGCCTCGAGAAAGGCAGGCAAGCCCGGGTCGTTCTTCGCCAGGAGTTGCTGAAGCGCGGCGATGCGGTCGTCGTTGTCGCCGGCGGCCACGGCGTAGGCCTCTTCAGGCGTCAGGGCGTGGGCGCTCTGGCAGCCCAGCAGGGCGGCCATCATGGCGGCGCCCAGCCAGCGCGTGAGGCCGGTGCGACGGCGGGTCGGTGCGGCGTCTGGTGTCTTCACAGGCATTCCAGTCATGTCGTTCTGTCGGCGGAAAAAAAGCGCCCCCTGGGGTACCCCCCAAGGGGCGAACCGCTCTGCTTCTTGGTTCATCCCGTCGCTTGGCGGAGACGGGCATCCGCTTGATCCGGCCTTACTTGGCTTCCGGCTCGTCCTTCTTCTTGTCGTTGCCGGCGATGAACGGGCTCCAGGGCTGGGCCTTGATCGGGCCCGGGGTCTTCCAGACCACCTTGAACTGGCCGTCGGCCTTCACTTCGCCGATGAACACCGGCTTGTGCAGGTGGTGGTTCTTCTCGTCCATCTTGGCGACGAAGCCGCTCGGGGCCTTGAAGGTCTGACCGGCCATGGCGGCGATCACCTTGTCCACATCGGTGGTGCCGGCCTTCTTGACGGCCTGGGCCCACATGTTGATGCCGATGTAGGTGGCTTCCATCGGGTCGTTGGTCAAGGGTTTGTCCTTATGACCGGCGATGTTCTTGGCCTTGGCATAAGCCGACCACTTCTTGATGAACTCGTCGTTGGTCGGGTTCTTGACCGACATGAAGTAGTTCCAGGCGGCCAGGTGGCCCACCAGCGGCTTGGTGTCCACGCCGCGCAGCTCTTCTTCACCGACCGAGAAGGCCACCACCGGCACGTCCTTGGCCTTCAGGCCCTGGTTGCCCAGTTCCTTGTAGAAGGGCACGTTCGAGTCGCCGTTGATGGTCGAGACCACGGCCGTCTTCTTGCCTTCGGAAGCGAACTTCTTGATCTTGGCAATGATGGTCTGGTAGTCGGAGTGGCCGAAGGGGGTGTACTCCTCCATGATGTCGGCATCGGCCACGCCCTTGGACTTCAGGAAGGCGCGCAGGATCTTGTTGGTGGTGCGGGGATAGACGTAGTCGGTGCCCAGCAGCACGAAGCGCTTGGCCGAGCCGCCGTCCTTGCTCATCAGGTATTCCACAGCGGGAATGGCCTGCTGGTTGGGGGCCGCACCGGTGTAGAACACGTTCTTCTCGAGCTCTTCACCCTCGTACTGCACGGGGTAGAACAGCAGGCCGTTGTTTTCCTTGTAGACCGGCAGCACCGACTTGCGCGACACCGAGGTCCAGCAGCCGAAGGTCACGGCCACCTTGTCCTGGGTCAGCAGCTGCTTGGCCTTCTCGGCGAACAGCGGCCAGTTCGAAGCCGGGTCGACGACCACGGGCTCGAGTTTCTTGCCCAGCAGACCGCCCTTGGCGTTGATCTCGTCGATCGCCATCAGCACGGTGTCCTTCAGAACCGTTTCCGAGATGGCCATGGTGCCGGACAACGAGTGCAGCACGCCGACCTTGATGGTGTCGGCAGCCGAGGCCATGGTGCTGAAGGCCAGGCCGGCGACGCCCAGGGCGACAGCGGACAGGGACTGGACGGCACAGCGACGCGAGATGTTCATGTGAAGGCGCTCCTTTGAAGCGATGGGTTGAACGTGAACAAGAGGGAACCGGGTTCTGACCGGGGCGCCCTGCCGGGCCCTTTCGTGATCAGATGGGTTCAGTGTGCCGAGCGGGCCCTGAAGGCGGAATACGCCACATGGCGTATCGGTACGCCGCTCCTACAATGGCGGGCTGCTTGAACACCTGCCCTCCATGCCCGACCAACCCCGGCTGCACACCAACAGCCAGACCGTGACCCTCAGCTTCGAGGGCACCCTGATCCAGAGCTGCATGCGCGTGGCGGACCCGGACGACCTGGTGCTGGACTACACCCGCACGATGATGGGTGCCCTGCTCTTCAATCCGAAGCCGCGCCGCGTGCTGATGATCGGGCTGGGTGGCGGATCGATGCTCAAGTACCTGCACCGCCACGTGCCCGAGGCGGACCTGACGGTGGTCGAGATCAGCCAGAGCGTGATCGACCTGCGCGACGCCTTCCACATCCCGCCCGATGACGAGCGCCTGCGCACCGTGTGCGACGACGGCGCGAAGTTCATGGCCAAGCCGCCCTGTGCTTATGACCTCATCCTGGTGGACGGCTTCACCGGCGATGGCATTGCCGAGCCGCTGTGCTCGCGCAGCTTCTACAACCACTGCCGCAAGGCGCTGACGCCCGAAGGGCTGCTGGTGGCCAATGTGCAGGCCGACACCGACCAGACCCGCGAGATCGGAAAGCGGCTGTTCAAGGCCTTCTCGGGTTCGATGATCTCGGTGCTGTCCGACGAGGGGGGCAACGACATCGTGACGGCCGGGCCCCGCCACCTGTTCGAACAATGCCGGGCAGACTTCGAAGGGCACTGGCAAGCGCTGGGGCCGGTGCACCAGGCCACGCTGGCCGTGACATCGCAGCGCATTCAGCGCGCCTTGATCAAGGGCTTTCCGATCGGGTGACGCTATGCTGTGGCATGAGCTTCCGCTTCTGCCCCCAATGCACCTCGCCCCTGCTGGACGAGCCAGTGGATGGCGCCCAGCGCCTGCGTTGCCCCGATGTGGCCTGCGGCTTTGTCCACTGGGACAACCCCGTGCCTGTCGTGGCGGCCATCGTCGAACACGAAGGCGACATCATCCTGGCGCGCAACGCGGCGTGGCCTGTGCCGTTCTATGCGCTGATCACCGGCTTTCTGGAAAAGCACGATCCGAGTCCGGAAGAGGCGGTTCTGCGCGAGGTGAAGGAGGAGCTGGGCCTGGATGCCGTTCAGCCTGCCACCTTCGTGGGCCACTATGCCTTTCCGAAGAAGAACCAGCTGATCATGGCCTACCACGTGGTGGCCAAAGGCACCATCACGCTGAACGAAGAGCTGGTGGACTACAAGCGCATTCCGCCGCAGAAGCTGCGCTATTGGCCGGCTGCCACCGGCCTGGCGCTGCGCGACTGGCTGCTGAGCCAGGGACATGCGCCCGAGGCGCTGGAGCTGCCCAAGCTGTGAGCCCGGCCCCACCGGGCAGCCAGAGGGCGCTCAGCGCGCCTTGAGCTGCACCACCCGGCTCATCGCCAGCCCGGCCGCGGCGGTGCGCGTTTCCACGCCGAGCTTGGCGAAGATGTGCTCGAGCTGCTTTTTCACCGTGGCCGGGCTGCTGCCCAGGATGTCGCCGATGTCGCGGTTGGTCTTGCCTTTGACCACCCAGTACAGCACTTCGCCCTCTCGGGCGGTGAGCTTGAACTCCTGACTCAGCGCCTCCATGGCGGCCTGATCCGAGCTCTCCTGCATCACCAGCAGCCATTCATCCTCGCCTGTGGGCTGATGCAGGGCAAAGCTCAGGCGCCGGCTGCCTTGGTTCACAGCCCAGGCCGGCGGAACAGGCGGCGCCTCGCCGCGCTCGATGGCCTGCGCCATGCGAGGCGCGTGCAGCCGCAGCCAGTCGGCCAGTTCGGCCGGCGCGGCCGTTTCGGGCACATCGAAAAAGGCCTGCATCAGCTTGCGCGCCAGCGGCGTCTGCCACAGGATGCGGCCGTCGCTGATGCGCACCGTCATCGACGCGTGGCCGAAGGCATCCAGTGCATTGCGGGCCTGGCGAGCCTGCCGGGCGCTCTGCATGTGGGCCTCGATGCGGGCCAGCACTTCGCGCGGCCGGATCGGCTTGATCACGTAATCCACCCCGCCGGCCTGGAAGGCCGCCACGACGTGCTCGGTCTCGCTGAGGCCGGTCATGAACACGATCGGGATGTGGCTGGTCTCGGCCGTGGCCTTCAGCCGCCGCGCCACCTCGAAACCGTCCATGCCGGGCATGATGGCGTCGAGCAGGATGATGTCGGGCACCATCTGCGACGCCCGCTGCAACGCCGCCTCGCCATGCGTGGCCACCAGCACGGTGTAGCCCGCCTCGTCCAGCGCGTCATGCAGCAACGAGAGGTTGTCCGGCACGTCGTCCACGATGAGGACAACGTCGGTACGGCTGCGGTCGAGTGTCTCCAGCATGGGTCAGGTCCTGAGCGTCACGGCGCCGATTGTGCCTGCGCCAGCGCATCGTGCAGGACGGCGGCCATGGCATCCAGCTGGAACTGACGGGCCATCGTGCGCATGCGCTGCACAAAGGCCTCGCAGGCTGGCTCCTCGGCCGCGATGCGGTCGAGCGCCTGGTGCACGCCCCGCATGTAGCCGGTGTGAACCTGGTCCTCCAGGCGGCGCAAGGCGTCGATCGAAGGCACGGCTTCGGCGTCCTGGGCAACCTTGCCGGCCCCACCTGCTGCCGCCCCGGCGCCTGCGCCGGCGTGCGCGTCGGCCGTGCGCCCGGTGGCCGCTTCGATCCACTGCAGCTGCAGCCGCCGCCCCAGCCAGTCCAGCAACTCGCTCACACGCACCGGCTTGACGATGAAGTCGTCGGGCGTGATGCCCACGTCGTTCTCGAGCGCCTTGTCAAAGGCATTGGCCGACACGATGGCAGCCGGGGCCTCGCACAGGCGCTGTTCGCGGATGGCGCGCAGCGTGTCCCACCCATCCAGCCCCGGCATGGCCAGGTCCATGAAGATCGCGTGGGGCAAGGCCAGCGGCGGCGTGGCACGCAGCTGAGCCAGGCACGCCACACCAGAAGGCAGCGCCAGCACCTCGAAACCCAGCGGTTCCAGGATGCGCACCAGCAGGCCGCGGTCGGCCTCTTCGTTGTCGACCACCCAGATGCGCCGGCGATCACCCACATAGCCGGTGCGCTGACCGCGCCTCGGCGCCGCCTGCGCGAGCCCGGCCACCCGCACCTGCGGCAGGAACAGCCGGATGCGGAAGGTGGTGCCCGCCCCGGTGGCGCTCTGCACGCTCATCTCGCCACCCATCAGGTCGGTCAGCATCTTGCTGATCGTCAAGCCCAGACCCGTGCCACCGGCCGAACTGCCCGCGGCCGACGATCCGCGCGCAAACGGCTCGAACACCTTGTCGAGCTCGTCCTGGGCGATGCCCGGCCCGGTGTCAGTGATGTCGATCTGGGCAAGCTCGCGTGCATAGCGTACTTTGAACTCGACCTGCCCCGTGTGCGTGAACTTCACAGCGTTGCCCAGCACGTTGATCAGGATCTGGCGCACGCGCCGCTCGTCGGCCCGCACCACCTCGGGCAGGCCGGGCGCGATGTCGGCGACGAAGCGCAGTTGCTTGGCCCGGGCCTCGGGTTCGATCAGGCTCACGATCTGATGCAGCAGATCGGGCAGGCGAACCGGCTTCACATCGAGCGTGAGCTTGCCACTTTCGATGCGGGCGATGTCGAGCGTGCCTTCGATCAGCGACAGCAGGTGGTCGCCGCCGCGCTTGATGACCCCGACCGCGTGCTTGACATGCTCGGGCAGCTTTTCATCCTCGTCCAGCAGTTGGGCGTAACCCAGGATGCCATTGAGCGGCGTGCGCAGCTCGTGGCTGATGGTCGAGATGTAGCGGCTCTTGGCCAGGTTGGCCTGCTCGGCCGTCTGCTTGGCCTGCTGCAGTTTTTCGTCGGTGACGCGGTGCGATGCGATCTCGCGCACCAGCAGATGCGTCTGGCGGTTGGACTCCTCCTGCGCCACCTGGCGGCTCTTGTGCGTGAGCACGACCCACCACGCCACCACGCCGACCACCAGGACCAGCGCGGCAAACACCTTGGTGAAGCCCTGCCGCAGCACGGTCACGGTGTCGCCGCCCAATGCCAGCACGCCATCCAGTTCGCGCACCTGCTGCTGGTAGACCAGCCCGAAGAGCCCGGCCAGCAGCGCCGTCAGCACCAGCATCACCACGCCGAACTGGCCCAGCTCGGTATCGACCCCCTGCCACAGGCGGGCCGGCAACACCTTGCGGCCCAGTGCGCGCCACTGCTCGGCCCAGCGCGCATGGGGCTTGCACAGATCCTGGCAGCGCGCGTCGAGCGAGCAGCACAGCGAGCAGATGAAGCCCTGGTAGGCCGGACACTGGGCGATGTCGTCCTGTTCGTACTCGCGTTCGCACACGGTGCAGCGGTGCAGCGCCCGCAGCCGGATCACGCGTGCCAGCGGGGTGCCGGCATCCTCTGCGGGGGCATCGGCGCACAGCGGCGCACGCGCCAGGTAGTAACGGCCCCGCGTGGCATACGCGATCAGCGGCGAGGTGACGAAGGCGACCACCATGGCGATCACGGCAGAAAACGCCTGGGCGAGTTCGCCCAGCAGGCCCACGTGCGCCAGCACCGACACCAGCGAGGCCAGCACCATCGCCCCCACACCCACCGGATTGATGTCGTACAGATGGGCCCGCTTGAATTCGATGCCGGGGGGCGACCAGCCCATGGGCTTGTTGATGACCAGATCGGCCACCACCGCCATGATCCACGCAATGGCCAGGTTGCCGTACAGACCCAGCACCTTGCCCAGCGCCTGGAACAGGTTCAACTCCATCAGCAGCAAGGCAATGACGGTGTTGAACACCACCCACACCACCCGCCCCGGATGGCTGTGCGTGACCCGGGCGAAGAAGTTCGACCAGGCCAGCGAGCCCGCATAGGCATTCGTCACGTTGATCTTGATCTGCGAGACCACCACGAACAGCGCGACCGCCGCGATCGCCCAGGTCTGGTCTGGAAAGACCTTCTCCCACGCGACGAGGTACATCTGATTGGGATCCAGCGCCCGTTCGACAGGCACGGAAAAGCTCATGGCCAACCAGGCCAGCAAGGCGCCGCCCAGCATCTTGAGCACGCCGGGAATGACCCAGCCCGGCCCGCCGACGAACACCGAGGCCCACCACCGCGCGCGGTGTGCGGCCTGCTTCTCGGGCATGAAGCGCAGGTAGTCGGCCTGCTCGCCCATCTGCGTGATGAGGGCCACGCCCACCGTGAGCGCTGCGCCAAAGCCCAGCAGGTTGAACTGGCCTTGCTGACCATCCCCGCCCGCGTAGCCTGCCAGGTCATGCAGGATGCCAGGGTGGTCACGGAACACGTAGACGAAGGGCACAACCAGCATCAGCAGCCACAGCGGCAGGGTGAACAACTGCAGCCGGCTGATGGTCGTGACCCCGTGCGTGACCAGGGGGATGACGACCAGCGCACACACGAGATAGCCCCATGCGGGCGGGATGTCGAAGGCCATCTCCAGCGCATAGGCCATGACAGCCGCTTCGAGGGCGAAGAAGATGAAGGTGAAGCTCGCGTAGATCAGCGAGGTGATGGTCGAGCCGATGTAGCCGAACCCCGCGCCACGCGTGAGCAGGTCCATGTCCACGCCATGGCGGGCCGCGTACACTGATGGGCCAGCCGGCCAGCAGGATGATGAGACCGGTGGCCAGGATGGCCCAGAACGCGTTGACGAAGCCATGGTCCACCAGCAGCGTGGCCCCCACCGCCTCGAGCACCAGAAACGACGAGGCGCCGAACGCCGTGTTGGCCACGCGCCAGTCGCTCCAGCGCCGGGCCGACCGTGGCGTGAAGCGCAGCGCGTAGTCTTCCAGCGTCTCGGTGGCCACCCAGGTGTTGTAGTCGCGTCGCACCTTGACCACACGCTGCAAGGCATCGGTGCCTGCCGCATCGGGGTGGGTCGACTCGGCCTCGGGCGGGGCCGCCACAGCGGCACGCTGAAAGGCTGGACGTTTTTGGTCTGGGTCTTGCATAGTGGGAGGTCAAGCCGGCCTGACACCGCAATTTCAGTGCCGTCGCCCGCCTGGTCCGAGCCGAGACACCATGGAACTCACCCCCCGCGAAAAAGACAAGCTCCTCATCTTCACCGCCGCCCTGCTCGCCGAGCGTCGCAAGGCCCGTGGACTGAAGCTGAACTACCCCGAGGCCGTCGCCCTGATCACGGCCGCCATCATGGAAGGCGCACGCGACGGCAAGAGCGTGGCCGCATTGATGAGCGAGGGCAAGACCGTGCTGAGCCGCGCCGATGTGATGGAGGGTGTGGCCGACCTGATTCCTGAAATCCAGGTGGAGGCCACCTTCCCCGACGGCACCAAATTGGTGACCGTGCACCAACCAATTGCATGATCAACGTGAGCTGGGCGCCGCCCGCACCAAATCAGAGCGCGACAGCGCACTTTCTGCACCCGACGCACCGGCTCAACGCATCCTGAACCCCTCGGTGGTTTCGCACACCGCCCCCCACCCCAGACAAGCACCATGATGAAGCACACCCTGTCCTCCTCCTTGCTGGCGCTCGTTGCTGTCCTGACCAGCCTGCCGGGTCACGCCCATGAAGGTCACGGCTTGCCCGGTGTCGCCCACTGGCACAGCACGGACGTGCTCGGCTTCATCGCAGCTGCCGTGGCCGTGGGCGCGCTGGTGTGGTTCAAGGGCCGCAAGTGATGACGCCCGGCGAACTGCTCACCGACGGCCCGGACATCGAGCTCAATCCAGGCCGCCGCACCCTCACGCTCGTGGTCGAGAACGCAGGCGACCGGCCCATCCAGGTCGGCTCGCACTATCACTTCGCCGAGACCAACGGGGCCCTGCGCTTCGACCGTGAGGCCGCCCGCGGCATGCGCCTGAACATCGCGTCCGGCACCGCCGTGCGCTTCGAGCCCGGCCAGCAACGCACCGTCGAACTGGTGGACTACGCCGGCGACCGCGTGGTCTTCGGCTTCCGCGGGCTCGTACAGGGCGCGCTCTGACGCCCTGCACGCACTCCGCCCTCCTCCACATCGCCCCACCCTGCCCCGACCGGATTCCTGACGATGGCAAGCATTCCCCGACGCGCGTATGCCGAGATGTTCGGCCCCACCACCGGCGACCGCGTGCGCCTGGCCGACACCAACCTCATCATCGAGGTCGAACGTGACCTGACCTTGCAGGCCGGCGGCTACGGCGAAGAGGTGAAGTTCGGCGGCGGCAAGACCATCCGGGACGGCATGGGCCAGAGCCAGCGCATGAACGGCCCGGGGGCTGGCGACGCGTGCGATTGCGTGCTGACCAACGCGCTCATCCTCGACCACTGGGGCATCGTCAAGGCCGACATCGGGATCAAGGCCGGCCGCATCGTCAAGATCGGCAAGGCCGGCAACCCAGACGTGCAACCCGGCGTGGACATCGTCATCGGCCCGGGCACCGAGATCGTGGCCGCCGAAGGCATGATCGTCACGGCCGGTGGCATCGACACGCACATCCACTTCATCTGCCCGCAGCAGATCGAAGAGGCGCTGATGAGCGGCGTGACCACCATGATCGGCGGCGGCACCGGCCCGGCCACGGGCACCTTTGCCACCACCTGCACGCCGGGGCCCGACAACATCGCCCTGATGCTCAAGGCGGCCGAAGCCTTCCCGATGAACATCGGCTTTCTGGGCAAGGGCAATGCCTCGCAGCCCGAGGCGCTTCGCCAGCAGGTCAACGCCGGCGTGATCGGCATGAAGCTGCACGAAGACTGGGGCACCACGCCCGCAGCCATCGACACCTGCCTGAGCGTGGCCGAGGAAACGGATGTGCAGGTCGCCATCCACACCGACACGCTGAACGAATCGGGCTTTGTGGAAGACACCGTGGCCGCGTTCAAGGGCCGCACCATCCACAGCTTCCACACCGAAGGCGCGGGCGGTGGCCACGCACCCGACATCATGAAGGTGGTGGGCGAGCCGAACGTGCTGCCCTCGTCGACCAACCCGACGCGCCCCTTCACGGTCAACACCATCGACGAGCACCTCGACATGCTCATGGTGTGTCACCACCTCGATGCTTCGATCGCAGAAGACCTGGCCTTCGCCGAGAGCCGCATCCGCCGTGAAACGATTGCCGCCGAGGACATCCTGCACGACCTGGGCGCCATCAGCATGTTCAGCTCCGACTCGCAGGCCATGGGCCGCGTCGGCGAGGTCATTCTGCGCACCTGGCAGACAGCCCACAAGATGAAGGCCCAGCGTGGCGCCCTGCCCGGAGACACCGCCCGGCACGACAACGCGCGCGTCAAGCGCTATGTGGCCAAGTACACCATCAACCCGGCGCTCGCCCACGGCGTGTCGCACGAAGTGGGCAGCGTCGAAGAGGGCAAGTGGGCCGACCTGGTGATCTGGAAGCCCGCCTTCTTCGGCATCAAGCCCAGCATCATCATGAAGGGCGGCTTCATTGCGGCCGCGGCCATGGGCGACCCGAACGCCTCGATTCCCACGCCGCAGCCGGTGCACTACCGCGCCATGTTCGGCAGCTTCGGCGGCGCCCTGCAGCGCACCTCGCTGACCTTCATGAGCCAGGCCGCCATCGCGGCCGGCCTGCCAGAGCAGTACGGCCTGAAGAAGACCATCGTGGGCGTGAAGGGCTGCCGCACCGTGAAGAAGGCCGACATGGTGCACAACCACTATCTGCCGAAGATGGAGATCGATGCGCAGACCTACCAGGTGCGCGCCGACGGCCAGTTGCTGGTGTGCGAGCCAGCCACCGAGTTGCCCATGGCGCAGCGTTACTTCCTGTTCTGACGCACACTGCCGGGCATGCTGACCGTCAACAAACTCCTCCCCCAAGGCCAGGGCCTGGCCTCCGTGCTGCTCAAGCGGGCTGCCACCGTCGAACTCGACTGGGACGTGCGCCAGAAGAGCCGCTTCGACGCCACCGACAGCCAGGGCCGCACCCTGGGCGTGTTCCTGCCCCGCGGCACCGTGGTGCGCGGCGGTGATGTGCTGGTGGCCGAAGATGGCTCGATGATCCGCGTGCAGGCGGCCCCGCAGCCGGTGCTGGTGATCACGCCCTGCGCCGAGCACGGCTCGCCGTTCGACCTGGTGCGTGCCGCCTACCACCTGGGCAACCGCCATGTGCAGATCGAGCTGCAGCCCGACCACCTGAAGATCGAGCCCGACCACGTGCTGGCCGACATGCTGCGCGCCATGCACCTGACGGTGCGCGAGGCCACCGAAGGGTTCGAGCCCGAGGGCGGCGCCTACGCCAGCGGCGGGCATGGGCATCACGGCCACAGCCATGACCACGGCGGGCACGACCACGACCATGGACACGCCCACGGCACGGCCAACCCGCCCCACGGCGCCCCCGGGCACGTGCACGGCCCGGGTTGCAGCCATGGTCATCACGATCACGCCGCCCCCGCCGCCAGCGCCAGCCGCGGCAAGCCCATCGGCATCGCCGTGAAGGCCGCACCGGCCCCGCACGTGCACGGCCCGGGCTGCGGTCACGGCCACGATCACGACCACTGAATGCCGCGCGTCCTGTCTCGCCCGGCGCCGCTCTCGCCTGGCGCCCGGTTGCATCTGATGTGGTTGGCCTCACCCGCCTTGCCGGTGGGCGGCTTCAGCTACTCCGAAGGCCTGGAGGCCGCGGTCGATTCGGGCCGCGTCACCGGTGAAGCCGACGCCGCCGCCTGGCTGCGCGACCAGCTCCACCTGGCCGTGGCCCGCAGCGACCTGGCCGTGGTGGCACGTGCCGTGCCGGCCTGGCAGCGACACGACCTTGCCCGCGTGCGCGAACTGAACGACTGGGTGCTGCAGACCCGCGAGACCAGCGAGTTGCGGC
>NZ_CAJYGK010000104.1 GCF_913773725.1 uncultured Aquabacterium sp. | reverse complement strand
GATGACGGGCCATGTAGGCGCGCCAGAGGTCGTGTTCCCGCGTGATCGGGGTCGTGACGGAGCGGATCAGATAGGGTTCGTGCACGCCTGCGCTCAACAGCGTCTTCATGAGCTCCCGGGCCATGGGGTCGCCACGAAGCACATACAGAACGGCCAGCACATTGCCGAACACGTCGCCCTCGTCCCCCACGAAGGACAGGTTCACGAAGCTGAGGTAGAGACCCTTGTTGCGTTGTCCTCGTCGCGCATAGTGCTGCAGCAGACGGCCCCTGCGGTATTCCGGCAAGTCACTCTGGAAGGGGTTGAAGAGGTGATTGAAGTGATAGTGCGTCTGGTCCAGGTCCGGCAGGTCATACAGGTCCTTGACGCGATGCCACAGAGCGTTCGTGTAGAGCACGAAGCCTGAGCGCGGCATGATGTCTGCCCAGTCACTGGCCTCGTTCTGCTGCAGCAGGAAGAAGCGCTGATGCTCTTGTGCCTGCAGCCAGACGATGGCCTTGTCGATGTTGGCGCGCCACCGGCCGAACACACCCGGCATGGTGGAGTGGCGTTGAACATGGGCGACGGCAATCAGCCACCACAGCGTCGCGTCCACGCAGCCGAGATACCAGAAGTCGGCATCCTGCCCCAATGGGTCCACGTACTTCGGGATCTGCCCGTTGGGCGCCTGGGCCCGGGCCAGGGCATCCAGGCTGTCGACGGCGCCCTGCTCGAGCGAAGGAATGCCGCTGCCGGCCATGGCAAGCACACAGATGGCGGCGTCACGGCCGAACACGCGCGTGTAGCTGCGGCTCTCTGCAGCTTTGGACCGGCTGGCGGCCAGGATGCCGGAGGACGTGAGGTTGTCCTTCAGCAGGTTGATGGACGCACGGGTGCTCGTTTCCAGCAGTTCGTCGGCTTCCAGCCCCTGCGGCACGTCCAGCACCGGTGCCTGGGCCTCGCTCTTCAGTACGGTGTTCACGGAACCTCCCGCTCTGCCAGTTGCAGCAGACCCAACAGCGGGATGTCGACCCAGTCAGGGCGGCTGTGCAGTTCGTAGCGCAGTTCATACAGCGCCTTTTCCAGCTCGAACAGCGTCAGCAGGGCCGCCTCGTGCTCGGCCAGCGTGACAGGGCCTTCGCAGCTGTCTGTGGAGGCGCTGTCCCTGGCGGCTTGGACGCTTGTGTAACCCGTCAGGAAGGCCTGGCGAACCTGTTGCTCCCATGTGTCGGCGACGGCCATCATGGTGCTGCGCTCCTCTGGCGTGTGGGCGGCGGATCGAAGCACCACCATCCTCGCGTAGCTGAAGGACCTCAGCATGCCGGCCACGTCCAGCCACGGCGGTTGCTTGGCACGGCGCGCTTCGAGCGACCGGGCCGGCTCACCTTCGAAATCGATGATGACGAAGTCATTGGCCGTCACCAGCACCTGTCCAAGGTGATAGTCGCCATGACACCGGATGCGTCGACTCCCCGCTGGCAGGGTCACAGGGCGGTCGATCAGCGCCGAAAAGGTCTCCCGGGTGTCGATCACCGACTGAGCCAGAGGCTGGACCTCGCCGCCAAGAGCGCTCAGCCTGCTGGCCAGCAGATCCAGGCTGGCGACCAGATCATCCTGCACCCGCCGGCAGATCCCCGCCAGATCCGCGTCGGTCAGAGGTTCGGGCTGAAACAGCGGATCGTCGGAAGACGTGGACAGAGCCTCGTGCAGTTCGGCTGTCCTGCGTCCCAGGGTGCTCATGAGCCCCAGGAACCCGCCGTGCACGTCCTCGGGTTCGGGGTCGACGCGCGTGCGGGCACGCTCCATGTGGCGTTCGAGGTAGCCAGCCGTGTAGGCCCAACCGTCGCCCTGGTTGCTCACATAGCCCTGGGCGATCGCCAGGGGCCGGACGGTGCCGTCCTGTGACTCGTGGGTCAGCAGGCCCAGCACCGGGACGACGTGCGGAAAGCGTGCCACCTCGGTGAGGAAACGCCCGACCTCGTACTCGAGGCTGGGGCCCGGGCGCACTGCGCGGTAGCCCTTGAGGAAGAGCGTCTCGTCCATGGTCACCACGGTGTTGCTGCTCTGTCCCAGGGGCTTGCTCACGGGCAGGCTGTCCAGCCGGTCGCCAAGCAGGTCCTGGAAGACAGCGCTGGCCTCGAAACGCAGCTTGCCATGGGCCGTGTCGACGGTGAGGCCTTCGCCCATGGCCCGGATCAGCGCACGGCAGAAGCAGGCATCCGAGAACGCGTCAGCCATCACCCCCACCTGGGCGTGCTGGCGTGTGCGGGCGAGGGCCATCATGGCCAGTGTGCGGGTGCGCTCGTCTTCTTCTTCTTCCCAGGCCTTGGCCAGCGGCATGAAGTAGGTGACGTCGTCGGTGCCGGGCGAAACGTCCACCAGCGTGAACAGCCAGTTCAGTCGGGCATCGCCCCACATGAGATGGTCGCGCAGCGTGGCGCGCTCGATCGGCTGGCCCTTGGCGGCATACCAGCGCTGGGCCTCGATGTGCAGAGGCAGAACCTGCTCCTCGAGCTGCGCCCGTGTCTTGAGGGCGAGCGCTGCGCGCCAGGGCACCACGGCGTCCGGGAAGAAGCTGCGCCAGCCGTCGAACAGAACGAGCACCGGGACGTCTTCCATGGGGACATGCTCCTCGTGCCAGCTGGGGGCGCCGGCTTCCTTGTCCAGCCTGAACCAGTAGAAGCCGTGCGCGGCAATCGTGAGCAGATAAGGTAGCTCACCGATGGGCGGGAAAAGCGTCCGGCCCAGCAGCTCCACGGGCACGCGACCTTTGTAGCGCGACAGGTTGAGCTCGACGGGTTGCGCCGAGCGCGCCAGGTTGGCGACGCACATAATGGTGTCGTCCTCGTACTCGCGCAGGTAAGCCAGGATCTTGGGGTTGCCCGGTTTCAGGAAGGTCAGGGTGCCCCGACCGAATGCATGGCTGGACTGCCGAACCGCCAGCATGCGTCGCATCCAGTTGAGCAGAGAAGATGGGTCTCGCAGCTGCGACTCGACGTTGACGGCCTGGTAGCCATACACCGCGTCCATGATGGGCGGCAAATAGAGCCGTTGCGGGTCGGCGCGCGAGAACCCGGCGTTGCGGTCAGGGCTCCATTGCATCGGGGTGCGCACGCCGTTGCGGTCGCCCAGGTACACGTTGTCGCCCATGCCGATTTCATCGCCGTAATAGATGATGGGCGAGCCGGGCATGGACAACAGCAGGCTGTTCATCAGCTTGATGGTGTCCAGGTTGTTTTCCATCAACGGAGCCAGACGCCGGCGGATTCCCAGGTTGATGCGCGCCCGCGGATCGGCCGCATACGTGTTGTACATGTAGTCGCGTTCCTTGCTGGTCACCATCTCGAGCGTCAGCTCGTCGTGGTTGCGAAGGAAGATCGCCCATTGGCAGCTGTCCGGAATGGATGGCGTCTGCCGCATGATCTCGACCACCGGGAATCGGTTTTCCTGGGCGATCGCCATGTACATGCGCGGCATCAGGGGAAAGTGGTAGGCCGCATGGCACTCGTCGCCATCGCCGAAGTAATCGCGCACATCTTCGGGCCACTGGTTGGCCTCGGCCAGTAAGAAGCGGTTCTCGTACTGGCTGTCGATGGCGGCTCGCAGTTGCTTGATGATGGCGTGTGTCTCGGGCAGGTTTTCGTTGTTGGTGCCCTCCCGCTCGACCAGGTAAGGGATGGCGTCCAGGCGGAAGCCGTCCACACCGAGGTCCAGCCAGAAGCGCATGGTCTTGAACACCGCCTCGAGCACCAGCGGGTTATCGAAGTTGAGATCGGGTTGGTGGCTGAAGAAGCGGTGCCAGTAGTAGGCGTTGGCCACCGGGTCCCATGTCCAGTTGGAAACTTCGGTGTCCGTGAAGATGATGCGCGTGCCCTGGTAGCGTTGGTTGGTCTCGCTCCAGACGTAGAAATCCCGCTCGGGTGAGCCCGGTGGAGCCCGCCGCGCCGCCTGGAACCAGGGGTGCTGATCGGACGTGTGGTTGATCACCAGCTCGGTGATCACCTTGAGGCCACGCTTGTGCACCTCGTCCAGCATCAGCTTGAAGTCGTCCAGCGAGCCGTAGTTGGGGTGGATCTCTTCGTAGCTGCTGATGTCATAGCCGTCGTCACGCAGCGGCGAAGGGTAAAAGGGCATCAACCAGATTGCATTGACGCCCAGGTCCTTGATGTAGTCCAGTCGGGCCGTGACGCCCTTGAAGTCGCCGATGCCATCGTCGTCGGCATCGAAGAAGGCCTTGACGTTGAGCTGGTAGATGACCGCATCCTTGTACCAGAGCGCGTCGTCGTTGCGGGGCACCGTGGCGCCTTGAGCGGCCTCTTCCAGTTGCGGGGTGTCGGGCGTGAGCATGGTCATGGCTCCAGCAGGGGCTGCTCGGGTGGGGCAGATGGCGTGCCGACCGCCGCGCCGGTGCGCTGAAGGACGAACACATGGGCCGGAGAACTGGCGGGGTCAAGGATGACGAAGTTGCGTGCGCCTTGCCAGGTGAAGCGCTGATCGCTCAGGGCGTCGGCGAGGTCGTATGGCACGTCGGCGTGCAAGCCGAGCCGTTCGAGATCCAGCGTCACCCAACCGGATTGGGTGTACTGCGGATCCAGGTTCAGCACCATGACGAGCGTGTCTTCTCCCTCCCGAGCCTGCCGAGACCAGACCAGCAGTTGAGGGTTGTCGCTCTCGTGAAAATGCAGGCGGTCCAGTGACTGCAGGGCGATGTGGGCACGGCGCAACCGGTTCAGGCGGGCGATGAGGCCGGCCAGGCTGTCTGGACGGTCCACGCTCAGCGGTCCCCAGTGGCGGATCTGATACTTCTCCGAGTCGAGATACTCCTCGCTGCCTGGGCCGCGAGGGCGGTTCTCCATCAGTTCATATGTCGGACCGTAGATCCCGTAGCTTGGACACAGCAAGGCGGCCAACACCAGTCGCAGAGCGAACACCGGTCGTCCCTGGTGGTGAAACTGGGCATGAAAGATGTCCGGCGTGTTGGGCCAGACGTTGGGGCGGAAATAGTGTCGTCCCGGCCCATGAGCCAGTTCCTCGAAGTAGGCCCGCAACTCCTGACCCGTCTGCCGCCACGTGAAGTAGGTGTAGGACTGGCTGAACCCCACCTTGGCCAGACGGTGCATCACCTTGGGGCGCGTGAAGGCTTCGGACAGCAGGATCACGTCCGGGTGTTGCGCCTTCACCTGGGTGATCGCCCACTCCCAGAAGGCAAAGGGCTTGGTGTGCGGGTTGTCGACCCGAAAGACGCGCACGCCCAGTGCGATCCAGAAGTCGAGCACCGAGCGCAGTTCCTGCCACAAAGCGGGCCAGTCGCTTGTTTCGAAGTCGAAGGGGTAGATGTCCTGGTACTTCTTGGGCGGATTCTCGGCGTACTGCACGCTGCCATCCGGTCTCCAACGGAACCAGTTGCGGTGCTCGTTCACATAGGGATGGTCCGGCGCGCACTGGAAGGCAATGTCAAGGGCCACCTCAATGCCGTATTCGGCCGCTCGGCCGATGAGTTCGCTCAGGTCTGCAGCGGTGCCCAGCTCGGGATGCACCGCCTTGTGCCCGCCCTCGCTGGCGCCGATGGCCCAGGGGCTGCCCACATCACCGGGTTCAGCCTGCTCGGCATTGTTGCGCCCTTTACGGCGCTCACGGCCGATCGGGTGGATGGGCGGCAGGTACAGCACGTCGAACCCCATCTCGGCGATGTAGGGCAGGCGAGCCACGACATCCTTGATGCGGCCGTGCTGGCCCATCTCTTCGCTCGCCGAGCGGGGAAAGAGCTCATACCAGCTGCTGAACCGCGCCAGCAGGCGGTCTGCCACCAAAGGCAGCGGACGGGGCCAGTGTGTGGCCAGCCTTCGGTCCGGGTGTCGCAGCGCACGGGCGGCCATGGCATCGTTCAGCGCGAGGGCTTGGATGGCTGCGGCGTCCACCGCGGTGTCCGTGGCGTGCCAGCGCCATTGCCGTGCACCTTCGGCCAGGTGATCACGGTCCTCGCCTTCGGCACGTGCGGCAGCCTCGTCCAAAAGGTCTGCGCCAATCTGCATGGCCAACCGGATGTCGTCCTCGCCCTGACGCCGTGCCATCTCGTGCTGCCAGGAGAGGAAGCGATCGACCCAGGCCACGACGGTGTAGTGGTATCGGCCCGGCCGTGGTGGGGTGAAGCTGGCCGTCCACTCGTCATTTCCACGGGGCTGCATCTCCACCTCTTCGGCATCGCCGCCTTCCGCATGCCATCGCACCACAGCGCGCACGGCATCGTGCCCATCGGTGAACACATGGGCCGTGACCTCGAATGCCTCCCCTGCAATGCACTTCACAGGAAACATCCCGGCGTCCACATGTGGCATGACCGCATCGATCACGGCGCGGGCGCGGCCTTCGTGCGGTGCACCCAGCAGTTGCGGCGGTGGGGTCTTCAACTCAGTGGTGGCCTTGCGCGGCATGCGCCTCCCCTTTCAGAATGATGGTGGACAGCGGAGGCAGGGTCAGGGTGACCGCCCACGGTCGCCCATGGCTGGGTTGGGGCTCCGCGTGGACACCCCCAAGGTTGCCCCAGCCCGATCCCCCGTAATCGGTGGCGTCGCTGTTGAAGATTTCCTGCCAGTGCCCGGGCGCGGGCACGCCGAGCACATGCCCCTGGCGCGGCACGGGAGTGAGGTTGCAGACCACCAACAAGGGGGCGCCGCGGCAAGGCTTGCGCAGAAAGGCAAGCACGGTGTTGACCGCGTCGGTGCTCTCGACCCACTCGAACCCTTCGGGCCCGAAGTCGATCTCATGCAGCGCCGGTTCGCTCTGCAGCAATTGGTTGAGCTGGCGCACGAGACGAGTCACCCCTTGATGCTCCGGGTGTGCGAGCAGGTGCCACTGGAGCTCGCTTTCATGGTTCCATTCACGCTCCTGAGCAAACTCTCCGCCCATGAAAAGCAGCTTCTTGCCTGGATGGGTCCACATCATCGACAACAGCAGACGCAGGTTGGCCATCCGTTGCCACGCGTCACCCGGCATCTTGCCGATCAGCGAGCCCTTGCCATAGACCACTTCATCGTGCGAGAGCGGCAACACGAAGTTCTCGTGAAACGCGTACACCAGTGAAAACGTCAGTCGTCCCAGGTGGTGGCGCCGGTAAAGCGGGTCTTCCTTCATGAAAGCCAGCGTGTCGTGCATCCAGCCCATGTTCCATTTCATGCCAAAGCCCAGCCCGCCCATCGAAGTGGGGCGCGAAACCTGGGGCCAGGCTGTCGATTCCTCGGCCACGGTGAAGGCGTCAGGGTGAGCGCGGTACACAGCCTCGTTCAGGCGTCGCAGGAACGTGATCGCTTCCAGGTTCTCCTTACCGCCATGGATGTTCGGCACCCACTGCCCATGCTGGCGCGCGTAATCCAGGTAGAGCATGGACGCGACCGCATCCACGCGCAGGCCGTCAATGTGATAGCGCTCGAGCCAGAACAAGGCAGACGAGATCAGAAAGCTGCTGACCTCGCCTCGGCCGTAATTGAAGATGCTGGAATGCCACTCGGGATGGAAGCCTTGCCGGGGGTCGGCGTGTTCGTACAGGTGCGTTCCATCGAAGAAGTGCAGTCCGTGCGCGTCGGTGGGGAAGTGGGATGGCACCCAGTCGAGGATGACGCCGATGCCTTGCTGGTGCAGGTGGTCGACAAAGGCCATGAAGTCATCCGGCGTGCCATAGCGTGCAGTGGGCGCAAAATAGCCGGTGGTCTGGTAGCCCCACGATCCGTAGAAAGGATGTTCGGTGACGGGCATCAGCTCCACGTGGGTAAAGCCCAGGTCCTTCACATAGGCCGCCAGCTCGAGAGCCAGGGCGCGCCAACCCATGGGGCGTCCATCGGGCCTCCGCCATGAGCCCACATGCACTTCGTACACGGACATGGGCGCCGACAGGCGGTTGCGCTCTGCGCGGCGCGCCATCCAGTCCTGGTCGCCCCAGATGTGCTGCGGATGCCAGATCCGCGAGCCGGTTGCAGGAGGCGCCTCGGCATAGAACGCCACCGGATCGGCCTTGATCAGCTGTTGATGTTCGTGGCGGCTGCAGAGGTGGTACTTGTAGATGTGTCCGCGCTGCGCCTGGGGAATGGCACCGGACCAGACGCCGCTGTTGAGCGGGCACGGGCTCAAAGGGTGAGCGTGTGGATCCCAGTCGTTCCAGTCGCCCATGACGGAAACGCGTTCCGCATTGGGTGCCCACACGGCGAATCGGGTGCCACCCTCCGGGCCATCATGGGGGTGTGCGCCCAGGATGTCGAACAGGCGGGCGTGGGTCCCTTCATGCAGCAAGTGGAGATCAAGGTCGCTCAGCATCGGCCTGGCTTTGTGATGGGCGATGACGCCGCGGTGGACGAAGGTGGCAAACGCCGTGCCCGGTGCCGCGCCACCGGTGTCAGGTCGCTCTATGCTCTTCCGGTTGTCCGGGCGGAAATGCGGGCGGAAAGAAGTGCCGCCCCCCAAGGAAAACGTGCATGCACCCGCCGGTCATTGCACCTCGGGTGGCGGCGTCACTTCTGGTTGAGGGGGCACGGGCGCCACTTCCGGATCAGTGGGCGGCGGCGCAATCTCGGGCTCGGGCCGAGTCGGCTCGATTTCGGGTCCGGGAGGTTGCGGGCTCACGTCCGGACCAATGGGGTCGGGGACATCCGGCCCGACAGGGGGCGGAATGCTTGGGCCAGGTGGAACTGGGGAGGGCAGGGACGCGTTCAGCATGATGGGTCCTCATTGCTTGCGCGCGATGGCCTGTGCCAACTCTGCCTTGTTCATGGAGGACCGTCCGCGAATGCCCAGGGCGCATGCCCGCTCGTACAGTGCCTGACGTGACTGGCCCAACATGTCCACGCCGCCGTAACTGGGTTGCGTGCCGCGCCGGGCGACTTCACCGGACGCCGCGGCTTGCGGGTCCGACGGCCCTTTGTGTGCCTTTGGCTCCCAGTGGTCACCCACCTTCTCGAAGCTGTGTTTGAGCGAGGAGATGGCGGTGCGACGGGCACGCTCGCCAGGCCCGTAAGACCGTTCAGCGCTGGCCAGGGTTTTGGCGTAGGTCCGTTGCGCCTTGGCCGGCGACCGCTTCAGGGTGGCTGGCAGGCCGGTGTTGTCCGAACGCGAGGGCATGGCGGGCTCCTTGTGTGTCTTGAGCAGATGACTCTGTTCGGCAATTGCCATGCCGTGCCCTTACGGGGCTGCGCTCACTCGGGGCGGTCTGGGTCCGTCATGAGCCAGGCCCGCAGCGCCTCGGCCACGCTCCAGGCTTGCGCAATGCAGCCGCGCGGCAATTCTGGTGGCTCGGCATCAAAGATTTCGCTGATGCTCCCCACACACGCCAGCCTCAGATGTGACGGCAGATTGGCCAGGAAGCGACGTGCTGCGACGCGGTCAGGGTGCAGTTTCAGCCACGCCTCGATGAAGTGGCCGATCAGCCAGGGCCACACCGTGCCTTGGTGATACGCCGCATCGCGTGATCGCAGGTCGCCCTCATACGTGGGCTTGTACGCCGGATGCCCTGGCGCCAGCGTGCGCAGACCCCAGGGAGTGAGTAGTTGGCGACGGACCGTGTCCAGTACGGGTTCCCAGTGCATCCGGTCCAGCACGGGGTGCCGCAACGACATGGCGAAGACCTGATTTGGACGGCACGCCACATCGTTGATCTCTTCGCCCGGCTCGCCATCGACCACGTCGAACAGGTGGAGCAGGGCGGGGGACCAGTACCGCAGATTGAAGGCGGTGCGGACCTGCTCGGCCAGCCGGCCATATCGTTCATCCGGCATGCCGGCGGCGGTGCTCCAGTCCGCCATGAGCCGCAGGGCGTTGTGCCACAGCGCCTGGATTTCGACGGGCTTGCCGCGCCGGGGTGTCACGACCCAGCCATCCACCTTGGCGTCCATCCAGGTGAGCTGGTAGCCAGGCGCGCCAGCCCGCAACAGCCCGTCCAGCGGGTCGACTCCGATGCCATAACGGGTGCCGCGCACATGGTGGTCGATGATGGACTTCAACACCGGGAGCAGTTCAGCGATCAACGTCTGGTCACCGGTGTACGCCGTGTATCGGTCTATGGCATGGAAGTACCACAGCGTCGCGTCGACCGTGTGGTACAGCGCCTCGCGCTCGCCTTCGGGAAACAGGTTGGGCAGCAAGCCGTCGCGCACGTAGTGAGAGAACGTCTGCAGGATGGCGCGGGCTTCTGCATGGCGACCGGTGCACAGCGTCAGCCCCTCCAGGCTGATCATCGTGTCGCGCCCCCAGTCCCCGAACCAGTGGTAACCGGCGATCACCGTCCGTATCTGGTCGCCGCTGGCTCGGGCCTGACGGGTTTCCTCGAGGCGACTGCCCGGCACGACCACAAAGGCGTCGGCGGCGGCCACCAGTTGCGCTGAAAAAGGGTCCTGCACCACCTCCGGTGGCGCCATTTGCAAGAGCCGCTCGACACGTCGCTGCTGGTGCTCGACCGCGCTGAGGCCATCGCACTGCAGTGCCTCGCGGCCCTCCGTCGTGGCCACAAATGTGAGCGCCTGGCCCTGCGTCAGCCTCGCGGTGAAGTAGCCGGGGCTGTACAGATGCTCACTGTGGTCGTAGCCACGCCCTTGCTCGACGCGATACAGCGCGTGTTCGCCCACAACCTCGTGACAGGTGAACCCGTCGTTGGCAGGCGCCAGCCCGAACTGCAGGCACAGGTCGGTGCGGTCTCGGCGTACCTCGTACAACCCACGGGTGAAGGAGAGGGTGAAGGGCCATTCCGATTCATGCACCAGCACCGCGTCCTGGCGGCGGAAGGCAAGAAACGGCCGCAGCCGCAGGGTCGCGGCATCGCCCTCGATCAGCCGGTACACCACGCACACCGTGTTCTGGTTGTGGGGCATCACGATGGTCTTCTCGATGACGACCGCTCCAACGTCGTATCGCCATGTCGGCATCAGATGGGACCACTGGAAGCGCGTCAGGCACCGATGCACATCGGTATCCAGTCCACCCTGAACAACTTGCAACCCATTGATATGCAGCGCGATTTCGGCTGAAGTGTGGTGCGATATTTGCAAGGA
>NZ_CAJYGK010000103.1 GCF_913773725.1 uncultured Aquabacterium sp. | reverse complement strand
CCGCGGCTACCTGAACCCGGACAACAAGCTGCGCGCGTCGGTGCTGGACGACCCCATCTTTGCGCGCAAGAACACCAAGGACAACACCCCCGCCGTGATCTTCACCGAGATCGTGCCCGGCAACACCGTGGACATCACCGTGGCGGCCAAGGGCGGCGGCTCGGAGAACAAGTCCAAGATGTACATGCTGAACCCCGGCGACAACGTGGTGGACTGGGTGCTCAAGACCGTGCCCACCATGGGCGCTGGCTGGTGCCCGCCCGGCATGCTGGGCATCGGCATTGGCGGTACGGCTGAAAAAGCAGTGCTCATGGCCAAGGAAAGTCTGATGGACGACCTGGACATGTACGAGCTGCAGGCCAAGCAAGCCAGCGGGGCCGAACTCGACAATGTCGAAAAGCTGCGCCTGGAGTTGTATGAAAAGGTCAACGCCCTGGGCATTGGCGCGCAAGGCCTGGGCGGCCTGACCACCGTGCTGGACGTCAAGATCAAGATGTACCCCACGCACGCGGCCAGCAAGCCGATTGCGATGATCCCCAACTGCGCCGCCACGCGCCACGCCCACTTCGTGATGGACGGCTCGGGCCCCGTGTACCTCACGCCCCCCAGCCTGGACCTGTGGCCCAACGTGGACTGGGCGCCCGACTACAACAAGAGCAAGAAGGTCAACCTCGACACCCTGACCAAGGAAGAAGTCGCCAGCTGGAAGCCCGGCGACACGCTGCTGCTCAACGGCAAGATGCTGACCGGCCGCGATGCCGCGCACAAGCGCATCCAGGACATGCTGGCCAAGGGCGAAAAGCTGCCCGTGGACTTCACCAACCGCGTCATCTACTACGTGGGACCTGTGGACCCGGTGAAGGGCGAGGCCGTGGGCCCCGCAGGCCCGACCACCGCCACACGCATGGATGGCTTCACAGAGATGATGCTGGCCCAGACCGGCCTGATCGCCATGGTGGGCAAGGCCGAGCGCGGCCCGGTTGCCATTGAAGCCATCAAGAAGCACAAGTCGGCCTACCTCATGGCCGTAGGCGGCGCCGCCTACCTGGTCTCCAAAGCCATCAAGACCGCCAAGGTGGTGGGCTTCGAAGACCTCGGCATGGAAGCCATTTATGAATTCGAAGTGGTGGACATGCCGGTGACCGTGGCCGTGGACTCTGGCGGCACCAGCGCCCACATCACCGGCCCGGCCGAATGGCAAAAGCGCATTGCCTCGGGCGAGTTCAAGGGCATTGAAGTGGCTGCAGGCTGACGCTCACAGACGACCAGGCGCCCTTGCTTGACGCTTGGCCGTATCTTGAATAGCCGCCTTCGGGCGGCTTTTTCATTTCTGCATAGTGAATGACATCCTGATTCAAGCCGGCGTGTCCGCGCAGGCTCCTCGTCTTTCCTACAATCCCTGTTTTCCCACTGCCAGAGCTTGGTTCACGATGCCGCAGGCTTCTTCTCCCATCGGTGTATTTGACAGCGGCGTCGGCGGGCTGAGCGTGCTGCGAGCGCTGTTGGCAGCCCTGCCCCACGAACGTTTTGTGTACCTGGCCGATAGCGCCAACGCCCCTTATGGCGAGCGCGGCGACGCTTTTGTGGCGGCACGCACCCACGCCATCACCCAGTACCTTCGTGAGCAACACGACATCAAAGCGCTGGTGGTGGCCTGCAACACCGCCACGGCGGCGGCCATCCATGAAGTGCGCAGTAGCCATCCCGACCTGCTCCTGGTGGGGCTGGAGCCCGCTATCAAATCGGCTCTGGCAGTCACAAAGACTGGGCATGTGGGCGTGATCGGCACCCGCGGTACGCTCACCAGTGCCAAATTTGGCAAGCTGATGGCTTCATTGGCCGATCAAGCCCATTTTGTGGTGCAACCCTGCGATGGGCTCGCACACGCCATCGAACGCAGCGTGGCATTGCCTGTAGCCCCAGCCTCCTACCCAGTTGAAAGCACTGAAACGGGCGCATTGTGCAAACGTTATGTGAATGCCATGGGTGCCTTTGGTGCAGCGCCAGGGGAAATGGATACCTTGGTTCTGGGCTGTACCCACTATATTTTCGTAGCCCACGAGTTGCGCACGCTGGTGGGCCCAGACGTGCAGTTCATAGAAACCGGTGAACCTGTTGCTCGCCAAACCAAGCGCCTGCTCGACGCTGCAGGCTTGTTGCAAACAGCAGGCTCCGCTGGCGGCAACCTCTCCGAGGAAAGTGCGGACGTTACTCCTTCCGTACTCCTGCTGACCACAGGCCCAGTGGCCATGATGGAAGCGGCTGCCCAGCGTTGGCTGAATCTGCCAGCGGAACACTGCCGGTCCGTATCAGTGCGCTGAAAATATAGATAAAAAGTGCTCTAGCGCTTGATGAATAAGCGCTGCTAGCTATTAAATTTATAGCAATCAACTAACAATTTCAAACAAGCTCATCGCCCCACAACCGGGCACCTGCGTGCTCCATGTGTGTGAGGTACAGGCGCAGGTCAAACTCGTACTGGTGATACTGCGGCTCCATGTGGCTGCACAACTGGTAAAACGCCTTGTCGTGGTTCTTTTCACGCAGGTGGGCCAATTCGTGGACCACGATCATGCGCAGAAACTCATCAGGAGCCTGCTTGAACATCGAGGCGATGCGAATTTCATGCTTGGCCGCAAGGCGGCTTCCTTGCACCCGCGAGACCGCAGTGTGCAAGCCCAAGGCATTGCGCACCACGTGGATCTTGTTGTCAAAAAGTACCTTGTTGACCGTACCAGCGTTGCGCAAGTAACGAGTCTTCAGCTCTTGCACGTAGTCGTACAGGGCCTTGTCGCTGCGTACGCTGTGGGGCTGGGGATACTTGCGCAGCAGCACGTTTGCCAGTTGCCCCTGCTCCAACAAATCGCGTGCCTGCTCCTGCAGCGCCACAGGGTAGGCGCGCAGATACGGAAGATCAGAAGCCATGGATGACTAAAAACAATGGCAGCGCCCTGGAACATTGTGCAGGAAGGCCATTTTCGTGAAAGGCCTTACCTGAGCGCACAAAACACCCGAGTCTTTTCACCTGCCGCCAGGGGCTCAATGCAGATGGCGGGGGCGACGACCGCCACCGTGCCCACTGCCCGAGCCACCAGGGCCCCTTGGGGGCTTGCCAATTTCTAGCGAGTTCACCAGCGCATCAAAACGCTGCGTGAACAGCTTGTCGATCTCGGCGACCACACCACCCAGCTCAGCGCCATCAAAGTGGCGCTCCATCATGTTCACCACGTCTTGCACCAGCAGATCGCGCTGCACTTGCATGATGGCAGCCGGTGTGGGCCCAACGAATAGCATCACAAAATCGTCACGGGATTCGGCGCCGTCTTGACCGTCCTCTTCTTCAAACTCTGCGTCGTAGAAGGTCACCTCCAGGGCAGCTCCTGTTTCGCAAAGTTCGTTGAGGTTCATGCACATCTCGTCGAGTGTCTGGCGAAAGTCTTCATCGCCCCGCACGGTCCAGCAAATCTGCAGAAGGTGCTCTTTAGGGTCGAACTTGATGCCAGGTTCTTCTTCATAGGCACTGGTGGCGCCGTCAGCGAGAGAACGCGCTCCTGCATATTTCCACAAAGGCTTCAAGGCATCCTGCAGTTGCTCAAAACTGGCATCTGCCCGCAACTGCACCTGCCCGTGGACATGAATTTCGAAGGGAGCGTTGTAACTTGACATGATTGAATCGTAATGGTGCCCCGAGCCGGGGTCGAACCGGCACGCCCCTTTTCAGGAAGCGGCGGATTTTAAGTCCGCAGTGTCTACCAATTTCACCATCGGGGCGCCAGCCACCGAGTGCGTGTTGCCCGGCAGCGTAACCCGGACGTCGCCGCAGAGCAACGTCCCATCGAACAAGAGCAACGCAATCACTGAAGATTGGATGATTGCGTTGCACCAATAAAAAAGGGAAGCCTGAGCTTCCCTTTGAATTTGGAGCGGGAAAAGAGTCTCGAACTCTCGACCTCAACCTTGGCAAGGTTGCGCTCTACCAACTGAGCTATTCCCGCATTTTGCATCAACACTTTAGTGCATCAGCAAGAATTAAATTATAACACAATTTTTGAATTTCTACGAAATTTCAAAAATTTTTCCAACTCTCTGAAGTAACTCAAGTCACTTCAGCAAGTCAGCCGCATCTTGGAGGCGCGGTCCGGAGTCGAACCGGACTAACCGGATTTGCAATCCGGGGCATAACCGCTTTGCTACCGCGCCGTGTCTGACAAAAAAGGAAGCGGAAGGCTTCCTTTCTCAGAAATTCTGGAGCGGGAAACGAGGCTCGAACTCGCGACCTCAACCTTGGCAAGGTTGCGCTCTACCAACTGAGCTATTCCCGCATTGTCTTCGCCTTACGCAGATGCTCTGGTCTTGCAACCTGCTTTGCTGCGTTGATCACCGTTTGGTGCGGTGGTCAGCGAAGACTTGAACTATACACCACTTTTCAAGGCTCCCGGCGGGCGTCGCGTTTTTTCAACTCCCGCCCGGGCTCCCGGTTCAGTGCTTCAGCACATCGCTCGACGAAGCAGGTGCCTCGGGCTTGGCTTCCACCTTCGCCTCGACCTTGGCCTCGTCCTCAGGCAGAGCCTCTGGTTGCCGCTCCAGAGCCACCTCGAGCACCTTGTCGATCCACTTGACCGGCACGATCTCGATCTGGCTCTTCACGTTCTCCGGGATCTCCTGGAGGTCCTTGACGTTCTCTTCCGGGATCAGCACCGTCTTGATGCCGCCACGGTGAGCCGCCAGCAACTTCTCCTTGAGCCCACCGATGGCAGTGACCTCGCCACGCAGGGTGATTTCACCCGTCATGGCCACGTCCGCCCGCACCGGGATGCCGGTGAGTGCCGACACAAAGGCCGTCGTCATCGCTATGCCGGCAGACGGGCCGTCCTTGGGCGTCGCGCCATCGGGCACGTGAATGTGGATGTCGCGCTTCTCGAACAGCTCGTCTGCGATGCCCAGGCGGCGAGCCCGCGAGCGCACCACCGAGCGGGCAGCCTCGACCGACTCCTTCATCACGTCGCCCAGCTGGCCCGTGCGGATGATGTTGCCCTTGCCCGGCATGATGGCGGCTTCGATGGTCAGCAGGTCGCCGCCGACTTCCGTCCACGCCAGACCGACCACCTGACCGATCTGGTTTTCCTTGGTGGCTTCGCCGTAGCTGTACTTGCGCACGCCCAGGAAGTCATGCAGGTTCTCGTCGGTGACCACCACCTTTTCCGTGAACTGCTTGAGCGCCACGCCCTTCACCACCTTGCGGCAGATCTTGGAGACCTCGCGTTCCAGCGAACGCACACCGGCCTCACGGGTGTAGTAACGGATGATGCCGCGGATGGCGCTTTCCGCCACCTCCAGCTCGCCGTCCTTCACGCCGTTGTTCTTGATCTGCTTGGGCAGCAGATAGGTCTGCACGATGTGCACCTTTTCGTCTTCGGTGTAGCCGGCCAGGCGGATCACTTCCATCCGGTCCAGCAGCGCCGGCGGGATGTTCAGCGAGTTCGACGTCGCCACGAACATCACATCCGACAGGTCGAAGTCGACCTCGATGTAATGGTCACCGAAGGTGTGGTTCTGCTCGGGGTCGAGCACCTCCAGCAGCGCCGAAGACGGGTCGCCGCGGAAGTCCATGCCCAGCTTGTCGATCTCGTCGAGCAGGAACAGCGGGTTACGCACACCGACCTTGCTCAGGCTCTGCAGGACCTTGCCCGGCATCGAGCCGATGTAGGTGCGGCGGTGACCGCGGATCTCGGCCTCGTCACGCACGCCACCCAGCGCCATGCGCACGAACTTGCGTCCGGTGGCGCGGGCGATGGACTGACCCAGCGAGGTCTTGCCGACGCCCGGAGGGCCGACCAGGCACAGGATGGGCGCCTTGACCTTGTCCACGCGTTGCTGCACGGCGAGGTACTCGAGGATGCGTTCCTTGACCTTGTCGAGGCCATAGTGCTCTTCGTTGAGCACGTGCTCGGCGTGGGTCAGGTCGTGCTTGACCTTGGACTTCTTGCTCCACGGCAGGTTGACCAGGGTGTCGATGTAGTTGCGCACCACAGTGGCCTCGGCCGACATGGGCGACATCAGGCGCAGCTTCTTGAGCTCGGCCTCGGCCTTCTTGCGCGCCTCCTTGGGCATGCGCGCGCCTTCGACCTTCTTGGCCAGCTCTTCGAGGTCGGCGCCCTCCTCGCCCTCGCCCAGTTCCTTCTGGATGGCCTTGACCTGCTCGTTCAGGTAGTACTCGCGCTGCGACTTCTCCATCTGGCGCTTGACGCGGCCCCGGATGCGCTTTTCGACCTGCAGGATGTCGACTTCGTGCTCGAGCTGCTCGAGCAGCTTTTCAAGGCGAGCCGAGATCGAGAACAGATCCAGCACGGCCTGCTTCGACTCGAGCTTGAGCGGCAGGTGGGCGGCGATGGTGTCGGCCAGACGGCCGGCGTCGTCGATGCCGGAAATCGAGGTAAGGATCTCGGGCGGGATCTTCTTGTTGAGCTTGACGTACTGGTCGAACTGTTGCGTGACCGCGCGGCGCAAGGCCTCGATTTCAGGCGTGACGGTGGTTTCGGGCTGAACCGGCACCACTTCGGCCGTGAAGAACTCGCCCTCGTCGGAGATCGACGTGGTGTTGGCTCGCTGCACGCCTTCGACCAGCACCTTCACGGTGCCATCGGGCAGCTTCAGCATCTGCAGGATGCTGGAGACGCAGCCGATGTCGAACATGTCTTCCGCCTTGGGCTCATCCTTGCCCGCGGCCTTCTGGGCCACCAGCATGATCTGCCGGCCGGCTTCCATGGCGGCCTCAAGGGCTTTGATGGATTTCGGGCGCCCCACGAACAGCGGGATCACCATGTGCGGAAAGACCACGACATCGCGCAGCGGCAACAGCGGCAGCGTGATCGGATCGGAAGGAAGAATGGGGTGTCCAGACATAGGGGCTCACTTTCTGATGGGGTCCACGTGGGGCCTCATCTGCAAATCACAAGGGCACCGAGTCAACCGTTGGCACTGAGTGCGGCCGGCTGCCTGCGGTGCCCGTCAGAGCGATCCTCGGGTGCGTCGCTCAGGCACTGGCCTTGGCCTGTTCCCGGTACACAAGCAGGGGCTTGGCGTTCTCTTCGATCGTCGACTCGTCCAGGACGACTTTCTCCACACCCTCCATGTTGGGCAGCTCGAACATCGTGTCGAGCAGCGATTGTTCAAGAATGGACCGCAGGCCACGGGCGCCCGTCTTGCGGGCCAGGGCCTTGCGGGCGATGGCAGACAGCGCGGCGGGCCGGATCTCCAGCTCGACGCCGTCCATGTTCAGCAACTGCTGGTACTGCTTGACCAGTGCGTTCTTGGGCTCGGTCAGGATCTGCACGAGCGCGTCTTCCGTCAGTTCGCCCAGGGTGGCCACCACGGGCAGACGGCCCACCAGCTCGGGAATGAGGCCGAACTTGATGATGTCTTCGGGTTCGACCTCGCGGAAGACCTCGCCGACCTTGCGCTCTTCCTTGCTCTGCACGGAAGCACCGAAGCCGATGCCGGACTTGACCGAGCGGTTCTGGATGACCTTTTCGAGGCCGTCGAACGCGCCACCGCAGATGAACAGGATGTTGGTCGTGTCGATCTGCAGGAAGTCCTGGTTCGGGTGCTTGCGGCCGCCCTGCGGGGGCACCGAGGCCATCGTGCCTTCGATCAGTTTCAGCAGCGCCTGCTGCACGCCCTCGCCCGACACGTCACGCGTGATCGACGGGTTGTCGGACTTGCGAGAGATCTTGTCGATTTCGTCGATGTAGACGATGCCGCGCTGGGCCTTCTCGACCTCGTAGTTGCAGTTCTGCAGCAGCTTCTGAATGATGTTCTCGACGTCTTCGCCCACGTAGCCGGCTTCGGTCAGCGTGGTGGCGTCGGCGATCACGAAAGGCACGTTCAGCAGGCGGGCCAGGGTCTGGGCCAGCAAGGTCTTGCCGGAGCCAGTCGGGCCGATCAGCAGGATGTTGCTCTTGGCAAGCTCGACGTCGGGCTTCTTGCCATCGCCCGCGCCCATGTGCCGCAGCCGTTTGTAGTGGTTGTACACCGCCACCGACAGCGTGCGTTTGGCCGTGTCCTGCCCGATCACGTACTGGTCCAGGCTGGACTTGATCTCGCCCGGGGTGGGAAGGTCGCTGCGCGCCGGCCGCGACTGCTCCGCTTCCGCGGCCACCTCGTCCCGGATGATGTCGTTACAGAGTTCGATGCACTCGTCGCAGATGAACACGGACGGGCCGGCGATGAGCTTCTTGACCTCGTGCTGGCTCTTTCCGCAGAAGGAGCAGTAGAGGATCTTTTCGCTGGATGAGCCTTTTTTCTCGGGCATGGTGCAGGCCTGTCAGGGAGTCGGCAAGGAGGGTGTCAACGATGATAAGTCAAATGATTCCCGGCCCATTGGCAGGAACTGCCCTGCCATGTTGCGGTTTTTCACCCAACAAAAACGGTGAGCCCGGCATCGAAGCCGGGCTCGGGGTCACTGTCGCTTTTCCAGCACCTTGTCGATGAGGCCGTAGGTGGCGGCCTCGTCGGCGGTCATGTAGTAGTCGCGCTCGGTGTCGTTCTGGATTTTTTCCAGCGGCTGACCCGAGCGATCGGCCAGGATCTTGTTCAGCTGCTCGCGGGTCTTGAGGATCTCGCGGGCGTGGATCTCGATGTCCGTGGCCTGACCCTGCGCGCCACCCAGCGGCTGGTGGATCATGATCTTGCTGTTGGGCAGCGCGAAACGCTTGCCCTTGGCACCGGCCGCCAGCAGGAAGGCCCCCATCGAGGCGGCCATGCCCATGCACAGGGTGGACACGTCGGGCTTGATGAACTGCATGGTGTCGAAGATCGACATGCCGGCACTCACGCTGCCACCCGGCGAGTTGATGTAGAGCGAGATGTCCTTGTCAGGGTTCTCGCTTTCCAGGAAGAGCAGCTGGGCCACCACCAGGTTGGCGCTCTGGTCGTTGACCGGGCCCACCAGGAAGATCACGCGCTCGCGCAGGAGGCGGCTGTAGATGTCGTAGGCGCGCTCGCCACGGCCCGATTGCTCGATGACCATGGGCACCATGCCGAGGTTCTGGATGTCCTGTGCGCTCATGTGCGTCCTCTTGAAACGGTCGCCCCTTGACTGGGCGCCGGAAATGAGTTGTGAATTCATTATGACGTGCTGGCAGGCTGCTTCGAACCCAGGAAAAAGCGAGTGACTGCGTTGCTCGTCTTTCCGTTGTTTGCAAGCACTGTCCACCCGGGCGGCGCTGCCACGTCACCACATTTGCACAAAACAAAAGGCACCTGCCTCCGCTCGGGATTGCAGGTGCCTTTTCAGAGGCAAGGGGCGCGGGCAGGCATCACGCCGACCCGCTGCGGCGCGATCAGGCGCCGGCTTGCTGGCCCATCAGCTCTTCGAAGCCCAGGGCCTTGTCGGTGACCTTGGCCTTGGAGAAGATGAACTCGGACACGTTCGATTCGATCACGACGGCCTCGACTTCGGCCATGCGCTGACGGTCGCTCATGTACCAGGCGATGACCTGGGCCGGTTGCTCGTAGCTCTGGGCCAGCTCTTCGATGTGAGCCTGGATCTGCTCGGGCTTGGCTTGCAGGTTGTTGGCCTTGACCAGCTCGGCCACCGTCAGGCCCAGGCGCACGCGGCGCTCGGCCTGGGGCTTGAACATTTCGGCGGGGATCGGGGCCTTGTCGGCGTCCTTGATGCCGCGGGCCTTCAGGTCGGCGCGGGCGCCTTCGACCAGACGGTCGCCTTCAGCGGCCACCAGCGAGTTCGGCAGGTCGAATTCGACGGCCTTCAGCAGGGCTTCCATCGCGGCAGCCTTGTTGCGGGCCAGCACGCGGAACTTCACTTCACGCTCGAGGTTCTTCTTGATGTCGGCGCGCAGCGACTCGACGGTGCCGTCGGCGATGCCCAGGCTCTTGATGAACTCTTCGGTCATCTCGGGCAGGTTCTGGGCTTCGACCTTCTTGACGGTCACGAGGAAGTCGGCTTCCTTGCCGGCCACGTCCTTGCCGTGGTAGTCCTCGGGGAAGGCCAGCGGGAAGGTCTTGGACTCGCCGGTCTTCATGCCGCGCACGGCCTTCTCGAATGCCTCAAGCATCTGGCCTTCGCCGACCAGGAACTGGAAGCCTTCGGCCTTGCCGCCTTCGAACGGCACGCCGTCGATCTTGCCTTCGAAGTCGATGGTTACGCGGTCGCCGTCGGCGGCACCTTCGGTGGCCGGACGCTGGGCGAAGGTGCGACGCTGCTTGCGCAGGATTTCGACGGTGCGGTCGATGGCGGCGTCGTTGACGTCGGCCGACACGCGCTCGAGTTCGATGGCCGACAGGTCACCGATCGTCACTTCCGGGTAGACCTCGAAGGTGGCGTCGAACTGGATCTGGCCGTCAACCGGGCCGCCTTCCTTTTCGGAAATGCGGGGCTGGCCTGCGACACGCAGTTGGGCTTCCTGGGCAGCCTTGGCAAAGGCCTCACCCAGCTTGTCGTTGACCACTTCGTATTGCACGGAGTAGCCGTAACGCTGGGCCACCACGTTCATCGGCACCTTGCCGGGGCGGAAGCCGTCGGCCTTCACGGTGCGAGCCAGCTTCTTCAGGCGGGCATCGACTTCGTTCTGCAGGGCATCGGCTGCCAGCGACAGCGTGATGCGGCGCTCCAGCTTGTCGAGGGTCTCCACGGTGATCGCCATGATTGATCTCTCAGTATGAGTAAGAAGGAATGAGGGCTGGTGCGCGGGGGGGGACTCGAACCCCCACACCATTGCTGGCGTCAGGACCTAAACCTGGTGCGTCTACCAATTTCGCCACCCGCGCATCGGCCTGAAACATCCGGCCGTCGCGCCTGCCTCCGGTCTCCGGAAACAGGCAAGCGCAGACCGCCGGACAGGCTGATTTGGTCCGAGCCCGCGATTCTAGCGCGGGTACGGGCCTGTTTTTTACGCCTGCGGGGCCCGTACCCGGAACCAGGCGGCGTACATGGCCGGCAAGGCCAGCAGCGTGAGCGCCGTTGCCACGATCAGTCCGCCCATGATGGCCACAGCCATCGGGCCCCAGAACGCGCTGCGGCTCAGGGGAATCATGGCCAGCACGGCGGCGGCAGCCGTCAGCACGATCGGGCGGAAGCGTCGCACGGCCGCCCCGACGATGGCATCCCACGCGGGCACGCCACGCGCGCGGTCCTGCTCGATCTGGTCGATCAGGATCACGGAGTTGCGCATGATCATGCCCATCAGGGCAATCACGCCGAGCAGCGCGACGAAGCCGAACGGCCGGTTGAGCAGCAGAAGCGCGCCCGCGACGCCGGCAATGCCCATCGGGCCGGTGAGGAACACCAGCAGCGCCCGCGAGAAGCTTTGCAGCTGCAGCATCAACAGCGTGAAGATGATGAACAGCATCACCGGCACGTTGGCGAAGATGGAGCCCTGCCCCTTGCTGCTTTCCTCGGCCGTCCCCGCCAGCTGCACCTGGTAACCCGCAGGCATGCGCTGCTGCAGCGCCTGCATCTGGGGCCACAGGGCCTGGCTCACGGTCGGCCCCTGGATGCCTTCGCGCACATCGCCCTGCACGGTGATGGCGAAGCGCCGGCCCTCGCGCCACAGCACCCCCGGCTCCCACACAAGGTGCGGGCGGGCGATCTGCAGCAGCGGAATCAGGCGACCGGAACTGCTCGCCACATAGGCGTTGTCGAGCGAGGTGAGGGTCACGCGCTCGGAGGCCGGCGCGCGCACGTCGATGTCGATGAGGCGATCGCCCTCGCGGTACTGCCCCACCGTGGCACCGGACGTGAGCGTGCGCGTCGCCTGGGCGATGGCCTGGGTGGTCACCCCCAGGGCGCGTGCCTTGTCCTGGTCCACCTCCAGCCGAATGGCCTTCACGGACTCGTTCCAGTTGTCGTTGACGCCGCGCATGTCGGGGTGGGCCCGCATCAGCGTCTTGGCCTCTTCCGCCAGGCGACGCAGGGCCACCACATCGTCCCCGACGATGCGGAACTGCACCGGATACGGGACGGGCGGGCCATTGGGCAACAGCTTGACGCGGCCGCGCACTTCCGGGAACTCTTCAGCAAGGATGCGAGGCAGTTCGCGGCGCAGTCGTTCGCGTGCCGTGGTATCCACCGGCAGCACCACGGCCTGGCTGACGTTGCTCTGCGGGAAGATCTGGTCCATCGGCAGGTAGAAGCGCGGCAATCCCGACCCGATCCAGGTGCTCACCGAGCGCACCCCCTCCTCTTTCATCATGCGGGCCTCGAAACGCCGCGCCACGGCATCGGTGGACTCGACGGTGCTGCCTTCGGGCTGCCACAGGTCCACGAGGATCTCGGGGCGGCTCGAGTCCGGGAAGAACTGCTGTTGCACCTTGCCCATGCCGACGAAGCCGAGCATGAGCGCCAGCAGCGTCATGGCGATCGTGAGCCAGCGATGCCGCACGCACCAGGTGACCAAGGCCTTGAAGCGCACGTAGAAAGGACCGTCGTACAGGTCGGCACTGCCCTGCTCCGCTGCCGACACCTTGGGGCGGGTGCGCAGCAGCCACTGGCCCAGGTAGGGCACGAAGTACACGGACACCACCCACGAGATCAGCAGCGCGGCGGCCGTGACGGCGAAGATGGCAAAGGTGTACTCGCCCACCGACGAGCGCGCCATGCCGATGGGCAGAAAGCCGGCCGCCGTGATCAGCGTGCCCGTCAGCATGGGCATGGCGGTGATCTCGTAGGCGGCGGTGGCGGCCCGCATCTTGTCGTAGCCCTCCTCCAGCTTGTGCACCATCATCTCGACCGCGATGATGGCGTCGTCGACCAGCAGGCCGAGGGCGATGATCAGCGCACCCAGCGAGATCTTGTGCAGGCCCACGCCCCAATAGAACATGATCAGGAAGGTGACGGCGAGCACCAGCGGGATGGTGATGGCCACGACCAGTCCGGGCCAGACGTCCAGGCGCAGCGGCTTGGTGTGCAGCCCCAGGCTGACGAAGCTGACGGCCAGCACCACGACCACAGCCTCGATCAGGACCTTGATGAATTCGCCGACCGAGCTGGAGACGGCTTCGGGCTGGTTCTGGATCTGCGCCATCTCGATGCCCGCCGGCAACTCGGCCTGGATGGCGGCGGTGGCGGCCTTGAGGTTCTTGCCCAGCGCGATGATGTCGCCGCCCTTGGCCATCGACACGCCCAGTGCAATGACCTGCTTGCCCTGATGGCGCACCCGGGTGGCGGGCGGGTTCTCATAGCCCCGGCGCACGGTGGCGATGTCACCCAGCCGGAAGGCCCGGGCGCGGCCGGTCGCGGGGTCCACGACCCGCACGGGCATGTTGCGCAGGTCGTCCACCGAACGGAAGGCGCCGTTCACGCGCATCTGGATGTTGCCCGCCTCGCCCGCGTAAAAGCCGCCGCCCTCGACGCCGTTCTGGGCGTTGAGCTGGGCGATGAGCTCCTGCATGTTGATGCGCATCTCGGCCAGACGGCGTTGCGGCACCTCGATGAAGACCTTCTCGGCCTGCACGCCGAAGAGCTCGACCTTGGCCACCCCGGACACCCGCAACAGGCGCGAACGGGTCTGCTCGGCAAACTGGCGCAGCTCTTCTTCCGTGAAGCCATCGGCCGACAGCGCGTAGATCGACCCGTAGACGTCGCCGAACTCGTCATTGAAGAAAGGGCCGTACACGCCGGGCGGCAGGGTGTGGCGCATGTCGCCCACCTTCTTGCGCACCTGGTACCAGAGGTTGGGGATCTCCTTGGGCGGCGAAGAGTCCTTCACCTGCATCAGGGTGAACGATTCGCCCGGCTTGGTGTAGGACTGGATCTTGTCGGCGTACGGCACCTCCTGCAGGGTGCGCTCGATCTTGTCGGTGACCTGCTCTGCCACCTCCTGCGCCGTGGCGCCAGGCCAGTAGGCCCGCACCACCATCACCCGGAAGGCGAAGGGCGGATCCTCGTCCTGCCCCAGTTGGAAGTAGGCGGCCAGGCCGAGCAGCATCAGCACGACCATGAGGTAACGGGTCAGTGCCGGGTGCTCAAGCGCCCAGCGGGAAATGTTGAAACGCTGGCTGCCGGCCTCGCCGGCCGTGTCGCGGGAAGAGATGCTCACGGTGTCCTCCGGCGATCAGGAGCGGGACGCGGCGGCCGAGGCCGGCTGCGCGGTGGCTCCGATGCGCCCTTCGTACCGGCGCACCTTCTGCCCGGGACTGAGCACATGCACGCCGGCCGTGACCAGTTCCTGTCCCGGCTGGAGGCCCGCCGAGACGAGGACATGGTCGCCGACCACCTCGCCGGCGGTAACGGGAACCGGCTTGACCGTCATCGATTTGCCATCGAGCAGCCAGACCATCGAGCGGCCCTCGCGCTCGACGAGCGCCTGCAGCGGCACGCGCAGGCTGCCCTGGGCGCCGACCTGCACGCGCAGGCGCACGGCCGCCGTCTGGCCCAGCTCAAAGCCGGGTGCCGTACCGACATCGGCCTTGATCTGATAGGTCCGCGCTTGCGGATCGGCTGCGGCCGCCACCTCGCGGACCACCGCCGGCGTCCACTCGGTTGTGCCCCAGCGGCGCACCTCGACACCGCCCGCCTGGCCCTTCAGGCGGCGCAACGTTCCGCCCATGTCTTCTGGCACTTGAAAAACGATGTCTCTCGGGCCGTCGTGTGCCAGCACGAGCACCGGCACACCCGCGCCAACCACCTGACCGGGCTCGAGTTCGACGCCGGTGATCACGCCTGGCGCGTCAGCCAACAAGGTGGCATATCCGGCCTGATTTCCCTGGACGCCCGCTTGCGCCTGGGCCTGCCGGAGGGCGGCCAACGCCGCATCCGTGGTGGCCTGGTGCCGATCGAGCTCCGCCTGGCTGATGAAACCTTGAGCCCGCAACTCGGTGAAGCGCTTCAGGTCGGCGGCGGACTGCCGCGCACGGGCCTCGGCAGCGCTCACGCCAGCGCGTGCCGCGTCCTGCCCCAGGCGGAGATCCTGCGCGTCCAGCTGCGCCAGAGGCTGCCCTTTCCGAACGGTCTGGCCCAGTTCGACATGCCGATGGCTCACCTTGCCCCCGACCTGGAAGCCCAGCCGGGACTCGGTCCGGGCGCGCACGTCGGCCGCGAATTCGCGCTCGAGCTGTCCGCCAGACGCGCCGACGACCAGGGTGCGCACGGCGCGCACGGTCTCCGCCACCTCGGGCTGCTTGCTGCACCCGCTCAACACCACCATGGCCGACAGGCCGGCCGAGAGGATCAGAGCGCCGCAGCGCCGCGAGGGACGGAGGATGTTCATGTGCAGGAGGTTCTGGTTGTACGCAAGGTCCCGGCGGCGCGGCAGACGGTTGCCGCGCAATAACTGACCCGAGAGTCAGTAATGGTGTCAAGGAAAACGGGACGTGTCAATCGAGCAAGCGCCGTCCTTTGGCGACAATACGCGACCTCGCGAACCAAGACGATGTCCCATCCCGACGCAACCCCCTTCCCCCGCCCGGGCAGCAGCCTGGGGTACGCCCTGTCACTGGTGCCCCCGGCTCGCCGCGCGGCGTCGTCCATCTGGTTGAACTGGTGGCACGAGGTGAGCGCCATTCCGTACACCGTGAGCGACCCGGCTGTGGGCGAGACCAAGCTGCGCTGGTGGTTGCAGCAGGTTCACAGCGCGGCCCACCAGGGCCAGGCGGAACACCCTCTGCTGAAGGCCTGGCTGGCCCTGGCCGAAGAGGCGCGTAGCCTTCACGACTGGTCCGTGTGGACGGGACAGCTGGAGGCACAGTTGCAGTTGCTGCAGCAGACACGCTGGCTGGACCGGCCGACGCTGCTGCGCCACGCGGACGCCAGCACCGGCCTGGCCTGCGCGGGTGCCGCCATGGTGCTGGGTGCCGCCGACACCCCGGCGACGCGGGAGGCGAGCAGGACACTGGGGCGCGGACTGCGTCTGGCGCATCAGCTGGCAAGGCTTGGGCAGGACGCCCGAGCGGGCTGGGTGCACGTGCCCATCGACACGCTGCAGGCCCACGGTGTGCGGGCACATGAACTGACCCGACCCGCCGAGACGCCACCCGCTGGCTGGGCCGGCTTGCTCAACGCATTGCACGACGAAGCGGCGCAGACCCTGGAGGAAGGCCGGTCCGCCATCCGGGCATTACCGGCTGCTGATCGCCGGGCGTGCCGCCCCTTGGTCGCACTGGCGTTGATGTCAGAGGCGCTGGCCCACGAGGTGCGCGACCACGGTCCTCGGGTGTTGCGCGAACGCATCGTGCTGACGCCGCTGCGCAAGAGCTGGATTGCCCAGCGTGTCCGCTGGGGCTGGCTGAGCTGATTGCCGTCAGGGATCGTTCAGGGATCGCGGGCGAACGGGGCCGCGAGCGGCTCCCCGACAAAGAGGCCCTGCTGAGGCCATGCGACGCTCTTCCAGTAGGCCTCGATGGCCGTGGCGCCCTGTGCATAGAACAGCACCAGCCCCTGCGGGTTGGGGAACTTCTGCAGGTGGGCGCAGGGTTCGCTGGTGGTGCCATAGCTGGCCGTCACGCCGGCGTCGATCCATGACAACACCGTCATCTGACCATGCGGCTTGTCGAGCACCCCGCCGAAGGAGGTCAGGTGGTCGCCCAGCGCACCAGGCAGGAAGGACACCGTGTCCAGCCAGTCGACCTGGGTGCGTCCCGTGAGGTAGACCAGGACCCGCTCGTGGTAACGCAGGGCTTCCGTGCGGTCCAGAAACACCTCCAGCCCGACCTGAGGCAGCTTGCCGGCAGGCGGGAACAGCAGCTGACGCTGGCTGCGGATGGCATCCGATGTCGTGACGAAGTGGACATTGGCCAGCGGGGCGCCCTTGAGACCGAGGGTGTTGTCCGCCTTGACGCCCCGGTCGATCAGGGCTTTCGCGCCTGCCACATCGCGTGAGGCGAGCAACATGCTCAGGCGCATGCGGTAGTCGGTGTACGGCCGGGTCGTGGCCGAGCCGAAGTAGATGCTCGGCCGGGTCGGTGCGCAGGTGTTGCTGCACAGCTTGGCGTCGTAGCCGAGAGCCAGGGCGCCGGGCAACGAGTTGCATCCCACGGCATAGGGCAGCCGCCAGGCCAGCGCCAGCGCCTGGATGCGCTCCCCGAAGAACTCGTCGATCTGCTGTCGGAAGGCCTCGAACTCGGCCACGCTGAGTTCGCCCTTCACCGGCAGCCGCACGCGCAGGATCTGCTCCTCGGGGATCTTGCGGGCACGGGCGTAGTACTCACCCACCTGGACGGAATAGGGGTCGTCGGTGTTGATGACCAGGCCAAGTTCCTGGTTCGTCAGCCGGCCATAGACCCGCGGAGCCTTGAACCACTGACGGGCCGGGGTCGCCTGAGGCGTGTCGCGCCCCCCGGCCGTTGATGACGAAGGCGATGCGTCCTGCGCCCACGCAGGCGAGGACCACACCAGGAACAGGACGCCCAGGGCCTTGAGGGCACGCTCCCAGCCGCGCCGAAACGAGAAAAAGTGCATGGCCGACATGAAATACCGACTCCCGGCGAGGCAAAGCCCGGATTTGACCTCAAGTGGCCGATTATTTCGCCGATTGAGCAGCCATCCCGTGTTCCAAAACGGTCTCCCGTACCGGAAAACCCCATGAACGAATCGAGCGCTGCGTCCACGTCCATTCAGGTGCTCAGCAGGATGTTCTCCCTGCTCGACACGCTGGCCCAAGAGGGAGACTCCGTCTCTCTCAAGTCCATCAGCGAGCAGACTGGCCTGCACCCCTCCACTGCCCACCGCATTCTCAACGACCTCGCAGTGGGCGGCATGGTCGAGCGCTCGGGCCCGGGCAGCTACCGCCTGGGGCTGCGCTTGCTCGAACTCGGCAACCGGGTGCGGGTGCGCCTGGACGTCCGTGAGCTCTCCGCACGCCCCATGCAGGAGTTGCACCGCCAGACGGGGCACACCGTTTCGCTGTTCATCCGGCAAGACGACGATGCGATCTGCGTGGCGCGCACGGTGTCGGAGCGCTCCGGGGTCCAGGTGACGCGGGTGATGGGCCTGCGCATCGCGCTGACCAGCCATGCCGCCGGCAAGCTGCTGATGCTCCAGGACCCGGCCAGCCTGCTGCAGGTACTGGCCTCTGCACAGGGCGTGCGGCTGGAGTCGCTGCAAGCGGAACTCGCGGCGATCCGCGCCCAGGGCATGGCGCTCGACAGCGACAGTCCGGACCCTCTGCTGCAGTTGGCCGCCACGCCGATCCACGACGACATGGGCCGGGTGTGCGCGGCGCTGGTGCTCAACGCCCCGATTGCCCGCTTTGGCCTGGAGTGGCAGGAAGCCTTGAAAGCCACCGCGGCCCGCATCTCGGCCTGCCTGGGCTGGGTGCATCGATAAGACTCACCCACCCCAAAAGCAAAGGCCTCCGATCGGAGGCCTTTGTTGCTTTGTACCGCGGACGCAGTCCGTCAACCCGGCATCAGCCACTCAGGACGTCAGCTTGCCCCCGGCGCGGGCCGCGTTGACTTCTGCCGACGGCTCTACTGCCGAATGTCCGGGGCGCTCGATCCACCGGCGAACCCGCTCGGCATCGGCCAGACGGGAATACTTGCCCGCCGAATCCAGGAACACCATGATCAGCTTGCGGCCTGCCATGCTGGCCTGCATGACCAGACAGCGCCCTGCTTCGACGATGTAGCCGGTCTTCTGCAGACCGATGTCCCAGCTCGGATTGCGGATGAGGCCGTTGGTGTTGTGGAACTGCACCGTGCGAGAGCCGACACGGGCAGCGTACTCGCGCGATGTCGACAGTTCACGGATCAAAGGATGCTGGTAGGCGGCCTTGGCCAGCGACGCCAGGTCCTTGGCGCTGGACTGGTTGCGGCTGCTCAGGCCCGTGGGCTCGACGTAACGGGTGTCCCCCATGCCCAGCAGGCGGGCCTTGGCGTTCATCGCGCTCACGAAAGCGCGCATGCCGCCCGGGTAGCTGCGTCCCAGCGCGTGGGCCGCACGGTTTTCAGATGCCATGAGCGCCAGGTGCAGCAACTCGCCGCGTGTCAGCGTCGAGCCGACCGCCAGACGCGAACTGCTGTTCTTCTCGGTGTCGACATCGTCCACCGTGATGGTGATGGACTCATCCATCGACAGGCGGGCTTCGACCGTGACCAGCGCCGTCATCAGCTTGGTCAACGATGCAATCGGGAGGATGGCGTCGGAGTTCTTGGCCAGCAGGACCTCGTTCGTGTCCTGGTCCATCACCAACGCCACACTGGACTTCAGCTCGAGCGGATCCGGCGTCTGATGCAAGCCATAGAGCTGGCCAAACGATGCACCGGAAGCGCCGGAGGCTGCGGCCATCGCGGCCGTGTTGGGCGCGACATGGGGGGTGAGGGACGAGGACTGCACCGAGACCGGAATCAAGCGCGCCGGGGCTTCGGCACGCGGCAGCGCACGGGCCGCTTTGACCGCGCGGGAACGGCTGTCTACCGAGTCGCTCGCGGTGCGCGTCGGCTTCGAGCGAGCCTGTCGGCTGACCGGCGCAGTGTCCTTGCCCCGAGCGGCCTCGGTGCGCGCCTTCCGGGCGCCCTTGGTGGGGGTTCGGGGTTCAGCGCGGGTGGAAGCCTTGGCGCTGACCTTGGCCTTGGTGACGCGCGTGGACTTGCCGGCCGCCTCCGCAGGGGTGACCAGTCCGATCGCCAGTGCCGACACCAACAGGGCCGGCAGCCAGTTTTTGTTCCATTTGAAGCAGATCACGGGTACAGCCCTTTCGTCTCCACGAAGTGTAAATAAAAAACGCGCAAGATCAAAGACTTACGCGTCATTTATCAAGTAGCCCGGTGTACCGGACCCTCGTGGGGAGCGGTCAGCCCTGCGCGGCCACGCGTTCGGCCTTGCTGTGCAGCTTGTTGAGTGCAGACAAATAGGCCTTGGCCGACGCGACCACGATGTCCGGATCCGCACCAACCCCGTTGACAACCCGACCGCCATGCTGCAAACGCACCGTCACCTCACCCTGTGATTCTGTGCTGCCGGAGGTGATGGCATTGACGGAGTAAAGAAGAATTTCGGCGCCACTTTTCACGACAGCCTCGATCGCCTTCACGCTGGCGTCCACCGGGCCATTGCCTTCGGCCTCGCTGCGGTGTTCGGAAGCGCCGGCTGCAAACACCACGCTGGCGTGCGGACGCTCGCCCATTTCGGAGCGCTGTGCGAGGGCGATCAGGCGATAGTGCTCCTGCTCGCTGGTCACGCTTTCGTCGCCGACCAGGGCGATGATGTCCTCGTCGAAGATCTCGCTCTTGCGGTCGGCCAGTTCCTTGAACTTGGCGAAGGCGGCGTTGATTTCCGCTTCGGAGTCCAGGTCGATGCCGAGTTCCTGCAGGCGCTGCTTGAACGCGTTGCGCCCGGACAGCTTGCCCAGCACGATCTTGTTCGCGGACAGACCGACGTCCTCGGCGCGCATGATCTCGTAGGTGTCGCGGGCCTTGAGCACGCCGTCCTGGTGGATGCCGGAGGCGTGTGCGAAGGCGTTCGCCCCCACGACCGCCTTGTTGGGCTGAACCACGAACCCGGTCGTCTGCGACACCAGCCGGGAGGCCGACATGATCTGCTGGGTTTCGATGCCCACGTCCAGACCGAAGTAGTCGCGACGGGTCTTCACGGCCATGACGATCTCTTCCATGGCGCAGTTGCCCGCGCGCTCGCCCAGGCCGTTGATGGTGCACTCCACCTGGCGCGCGCCGCCGATCTTCACGCCGGCCAGCGAGTTGGCCACGGCCATGCCGAGGTCGTTGTGGCAGTGCACCGACCAGATCGCCTTGTCGGAGTTCGGCACCTTCTCGCGCAGGTCGCGGATGAACTGGCCATAGAGCTCGGGGATGGCGTAGCCCACCGTATCCGGGATGTTGATGGTGGTCGCGCCCTCGTTGATCACCGCCTCGCACACGCGGGCGAGGAAATCCAGGTCGGAGCGGTAGCCGTCTTCGGCCGAGAACTCGACATCGGAAGTCAGGTTGCGGGCAAAGCGCACGGACTGCCTGGCCTGCTCGAGCACCTGCTCGGGCGACATGCGCAGCTTCTTCTCCATGTGCAGCGCACTGGTCGCGATGAAGGTGTGGATGCGCCACGAATTGGCGCCCTTCAGGGCTTCGGCGGCACGGCTGATGTCGCGGTCGTTGGCCCGCGCCAGCGAGCAGACGGTCGAGTCCTTGATGACGTCCGCGATGGACTTGATGGCCTCGAAATCGCCGTTGGAGGACGCGGCAAAGCCGGCCTCGATCACGTCGACCTTCAGGCGCTCCAGCTGGCGGGCGATGCGGAGCTTTTCCTCCCGCGTCATCGAAGCGCCCGGCGACTGTTCGCCGTCACGCAGGGTGGTGTCGAAAATGATGAGCTTGTCGGTCATGGGGGTCTCCTGGGGCGGCGCCGCGTCCATCAAGGACTGTGGCGCCTCTTGGCCGCAGGCGGCAAGCGGGGTGAGCCCTCGGTCATCCCGCCCGTCGCGTCGGGCAGGCCGGGGTTCAGCGGTGCAGTCCAGCCTCTTCGGGCTCGTCCGTCGACGTGGAAATCACGCTGACGCGTTTGCCTTTCATGCGCTTCCAGGCGTAGACGCCATAGCCGGACAGGCCATACAGCACGAAGACCGCAAACAGCACGATCGGGGGGTGGATGGTGATCACGGCAATGCCCAGGGCGATCGCAACGATGGCGATGAAAGGCACCGAGCGCCGGAAGTTCACGTCCTTGAAACTGTAGAACGGGATGTTGGTGACCATGGTCAGGCCCGCATACAGGGTCATGGCGAAGGTCAGCCACACCATGCCGGTCAGTGTGAAAGCGGTTTCGCCCAGGTCGGTCACGACCCAGATCAGACCCATGACGAGGGCCGCGGCCGCCGGGCTGGGCAGCCCCTGGAAGAAGCGCTTGTCCACCACGGCGATGTTGGTGTTGAAGCGCGCCAGACGCAAGGCGGCACCCGAGCAGTACACAAAGGCGGCGATCCAGCCGTACTTGCCGAGGTCTTTCAGCGCCCACTCATAGGCGATGAGGGCTGGCGCCGCACCGAACGACACCATGTCGGAGAGGCTGTCCATCTGCTCGCCGAAGCTGCTCTGCGTGTTCGTCATGCGCGCCACGCGGCCGTCCAGGCTGTCGAGCACCATGGCGCAGAAAATGCCCACCGCGGCTTGCTCGAACTGGCCGTTCATGGCCATGACGATGCCGTAGAAGCCGCCGAACAAGGCCGCCAGCGTGAACAGGTTGGGCAGGATGTAGATGCCCTTGCGCGGACGACGAGGCGGCTCGTCGTCGTCGAGGTGAGGATCGGTGGCGACGGGGTCGGCCGGCGCCTTGCTGGAAACGGGCTGCACGCTCAGGTCTTCTTGTTAGGGGGTTGCCCCGGTCCGGTGGAGGATACCTCAAGCACGGGCGGGCGCCGCACCCGCACCGTGAACCACACGCTGCGGGAACGGGATCTCCACCCCAAGGCGGTTCAACAGATTCAGGATCGTCAGGTTCACCTCCGAGCGGAGGTTGAGCTGGCCGTTCTGGGGGTCGTCCAACCACCACATCACCGTCAGCTCAAGCCCGTCAGCGGCAAAGGCGGTCAGGAAGACCTGTGGCTCGGGTGTTGCCAGCACGCGCGGCAGCGCCGACACCGCGCCGACCATCTGAGGAATGAGCATCTGCAGGTCAGTGCCGTAGGCCACCTGCACCACGGTGGACAGCTGCAACCGGGTGTCGGCCAACGACGCGTTCTCCACACGCTGGGTGATCAGCTGCTCGTTGGGCACGATCGCCTCGCGCCCGGTGGCCGCACGCAACACGGTGTAGCGGGTGTTGATGTCGGTGATGCGTCCCTCGAAGTTGTCCACCCGCACCAGGTCGCCGATGCGCAGGCTGCGCTCGGCCAGAATCACGAAGCCGCTGACGTAGTTGGCCGCCAGCTTCTGCAGGCCGAACCCGAGCCCCACACCGATGGCGCCGCCGAACACCGACAACGCCGTGAGGTCGATGCCGGCCGCAGACAAAGCGAGCAGCATGCCGCAGGCCAGCAACACCGCGCGAATGGCATTGGCGGCGATCTTGCGGAGCGAGAGATTGTCACTGGCACTGCCCCGCAGAAGACGCGACTCGATGGCCGACGACAGAGACAGCGAGAGGATGAGCACCACCACCGCGCTGAGCACGCCCTGGATCAGGCTGAGCAGGCTCACCTCGCTGCCGCCGAGCTTCCAGGTCAGGCGCGCCATCTCGTCGGTGAGCAAAGGCAGCACGCCTGTCACCCAGAGCACCATGCCCAGCCAGGCGACCCAGGACACCGTCCGCTCGACAACACGGACCGTCTGGGACGCCGGGAAGGCCGCGCCCAACACCTTGACTGTCATGCGGATGGCGGCCAACGACACAAGAACCGGGATCGCGATGCGGAACACGGCCAGCGGCAACTCGCCCTGAAGCACCCGGCGCATGCCCACCGCCAGCAGCAAGGCGAGCAAGGGGAAAAGCACGCCGTCGAACACCTTGCGCCCGAACCACACGGAGGATGGGTCGACCTGCTTGCCACGCCACAGGCGCACCAGCAACCATGACGTCCCGAGACAGCCCAGGAGCACGGCGACCTCCGCCAAGGCGGTGGGTTGGTTGAGCTGGGTCCAGAGGTGGGAGAACTCGCTGGGCCGCCATAAATGCAAGGGTCCGCTGGAAGCCAGGTCCGGGGCCGAGGGAGATGTCAGGGGAGCGAGGAGGCTGTTGAACACGGTGTGAGAGGGATGGGATCAGCGTTCTTCGATGAGGGTGCGCACATGGGCGGCCACGCTGCGCCCCAGGGCGCTGAGGTTGTAGCCGCCTTCCAGGCAGGACACGACTCGGCCTTCGCAGAAGCGACGCGCAACGTCGAGGACGCGCGCTGTGATCCAGGCGTAATCGGCCTCGACCAGGCCCATGCCGCCCATCTCGTCCTCACGGTGCGCGTCGAAGCCGGCGGAGATGAAGATCATTTCCGGCCGGAAGTCTTCCAGGCGGTACATCCAGTAGGAATC
>NZ_CAJYGK010000102.1 GCF_913773725.1 uncultured Aquabacterium sp. | reverse complement strand
TCCTTGCCGGCCTTCTCGGCCAGTTGCTTGAGCTTGATCGCCGTCGACAGACCAGCCGGGCCGGCTCCGACGATCACGACGTCGTATTCCATCGACTCGCGCGGGCCGAACTGCTCAAGGATTTCCTGGGGCGTCATCGTTGTTCCTTCTGTGGGACGTCTGTAAGGGGACTCGGGGCAGACCGCGATTCTAGTGACACTCCTCGACAGGGGGACGGCGCCATGCGGTCGCCGCGTATTCTCTCAGAAAAAGCACGATCGTTCGATTTATTTCAGGCCTTGCTGTGGGGGATGCAACGCGGCCCGGCCTGGGGCGCGTCGCCGGGGCGGTGCGTGCTAAGGTCTGTGTTCATCAAACCGGCCGTGCGCATGGCGCCGCACCGAGGAGCCCTACATGAGTTACACCCTTGACCTGTCCGGCCGTGTGGCCCTGATCACCGGCGCATCCAGCGGCCTGGGCACCCAGTTCGCTTACACCCTGTCCAAAGCCGGCGCAGCCGTGGTGCTGGCCGGCCGGCGCGTCGAACGGCTCAAGACGCTGCGCTCCGAGATCGAGTCGTATGGCGGCGATGCCCACGTTGTCGGGTTGGACGTGACCGACGTGTCGAGCATCCGCTCGGCGGTGGCGCACGCAGAGACCGAAGTCGGCCCCATCGACATCCTGATCAACAACTCCGGGGTCAGCACGACAGAACGCCTGGTCGACGTGACCGAAGACAGCTATGACTATGTCTTCGACACCAATACCCGCGGTGCCTTCTTCGTGGCTCAGGAAGTCGCCAAGCGCATGCTGGCGAGGGCCAAAGGGTCTGCGCCAGGCACCTACACCGGCGGGCGCATCGTCAACATCGCTTCGGCCGCGGGCCTGCGTACGCTGCCGCAAATCGGCGTGTACTGCATGAGCAAGGCCGCCGTGATCCACATGACCAAGGTGATGGCCGCCGAGTGGGGCCGGTTCGGCATCACCACCAACGCCATCTGTCCGGGCTACATCGACACCGAGATCAACCACCATCACTGGCAGACCGAGTCGGGCCAGAAGCTGATCAACATGCTGCCCCGCAAGCGCGTGGGGCAGCCGCGTGATCTCGACGCGTTGCTGGTGATGCTGTGCGCAGCGGAAAGCGATTTCATCAACGGCGCCGTCATCTCTGCAGACGACGGGATGGCCGCAGCCTGACGCCCGGTCGCTCGGCGCCCCTTGAAAGGTGACCGGGCCGTCCGCACCTCCATGGCACCTCGGCCCTCGGGCCGCTTTCCGTGATCAGCCATGCGCCTTGATATTCCAGAACACAAAATCCTTGTCCACGAAGTGCGTCTGCCCATCCTGTGGGGGGACATGGACGTGCTGGGGCATGTCAACAACACCGTGTACTTCCGGTACATGGAGCAGGCCCGGGTGTCCTGGATCCAGGCCATCAGCGGCACCGTTCAATCCGACACCGAAGGCCCGGTGATCGCCAACACCTTCTGCAACTTCTATCGCCCGCTGGTCTACCCGGGCGACGTGGTGGTGAAGCTGTACGTCGGGTCGCCGGGGCGCACCAGCATCGACACCTATGTGACGATCGAGCGCGAAGACGAGCCAGGCGCCCCGTATGCGGCGGGTGGTGCCACGCTGGTGTGGGTGAGCATGAAAGACGGTCGGCCGCTGCCTTTGCCGGCTCCCATCCGGGCGCTGGAGGGGCAGGCGCCTGCCTTGCCCGGTAACGAGCCACCGCCAGCCCTGCCGCCGCGTTAAGTCATTCCGCCAGTGGCGTAAAGCGGGGCAACGCGCGGCCGTCTGCACGGCGCCACACCGGCTCTGCACCCCTTCCTGTCAGGCGCCCCGTTGCGAAACGGAGCGCCTTTTTTATGGCGTGGGCAGTGGATTTCAAGCCGTCATCCGGTGTACGCTTTCCATGCTGCACCGCAGCGGACAACCCCCTTTGCCAAGGAGTGTGTGGATGAACAAGGTCTATCCCGACGCCGCCAGTGCGCTGGCTGGGATTGTGAAAGATGGTCAGTTGCTGGCCGTCGGTGGCTTCGGCCTGTGCGGCATCCCTGAAGCGCTGATCGACGCCCTGCAGGCGTCCGGTGTGAAGGACCTGACCGTGATCTCGAACAACGCCGGGGTCGACGGGTTCGGTCTGGGCAAGCTGCTCAACACGCGGCAGATCAAGAAGATGATCTCCAGCTACGTGGGCGAGAACAAGGAGTTCGAGCGGCAATACCTGGCCGGCGAACTCGAGTTGGAGTTCACCCCGCAAGGTACGCTGGCCGAGAAGCTGCGCGCCGGTGGCGCCGGCATCCCGGCCTTCTTCACCAAGACGGGCGTGGGCACCATCGTGGCCGAGGGCAAGGAAACCCGCGAGTTCGACGGTGAGACCTATGTGATGGAACGTGCCCTGGTGCCCGATGTGGCGCTGGTCAAGGCGTGGAAGGCCGACAAGAGCGGCAACCTGATCTTCCGTCGCACCGCACGCAACTTCAACCCGGCTGCCGCCATGGCCGGCAAGCTCACCGTGGTCGAAGTGGAAGAGATTGTCGAGACCGGCACCTTCGATCCGGATGCCATCCACCTGCCTGGCATTTATGTGCACCGCATTGTGCTGAATGCCACGCCCGAAAAGCGCATCGAGAAGCGCACCACCCAACAGAACCCGAAGGGAGCCTGAGCCATGCCCTGGACCCATGACGAAATGGCCGCCCGCGCCGCCAAGGAACTGCAGGACGGCTTCTACGTGAACCTGGGCATCGGCCTGCCGACGCTGGTGGCCAACCACGTGGCGCCTGGCATCGACGTGTGGCTGCAAAGCGAAAACGGCATGCTGGGCATCGGCCCTTTCCCGGATGAGAGCGAGGTCGATGCCGACCTGATCAACGCCGGCAAGCAGACCGTCACGACGCTGCCCGGCAGTTCGATCTTCGGCAGCCACGAGAGCTTTGCCATGATCCGCGGCGGCAAGATCAACCTGTCCATCCTGGGCGCCATGCAGGTGTCGGACAAGGGCGACCTGGCCAACTGGATGATCCCGGGCAAGATGGTCAAGGGCATGGGCGGTGCCATGGACCTGGTGGCCGGTGTGGCGCGTGTGGTGGTGCTGATGGAGCACAGCGCCAAGAACGGCGAGCACAAGCTGCTGCAGCAGTGCACGCTGCCGCTGACGGGCGTGGGCGTGGTGGACCGTGTGATCACCGAGCTGTGCGTGCTGGATGTGACGCCCAAGGGCTTTGTGTGCGTGGAGTTGGCGCCGGGGGTGACGGAGGAAGAGATCCGCACCAAGACCGGGGCACATGTGGAGTTTGCGCTGCAGCCTGCTTGAAGCGGGATGGTCTGAGCGGAAGAGGCCGCCCCAAGGGGCGGCCTTTTTCATTTCTGCTCCGGCTGCCTGTCACCATGGCGGTGTTCACCGCTGTCGCTGGCCAGCCCATGGCGTTCGGCCCTGGTCCGGCCGCGGGTCAATCTTTGATCGCCAGGCTCACCCCCTGAGCCCCCCGCCTGCGACAATCCCCCGATGAACTGGCTGACCTGGGCCCTGCTGGCCGTGAATCTGCTTGTGTTGCTGTGGCTGGTGCTGCGCCCGCAACCCGACCCGACCGAGGCCTTGCAGCAGCGGCTGGATGACCTGGCCGATGCCCACCACCGGGTGGCCGAGTCCCTTGAGCGCACGCTGCGCGACGACGTGGCGCGCACTGCTGCCCTGACGCGGCAGGAACTCGGCCTGACGCTGGGTCAGCTGCAGCAGACCCTGGTGCAGCAGCAGGGCGAGACCGCACGCACGCACAACGAACAGATGGCCCGGCTGCACCAGACGGTCGAGCAGCGCCTGCAATCGCTGCAGGCCGACAACGAGCGCAAGCTGGAGCAGATGCGCCAGACGGTCGATGAAAAGCTGCACGCCACGTTGGAGGCGCGCCTGGGCGAGCGCTTCCGCGAGGTGGCGGAGCGGCTGGAGCAGGTGCACAAGGGCTTGGGCGAAATGCAGCGCCTGGCCAGTGACGTCGGCTCGCTCAGTCGCGTGCTCAGCAACGTCAAGACCCGAGGGGTGTTCGGCGAGGTGCAACTCGCCGCACTGCTGGAGCAGGTGTTCACGCCCGACCAGTACGCCGCCAACGTCGAGACCGTGCCGGGCAGCGGTGCCCGGGTCGAGTTCGCCATCCGGCTGCCAGGGCAGGGCGGGGCAGGCAGCGCACCACTGTGGCTGCCCATCGACGCGAAATTCCCCCGCGAAGACCACGAGCGCCTGCTCGATGCCCATGAGCGGGCCGACGCAGCCGGGGTCGAGGCCGCTGGCAAGGCGCTCGAGCAGCGGCTGCGCCTGGAGGCGCGCACCATCCGCGAGAAGTACCTGGCCGCGCCTTACACGGCCGATTTCGGCATCCTCTTTCTCCCCACCGAAGGCCTGTATGCCGAGGCTTTGCGCCGGCCCGGCCTGGTGGAATCGCTGCAGCGCGAGCAGCGTGTGATGCTGGCCGGCCCCACCACGCTGCTGGCCACGCTCACCAGCCTGCAGATGGGCTTCCGCACCTTGGCGCTTGAGCGGCGCTCTTCCGAGGTGTGGCAGGTGTTGGGGGCGGTGAAGACCGAGTTCGGCAAGTTCGGCGATGTGCTGGCTCGCACCCGGAAGAAGCTGGAAGAGGCCAGCAACAGCATTTCGTCGGTCGAGACCCGCACGCGGGTCATGGGCCGCGCCCTCAAGGAGGTCGAGTCCCTGCCTGACGAGCAGACCCAGGAGCGGCTCGGCCTGGCCGCCGCGGACGAGTTGTGGCGCCCATCAGGCCCGCAGGCGATGGCCACGGAGCCTCTGCCCGACGCCCTGAAATGATGAGACCGCGCGTCAGCGCGGGCAGCCCATGGCCTTGGCCCGTGCGGCCTGCAGGGCCAGCGTCTCTGCCGAGGGCTGGTGCTCCGGGCGCGTCGGCCAGCCTTGCAGGTGCTGCTGCACGATGCCGGAGAGCGCCCGAATCCAGTCGGGCCGGTCGTTCAAGCAGGGGATGTACTGCAGTTCTTGTCCCCCGTTGCCCAGAAAGACCTGCTTGCCTTCCATGGCGATTTCTTCCAGCGTCTCGATGCAGTCGGCCACGAAAGCCGGGCACACGACGTCGACCTTTTTCACGCCGTCCTTGGCCAGTTTGATCAGGGTGGGCTCGGTGTAGGGCTCCAGCCACTTCGCGCGGCCGAAGCGGCTCTGGAAGGTCACGATGTACTGGTCTTGCGTCAGGCCCAGCTTTTCGGCCAGCAGGCGCCCGGTCTTGTGACATTCACAGTGGTAAGGGTCTCCCAGATGCAGCGTGCGCTCGGGCATGCCGTGGAAGCTCATCACCAGGCGCTCACCCCGGCCGTGGGTGTGCCAGTGCGCTCGCACGCTGGCGGCCAGGGCGTCGATGTAGGCCGGGTCGTCGTGGAAGTGGTTGACGTGGCGCAGCTCGGGCAGCAGGCGCGTCTGGCGGCCCCAGGCAAACACCTCGTCCATCACGCTGGCGGTGGTGGCACCCGAGTACTGTGGGTACAGTGGCACCACGAGCACGCGGGTCACGCCTTCGGCCTTCATCGCATCCAGCTGGCTGGCCACCGAGGGCTGGCCGTAGCGCATGGCGTGCCGCACCGTCACGTGGTGCCCGGCTTCGCCCAGAAAGCCCTGCAGCAGCTTCGTCTGTTTCTCGGTCCACACCCGCAGCGGAGACCCTTCTGGCGTCCAGATGCTGGCGTACTTGGCGGCCGACTTGGCGGGGCGCACCCGCAGGATGATGCCGTGCAGGATCGGCATCCAGACCGCTCTTGGGATCTCGACGACCCGGGGGTCGCTCAGGAACTGGCCCAGGTAGCGCCGGAGGGCCGACGGTGTGGGCGACTCGGGGGTTCCGAGGTTGACGAGAAGGACGCCCGTGCGCGGGGGCTGGCCGTGGGTGTAAGGGGGTTCTTTGGCAACGCTCATGGCGTGCCATTGTCGCGCTGTCGGGCCAGGTCGCGCAGCGTTGTGGTCACTTCGACGATGTTGATGGGCTTGGTCCAGTAGCCGGTAAAGCCCGCAGCCTCGGCGCGGGCCACGTCTTCGGGCATGGCGTCCGCCGAGCACATGTAGGCTGGTGCAGATTCGAGACCCGGTACCTGGCGCAGCGCGCGCAGCACCTCGAACCCGGACATGCCGGGCAGGTGGGCGTCCAGCACGAGCACCTGAGGCTGGACGTCCCGCGCCAGCTCGAGCGCCATGGGCCCGTCTTCGGCGACGAAGAGAGCCAGGTCTGCGTAAGGACGCAGCGCCTCTTCGAACAGCATGGCGTTGATGCGGTTGTCTTCGACGTACATGACGCGCAGCGGGGCCACGGGGGCGGCGGCGGAAACATCGTGCTGAGGCTGGGCCAGTTCAGGCATATCCGGTAGGCTGTCTGTCGCCGGCGGCGGAGCGGCCGGTCGGGCCGCATCCCGGGCCCGAGGGAGAACGATGGTCACGCTGGTGCCGCAGCCGGGTTGGCTCGTGATGTCGAGCTGCCCCCCCATGGCTTCGACCAGCGATCTGGTGATGATAAGCCCGAGCCCCGTACCTTCGATGGCCCCGGTTTCTCGGCCGAGTCGTTCGAAGGGCTGGAAAAGCCGCGCAAGCTGCGGCGCGCTCATGCCCGGCCCTGTGTCCTGAATCCTGAGCGCAACCTGGTCTGCTCCGTGCTCAACGACCGAAAAGCACACCTGACCGCCGCGCTGGTTGTACTTGATGGCGTTGGACCCCACGTTCATCACGACTTGGCGCAGGCGTTGTGGATCGGCGACAACACACCATGCAGCGGGCATGTCGCACTGCAGTACCACGTCTTCACGGGCGGCCAGGGGCATCAGCATGGCAGCGCACTGCGAGACCTCGTCGCGCAGCGAAATCGGCTCGCTGCGCAAGCTCAGCACGCCAGCTTCGACCTGCTGCAGGTCGAGCACGTCGTTGACCAGTCCCATGAGGTGCTGGCTGGCGTGCAGGATCTGGCGCACGTAGGTCCGGGGTGCTTCGGGCGCCCCCGACTGCCGCAGCTGCAAGCCCAGTAACTGCGCAAACCCCTGGACGGCATTGAGCGGGGTGCGGATTTCGTGGCTCATTCGGGACAGAAACTCGCTCTTGGCCGCGCTGGCCGCTTCCGCCGCGTGCTTGTCACGCATGGCGCGTTCGGCTTGCTTGAAGAGAGTGATGTCGGAGTGCGTACCGACCAGGCGGGTGGGGCTGCCGTCCGGCCCGCGACTCACCACCTTGCCCCTTGAGAGGATCCAGACGTCGTGGCCCTGCTTGTGGCGCATCCGGAACTCGTTCTTGTAGACCCCATCGCCGTGAGTCAGATAACGGGAGAAAGCCTCCTGCACGCGGGGAAGGTCGTCGGGATGGATGCGGTCCAGCAGCAGGGTCAACTCATCCTGGATGTCGTCGTCCTCGCAGCCGATCAGGTGCTTCCATTGCGAAGAGAAATACAGGCGCCGTGCCCGGATGTCCCAGTCCCACACACCGTCTCCGGCACCGTCCAGGGCGAACTTCCATCGCTCTTCGCTGGATGCCAGTTCCTGCACGGCGCGCCGCTCCTCGGTGATGTCGCGGAAAGTGAACATCACGGCAAAGGGGGTAGCCAAGGTGTCGACCTTGAGCGCGTGCAGGTTCAGCCGCAGCCACAGGACCTGACCATCACGCCGTCGAACGGGCATTTCCCGGTCGATGATTCTGGCGCCCTGGCTTACCACCTCGGCCATGGGCCAGACCTGGAACGGCAGGACGGTTTCCAGGTCATCGGCCAGCACGGTCAAGGGAAGATCCGCGATCGACTGGAGTGCACGCGCATCGTCCTGGCTGATGCCGGTGATGCGGCTGGCAGCCGGGTTGAAGGCAACGATGCGCCCCTGTACGTCGCAGATCATCAGCCCGTCGCTGATGGCGTCTGCGACGGATCGGTAGAGTTCCTCGCTCACGCGCAACTTGTCGGCGGCGACCTGGCGCTCGGTGATGTCGCGCGCCAGGAACAGCATCTGACCGTTGGGCATGGGATTCATGCGTGCCTCAAAGCGCCGCAGCACGCCATCGGGCGTGGTCACGTCGTATTCGACGACCTGGGCCTGGCTGGTGCGCCGGGCCTCGTGCATGGCCCCACGCAGGAGCGCCGCAAGCTCGGGAGGCAGGGCGGTGTCGATCGGCCGTCCTCGCAACTCCTCGAAGGGGCGCAGCAGCATGGGGTGGCTGGCGTGCGCATCAACATAGCGTCCCTGCTCGTCGAACACCAGCCACAGGTCGGGCAGCGCTTCCAGAACCGCAGACAGTCGGGCCTCTGTCTCCAGCAGGGCCTGCTGCTTTTCCTTCAGCATCTCGGCATTGCGCTTGTGCTCGGAGATGTCCATGGCGAAGTGCACCACGCGCCCATCGGCCAGCCGCTGATCCCGCACCAGCAGCCATCGGTCACGGAAGTTCACCTCCACCGCGTGTGGCGTGTCAGCCAGGCTGAGCCGCCAGGCAACGCAGGCGCCCTCGTCGTGTTGCCACTCGGGATAGGCCCCCAGACGCCACAGCCGCCGGATCGTGTTAGGCCAGTCCGGGTCCTCTGCCTGCCAGGCCGGCGACACGTTGCGCCGCCAGCGGGTGTTGGCCAGTTCGATGCGCCCCTGCGGCGAGCTGATCATCACGCCGACCTCCAGCGACTCGATGGCCGAGCGCAACAGGATGTCGGCGCTCCGCGCCTGTTGCTCGGCCGCTATCTGGCGAGTCACGTCGCGGCTGGCACCGCGGTAGCCTCGGAAACGGCCATCCGTGTCGAAGTAGGGGGTCCCACTGATGCTGACGGTGATGCGTCCCCGCGGGGTGACGCGGTCGGCAATGGCGTCGGTGAACGGCGCGCGCCGCAAGATGGCTTCCTGCAGCCGTTGCCATGACCCCTGCGTGTCGTCTTCTCGCGGTTGGTACAGGTGTTCGACGCGCAGCCCGATCTCGCTGGCCGGATCCAGCCCGGTGTGCTGAACCAGCGACGCGGAGACCCACTGGATGGTGCCTCGTGAGTCGGTCTCCCAGAGCCAGTCCTGTCCGGCCAGGCTCGCCATGCGGAAACGGGCCTCCATCAGGCGCGCACGGCCTTCCCCGACATGGGCCTGGACATGGGCGGTGACCGAAGCGGCCAGATCGAGCAAGGTGGCGCGGTCGGATGTTGACCACGCGCGCGGTACCCGGTCCATCGCGCACACAGAGCCCATCACCATCCCGTCGACCGACACCGGGATGCTGGCATAGGCGCGCCATCCGTGCAGCGACGTCAGCTCGGCGAAGTCTGCGGCATCCGACAGGGACTCGAGCCACTGCTCTCCACTGCTTGCTGTCAGAGCACCGCATGGCAATGCTGCGCGCGGCGTCTGCCTCAGCGCGAGGCCGTGGCGCCCGACGAACCAGACCTGGTGTTGATCGATCAGTGTGACTGCCACGGTGGGGCAGTGCATGGCCTTGCCAGCGAGGCGGCACAGACCGTCCAGCACGGGGCCAAGGGCGTGCCCGACCTCCAGAAGGCCGCTGGTTTTCAACAGATGGAGCCGAGTGGTCTCGGCCAGTGGAACTGCCTGGGGATGGGACATCGATGGGTGCGGGCGTGAAAAAACCCCCACAGCACTCTAGCCCATTGCGGCGTGTCCGTGCCTTCGCGTCAGTACTGAGGCAGGGTGTCCGAAAAGCTAAGGACGTCGAATCGGATCTGGGTGCTGGTCGGGTCGGTGGGCGGCGCGCCAAGGCAGATCACGCCGCTGCCGTGCAGTGTGCAGGTGCCACGCCTCAGCGTGAGCATCTGTTCATCGCCGTCGAATCGGACATGGGTGCCGTTGTAGCTCAGGTCGCTGAGGTAGAGATGCCCGCTGTGGGACTCGATGCGTGCGTGCGAGCGCGACACCCGCGAGTCGCCCACGCAGAAGCTGGCCTGCGGACTGCGCCCGATGACGACGGGCATGTTGCTCGTGGAGAAGACCCGTTCGGTGGACAGCCACATCAGCCGGATGCCGTCTGGCATGTCGGTCTCCGGGCCTTCCATGATCATGGTCGACACCGTGTCACCGAAGCGCAGGCTTTCCATGCGCAACACGGGCACCGGGTCCTTGCGGCCGCGCAGGTAAAGCTTGTCGATGCTGCGGAAGCGCTCCTGCTGGTCGCTGGGCAGTTCACGCAGCAGCTGACCTGTGGTCAGGGTTTCGTTGTCGCCCGCGAGATCCAGCAGCCGAGCGGCCACGTTGACCGCATCGCCAAAGCAGTCGCCGGCCACTTCGACCGTCTCGCCCCAGGCCAGGGCCACCTTCAATTTGATGGCCGGCGCCTTGTCACGCTGCCCTTCGTTGAGCGGCACGATGCGTTCCAGGGAGTCGTGGAGGCTGGCTGCAGCTTCCACGGCGCGCTCGGCGTCGTCGAACGCGGCCATCAGGCCGTCGCCAAGCGTCTTGACCACGCGTCCGCCGCCCTTGGCAATGATCTGTCCAAGCATGGCCAGGCTGTGCGTGATCACGGTGGCCGCCTCCGAATTGCCCAGCTTCAGGTACAAGGCCGTGCTGCCGCGCAGGTCGGCAAACAGAATGGCTCTATCCCGGGTGGAATCCATGGCGTTGATGGGCGGTGCGATCCGGCTGTCGGTGTGGTGCTGACTCAGGCGGCATTATGCGACCCAGCAACGAAAAACCCGGCCTGAGAGCCGGGTCGCGTCGCGGGAAAACCGCAGCCAAGCTGCCGCTCACGCGGCAGTCCTGCGCTTCATCAAAGGTTGTCCAGGTAGGTGCGGAGCTTGTCTGAACGAGACGGGTGCTTGAGCTTGCGGATGGCCTTCGCCTCGATCTGGCGAATGCGTTCGCGGGTGACGTCGAACTGCTTGCCGACCTCTTCCAGCGTGTGGTCGGTCGACATCTCGATGCCGAAGCGCATGCGCAGCACCTTGGCTTCGCGCGGGGTGAGGCTGTCGAGGATGTCCTTGACCACATCGCGCAGGCCGGCCTGCATGGCGGCTTCGATCGGCGCGGTGTTGTTGGTGTCCTCGATGAAGTCGCCCAGGTGGCTGTCGTCGTCGTCCCCGATGGGCGTTTCCATCGAGATCGGCTCCTTGGCGATCTTCATGATCTTGCGGATCTTGTCCTCCGGCATCTCCATCTTGGCGGCCAGCGTCGGTGCATCGGGTTCGAAGCCGAATTCCTGCAGGTGCTGACGCGAGATGCGGTTCATCTTGTTGATCGTTTCGATCATGTGAACCGGGATGCGGATGGTGCGGGCCTGGTCCGCGATCGAGCGCGTGATGGCCTGACGGATCCACCACGTGGCGTAGGTCGAGAACTTGTAGCCGCGGCGGTATTCGAACTTGTCGACCGCCTTCATCAGGCCGATGTTGCCTTCCTGGATCAGGTCCAGGAACTGCAGGCCGCGGTTGGTGTACTTCTTCGCAATCGAGATCACCAGACGCAGGTTGGCCTCGATCATTTCCTTCTTGGCATCGCGCGAGGCCTTTTCGCCCTCGTTCATGCGCTTGTTGATCGACTTCAGGTCTTCGATGGGCACGACGGCCTTGGCCTGCAGGTCGATCAGCTTCTGCTGCAGTTCCTGAATGGCCGGCAGCTGACGACCCATCACTGCGCTGTGGTTCTTGCCGGCTTGCGATTCCTGCACCGCCCAGTCGAGGTTCAGCATGTTGGGGGGGAACACCTTGATGAAGTGCTCCTGCGGCATGCCGCACTTGTCGACCACGATCTTGCGCAGTTCACGCTCATAGCGGCGGATGTCGTCGACCTGGGCGCGCAGCACGTCGCACAGGCGTTCGATGATCTTGACCGTGAAGCGGATGGTCATCAGCTCCTGGCTGATGGCTTCCTGGGCCTTGTTGTACGGGGCAGACTTGTAGCCGTCCTTCTCGAAGGACTTCGCCATCTTCTCGAAGTTGGCGCGCAGGGAGTCGAACTTGGCCAGCGCCTGGT
>NZ_CAJYGK010000101.1 GCF_913773725.1 uncultured Aquabacterium sp. | reverse complement strand
CCGGGTGACAACGTGTCGATCACCGTCAAGCTGATCGCCCCGATCGCCATGGAAGAAGGTCTGCGCTTCGCCATCCGCGAAGGCGGCCGTACCGTCGGCGCCGGCGTGGTTGCCAAGATCCTCGACTGATCTGGCATGACACGTGTCCGCCTGTCCGGCAACGGCGGGCGGACGTCATCGTTCTTTGATTGAAGGAAGTGTGTCATGGCACAACAGAAGATCCGCATCCGCCTGAAGGCGTTCGATTACAAGCTGATCGACCAGTCGTCGGCCGAAATCGTTGAAACCGCCAAGCGCACCGGCGCCATCGTCAAGGGCCCCGTGCCTCTGCCGACTCGCCTGCAGCGTTTCGACATCCTGCGTTCGCCGCACGTCAACAAGACGTCGCGCGACCAGTTCGAGATCCGCACCCACCAGCGCCTGATGGACATCGTCGACCCGACCGACAAGACGGTTGACGCCCTGATGAAGCTGGACCTGCCCGCTGGCGTGGACGTCGAGATCAAGCTGCAGTGATGTGGCTGTCGCGCTGGTGACCCGAGGTCGCTGGCGCACTCGAGAAAGAGGCCTCCTCGTGAGGCCTCTTTTGCTTTGGGGTGCTGATGGCCCCAGCGCTTGCACAAAAAATCAGCGTTTGCTATCATCGCAGGCTTTCCCGCAATGGGCGGGTTGCGCCTTGCCGTCTTTCGGCGGTGGTGCGGCCAGCCAGAAGTGGAAATTCGAGGGTGACCGGCGACGGTCACCACCCCAGTCAGCCCGGCCAATCGTTGTCGGGTATGTGTAAAAGGCCCCCATGTGGGGCTGGAGAAAAACCATGAGTCTTAGCAATCGCCTCGGATTGCTGGGCCGCAAGGTGGGCATGATGCGCATCTACACGGACGACGGCGACGCCGTGCCCGTGACGGTGCTGGACGTGTCCAACAACCGCGTGGCTCAGGTCAAAACCGTTGAGACCGACGGCTACACCGCCCTCCAGGTGGTGTTCGGTGCCCGCAAGGCATCGCGTGTGACCAAGCCTGAAGCCGGTCACCTGGCCAAGGCTGGCGTCGAAGCCGGTGAATTCGTCAAGGAATTCCGCGTCGCCCCCGAAGTCGCTGCCGAGTACAAGGCTGGCGCCACCATCGCCCCCGCCGCGCTGTTCGCCGCCGGCCAACTGGTCGACGTGCAGGGCACCTCGATCGGTAAGGGCTTCACGGGCACCATCAAGCGCCACAACTTCGGTTCGCAGCGCGCCTCGCACGGTAACTCGCGTTCGCACAACGTCCCGGGCTCCATCTCGATGGCCCAGGATCCTGGCCGCGTGTTCCCCGGCAAGCGCATGTCTGGTCACATGGGTGACGAGACCGTGACCACGCAGAACCTCGACATCGTGCGCGTTGACGAAGCCCGTCAACTGCTGCTGGTCAAGGGTGCTGTGCCCGGCGCCAAGGGTGGCTTCGTCACCGTGCGTCCGGCCGTGAAGGTCAAGCTCAAGAAAGGAGCCAACTGATGGCGCAGCTCGAGCTCCTGAACGAACAAGGTCAGGCCACCTCCAAGGTGGAAGCCTCTGACGTCGTGTTCGGTCGCGAATACAACGAAGCCCTGGTGCACCAGGTCGTGGTGGCCTATCAGGCCAACGCCCGCCAAGGCACCCGTGCTCAAAAGGACCGTGAAACGGTCAAGCACACCACGAAGAAGCCGTGGCGTCAAAAGGGTACGGGCCGCGCTCGTGCCGGTATGTCGTCCTCGCCGCTGTGGCGTGGGGGTGGTCGGATTTTCCCGAACAGCCCGGACGAAAACTTCACCCACAAGGTCAACAAGAAGATGTACCGCGCCGGCATGGCCGCCATCTTCTCGCAACTGGCCCGTGAAGGCCGCCTGGCCGTGGTGGACTCGATCTCGATCGAAGCCCCCAAGACCAAGCTGCTGGCTGCCAAGCTGAAGGCACTGAACCTGGACCACGTGCTGGTGATCGCCGACAACGTCGACGACAACCTGGCGCTGGCCTCGCGCAACCTCCCGAACGTGCTGGTGGTTGAGCCCCGTTACGCCGATCCCCTGTCGCTGGTCTTCTACAAGAAGGTCCTGGTGACCAAGGGCGCGATCGCCAAGCTGCAGGAGATGTTCGCATGAGCACTCTGAAATTTGATGAAGGCCGCCTGATGCAGGTGCTGGTCTCTCCGATCGTGTCGGAGAAGGCCACCAACGCTGCTGAACAGGGCCAAGTGCTGTTCAAGGTGCTGCGCGACGCCACCAAGCCCGAGATCAAGGCCGCCGTCGAGCTGCTGTTCAAGGTCGAAGTGAAGTCGGTGCAAGTCCTGAACCAGAAGGGCAAGACCAAGCGCTTCGGTGGCCGCATCGGCCGTCGTGACCATGCCAAGAAGGCCTTTGTGTGCCTGAAGGATGGTCAAGAGCTGAACTTCTCTGGGGAGGCTGCTTAAATCATGGCTGTCGTCAAAGTCAAACCGACCTCGCCCGGCCGTCGTGGCGTGGTGAAGGTGGTGCACAAGCACCTCCACAAGGGCAAGCCGGAAGCTTCGCTGCTGGAACCCCAGAAGCAGAATGCCGGCCGCAACAACAACGGTCGCATCACGATGCGCCACAAGGGCGGTGGTCACAAGCACCACTACCGCGTGGTCGACTTCGTGCGCAACAAGGATGGCATCCCCGCGAAGGTGGAACGCATCGAGTACGACCCGAACCGCACGGCCCACATCGCTCTGGTGTGCTATGCCGACGGCGAGCGTCGTTACATCATCGCTCCCCGTGGCCTGGAAGCTGGCGCCACCGTGATCAGCGGCTCGGAAGCCCCGATCAAGGCCGGCAACACGCTGCCCATCCGCAACATCCCCGTGGGTTCGACCATCCACAACATCGAGCTGCTGCCTGGCAAGGGCGGTCAGATCGCTCGTTCGGCTGGCACCTCGGCAGTCCTGATGGCCCGCGAAGGCACCTACGCCCAGATCCGTCTGCGCTCGGGTGAAGTCCGCAAGGTGCACATCGAATGCCGCGCCACCCTGGGTGAAGTGAGCAACGAAGAGCACAGCCTGCGTCAATACGGCAAGGCCGGCGCCATCCGCTGGAAGGGCATCCGCCCGACCGTCCGTGGCGTGGCCATGAACCCTGTCGACCACCCGCACGGTGGTGGTGAGGGCCGTACTGGTGAAGGTCAGGTCCCTGTGTCGCCGTGGAACACGATGACGAAGGGCTACCGCACCCGCAACAACAAGCGCACGCAGACGTTCATCGTTTCGCGTCGCAAGAAGTAAGAGGTAGGCTGAAATGGCTCGTTCTCTGAAAAAGGGTCCCTTCGTGGATCACCACCTGCTGGCCAAGGTTGAGAAGGCTGTGTCCACCAAGGACAAGAAGCCCGTCAAGACCTGGTCGCGTCGCTCGACCATCCTGCCTGAGTTCATCGGCCTGACCATTGCTGTGCACAACGGCAAGCAGCACGTGCCCGTGTACATCCAGGACCAGATGGTCGGCCACAAGCTCGGCGAGTTCGCCCTGACCCGTACGTTCAAGGGTCACCCTGGCGACAAGAAAGCCAAGAAATAAGGAGCAGCTGCGATGGAAACGAAAGCAATCGTTCGCGGCGTTCGTCTGTCGGTCGACAAGGGTCGACTGGTGGCCGATCTCATCCGTGGCAAGAAGGTCGATCAGGCCCTCAACATCCTCGAGTTCACCCAGAAGAAGGCTGCCGGCATCATCAAGAAGGCACTGGAATCTGCGATCGCCAACGCCGAGCACAACGACGGCGCTGACATCGACGAACTGAAGGTCAAGACCATTTATGTGGAGCAAGGCGCCACGCTGAAGCGTTTCACCGCACGTGCCAAGGGCCGCGGCAACCGCATCAGCAAGCCGACCTGCCACATCTATGTGACCGTGGGCAACTAAGCAGAGGCTGATCATGGGACAGAAAATCCATCCGACCGGCTTCCGCCTGGCCGTCACCCGCAACTGGGCATCGCGTTGGTACGCCACCAACCGCAATTTCGCCTCGATGCTGGCTGAAGACCTGGAAGTCCGCGAATTCCTGAAGAAGAAGCTCAAGAACGCGGCTGTGTCGCGCATCTTGATCGAGCGTCCCGCCAAGAGCGCACGCATCACCATCTTCTCGGCTCGTCCGGGCGTGGTGATCGGCAAGAAGGGCGAAGACATCGAAAACCTGAAGGTCGAGCTGGCCAAGCGCCTGAACGTGCCGGTGTCGGTGAACATCGAAGAAGTCCGCAAGCCGGAAGTCGATGCTCAGCTGATCGCCGACTCGATCACGCAGCAGCTGGAAAAGCGCATCATGTTCCGTCGCGCCATGAAGCGCGCGATGCAGAACGCGATGCGTCTGGGCGCCCAGGGCATCAAGATCATGTCCGCCGGCCGTCTGAACGGCATCGAAATTGCCCGTACCGAGTGGTATCGCGAAGGCCGCGTGCCTCTGCACACCCTCAAGGCCGACATCGACTACGGCTTCTCCGAAGCCCACACCACCTACGGTGTGATCGGTGTGAAGGTCTGGGTCTACCGTGGCGACCGCCTGGCCAATGGCGAGGCTCCGGTGCTCAAGGGTGACGACCGCGAAGACGACCGTCGCAACCGCCGTGGCCCCCGTGGCGACCGCCCGAACGACCGTCGTGGTCCGCGTGGTGGTGCCGGCCGTGGTGCCCCGCGCGCCGATGGCGCTCCGGCTGACGGCAGCGACAAGGCTGCCGCCGCTGGCGCCGGTGCCCGCGTTCGCAAGGCTGCTCCGGCTGCCGAAGCGAAAGGAGAATAAACATGCTGCAACCTAATCGTCGCAAGTTCCGCAAGGAGCACAAAGGCCGCAACACGGGTGTCGCCACCCGTGGCGCCGACGTGTCCTTCGGCGATTTCGGCCTGAAGGCGACCGAGCGTGGTCGCATCACCGCTCGCCAGATCGAAGCGGCCCGTCGTGCCATCTCGCGTCACGTGAAGCGCGGTGGCCGGATCTTCATCCGCATCTTCCCGGACAAGCCGATCTCGAACAAGCCGGCTGAAGTCCGTATGGGTAACGGCAAGGGTAACGTCGAGTACTACGTGGCTGAAATCACGCCCGGCAAGGTGCTCTACGAGATCCAGGGTGTGCCCGAGCAACTCGCACGCGAAGCGTTCAAGCTGGCTGCCGCCAAGCTGCCGCTGAGCACGACCTTCGTCGGTCGCGAGTTCGGCATCTGATTTGACGCGCAAGGAGAAAGACATGGCGAAAGCCTCTGAACTGCGCGCCAAGGATGTGGCCGCACTGGAAACCGAAATCAAGGACCTGCTGAAGGCCCACTTCAACCTGCGCATGCAGCGTGGGACCCAGCAGCTCAACGACACCTCTGCTCTGGGCAAGACTCGTCGCGACATCGCTCGCGCCAAGACGATCCTGGCTCAGAAGAAGAAGGAAGGAGCCGCCCAATGACGGAAGCTCAAACCAAAGTGGTTCGCAGCCTGGTTGGCAAGGTCGTCTCTGACGCCCGCAACAAGACCGTGACCGTGCTCGTCGAGCGCCGTGTCAAGCACGAGCTCTACGGCAAGATCGTGGCCAAGTCGCGCAAGTACCACGCTCACGACGAGAACAACGAGTTCAAGCTCGGTGACGTCGTCGAGATCACGGAAAGCCGTCCGCTGTCGAAGACCAAGAGCTGGGTCGTGTCCCGCCTGGTCGAGAAGGCACCGGCTGTCTGATTCAGACCGTGTAGGGTCCCGCTGCGAAGCGGGATCGCCCCGATGACACCGGGGCCAAAACCTTGGTGTCGTCCCGGAAAACCGGCCTGCCAGTCATACTGGCGGCCGGTTTTTTTCATTGCAACACCCCCTTTATCCGGAGACCGTCCCATGATCCAAGTCGGTGACAAGCTGCCTGCCGCCACCCTGTTCGAATACATCGAGGTCGAAGGCAATGGCTGCAGCCTGGGCCCCAACGCCTTCGACGTGCAGAAGGAGACGGCCGGCAAGACGGTCGCCATCTTTGGTCTGCCGGGTGCCTTCACGCCGACCTGTTCCGCTCAGCATGCGCCTGGCTACATCGCCCAGGCCGACGCGTTCAAGGCCGCTGGCGTGGACGAGATCTGGTGCGTGTCGGTGAACGATGCCTTTGTGATGGGCGCCTGGGGCCGAGAGCTGAAGGCCGCCGGCAAGGTGCGCTTCATGGCCGACGGCAGCGCCGAGTTCGCCAAGGCGACCGGTCTGGTGCTGGACCTGACGGCCAAGGGATTGGGCCTGCGCTCGGGCCGCTACTCGATGCTGGTCAAGGACGGCGTCGTGACCGCGCTGAACGACGAGAAGGGCGGTGGCTACGCCGTGAGCGACGCGGACACGCTGCTCAAGCAGATCAAGGGCTGAGCGCCCGGTCGCTTCGGCGACCGAAGCGACAGTCGGGCCCTCCCGGTTCGAGAACAAGGCGTTGCCGGCGGCAGCGCCTTTTTTCATGCCGGTGGTGGTGCACCCCTTGCGCTGCGTTGGTGCGGCATGGACGCAGTCGGGGGCGTCGCTTGCCCGAGAGCGGTGCGTCAGATCACCGCAGGGGCCTTGCACGCAGGGAGCCGCGGGGTGCAAGGCCCTGGCACGGTTTGCGCATACACCTGACTCAAGAACCTGACCAATTGGTCAGGATGTTGAGTCAAAGGAGCCCCCCGTGTCCGCGAGCCCCTGTCCCGATGTCCAGGCCGGTCGTCTGCCAGCGACCGCCTATGCCGAACGCTTCGGCGCCGCCGAAACGCCCCCGTTGACGCCGATGCAGGCGGTGATCGAGGCCGAGCGCTGCCTGTACTGCCACGATGCGCCGTGCCAGACGGCGTGCCCGACCGGGATCGACGTGCCGACCTTCATCCACCGCATTGCCGATGGCAACCTGCGCGGTGCGGCAAAGACCATCCTGGAGGCCAACCCGCTGGGCGGCATGTGCGCCCGGGTGTGCCCCACCGAGGAGCTGTGCGAGCAGGTCTGTGTGCGCAACACGCAGCAAGGCAAGCCCATCGAGATCGGCCGCCTGCAGCGCCACGCCGTGGACACGGTGATGCAGGACGGCGGGGCGCCGCTCTTCACACGTGCCCCGTCCACCGGGCACAAGGTGGCCGTGGTGGGCGCCGGGCCCGCGGGCATGGCCTGCGCGCACACGCTGGCCCGCCTGGGCCATGACGTGACCGTGTACGACGCCCATGACAAGGCTGGCGGCCTCAACGAGTACGGACTGGCCAGCTACAAGACGGCGGGCGACTTCGCGCAGCGGGAGATCGCCTGGCTGCTGAGCATCGGCGGGATCACGGTGCGCACGGGCTGGGCGCTGCGCACGGCGGCCGATCTGGACGAACTGCGCAAGACGCACAGCGCCGTCTTCCTGGGGCTGGGGCTCGGGGCCGTGCGGCAACTGGGGCTGCCCGGCGAGACCGAACTGAGCGGTGTCGAGGATGCGGTGGCCTTCATCGCCCGGCTGCGCCAGACGGCCGACCTGTCGACGCTGCCGGTGGGGCGTCGCGTGGTGGTGATCGGCGGTGGCATGACGGCGGTGGACGCCGCCGTGCAGGCCAGGCTGCTGGGCGCCGACGAGGTCACGATGGTGTACCGCCGCGGGCCCGAGGCGATGTCGGCGTCGCGCGTGGAGCAGGAATGGGCGCAGACGCACGGCGTGACGATCCGCCACTGGCTGGCGCCGGAGATGCTGCTGGGTGAAGGCGGCCACGTGACCGGGGTGCGCTTTCAGGAGCAGGCTCCGCAGGATGGACGTGTTCAGCCCACCGGGCGGCACGTCGACCTGGCGGCCGACATGGTGCTCAAGGCCATTGGCCAGTTGTTCGAAGCGGCGCCGTGGGTCGACGCCGGGCTGGTCCTGCAGGAGGGGCGCCTGTCGGTCGACGGCCACGGGCGCACGTCGCTGCCGGGCGTCTGGGCGGGCGGCGACTGCCGCGCCGGCGGACGCGACCTGACGGTCGAAGCGGTCGAGGACGGCAAGCAGGCCGCCCTGAGCATCCACGCATCTTTCCAAGCGGAGGCCTGAACATGGCAGACCTGAGCAGCAACTTCGTGGGCATCCACAGCCCGAACCCGTTCTGGCTGGCCTCGGCGCCGCCGACCGACAAGGCCTACAACGTCATCCGCGCCTTTGAAGCTGGCTGGGGCGGCGTGGTGTGGAAGACGCTGGGCGAGGACCCGCCGGTGGTCAACGTCAGCGGGCCGCGCTACAGCACGCTGCTGTCGCCCGACCGGCGCGTGCTCGGCTTCAACAACATCGAGCTGATCTCGGACCGGCCGCTGCAGGTCAACCTCGACGAGATCCGCCAGGTCAAGCGTGACTGGCCGGACCGGGCCATGGTGGTCTCGCTGATGGTGCCGTGCAACGAGGCCTCGTGGAAGCGCATCCTGCCCATGGTGGAGGACACCGGGGCCGATGGCATCGAGTTGAACTTCGGTTGCCCCCATGGCATGAGCGAGCGTGGCATGGGCGCGGCGGTGGGCCAGGTTCCCGAGTACATCGAGATGGTGACAGCGTGGTGCAAGCAGTACTCGCGCATGCCGGTGATCGTCAAGCTCACGCCCAACATCACCGACATCCGTCAGCCCTCGCAGGCGGCCAAGCGCGGCGGGGCCGACGCGGTGTCGCTGATCAACACGATCAACTCCATCATGGGGGTGGACCCGGCCACGCTGACCATGGTGCCCAGCACGGCGGGCATGGGCTCGCACGGTGGCTACTGTGGGCCGGCGGTCAAGCCCATCGCGCTGAACATGGTGGCCGAGATCGCGCGCACGCCGGAAACGCGCGGCCTGCCGATCTCGGGCATCGGCGGCGTGAGCACCTGGCGTGATGCGCTCGATTTCATCGCCCTGGGCGCCAGCACGGTGCAGGTGTGCACGGCGGCCATGGTGCACGGCTTCAAGATCGTGCAGGACCTGACCGACGGGCTGAGCAACTACATGGACGAGATGGGCATCCGCTCACTCGATGAGCTGGTGGGCCGCGCCGTGCCCACGGTGAGCGACTGGAAGTTCCTGAACCTGAACCACGTGTCCAAGGCGGTGATCGACCAGGACAAGTGCATCTCGTGTGGGCGCTGCCATGTGGTGTGCGAAGACACCTCGCACCAGGCCATCACCGCGATCAAGGATGGCGTGCGCCACTTCGAGGTCAAGGAAGAGGAGTGCGTGGGCTGCAACCTGTGCGTGTCGGTCTGCCCGGTGGAGGAGTGCATCACGCTGCGCCACCTGGTGCCGGGCGAGATCGACCAGCGCACCGGTGAGCCGGTGAAGGCCGAGCCGCTGAACTGGACGGCCCACCCGAACAACCCGATGGCCGCGACGGCCTGATCGTGCCTGGCCTGATTCACCCTTTCGCAAGGAGCACACCATGAGCGACACCGCCAGCACCGTCCTGATCCGGGGCGGCACCGTGGTCAACGCGGACCGCGAACAGCGGGCCGATGTGCTGTGTGTCGACGGCCGCATCCAGGCCGTCGGCGCTGACCTCGCTGCCCCGCCCGGCGCCACCGTGGTGGATGCGGGCGGGCAGTACGTGATGCCCGGGGGCATCGACCCGCACACCCACATGCAGCTGCCCTTCATGGGCACGGTGACGGCCGATGACTTCTACACGGGCACGGCGGCCGGGCTGGCCGGGGGCACCACGAGCATCATCGACTTCGTGATCCCCGACCCCCAGCAGCCGCTGATGGACGCCTACCGCATGTGGCGAGGCTGGGCGGAGAAGGCTGCTGCGGACTACAGCTTTCACGTGGCGATCACGTGGTGGGATGAGTCCGTGCGCGCCGACATGGGCACGCTGGTGCACGAAGAGGGCGTCAACAGCTTCAAGCACTTCATGGCGTACAAGAACGCCATCATGGCCGACGACGAGACGCTGGTGAACAGCTTCCGTCGCGCGCTGGAGCTGGGCGCGATGCCGACCGTCCATGCCGAGAACGGCGAGCTGGTCTTCCTGCTGCAGCAGGAGATGAAGGCCAAGGGCATCACCGGGCCGGAAGGGCACCCGCTGTCGCGGCCACCCGCGGTGGAGGCCGAGGCGGCCCAGCGCGCCATCGCCATTGCGGATGTGCTCAACGTGCCGATCTATGTGGTGCACGTCTCGTGCGCCGAGTCGGCCGAGGCCATTGCGCGTGCGCGGGCCCGCGGCCAGCGTGTGTATGGCGAGGTGCTGGCCGGCCACCTGGTGGTGGACGACAGCGTGTACCGCCACCCCGACTTCGCCGTGGCGGCTGCGCATGTGATGAGCCCCCCCTTCCGCGCGCGCGAGCACCAGGCCGCCCTGTGGCGCGGTCTGCAGGCCGGCCACCTGCACACCACGGCGACCGACCACTGCACCTTCTGTGCGGCGCAGAAGGCGGCGGGCCGGCTGGACTTCAGCAAGATCCCGAACGGCACGGGCGGCATCGAGGAGCGGCTGGCCGTGATCTGGGACGAGGGCGTGAACACCGGGCGCCTGACGCCTTCGGAGTTCGTGGCGGTGACCTCGGCCAACGCGGCCCGGCTGTTCAACATCTATCCGCGAAAGGGCTGCGTGGTCGAGGGCGCCGATGCCGACCTGGTCGTCTGGGACCCGGCCGGCACCAAGACCCTGTCCGTGGCCACCCAGCACTCGAAGGGCGACTACAACATCTTCGAAGGGCGCACGGTGACGGGCATCCCGACCCACACGCTGAGCGGCGGCCGGCTGGTGTACGTGCAGGGTGACCTGCGCGCCGAGCCCGGTCAGGGCCGTTACGTCAAGCGCCCGCCGTTCGGGCCGGTGTTCGACGCGCTGTCGCGCAAGGCGGCGCTGCAGGCGCCCACCGCGGTGGCGCGCAGCGCCTGAACCGAATGCATTGAAAGGACATCCCATGAGCACCCTCACCACCGAGGCGCGCGACGTGCGCGCCCTGCGCGTCAACGGCACCCGCTTGTGGGACGCGCTGATGACGCTGGCGCAGATCGGCGGCACCGCCAAGGGCGGTGTCTGCCGGCTGGCCCTCACCGACCTGGACCGCCAGGGCCGAGACCTGGTGGTCGGCTGGGCCCGCGAGGCTGGCATGAGCGTCACGGTCGACCAGATCGGCAACGTCTTCATGCGCCGCCCCGGGCGCAACAATGCGCTGCCACCCATCATGACGGGGAGCCACATCGACACCCAGCCCACGGGCGGCAAGTTCGATGGCAACTATGGCGTGCTGGCCGGACTGGAGGTGGTGCGCACGCTGAACGACGCCGGCATCGAAACCGAGGCCCCGATCGAGGTGGCGTTCTGGACCAACGAGGAAGGCTCGCGTTTCGTGCCGGTGATGATGGGATCGGGCGTGTTCGCCAAGGCCTTTTCGCTGGAACACGCCTATGCCGCGAAGGATGTCGACGGCCTCACGGTGAAGGACGAGCTGCAGCGCATCGGCTACGTCGGCGACGAAGTGCCGGGGCAGCATCCGGTGGGCGCCTACTTCGAGGCCCACATCGAGCAGGGGCCGGTGCTGGAGGACCACGGCATCACCATCGGCGTGGTGGAGGCGGTGCTGGGCATCCGCTGGTACGACTGCACGGTGACGGGCATGGAGGCGCATGCCGGCCCGACGCCCATGGGCCTGCGGCGCGATGCCTTGCAGGCGGCCACGCGGATCATGCAGGAGGTGGTGGCCGTGGCGATGCGCCACCAGCCCCACGGGCGTGGCACGGTGGGCATGGTGCAGGTGCACCCGAACAGCCGCAACGTGATCCCCGGGCGCGTGACGTTTTCGATGGACCTGCGCAACGTGAGCAACGAGCTGCTGGACCAGATGGACGCCGAGATCCGCGCCTACGCGGCCCGTGTGGCCGCCGAAACCGGCCTGCAGATCGACATCCGGGAGGTCTCGCACTACCCGGCCGTGCCGTTCGAGGCGGGGTGCGTGCAGGCGGTGCGCGAGGCCGCCGCCCAGCTGGGCTACAGCAGCATGCCGTGTGTGTCCGGCGCGGGGCACGACGCCGTGTACGTGGCGCGCCTGGCGCCGGCCGGCATGGTGTTCGTGCCGTGCAAGGACGGCATCAGCCACAACGAGATCGAGGACGCCGACCCGGCCCACCTGGAGGCGGGCTGCAACGTGCTGATGCACGCGATGCTGGACCGGGCGGGCGTGGTCGGCTGACGACCGCACCCTCTGTCACTGGCGGGCGGCCACCGTGGGCGACGGCGCGGCGGGCTGTGCCGCGCGGGGCGTCTCGGTCTTCTCGGGCGATGCGACAGCCTGCCGGGCCGGTTGACGCACCGAGAGCGTGGCGCTCGAGCCGCCCATGACCTCATTGGCATAGTCCAGCTCACCCGCGGCGCGTGCTCGCTGGTATTCGGCCTGAACCTGTTCCCGCGTGACGGGCTTGCCGGTGTCGGCGTGGGCCAGGCCGGTGAAGGTGGTGACGGTGGCGACGAGGGCAGTGCAGATGAGGGTGCGCATGGTGGGCTCCTTGAACAGTGGGCGATCACGCTGGATCGCATGGGTTCACTGTAGGGACGGGGCTGCCCGAGAAAAACCGGCGCGGCCGCAATGGATCATTGCGGATCTGGCAACGTTCCAGCCGGGCTGATAGGCTGCGCTCCTGATGAAGGAGGTGCCATGGATCGCTTGCTGAGCATGCAGGTCTTCTGCCGTGTGGTGGAACGCCAGGGTTTTGCCGCGGCGGCCCGCGATCTCGACCTGTCACCCTCGGTGGTGACGCGCCTGGTGGCGGACCTGGAAGGCCACCTGGGCGTGAGGCTGCTGAACCGCAGCACGCGCCGACTGGCCTTGACCGAAGCCGGTGAGCGGTATCACGAGCAGGCCCGGGCCATCCTGACGCAGGTGACCGACGCCGAGGCATCGGCCCGTGACACGGCGGGCGCTCTGCGCGGGCACCTCAAGGTGCTGACCTCGCCCGCCTTTGCCACGCACGAACTGGCGCGGCACCTTCCCGCCTTCCGGCGACAGCACCCGGCGCTGACGATTTCCTTGTCTGCGCCCGGCATGGTCGAAACCCTCGATGAAGCGCATGACCTGAGCCTGATCACCGCGTTCGACGAGCCGCAGACGGGCTTGTTCGTGGCCCGGCAGCTGGCGTGCTCGTACGGCGTCCTGTGCGCGTCGCCGGCCTACCTGAGCGCGCGCGGACACCCGCTGGTGCCGGACGACCTCCGGACACACGACATCATGTCGCCCAGCGCCATGAGCGAGCTGACCCTGCACCCACGGGGCGACCCTCCGGACGCGTCCGCACGCGACAGCGTCACGCTGCCGCTGCAGGCGGCCCCGCTGATCACGCGCCACATCGACACCGTGCGGGCTGCGGCCGTGGCCGGCCTGGGCCTGGCCGTGCTGCCCAGCTATGTGGCCGCGGACGGCCTGCGGCGCGGCGAGCTGGTCTGGCTGCTGCCGGCCTGGTATGTGGCCCGATTGGTGATCTATGCCGCCATGCCGACCCGGCGGCTGGTGCCCGCCAAGACGCGGGCCTTCATGGACTTCATGCGCTCGTTGTACGGCGACGGCACCTCGGACCCCTGGCTTGCCGAGCGTGAGGCCGGCGTGGTGCCGAGCGCGATCAGGCGGCCAGCCCGCACCCGCGCAGGATGAGGTTCACCACGTGTTCGGTGGCGGCAGCATGGTCGCGGGCCGTGAGCCGCTCCTTGCCCAGCACCGCGCGGATCTGCACGTCGAAGTCGGCGTAGGTCTGGGTGGTGGCCCAGATCGAGAAGAAGAGGTGGACGCTGTCGACGCGGGCCATGCGGCCGGCGGCCATCCAGCCGTCCACCACGGCCGCCTTGTCCAGCACCTGCTGACGCAGGTCGGTGCGCAGCAGGTCGAGCACCACGGGCGCGCCGTGCAGCAACTCGTTGGCGAAGACGCGCGAGGCATCCGGTCGCTCGGCGGCCAGGGCCATCTTGCGGCGGATGTATTCGCTCAGGGCCGCCCGCGGGTCAGCCTCGGGGGTGACGCAGGTCAGCGGCGCCAGCCAGTCGTGCAGCACGGCATCCAGCACGGCACGGTACAGATCGCGCTTGTTGCCGAAGTAGTAGTGCAGGTTGGCCTTGGGCAGGCCGGCTTCTTCGGCGATGTCGGCCATCGTCGCGCCCTCGAAGCCCGCGCGGGCGAACACCCGCTCGGCGGCGCGCAGGATGGTCGACTCGTTGGCCTGACGGATCTGCTTCTTGCTGGAGGGGCCGCTGCTGCTCATGCCGTCATTTTGCGGCCTGCTCCCACACCACGTGGGTCATGGCGGCCTTGCCCGGGTCCTTCTTGATGACGGGATCGCTGCCACCGGCCATCAGCACCTTGATCGTGCGCTCGTAGGCGGCCGGGTCCAAGTAGCCGATCTTGGGCGTGTTGGCGTTGCTGATCAGCTTGGCCACGTTCTCCATCTGGCGCTTCTGCACGGCCAGGCTCGCGCTGCCGGAGGTGTCGTTGGCCACCACGATCTTCGCGGCCTCTTCGGGGTTCTTCACCGCGTCGTTCCAGCCCTTGAAGCTGGCCTTCAGGAACTTGGCCATCTTGGCCACGAAGGCCTTGTCACGCAGGTTGGGCGCCAGCACGTACAGGCCGTCTTCCAGCGAGGCCACGCCCTGGTCCTGGTAGAAGAAGGTGACCAGGTCGGACTCCTTCACGCCGGCATCGACCACCTGCCAGTACTCGTTGTAGATCATGGTCGAGATGCAGGCAGCCTGGTTCTGCAGCAGCGGGTCGACGTTGAAGCCCTGCTTGAGGATGGTGATGTCCTTGCCGGGCTTCAGGTTCAGCTTGCCCATCCAGCTCAGGAAGGGGTACTCGTTGCCGCCATACCAGACGCCGAGCGTCTTGCCCTTCAGGTCTTTTGGCGTGCTCACGCCGCTGGCCTTCTTGCAGGTCAGCATCAGGCCCGACTTGTCGAAGACCTGCGCGATGTTGACCAGCGGCACGCCCGCTTCGCGCGCAGCCAGCGCATCCGGCATCCAGTTCACGATGACGTCGGCCGACTTGCCGGCCAGCACCTGCACGGGTGACACGTCGGTGCCGCCCGGCTTGATGGTGACGTCGAGCCCCGCGTCCTTGTAATAGCCCTTGGCCTGGGCAACGTAGTAGCCGGCGAACTGGGCCTGGGGCACCCACTTCAACTGCAGCGTGACCTTTTCAGCGGCCTGCGCGCCCAGGCTGAGCGCCGCAGCGGCCGACAGCAGGACCAGGCGGATCGTGGAAGACAGCGAACGGTTCATCGAAAGGCTCCTGTGGGATGGGAAGGGAGACACGTGGGGAAGACGAACGGGTTCAGGCTGCGGCACGGATGGCCGGATGCCAGAAGTTGACGCGGCGCTCGAGCCGGCCCAGCAGCGCATAGGCCAGCATGCCGACCGCACTGGCGACCACGATGGTGGCCCACACCAGCGGCATGTTCATGCGCGAGGCCTCGGTCGAGATGCGAAAGCCCAGGCCTACCGTGGGCGAGCCGAAGAACTCGGCGACGATGGCGCCGATCAGGGCCAGCGTGGCATTGACCTTCAGCGCGTTGAAGATGAAGGGCAGGGCCACCGGCAGGCGCAGGTCCAGCAGCGTGCGGCGGTCGCTGGCGGCGTAAGAGAACATCAGTTCGCGCTCGAGCTTGCCGGACGCACCCAGCCCGGCCAGCGTGCTGATCAGTGCGGGAAAGAAGGTCATCAGCACGACCACGGCGGCCTTGGATGGCCAGTCGAAGCCGAACCACATCACGGCAATGGGCGCCACGCCCACCAGCGGCACCGTGCTGGTCAGCGAGGCCACCGGCAGCAGGCCCTGTTGCAGAAAGGGCAGCCGGTCGATCGCAATGCCGACGGCCACACCCAGGCCACAGCCCAGCACGTAGCCGATCAACACGGCCTTGCCGACGGTCTGCACCAGGTCGTCGCGCAAGGTGGCCGCGTGTGTCCACAGCGCCACCGCGACCGACGACGGCGGCGGCAGCAGCACGCGGGGCACGGCAAAGGCGGTGGTCAGCAGTTCCCAGAACAGCAGCACCCACAGGCCGAACAGCAGGGCGCTGGCGGCATCCAGCCCGCGGGGCAGCGGCAGGGCCGACACACGGGCCACAGTGACGAGGGCCAGCAGCGCGACCGCGCCGGTGCACAGCCAGAAGCCGCTGCCGACCGTGCCTTGCTCTTCGGTGGGCGTCAGCGCGATCAGGCCGCCAAGGGCCGCCACCGTCAGCAGCGTGAGCGCCAGCGTGGCGGCGCGGCCCAGCGTGGCCCGCAAGGCAAGCAAGGCGGCCACGCCGGTGGCCAGTCCGGTACTCCACGCCACCCAGCCGGGGGCCACCGTCTGCACGGCCCACCAGGCCAGGGGGGTCAACGTGAAGCCGTCTTCACCCGCCAGTTGCAGCGCAGGGTAGGGCAGGGACAGCAGCAGCAGCGCCAGGGCCAGCACGGCGAGGAGCGCGCCCGGCGCATCGGGACGCACACGTGCGGTGGACGGGGAAGCAATGGGGTGGCTCATGACTTGAGCTTTCCTTGCGTGGCCGGGCTGTGGCGGCGCAGCACGGCGCGCTCCAGCAGCCCGACCAGCGCGGTGAGGGCCAGGCCCAGCACCGCCGACATCAGCAGCGCGGACCAGATCTGCACGGTGTTGCCGTAGTACGAGCTGGTCAGCAGACGCGCACCCAGGCCTGCCTGCGCCCCGGTGGGCAGCTCGGCCACGATGGCGCCGACCAGCCCGGCCGCAATGGCCACGCGCAACGCGGGAAACAGGTGCGGCAGGGAGGCCGGCAGGCGCAGCGCCCACAGTGCCTGCCAGCGGCTGGCCGCGTAGGTGTGGAACAGCTCGGTCTCGATGCGCTGGGGCGAGCGCAGGCCCTGCACCATGGCCACCGTGACGGGGAAGAAGCACAGGTACATCGCGATCACCGCCTTGGGCAGCGTGCCGGTGAAGCCCAGGCTGCCCAGCACCACCAGCACGATGGGCGCAATGGCCAGCACCGGCACCGTCTGCGAGGCCACGATCCACGGCAGCAAGGCTTTCTCCAGCGTGCGGGCGTGCACGATGCCGATGGCCAGCAGCAGGCCCAGTGCCGTGCCGAGGCCGAAGCCCAGCAGCGTGGCCTCGGCCGTGGTGCGGGCGTGCAGCAGCAGGTTGCGCGGGCTGTCGATCGGCCAGTCGCGCACGCTGTGCCAGATGTCGAGCGCGATCTGATGGGGCACGGGCAGGATGGGGCGCTGCATGGCCCAGGTAGTCTGCACCAGCTGCGTGGCCGACCAGGTGCCATCGGGGCCGCCCAGCACCCGTTCGATGGCGCCCGGTGCGTTGAGCCCGATGGCCGCGAGGTACCAGAGCACGAGCACGGCCAGCGTCACGGCGAGGACCGGGCCCGTGCGGGCGCCCCAGCTCAGCGCGGGCTCGGGTGCGCCGGGCCGGCGTGTGCGCGCAGCGGCGGGCAGGGTGGCGGTCGGGGTGGTCATCGCCGTCCTTTCAGTGGTGGCCATCGGCCAGCGCCTCGCGCACCTCGTGCGCCAGCGCCATGAACTCGGGCGTGTCGCGCAGCGCCAGCGTGCGCTCGGCCGGCAGCGGCGAGTCGATCACCTTGACGATGCGCCCGGGCCGCGGCGACATCACCACGATGCGGGTGGACAGGTACACCGCCTCGGCGATCGAGTGGGTCACGAAGACCACGGTGCGCTGCTCGCGGCGCCACAGGTCCTGCAGGTGCACGTTGAGGTCATCGCGTGTGATCTCGTCCAGCGCGCCGAAGGGCTCGTCCATCATCAGCAGACGGGGCTGGAAGCCGAGCGCGCGCGCAATCGACACGCGCTGCTGCATGCCGCCCGAAAGCTGCCACGGGTACTTTTTCTCGAACTGGGCCAGGCCGACGCGGGCAAGCTGCTCGCGGGCGATCTCGCGCGCGGCCTCGGGCAGGCGGCCCTGGATCTCCAGTGGCAGCATGACGTTGGACAGCACGGTGCGCCAGGGCAGCAGGGCCGGGGCCTGGAACACGTAGCCATAGGCCCGTGCAAGCCGGGCATCGTGCGGGCTCAGGCCGTTGACCAGCACGGTGCCGGCCGTGATGGGTTCGAGGTCGGCGATGACGCGCAGCAGCGTGGTCTTGCCGCAGCCCGAGGGGCCGATCAGCGAGATGAACTCACCCTGCTGGATGTCGAGGTTGACTTCGTGCAGCGCGCGCACCGGCGCGTCGGCAGCGGGGTAGACGACGCTGGCGTTCTGGATCTGCACGGCCGGCGGGCCATAGGCGGGCCGGGGCGACGGGGTCAGCGTGGCGAGCATCTCTGGTGCATTCATGGCGTGGCCAGGAAGTTGACCGAGTGGTCAGGTTTCGGTGTCGCAACCGATGCGAGTTCCGTGCCATGCCGTGGTCGGTCCGGGTGCACCGAAGTGGCGATCCGGGGCTGCGTCGTGGTGCGCGCGCAGGCCGCTTGCCATGAGACCCGTAAAAAACTGCTTGCCTGCACCCCGAGGTGTCGTGCTACATTCTTGGGCATGAACACGGTCCGCTTTTACTGGTACTTCTTTGAACTCCCGCCACACACCGGCGCAGGAGTGGGAAGCTGCTGAGCGAACCACACCGAATCCTGACGAAACCGCCGGTCCCCACCGGCGGTTTTTTTTCGTCCGCCCCCTTACACGACTGCATCAGCCCAGAAGGAAGAAGACCGATGAATGCCTCCACCAGCGCCGCCGCAGGCTGGGTCCCGCCCGCCGACGCCACGTCCATGACGGACGACCAACGGATCAAGAACGTGACCCCGCTGCCCCCGCCTGAGCACCTCATCCGCTTCTTCCCCATCTCCGGCACGCCGGTCGAAGCGCTCGTCGCCGACACCCGCCGCAAGATCGGGCAGATCATCCACGGCCAGGACGACCGCCTGCTCGTTGTCATCGGCCCGTGTTCCATCCACGATCCGGCTGCGGCGATCGACTACGCCCGCCGCCTGCTGCCGCTGCGCGAAAAGTACGCCGACACGCTGGAAGTCGTGATGCGCGTGTACTTCGAGAAGCCACGCACCACCGTGGGCTGGAAGGGCCTGATCAACGACCCGTACATGGACGAGTCGTTCAAGATCGACGAAGGCCTGCGCATGGCGCGCCAGCTGCTGCTCGAGATCAACCGCATGGGCATGCCGGCGGCCAGCGAGTTCCTCGACGTGATCTCGCCGCAGTACATCGGTGACCTGATCAGCTGGGGCGCCATCGGTGCCCGCACCACCGAAAGCCAGGTGCACCGCGAGCTGTCGTCGGGCATCTCGGCCCCGATCGGCTTCAAGAACGGCACCGACGGCAACATCAAGATCGCGACCGACGCCATCCAGGCTGCGGCCCGTCCGCACCACTTCCTGTCGGTGCACAAGAACGGCCAGGTCGCCATCGTCGAGACCGCCGGCAACCCCGACTGCCACGTGATCCTGCGCGGTGGCAAGGCGCCGAACTACGACGCCGCCAGCGTGGCCGCGGCCTGCAAGGACCTGGAAGCCGCCAAGCTGCGCCCGTCGCTGATGGTCGACTTCTCGCACGCCAACAGCTCCAAGCAGCACGAGCGCCAGGTGCTGGTGGCCGAGGACATCGCGGGCCAGGTCCGCGGTGGTTCGCATCAGGTCTTCGGCGTGATGGTGGAAAGCCACCTGCAGGCCGGCGCCCAGAAGTTCACCCCGGGCAAGGACGACCCGAAGCAGCTGTGCTATGGCCAGTCCATCACCGACGCCTGCATCGGCTGGGACGATTCGGAGAAGGTGCTGGAGGTGCTGGCCAGCGCCGTGGCGGCCCGCCGCGCGCGCTGACCGACACGCACCATGCGGGTCCTGCTGGCAGAAGACGAGCACGCGCTGGGCGAGTGGCTGTCCAAGGCCCTTTCCCAGTCGGGCACCCAGGTCGACTGGGTGGACGACGGCCAGCTGGCCGAGCGTGCGCTGGATGACGGCGACTACGACGCGCTCATCCTCGACCTCGGCCTGCCGGGCCTGACCGGGCGCCAGCTGCTGCAGCGCCTGCGCGCCCGGGACCGGCGCCTGCCGGTGCTGATCCTGACCGCACGCGACTCGCTGGCCGAGCGCGTGCAGGCGCTCAACCAGGGCGCCGACGACTTCCTGGCCAAGCCGTTCGCGCTGGAAGAGCTCGAGGCCCGGCTGATGGCGCTGGTGCGCCGCGCCCGCGGTGCCGACAACCCCCGCCTGGCCTGCGGCCCCCTGCAGTACGACACGGCCAGCCGCCAGTTCACGCTGGCCGACGCGCCGCTGCACCTGTCGCCGCGCGAGCACGCGGTGCTGCGTGCCCTGATCCAACGGGCTGGCGAGCCCATGTCCAAGACGCAGATCATCGCGCGCGTGTTTTCCGACCAGGACGACGTGCTGCCCGATGTGATCGAGGTGCTGGTGCACCGGCTGCGCAAGCGGCTGGAAGGCTCGGGCCTGGCCATCGTCACCTACCGCGGACTGGGTTATGCGCTGGAAATGGCAGCGTGAGCCCGGGCGCACCATGAGCCTGCGCCAGCGGCTGCTGTGGTGCCTTTTGCCGCTGACGCTGCTGATCACGGCCGCCGAGCTCTGGTCCACCCACCGCGAGGCCCAGGCCGCGGCCAACAGCGCCTACGACCGCTCGATTCGCGGTGCGCTCAAGGCCATCGAGGCCAACATCTCGACGGCCTCGGGCGGCCTGGCGGTGGAGCTGCCTTACCGCCTGTTCGAACTGCTCGAGCTCACGGCCACCGGGCACGTGTACTTTCGTGTGGCCTCCCGCGACGGGCTGGTGGAGGTGGGCAACCTCGATCTGCCCGTGCCCGAGGGGCGGCTGCTGCAACCGGGCGTGCCGGTGTTCTCCGACGCAGATTACCTCGGCGAGCGCGTGCGCATGGGCGCGCTGCTCACCCATGTGCGGCTGCAGGGCGACGCCGGGCCCGTCACACCGGTCGTGATCCAGGTGGCCGAGCAGGCGCTGTCGCGCGAACAGTCGGCGGCGCAGTTCGTGCGGACCAGCCTGGTGCGGGCCATTGCCGTGCTGCTGGCGCTGATCGGCATCGTTGTGGGGGTCGTGTCCTGGGTGTTGCGGCCCTTCCGGCGGCTGGAGGCCGAGGTGCGGCAGCGCCACCCGGCCGATGTTTCGCCGCTGGACGCGCCCGATCTGCCTCGGGATGTGCAGCCGCTGGTGCAGGCGGTCAACACCCAGATGGCACGCCGGCAGGCTCTGGCCGACCAGCAACGCCAGTTTCTGGACGATGCCTCGCATCAGCTGCGCACGCCGCTGACCACCCTGCGCACGCAGGCCGACTATGCCTTGCGCCTGCTGCCGGATCCGAGCCAACCCATGGGAGACCCCGAACAGGCGGGCGAGTTGCGCGACAGCCTGCAGGCCATCGTCGACCAGATCGATGCCGCGACGCGCAGCACCAACCAGTTGCTGAGCCTGGCACGCAGCGACGCCACCGAGCCGCACTGGGCCGATTTCGACCTGGCCGAGCTGTTGCGACAGGCGGTCCGCCCCCTGCTGATGCGGGCGCGTCAGCGTCGCATCGACCTGGGTGTCGAGGGGCCCGACGAACTGCCCGCCCAGGGGGACGCCACGCTGTGGCGAGAGGCCCTGTCCAATCTGCTCGACAACGCCTTGCGCTACGGGCATGCGGGCACGCCGGTCACGGCCAGTGCGCACCGGGTGGAAGGCGTACGGCCCGGCTGGGCCATCACCGTCATCAGCGAGGGCGACCCCGTGCCCGAAGCGCTGTTTCGTCAGCTCAGCGGTGAAGGCGCCGGGACCGGCCCCGATGCCGGCCCCGATGCCGGCCGCTTCGTCCGCGGCCAGGGCGCCCGCCGGGGTGGCGCCGGGCTGGGTCTGGCGATCGCCCGGCGCATTGCACAACGCCATGGCGGCGAGCTGACGATCGATGCCCGGGCCACCGGCACCTTTGCCGTCACCCTGTCGTGGCCCGAGCCTCGGCGCGCTCCTGGCCGCGACCGTGCCCTGGGGTTTGTCCCGGGCTGAATTGAAAGCCAGTTGAAAGCCTCGGGTTTCTACAGTTCGTGTCCTGACATCGACACAACACGCGTCCCCCCCGGACGCGACCCGAGGAGCCAGCTGATGAACCTGCCCCTGACCTTGCGCGCGGCCCTGACCTGCGCGGCCCTGTTGCCCCTGGCGTCGACCCTGGCCGTGGCCGGCCCGCTCGACAAGAGCGAGTGCATTGCACCGGCCAAGCCGGGCGGCGGCTTCGACCTGACCTGCAAGATGGCCCAGACGCTGATGCAGGAGAACAAGCTCAGCAGCGACCCGATGCGCGTGACCTACATGCCGGGTGGCATCGGCGCCGTGGCGTACAACGCGGTGGTGGCGCAGCGCCCGGGCGAGCCCAACACCATCGTGGCCTTCTCGAGCGGCTCGCTGCTCAACCTGGCGCAGGGCAAGTTCGGCAAGTACGGCGTGAGCGACGTGCGCTGGCTGGCCGCTCTGGGGGCCGATTACGGCGCGATCATCGTCAAGAAGGATTCGCCTTACAAGTCGCTGAAGGACGTGGCTGCAGTGCTCAAACAGGATCCCACCAAGGTCGTGTTCGGCGCGGGCGGCACGGTGGGCAGCCAGGACTGGATGAAGGCGGCCCTGACAGCCCGTGCGGCCGGCGTCAACCCGCGTGCGATGCGCTTCGTGGCCTTCGAAGGCGGCGGCGAGGCGGTCACGGCCCTACAAGGCGGCCACATCCAGGTTTACTCGGGCGATGCGGCCGAGGCGGCCACCCAGATCCAGGCCGGCACGCCGATCCGCGTGCTCGCCGTGTTCTCCGATCAGCGTCTGCCCGGTCAGCTGGCCAACGTGCCGACGGCCAAGGAGCAGGGCTTCGACATCAGCTGGCCCATCATCCGCGGCTTCTACATGGGCCCGAAGGTGGCCGATGCGGACTTCAACGCGTGGACGGCGGCGTTCCAGAAGGCCATGGCCACGCCGGCCTTCGCCAAGCTGCGTGAAGAGCGCGGCCTGTTCCCGATGACCCTGACCGGCGTCGAGCTGGATGTCTACGTCAAGCGCCACACCCATCAGTACGCCAAGCTGGCGGCCGAGCTGGGTCTGGTCGTCAACAAGTAAGCCGGGGTTCGACATGGGCGATCGTGTCCTGGGCCTTGTGTGCCTGATCATTGCGGCCGGCATGGGCTGGCTGGCCCGGGGCTACGTCGCCCCCATTTCCTACGAGCCGGTGGGCCCGGCGGCCTTTCCTCTGCTGATGGCCGGCCTCATGGCCGTGCTGGGGGGCTGGCTGGCGGTGCGTCCCTTGCCGGACGCCGCCCCGGGTGAAGCCGCGCCCGAACCCCTGTTCGGCGCCGCCACCACGAAGGTGCTCGCTCTGGTGGGCGCCATGCTGGCCTACGCCGTGCTGTTCCAGTGGCTGGGCTTCGTCATTGCGACGGCGTTGATGACGGTGCCGGTGGGCCGTGCCTTCGGTGGCACCTGGCGCCAGTGCACGCTGGCTGGCCTCGGCCTGGGCGTGTCCCTGTTCCTGCTGTTCGACCGCGTCTTCGACGTGATCCTGCCGGCTGGCCTGCTGAGCTTCCTGGGCTGAGCCCTGGCAAGGAGACTTTCATGAGTTCCACCCTCGACCATCTGATGACCGGTTTCGGCGTCGCCATGACGCCGATGAACCTGATGCTGGCTGCCGTGGGCAGCTTCATCGGCACCGTGGTGGGCATGCTGCCGGGCCTGGGCCCGATCAACGGCGTGGCCATCCTGATGCCTTTGGCCTTTGCGCTCAACCTGCCGCCCGAGTCGGCGCTGATCCTGCTGGTGGCCGTCTACCTCGGTTGCGAGTACGGCGGGCGCATTTCCTCGATCCTGCTCAACGTGCCGGGCGATGCCGCGGCCATCATGACCGCCGTGGACGGCTATCCGATGGCGCGCAAGGGCCTGGGCGGCGTGGCGCTGTCGATCTCGGCGTGGAGCTCGTTCGTGGGTTCGATGATCGCCATTGCCGGTTTGGTGATGGCGGCCCCGGTGCTGGCGCAGTGGGCGCTGGCCTTTGGCCCGGCCGAATACTTTGCGCTGATGGTGTTCGCCTTTGCCTGCCTCACCGGGCTGATGGGTGACCAGCCGGTCAAGGCGGGCCTGGCGGCCGTGATCGGCCTGTCGCTCGCCACGGTCGGCATCGATGCCAACTCGGGTGTCTACCGCTTCACCTTCGATTCCATCCACCTGGCCGACGGCATCCAGTTCGTCGCGGTGGTGATCGGGCTGTTCTCGATCAGCGAGATCCTGTTGATGATCGAGCACGTCGTGGCGGGCAACACCATGGTGACGCAGACCGGCCGCAACCTCTTCAACTTCAAGGAGATGGCCTACACGTGGTGGGGCACGGTGCGGTCGTCCGTGGTCGGCTTTTTCGTCGGGGTGCTGCCCGGCGCGGGTGCCACGATTGCCAGCGCCATGACCTACTCGATGGAAAAGCGCCTGACCGACACCGAAGGCACCTTCGGCAAGGGCGACATCCGTGGTGTGGCGGCGCCCGAAGCGGCCAACAACGCCTCGGCAGCCGGCTCTTTCGTGCCCATGCTGACGCTGGGCGTGCCGGGCTCGGGCACCACGGCCGTGATGGTGGGCGCGCTGGCGCTCTACAACATCACGCCGGGCCCCGCGCTGTTCGAGCAACGGCCCACGCTGGTCTGGGGCCTGATCGCCTCGATGATCATCGGCAACTTCATGCTGCTGGCGATGAACATCCCGATGATCCGGATCTTCACCCGCATCCTGTCGGTGCCGAACTGGGCCCTGGTGCCCGGCATCCTGGCGGTCAGCACCGTGGGGGTCTATGCCATCCACGCCACCACCTTCGACCTGGTGCTGATGACCGTGCTGGGCGTGGCCGGCTACCTGCTGCGCAAGCTGCAGATGCCGATGGCACCGCTGATCCTCGGCTTCGTGCTGGGCGAGTTGATCGAGCAGAACCTGCGCCGCGCACTGTCAATGACCAACGGCGACTGGTCCATCCTGGTGGAAAGCGGCATCTCCCGCGGCTTCTGGGTGTGCACCGCGCTGATGCTGACCGTGCCCTTCATCGTGCGCCGTGTGCTGGCGCACCGCCGACGGGTCGAGGTGGCGCAGGCCTGATGGACGAGCGTGCCCTCGGACGGGGCTCTTTTCAGGCGGCCTCGTGCCGCCTTTTTTCATGGTGTGCGCCAAAGGAGATGAACGCGTGACACGGCGATGGAACGTGCCGGCCGTCGACAGGGCGGTGGTGCTGGGGTGGGCCGTGGCCGCCTGTGGGGGCCTGGTGTGGTGGGCGGCTGGTGGGCCCCTGCCCTGGTTGCTGGGGCCGATGGTGGCGTTCGGTATCGCCCGCGGCGTGGGAGCCCCGGTGGCCGAGTGGGGATGGGGGCGGGCCCTGGGTCAGTGCCTGATCGGCGTGGGCCTGGGCCTGCGCTTCACGCCCGAGGTGGTGGGCGGCCTGGTTGCACGCTGGCCTGTGCTGCTGACGCTGGCCGTGCTGGCCCTGACGCCGGCCTTCGTGGGCGTGTGGGCCTATCGACGCTGGGCGGGGCTGGACCGCGCCGGAGCGTGGCTGTGCGCGCTGCCCGGGGGGGCCTCAGAGATGGCCGTGCTGGCGGAACGCCATGGCGTGTCGGCCGCCACGGTGGCGCTGACGCAGGGGCTGCGGGTTGCGCTGGTGGTGTCGCTCGTTCCCTGGAGCGCAGTGTGGGTCGAGGGCGGTCTGCATGGCCCGGCCGAGGCGGCTTCGTCCGCGGCGGGCGCAAGCGCCTTTGTCGTGGCCTGCACGCTGGGTTGGGCCTTGTTGCTCGCCGCGCCAACGGCCTGGCTGCACCGGCGCCACTGGCCCAACGTCTGGATGATGCTGCCCTTGCTGGCCACCGCCATCCTGACGGCCTGCCTGGGACAGGGCGCGGATGGGCGCAGCCCGATGGCCCTGCCGGTCGGCCTGATGGACACGGCGCAGTTGCTGCTCGGCATCACGCTGGGCAGCAAGCTCGATGCACCTGCCTGGCGGCGCGCACCGCGCCTCAGCCTGGTGGCGGCCGGTGTGGTGCTGGCCAGCGTGGCGGTGTGTGCCGTGATGGCCTGGCTGCTGGCGCTGGGTGTCAACGGCGTGCCTGCGCCCTGGCTGACGCACTATCTGGCGCTGGCCCCGGGCGGCATGGCAGAGATGGCGCTCATGGCCCGCCAGAGCGGGGCCTTTCTGCCGGAGGTGATCGCCACCCACGTCCTGCGCCTGATGCTGGTGCTGGCCGTTGCGCCCACCTTGATGCGGCGGCTGGCCGTGCCGGTGCCCCGCGCGGTGGCGGGCCGGGCGCCTCCCTCTGATGGGGGGAACGGCTGAACGGTCGCTGGTACGGTGTGTTTTTGCGCGGGTCGCGCATGGATACTGGCGTGTCGTGAGCTTCCGCGATGCCATGAGCCGGTTGTCCCCTCGCCTCCTTCTCGTCGATGACCATGCCCTGTACCTGACAGGGCTGCGCCTGATGCTGGCCGAAGGCTGGCCCCAGGCCGATGTGGTCCTGGCGCATGACTGGCACGAGGCCGTGCAGGCCGTGGCGGCACAGCCGCCCGATCTGGTCCTGCTCGATGTGCATCTGCCCGATGCCGACGGCCTGGGCGCACTGCCGGGCCTGCTCGAGCGTCATCCGGGCCTCAAGGTGTTGCTGATGTCGGCCGATGTGGGCCCGGACCTGATCCGGCAAGCCCGTGCGGCCGGTGCCTGCGGCTACCTGCACAAATCGGCTGGTCCGGATGAAGTGATCCAGGCTGTGGCTGCCAGCCTGCGCCAGGGCGATGCCTGGGCCCTCCTGCCCTACGCCTGGGCCGAGCCGGCTCCCGCCGCCCCTCCTGTGGTGGCGGACTCCGCGGCGACCGAGGAGGCCCACACCCTCAGTCCCCTGCAGTGCGCCTTGCTGCGTGAGGTCCGCCGTGGCGCCTCCAACCGTGCCATCGCGCGCGCGTTGTCCCTCAGCGAAAACGACGTCCGGGCCGAACTGTCCTGGGTCACCGAGCGCCTGGGGGCCCTCAGCCGCGAACAGGCGGTGGCACTGGCCCAAGCCCGCGGACTCCTGTCGTGAGCCCGCTGCGCCCTTCGCTGCGCGAGGCGTGGCAGTTCGAGCGCCCGCGCCTCCTCGTGGCACAGATGACCTTGCTGGATGGCAACCTGTCCGGTGCTTTCGTTGTCTCGTGCATCGTGTCGTGGCTGACCGCCGCGGCCTTCGTGCTGATCGCCGAGGACCTGCGTGCCGTGTGGTGGGCCCTGCTCACCACGGCCGTGAGCGTCGGGTGCCTGCTGGTGCGCAAGGTGTTGCCGCCGCCGGACGATGTGGCCCGCGTGGCGCGGTATGCCCAGGCCGTGCGCGTGATGGCGGCCTTGCTAGGGTGTTGCCGAGGCGCCATGGCGCCATGGCTCATGGATGCCGCGCACCCCGAGTCCATCACGCTGGTGCTGGGCATGTCGGCCGGCATGAGCTCCGGTGGCCTGGCCGTGTTCGCGCCGTCCTGGCCCGTGGCCATGGCCTACTGGGTGTGCAGCGTGCTGCCCGTGGCCATCACGTTGCTCGACCTGGGCGGCGCGGTCAACGTCACACTCGGGCTGGGGGTGCTCATCTACCTGTGGGCCATGACGGTCTTCTCGTACCACACCTCCCGCATGGCCTTGCGCTCCATCACGCTGCGCTTCGAGAACGAAGGCCTGATCCAGCGGTTGAGAGACCAGACCGAGCGCGCCATGGCTGCACGCCAGATCGCCGAGGACGCACTGGACGAGGCCGAGGAAGCCAACCGGGCCAAGACGGTGTTCCTGGCCTCGGCCAGTCACGACCTGCGCCAGCCACTGCACGCCCTCACGCTGACGCTGGCGACGCTGGGCCGCACACCGCTCACGCCGCGCCAGCAGCAGTTGCTGGCCCATGCCAGTGCCTCGGCCGATGCGGCGGGCGAGATGCTGCACACCCTGCTCGACTTCGCCAAGATCGATGCGGGTGTCGTGCGGCCGGCGCCGCAGCCTTTCGCGCTGCAGGGCACGTTCGACAAGCTGAGCCGCGAGTTCACGCCGCTGGCCGACGCCAAGGGGCTGGGCTGGCGGGCCCGCCCCACGGGGTGCGCGGCCTACGCCGATCCGGCACTGGTCGAGGTCGTGCTGCGCAACCTGCTGCTCAATGCCGTGCGCTACACCGAGCGCGGTCGCGTGCTGCTGGCCGCCCGCAGCCAGGGGCCCCATGTGGCCATCGAGGTCTGGGACACGGGCATCGGCATACCCGAGGCCGAGCAGCCCCACGTGTTCAAGGCCTTCCATCAGGTGGACAACCCCGAGCGGGACCGGCACAAAGGGCTGGGGCTGGGCCTGTCGATCGTCGATGGGCTGGCGCGAGCCATGGGGGCGGAGGTCGACCTGCGATCGCGTCCGGGTCGGGGCTCGGTGTTTCGCCTGATCCTGCCCGCGACGGCGGCCAGCATGGCGGCCATGCCGCCCGTCATGCCGGTGTGCGATCTGCGCGGCCTGCGCGTGCTGCTCGTCGATGACGACGAGCCTGTTCGGCAAGCGCTGGGCGATCTGCTGACCGACTGCGGCTGCTGGTGCGAGGCGGTCGACAGCCTGGAGGCGGCCTTGCACCTGCTCCGTGGTTTCACGCCGGAGGTGCTGCTGGTGGACTACCGACTGCGGGCGCATCGCAACGGCGTTCAGGCTGTCGAGGCGATCCGGGCCGAACTGGGGCGCGCGGTGCCGGCCATCCTGGTCACCGGGGACACGGCGCCAGAGCGCCTGCGCGAAGCCCACGCCAGCGGCCTGACCTTGCTGCACAAGCCCGTGCCCGCCGCGCAGTTGTTGACGGCCTTGCAGGCCGTGCTCACGCGACGCGCCTCCCCACGGCAGGCCGCCGCCACGTGATCGCAAGTCGGCGTCTCGTGGCGCGCGCGGCCTTTCAGGGGCTGGATGGGGTGTCGGGCGGCGCCTCGCCCGCGACGGCCGGCGCCCGGCTCAACGCATTGTTGGTGATGACCAGCTTGCGCATGAGGGCCAGCAGCGTGGCTTGTTCTTCAGGCGACAGCGGAGCGAGCAAGCGCTCCCCGGCGCGCAACACGCTTTCGCGCATGGCGTCGACCGTTTGCTGCCCTGCGGGCGTGATGAACAGCAAGCGAACGCGGCGGTCCTGCCGGTGGGCCTGGCGCACCACCAACCCGCGGGCCTCGAGTCGGTCGAGCACGCTGCCCAGCGTGGAGGTGTCGAAGCCGATGCGGCGGGCCAAGGTACGCTGGTCCAGGCCGGGTTGGCGGGCCATGGCCGTGAGCGCGCTGAACTGCACGGCGGTCACGCCCCAAGTCTGGGTTTCGTCCAGGAACAGCGCCACCGAAATCTGATGCAACCGCCGGATCAGGTGGCCAGGCTGGTCCTCGAGTACGACGAGGAAGGCTTCGGTAAGGGACATGCAGGACACACCATCCGGTCGGGGCGACCGGCCTGCATCGAGTTTAACGATGGGCGGGTGTTCGTGGGCCTGATGTGCGACAAGCGCGCGGCATTCACCGTGCGGGGCGCCGCTGCAGCCACAGCAGGGACAGGGCCAGCACCGCCAGCCAGGCGCCTTGCCCCCCGACGCCGGCGTGGTCGAAGAACCAGCCACTGACCAGCGGACCGAGGGCACCGCCTGCGGTGTAGCCGGCAATCATGGCCGAGGTGCCAGCCAGCGCCGAGGTGTCCTCGAAATCGTGGGCCACGCGGATCATGCTGAGCGTGTAGAGCGCGCCGCCCAGGCCGCCCCACAACGCCGCGCACAGCCACAGCAGGGGAGGCCAGGTGGTCGCCTGCGTGAAGGCCGCCCCGCTGAGCGCGAGCAGCGCGGCACCGCCCGCGAACAGCCGGCGCGTGGGCACGTGGTCGGCCAGCCAGCCCAGCGGGTACTGCAGCGCGAAGCTGCCCATGCCCAGCACGCCGGCGATCGATGTGGCCGCGCCCAGCCCCAGGCCGATGGCCGAGCCGTGCGCGGTGGTGACGCTGCTCAGCCCGACTTCGAACACCCCGCCCACGACGGCCGCCCAGGCGAGTGCGGGCCGAAAGCGCCAGGCCGCGAGCAGGCTCACGTGGGGGCGGTCCTCGTGGTGCGCGCGCAGCTGGCTCACCGAGGGCGCCAGCGTGAGGCCCAGCCCCAGCGCCAGCCCGCCAGCGGCCGCCACATTGGCGCCCATCGGCGTCAGGCCCAGCAGCCCGGGCAGGAAGGGGCCCAGCGCCATGCCGGCGCCCAGCAGCGCCTGGTACAGGCCGGTGAGCCGTCCGCGGTGCGTGGCCGGCACGTTGTGCGCAATCAGCCCTTCGGTCGCGTTCCAGGCTGCCGCCGCACCGATGCCGGCCATCAGGCTCAGCACACACCAGGCGCGGAAATCGTCGGTCAGCAGGTAGCCCAGACAGGCCAACAGCTCCAGCAACAGGCCGATGCGGTAGGCCCGGCCTACGCCCACGCGGTCGAACACGTGCGACACCACCGGCACCAGCAGGGCCACGCTGAGAAAGGGCAGCATCGCGATCACCCCGACCGCGAGGTTGCTGGCGCCCGCGGTCTGCAGGCGCACGGCCAGCACGGGGTTGAGCAGACTGTAGCTGCTGACCACCAGGGTGGTGCCCAGCATCACGCGCCACAGCCCGGCGGGCAGGGCAGGCAGGTTCAGGGGCACGGTCTTACTTGAGCCAGCCCTTGCGGCGGAAGTACCAGAACGGCGTCACGATGGACAGCACCATCAGACACAGTGCAAAGGGGTAGCCCCACTTCTGGCTCAGCTCGGGCATGTACTGGAAGTTCATCCCGTAGATGCTGGCGATCAGCGTGGGCGGCAGCAGCGCCACCGAGGCCACCGAGAAGATCTTGATGATCTTGTTCTGGTTGATGTTGATGAAACCGACGGTCGCGTCCATCAGGAAGTTGATCTTGTCGAACAGGAAGGCCGTGTGCGAGTCCAGCGAGTCGATGTCGCGCAGGATCTGGCGGGCTTCCTCGAACTGGTCGGCGTTCAGCATGCGCGCGCGCATCATGAAGCTCACGGCGCGGCGCGTGTCCATCACGTTGCGGCGGATGCGGCCGTTCAAGTCTTCCTGGCGCGCGATGGCGGCCAGCGCCTCACCCGCAGCCTGGTCGTTGACCTCTTCCTTCAGCACGCGCTGGCTGACCTTCTCCAGGTCGTCGTAGATGCCTTCCAGCGTGTCGGCCGAATACTCCGCATCGGCGTCGTACAGCTTGAGCAGCACGTCCTTCGCGTCTTCAATCAGCGCGGGGATGCGGCGGGCGCGCATGCGCAGCAGGCGGAAGACCGGCAGGTCTTCGCGGTGGATCGAGAACAGGACGTTCTGATGCAGGATGAAGGCCACCCGCACGTTGCGCGGCGTCTCGTCGTCGTCGATCAGGAAGTCGGAACGGATGTGGATCGCGCCGTCTTCCTCGTAGAAACGGGCCGATTCTTCCAGGTCGTCGTCGATGATGTCGCCAGGGATGACCAGACCGAAGCGCACGGCGATCCAGCCCTTTTCCTCGGGCGTCGGGTCTTCCAGATCGACCCACACCGGACGCACGGGCGTCAGTTCGTCGAGGCTGTCGATCTCTTCCTGAAACAGCCGGCCGTTGGCCAGCGTGAAGACGTTGAGCATGGAAACTCCAGCACGTGCGCCACGGGCCAAGGGGCCGCACGGGGTCGCACAGGTTGGTGAAGGGGGTGGAATGTGGTGGTTGCCGCCCCCTCCCGCAGGCCGGCCAGCGGCGGGCTGCGGCTGGCGGGCGCACCGGTTCAAGACCCATTGCCTGGTGTGTCAGGCCGCCTGCATGGCTTCAACGGGCTGGGCGCCGGTGGCTGGAGTGGGCGGTCACCGAGGGTGACTGTCCAAGGTGTTCGCTCCAAGAGTGCCGAGATGTCGGCAACACGCCATTATGGCGCGTGTTGCACCGCGTCATGTGTCCCGTGTTCAGTGGATCGGTGCGCGGACGACACCCGCGCAAGGGGCCTCGCTCTTTTCATTCTCATGATGAATTGATGGCGATGCACATTCTTCATTTGATGCATGGAAGTCGCTTGCGTAGCATCCCGGCAACCCATTGCACTGCAGGAGACACCGACATGGACTTCCAGCCCAGCCCGCGCGCCAAGCAGACCGCCGAACGCGTCCGCGCCTTCATCCAGGAACACATCGAACCCATCGAGGCCGCCCACTGGAAGGGCATCCACGAAAAGCGCCATGGCGGTCACTGGACGGAGTGGACCATCCCCCCGGTGGTGGAAGAGCTTAAGGCCAAGGCAAAGGCCGAAGGCCTGTGGAACCTGTTCCTGCCCGATCCCGAACTGGGCGCCGGCCTGAGCGTGCTGGAGTATGCCTTCAGCGCTGAAGAGACCGGCCGCAGCCTGATGGCCCCCGAGATCTTCAACTGCAACGCGCCTGACACCGGCAACATGGAAGTGCTGTGGAAGTACGGCAGCGCTGCGCAGAAGGAGCAGTGGCTCAAGCCGCTGCTGGCCGGCGAGATCCGTTCGGTGTTCTTCATGACCGAGCCCGAGGTGGCCTCGTCCGATGCCACCAACATGGCCGCCACGGCCGTGGTCGAAGGCGATGAAATCGTGCTCAATGGCAAGAAGTGGTGGTCGTCCGGCGTGGGCGATCCCCGCTGCAAGATCGGCATCTTCATGGCGCTGACGCCCAACCCCGACCTGGGCCGCCACAACCAGCACTCGATGGTGCTGGTGCCGCTGGACACCCCGGGCGTCGAGATCAAGCGCATGCTGCCCGTGTTCGGCGAGTACGACGAACCGCACGGCCACGGCGAGGTGCACTTCACCAACGTGCGCCTGCCGCTGAGCAACGTGATCGCCGGCCCCGGCCGCGGCTTCGAGATCGCGCAGGGCCGCCTGGGCCCGGGCCGCATCCACCACTGCATGCGCTGCATCGGTGCGGCCGAGCGCTCGCTGGAGCTGGCGATCAAGCGCGGTCTGGATCGCGTGGCCTTCAAGAAGCAGCTCGTCAACCTGGGCGGCAACCGCGAACGCATCGCCGACGCCCGCGTCGCCATCGACCAGGCTCGCCTGCTGACGCTGCAGGCCGCGTGGAAGATCGACACCCTGGGTGTGCACGCCGCGCTGACCGATGTGTCGGCCATCAAGGTCGTGGCGCCCACCATGCTGCAGAACGTGGTCGACTTCGCGATCCAGATCCACGGCGGTGCGGGCGTCTCGCACGACACCCAGCTGACGTCCTTCTTCAACCAGGCCCGTTCGCTGCGCCTGGCCGACGGCCCGGACGAGGTGCACAAGGGCATGATCGCCCGCCTCGAGCTGATGAAGTACGGCCAGAAGTAAGCGGCATGGGGGCGATCTACCTGCTGCGCCACGGCCAGGCCTCGTTCGGCGCGAACAACTACGACCAGCTTTCGGCCGTGGGCCACCAGCAGGCCCGCGTGCTGGGCGAGGCCCTGAAGGCCCGCGGGGTGATGCCCGACCGGCTGGTGAGCGGCACCATGGTGCGCCACCAGGAAACGGCGGCCGGCGCCCTGGCCGGCCTGGGGCTGGATGCGGCCACGCCGCTGGCGCTGCACGCTGGCGTCAACGAGTTCGACCACGAGAACGTGATCGAAGTGGCCGAGCCGCGCTACGCCGACAAGGTCGCCATGATGGCCGAGATGGCGGCCACCGGTGATCCCCGCCGCGCCTTCCAGAAGTTCTTCCAGGACGCCGTGAGCCGCTGGGTGGGCGGCAACCACGACGACGAGTACGCGGAACCCTGGTCGGTGTTCAAGCTGCGCGTGGTGGCCGCGCTCGACGACATCGTGCGGCAGACGCCGCCCAAGGGCGCCACCCTGGTCTTCACCTCGGGTGGCACGATCAGCGTGGTGTGCGCGCACCTGTTGGGGCTGAACGACGCCCAGGCCTTCACCATCAACTGGACGCTGGCGAACGCCGGCATCACCAAGGTGGTGGCCGGGCGCGACGGGCTGCACCTCATCTCGGTCAACGAGCACGCGCACGTCGAAGGCGTGGAACCTTCCCTCCTGACCTACCGCTGAGTGCGTTTCACCGCTCGTGTCGGTCGCCCCGCCAGGGCTGCGGCCGACAATGCCGGCTTGACCGCCGAGACACAACGAGAAGGAGACCACCGCGATGCGCTTCACCCGAATCCTGGCCATCGGCGTGTTGACGCTGGTCGCCCTGGCTGGCGCCGGCGTGGCCCTGACCTGGGCCCCCGACCGCCCCGTCGAGGCCCTCAAGGCACGCTGGGCGCCGTGGCCCTCCCGCTTCATCGAGGTCGAGGGCATGTCCGTGCACCTGCGCGACGAGGGCCCTCGCACCGACGGCACGCCCCTCGTGCTGCTGCATGGCACCTCGGCCAGCCTGCACACATGGGAAGGCTGGGTGGATGCGCTCAAGGGTGAGCGCCGCGTGATCCGCATCGACCTGCCCGGTTTCGGCCTGACCGGCCCGGCCCCTGACGGCGACTACCACTTGGCGCGTTACAGCCGCTTTGTCGGCGCCCTGCTCGACGACCTCGGTCTCAAGCAGGTGGTGCTGGCCGGCAACTCGTTCGGCGGCCAGGTGGCCTGGAAGTTCGCGGCCGATGCGCCCGACCGCGTCGCCCGGCTGGTGCTGGTCGACGCCGCCGGCTACCCCTACAGACCGGAGTCGGTGCCCCTGGCCTTCCGCATGGCGCGCATCCCCGTGCTCGAGCCCCTGATGACCCACACGCTGCCGCGCAGCATGGTGGAGTCCAGCGTGCGCAACGTCTACGGAGATCCGGCCCGGGTGACGCCCGAACTGGTCGACCGCTACTACGAGCTGGCGCTGCGCGAGGGCAACCGCGGTGCGCTGGTGCAGCGATTCCGCCAGAGCCCCGGCGGGGAGTTCACCGAGCAGATTTCGCGGATCAAGGCGTCCACGCTGATCCTGTGGGGCGGGCTCGACCGCCTGATCCCGCTGGAGAACGGGCAGCGCTTTGCGCGCGAGATCACAGGCAGCCAGCTGGTGGTGTTCGATGCCCTCGGCCACGTGCCGCACGAAGAAGACCCGATCACGACCGTGGCGGCGGTGAAGCGCTTTCTGGCTCAGTGAGTGAGCGGGTTGCAACGGCCTCCAGCCGTAGGTAACCCACGATGGCCAGCGAGAGCGGCACCAGGTAGTACAGCACGCGGTAGGCCAGCAGCGAAGCCAGCAGCACCCCGTGCCCCACCTGTCCGCCCAGCAAGGCCAGGCACACGGCCTCGATCACGCCCAGCCCGGCCGGGATGTGGGTGATGACGCCCGCTACGGCACTCACCATCAGCGCGCCCAGCACCACGGGATAGGACAGCGAGGCAGGCATCAGGGCGTGCAGTACCGCGCCGATCACCAGCCAGTTGGCCGCCGACAGCGCCAACTGGATCAGGGCCACGCGGCCTCGCGGGAGTGTCAGTTCGTGGCCTCGCACACGCCAGGTCCGACGCCGAGACCGGGCGCAGGCCAGCAGGTATCCCGCAGCGGCCAGCAGCAGCACGGCCCCGGCCGCTTGCAGCGCCGGCTGTGGCACCCCCCAGGTCTCGGGCGGCCGCACCAGGCCCAGCACGAAACAGGTGCCGGCCACCACGGACCAGCCCAGCCAGTTGGTCAACATGCTGAAGCCCAGCACCTGCGTGGTCTCGGCCGTGCTCAGGCCCAGCCGCGCATACAGCCGGTAGCGGAAGGCCAGCCCGCCAATCAGAGAGCCGAGGTTCAGGTTGAACGCGTAGCTGACGGCGGTCACGGCCATCACCCGCCTGCGGGGCAGGCTCAATCCCAAAAGGTGGCGGCCGATGAGGTCATAGTGGCTGTAGAGCAGGTGGCTCAGCGCCGTCAGCGCACCGGCCAGCAACAGGGTGTGGGGCTGCAGCCGCAGTACGGCCTGGCGCACCTCGTTCCAGTCCAGCGTCCGGGCCTGGCGCACGATGAGCACCGCCACCAGCACGGCGAAGACCCCATACAGCCAGGGCCGGATCCGGGGCCACCAGCCGTGGGGTGGTGCGGAGGGCGACCTGGCGGAGGCCGGTGCGCGGGAGGGCGGCGGCTTCATGGCGGCGTGGGCGCGTGTGGCGGCTCGGTGTTGTGAGGCGCGGGCTCTGCTGGATGGCTTGTGGCCGCCGTGATGCGCGGTGCACGCCGGGGCAGCCAGTTCAGCCAGCGTGGAAAACGGCGCAGCAGGTGGAAGACCAGTACGCTGCTGCCCAGTCGCCAGACCCGTCGGCTGCCTTCGGCCTCGGCGCTGATGGCCTGGCAGTGATGTCGCATCAGATGCTCCAGCCGTTCGCGCAGGTGCTGGTTGAAGGCCCGGCTCCAGATCACCACGTTGGCCTCCAGGTTCAGCGACAGGCTCCACGGATCCAGGTTGCTCGATCCCACGGTGGCCCAGTCGTCGTCGGCCAGCGCCACCTTGCCGTGCAGCGGGCGCTCGCAGTATTCGTGGATTTCGATCCCCGCGCCCAGCAGATAGCGGTAGAGCGAGCGGGCCGCCATGCCGGCGATCGGCATGTCGGGCTCGCCCTGCAGGATCAGGCGCACCCGCACACCCCGTCGGGCGGCGTTTCGCAGGTCACGCAGCAGGCGGTAGCCCGGAAAGAAGTAGGCGTGGGCCAGGATCAGTTCTCGCTGTGCCATGCGGATGGCGAGCCGGTAATGGCGCTCGATGTCGGTGGGGTGGGCTTCGTTGTCGCGGGTGATGAAGGCGCCCCATGCTTCCGTGCGCGTGTCGGGGCGTGGCTGCGCCAGGTCGACGCGGGGGCGCATCCGCCACCAGCGCCGCCGAGCCGGCGCCTGTGCCGAGGCGAGGGCGAAGCGGTGGATGTCGGCCACCAGCGGACCTTGCACCACCACCGCGTAATCCTGCTTGGCCTGGGGCCCGTAATCGCCCAGGTGATCGGCCGAGAAGTTGATGCCGCCGATGAAGGCCTGAGCTCCATCGACCACGACGATCTTGCGGTGCAGTCGCCGGAAGGCATGCAGCCGCATGCCCAGCAGGCGTGGTCGGCGATCGAAGAACTGCACGCGCACACCGGCTGCGGTCAATGGAGCCACATACGATTCACCCAGGTCGCATGAGCCGAACCCATCGACCGTCAGCACCACCTGTACACCGCGGCGCGCCGCTTCCAGCAGCACCGCATGCAGCGCCCAGCCTACCTTGTCCTCGAACAGGATGAAGGTTTCGATCAGGACTTCGCTGCGCGCGCACGCGATGGCTTCGAACACGCGGGGGTAGAAGGCCTCGCCGTTCTCCAGAAGCTCGATGTGCTCGATGGGATGCCAGTGTGCCTTCACAGCCGGATCTCCGCGCACAAAGGCGCATGGTCGGACAGGTGGGACCAGGGACGCGTGGACAGCACCCGGGCGCCCTGCACCTGCACATTGCGGGCGTAAATGCGGTCCAGGCGCAGCACGGGCCAGCGTGCAGGAAAGGTGCGCGGTGCGGGCTGGCCGGCGCTGGCGAAGGAGTCGATGAGGCGGGCGCACTGCTGCAGCCGGTGATGGGCCCTCAGCCGCCAGTCGTTGAAGTCCCCGGCCACGATCAAGGGCGCATCCGGGGGGACGTCGCGGTCGATCAACTCGCACAGCAGCTGCAGTTGGGCGGCGCGCTGCGCTTCTCGCAGGCCCAGATGCACGCACACGGCATGCACCTCCCGTCCGCTGCCCGGTACGGTGAGCACGCAATGCAGCAGTCCCCGGCGTTCCTCGCCGGCAAAGTCGGCGCCGGAGACGTCGTGGTTCACCCAGCGCTGGATCGGAAACTTCGACAGCAGGGCGTTGCCGTGGTCACCCTCCGGGTAGACGGCGTTGCGCCCGTACGCAAAATCCGACCAGATCTGGTCGGCCAGAAACTCGTACTGCGGTACCGCGGGCCACAGGTTGTGGCGGGTGGCGTGCCCGGCGTGCGTGCCATGCACTTCCTGCAGGAAGACCAGATCGGCATGCACACTGCGCACGGCTTCGCGCAACTCGGGCAGGATGAACCGGCGGTTGAAGGGGGTGAACCCCTTGTGGGTGTTCACCGTCAGCACCGTGAACGACAGCGGGGCAGAGGCGGGCATCTCGGCGGGGCCCGAAATCAGGCCGGGTGGCAGGGCCCCACGCGCGGCAAGCGGCGTGCCTGCTGCTACGGCGTGCTCACCAGTGCCGCTGTACCCCGACTGCCAGCGTGCGGGCTCCGGTGGGGGCGTCCTCCCGCCACGCGTGCGCGGCCTGGAGTGTCCACGCCCAGCGGCGATCCGGATGCCACCGCGCCTGCAGGCTGGCACCATGTTCGTGTGGCTGCCCGGCAAGGTAGACACGACCATAGGCTTCCACCTGCACCCGCACCTGGGAGCCCACCTGGGCGAGCAGGCCTGCCGCCAGGCCCGAGCCGGCCGCCCAGGGTTTGCGCGTCAGGCTGCGGTCCCAACTCAGGTGGTTGTCCAGGAACACATAGGCGAGGGCCTGACCGGGCTGACCCAGGTCCCACGCAGCTCCCGGCCCGCCCTGAACCTGTCCGCCTACCGGACGGTGGCCCTCGGCGTCGGCAAAGCGACTGCGCTGGACATGCATGCCCACGCGCCAGGAGTGCGCCTTCAGCAAGGGTTCACGGGCACTCAGCGACGTGATCTCGACCGGGGTGAGACGTTCGAAACGCAGCGGGCCGCTGCCCTCCCGGCTGAGCTCCAACTGAAAGAACTGGATGGCCGAGCCGCTCTGGTAGCCGGCCTCAGGATCCAGCAGGTCGTGGTAGGCCGGCCTCACAGCCAAGCTCAGCCAGCCGCGACCGTTGCGGTGGCCGGTCACCACGTCCACGCGGGCCGTAGCATGGCCCGAGGTGGGCTCGTCGGCCGGGCGGGGCACGTTGACCGGGCTGCCGGCGGGAAGCTGTGCACGCTGCATCAACAGGCTCATGCGATGAGCCTGGACCACCTCATCCGGACGAGGGTGGCGTGTGGCTTCGTACGCCACCAGCCGCTCGGCGGTCTCAAGCACCAGCGCCTGCCGAGACTGCGGCAGGTTTGTCTCGCGCACCGCGGAGGCAGGCATCTCGCCATCGGCCAGCTGGCGTGCCATCTGGGCCGCCTGCGGTCCGAGCAGGCGGGCGCGGTGCCGCAGCTCGGTGCTGTTGGCCGGGCGGTAGCGCACGGCGCGCAGCCAGCCCGGGGTCTCGGCCACCGCCCGCACGGTGTCGACCGGAATGGCCCACCACGTGAAGCGCTCGGTCAGGCGGGCATCGGGCCGGGCGGCCTCGAGCAGGGCCAGCAGGTGGTAGGAGCAGTTTTCGTCGAAGAAGAAGTAATCGAAGCGGGTGGGGCCCAGCTCCCAGGTGTGGTCCAGCAGGCGGTCTATCTCTTCGCGAGACAGCGCCAGCTCGTACTCCCAGATGTCGCGGTTCTCGAGGTCGTTGTACTCGCGCAGCCGCAGGTAGTAGGGCGCGTTGGTGAACTGGCCGGCATACAGCCCGGTCAGACCCTTGAGCGCGTACGCCAGTCCGTCGCTTTCATCGGCATTGGCCGCGTAGTTGATGGCGTACGAAAGCATGGGCGCACCGGGGCGCTCGCCTGTGTCCGGGTCCAGCCGCAGGAAGGTGTGGCCGTACATCGAGGCCGGGCTGTTCAGGTAGGCAGACGGAAAGATCAGACTCACCTTGTCGGCCTGCAGCCCGGCGCGCCAGGTGTCGTGGCGCTCGCATTGGGGCTGGGGCAGCAGGGCGGGATCGAACGACAGCTGCTGCGCCAGCCAGCGATAGCGGGCGATGAAGCGGCATGCGGCCTGCTGGTCCAGTGCATGGCGTGGCGTGGGGTCGAAGAACGCCGCCAGCGTGGCGTCGAGTTCGGCCTGGGCGTTGCGGTGGCCGTGGGGGGCGAGAAAGAAATCCGCGTCGTCGGCCAGGCTGCGATCGACCCGCGTGAGCGGGTGCACCTGGTAATGCAGCAGCGCGCGCCACATCGGCTGGGTGGCCAGTGAGGCGGCCCTTGCGCGGGTCTGCAGCGTGGCCAGGTGCGCGCGCTGCGCCGGTGTCAGCGCGGGTGCGGTGTGAGAAGCGGGCTCGGGCGATGCGGCGTGTGTCGAGGGCGCGAGCGTGCTCAGGCACAGGGCGGCCAACAGGCCACCGATGCATGTCTTCACCTTGATGATTCCCTGAAAGCGCGCATGCCCAGCGCAGGCCGGGCATGCAGACAGGGCGTACGTGTGCCCCGGTCGGGCCGGCGCCGCGAGGGCGGGCCGGCGTCTGGCGAACGTGATCAGATCACGGCGGCGTAGCCGGCCAGCTGGGCGTTCGAGGCCAGCACGGCCTTCAGGTTGGCGGCCACGGCTTCGGTGGCGAAGATGGTGCCGAAGTTGTCCTTGATGGTGGCAGCGAACAGTGCGCGGTCATCGGCCTTCACGCCCATCACGGTGGCCAGGGTGTCGAGGCTTTCGCCTTGGCCGGCGGCGGCGTCACGGGCCAGGGCCACGCGGTTGCCGTCGATGTACATGGCGGTCTTCCAGGTCGAGCTCACGACGCCGTCTTGCGTACAGCCCGAGGTGCCGAAGGTGATGCCGAAGGTCTGGTTGCCCGAGGTGCCGTTGGTGGTGACAGCCAGGACCTGGGGGGCGACGCCCGACTGGCCCTGGAACACCTTGGAGCCCCAGCCGCAGGAGCCGACGTTGTTCTGAGCGGCCATGGACGAAGCAGCGGCCAGGGTGGCCAGGGCGGCGATGACGATTTTCTTCATGGTGATTCCTGAAATTGATGCGGTTTGTTACGAAGACACAGAACACTCACCGTGTCGAAAACCATTGTAGAGGTGGTGTTGTTCGGCGAAACCAGCCTTCCGGGGGGGCTTGCGACATGCGGGGACACCAGGTCCATCTGGACCTGGGCGAGGATGGAGACCCCCGCTTCGTCCGCTTCAGCCGAGCAGCGTCACATCGAGCACCCGCTCGGCACACCAAACCAGTGCCAGCAGCGCAATGGCGATCGACGCGAGTGCGACCACGCCGCGGTAGGCCGCCGTTCGTCGCGCGAGGCAGGCCAGTGGCAGGGTGACCGCCACCAGCGCCAGCTGCCCGGCTTCCACGCCGAGGTTGAAACCGAGCAGGGGCCATGCCAGTGCTGCCCCGTTCAACCCCAGATCCTGCAACGCCCCGGCGAAGCCGAACCCGTGGACCAGGCCAAACGCAAACACGATCCGCCAACGCGGTCCCCGCAGCAGTGGCACCATGTTGTCCAGCGCCGCCAGCAGCACACTGAAGGCAATGAGCGACTCCACCCAGCGTGAGGGGGGTGACAGCACCCCTGTGGCGGCCAGGCCCAGGGTCAGCGAGTGCGCCACCGTGAAAGCGGTGACCAGCTTGACGGCTTCGCGGACCGCATCGGCCCCTCGCGGTACGGGCTGCCACTGCGCGTGCAGCGGCCACCACCGTGTCGCCCGCTCTGCTGGCCGGCGCCAGACGCTCACCAGCAACAGCGACATCAGAAAGAGCACATGGTCGGTGCCGATGGCGATGTGGTGCATGCCATCGGCGACAAAGGTGCGCAAGGCGGCCGCGTCGGGTTCCGCGTGCTGCGGCGCGGCCGGGGCGGTCGGTGGGATCTGCTCGGCGCGCAGCGTGGCGTCGGGGCTTGTCTGCGCGGTACGTGGCGCGCTGGTGGGCCACGCAGGCCAGCGTAGCGTGTGGCTCGGTCGGGGCTCGCCCAGCACCACCGTGCCGGCGTGGCGTACGGGCGTGTCGGCTGCACGTGTCGCCCAGTGCACGATGCCGCGGTGCGTCGGGTCGGTGACCGCAAAGAGGCTGTAACGCACGTTGACGCCCAGCCAGTCTGCCGCCGCCGGCACCGGGCAACGCAGGGTCCAGCGGATCGCGGTGTAACGGCCATCGGTGTGCGTGGCCAGCGCAGGCGCAGGCACGCTTTCGTCATGCAGGCAGGCGTGCCCGGCGTGCTGGACCTGAAGATGCGGGCGGGCAAAGCGGACGATGTCGTCCCAGCGGGTGCGTACCTCGCCCCAGGTAAGTCGCCCGTCGTCGTTCGCGTCGAGTTGGAGTTCGGCGTCCAGGTCCCGCAGGGCCACGTGCCAGTCGGCCTCCAGCACGCCGCCCTCGCGGGCCGTCAGGGTCAGATAGCTGTCGCTCGGTTTGTGAGCCTGTGCGATGGGGTGCCCTGCACAGGCGGCAAGGAGCCCCAGCAGGATGCGCAGGACCGGGTGGGCAAGGGCGATGCGCATGCGGATCACATCCATCTGGCAAGCCGCTGATCAGCCCATCCAGCTTCCCGAATGAAGCGGCGTGCGGGTTCTGCAGCCTGTGCTTGCCCGGCCGCTTCGGCGGCTTCGAGCAGCAGGCGGGCGTCCGCGGGTTCCTTCTGCACCGCCCAGTTCGCCAGAGCCAGCGTCAGGGCCTGCTGGGGGCGTCGCAGCAGCCGCAGTTGAAAGCGTGCTTCCTCCCGCAGGTGTACGCTGCCATCACCGCGCAGGCGGGCCGCGGCAAAGCGGGCCTGCAGGGTTTGCACGGCTGCGTCACGGCCGGGGTGTCCCGTCGCGGCGTAGGCTTCGGCCAACCGCAGCAGCAGCGCGTCGTTGCGCTGCAGGGGCCGCAGCCGGGTGATGACCTCCTCGTGGTGCTGCTGGTCGAGCAGCCAGTCTGCGTAGGCGGCTTCGGTGTAGGCGTCAGGGGCGTCGGCCAGCAGGCGGGCATACAACGCGCCAGCCACGCGCGCCTGCCCGCGGCGTTCGGCCAGTTCGGCCCGCACGAGCGTCAGCCACGGTTGCAACGCGGCCGGCGCCCGGGCGGCGAGGGCCGACAGTGCGGCGTCCGCGCGATTGGCATCACCCTGGAAGCTGGCCAGTTCGTGCTCGCAGACCTGGCGGTGCCAGGGCGCCCCCGCGGCCTCCAGGGCATGGCAGCTGCGGGCCGCTGCCTGATAGCGGCCCGTCACCATCTGCACCGAGGCCAGCGAGAGCCATGCCTGTGCGTGACCGGGCCGAGCCCGCGTCACCGCATCCAGGTCTGCCAGGGCCGCGTCGAAGCGGTGCGTGCTCTGGTTGACGATGGCGCGCAGCAGGCGGATGTCAGGTGCGGGCGTCGGCTCGTGCCACCATGGCGCGAGCGCCGCCCGAGCTTGACCGATCCAGCGCGGGTCTCCATCGCGTCGTGCCCATTGCAAGGCCTGCTGCGCCACCTGGCTGGCCAGATCGGCCCGTGTGGGCTCGGCTCTGAGGCGCGCGCGCACCGTGCGCCATGCGCGTTCTTCCTGGCTCAAGGGCCGCTCCCGCAGCACTTCCACCACGGTGCGGTCGTCGTTCGGCGGTGTGTCGGTGCTTGCCCGCCCCAAGACGGGTGCCATGAGGGCGAGCGCGAACGCGCTGCACAGGAGCGTGCGCATGCGGTCTCCGATCAACTCGGCTCGGCGGTGTCGTCGGTGGCCAGCGCCGATGGCACGGCGACCGGCTCCAGCGTGTCGGCCTGCTGTGGCGGGGTGCTGGCCAGCGTGTCGACGTAGCCGGTGGCGGCCGCGGCGTCCGTGCTGGCCTGCGCCGGCACTTCGGTCGTCGGGTCCGCCGCGGCGGCCGGGGTGTGCGCGGGGTCGTCGTCGCCACCGCCGCAGGCGGCAAGCAGCACCAGGCTCGACAGGGCCGCCGCGGTCAGGCCGCGGCGCATCAGACGGCGTTGTGGCTTCATGCTCGACTCCTGTTCACTGCTTGGGCGACGAACCGGAGTTCGGCGTGTTGAGGTACGGGAAGCGGTTCAGGAACGGCACGACGGCCTGGTCTGCTCCGTCGTGCACGTTCGCGGCATTGGGCAGCCCGTTGCCGCCGGTGGCCTTCGCGGTGGCCGTCAGCGACGCCGTCGTGCACGTCGAAGTCAGCGTGCCCACCTTGGGCACCACCACCGAACTCAGGCCCAGGTCGATGCTTTCGTTGATGGCGCACAGCCCGCCCAGCGTGGCCACCAGCGCGATGTCGACCACGTCATCCTTGGGGCGTCGGCCATTCGGGAAGCCCGCCAGGTCGGTGGCGTCTGCGACGGACCCGGCCGCCAGGATGGCGCCCGCAGCGCCGAGGCGGTTCTGATTCCCCTCCGCGACCGGGGCCACGGCAGTGTTCAGGCGCAGCTGTTCGGACGCCGCGGTCAGATTGGCCGGGCGGTTCAGCCCGTTGATGCCGGTCAGGAAGGTGGCCACCAGGTCGGTGCGAGGCAGGTTTGTGGGTGCCAGCGCGGTGCCATCGCCCGTCAGGACCAGGCCGAGCAGCGCGGGCAGCGTCGGGTTGGTCACATAGGCCGCGAACTGCAGGTCGTCCTTGGGCTTGGCCGTGTTGAATCGGTCCTTGTCACGCAGGCCGATCACCACCTCGTTGACCAGCGGGTTGCCCAGGCGGGACACCTGCACCCAGGCGCCACCGTTCTTGTCGGACGTCTGATGCCCGGCGGCGGGCGCGGCCGCCAGCAGGCGTGCCTGGCGCAGACTCGCGGTGGTCCACGCCCCGATCACCGGGTCGCTGCCATTCGTCAGACACGATTTGTGCACTTCGATCGCCATCGTCGTCACGTTCTTGTCCTGAATGGACTTCGATGCAAAGGCGTTCTTGAGCGACGGGTCCAGCACCTGCGCGGCCGTGGCATTCACCAGATCGAAGATCGGCCCGAGGTTGACGGCGAAGCCCTCCTGGCGCTGGCCCACGAACACCTTGGCCGGCATGTTGCAGCCGGGGATGTTCACGGTGTGGACGTGTTTCTGTGCGTAGGTCTCGTAGGCGGCGCTGTTGCCCAGCGTCTTGTCACCGATGTAGTCGACCGGCTTTTCGAACACGGCCGAGCCGCCCTGGGCCTTGGTCAGCGCCTGCACCACGCCTTTGCGGCGGTCGCCTCGCACCACCTTCACGCCATAGGTCTCGGCCACGTTGAGGTTGCCGTCGGCCACGTTGGCCACCGCACCGGCCTGCGTCAGCGGGATGGCGACGTTCGCCGATCCGATCGGCAGTTCAATGCCCTTGCCGCCGTTGGCCAGCGTGTTGTTGAAGCGGAACTGGAAGGTGATGTCCTCGACTGCATCGCCGTTGTTGTCGATGTGGATTTCGTACAGCGCGTTCGGGTCGAGCTTGAAGTAGTTGGGGCCGCCATAGGCATCCTGCAGCGGCTGGTAGTTCGCGATCAGCGTGACGTAGCCGCTGTTCAGGCCACGGTCGCCGCCGTAGCTCATGAACATGTAGAAGTCGGTGCCGTCCACCTTGGGCGACGTCGTGATGAACGGCGCTTCGCGGTGGCTGGACGCGAGGGCGGGCAGGGTGGCGGCGCAGAGCGCCGAAGTGGCCGCGGCCGCCAGGGCCAGGCGAGTGAGGGACAAGCGTGCAGCAGGCATGGGCAATCCTTGTGAGTGAGGGAAGCGATGGCCCTTACGCAGGGGCTCGTCCTCTGGATGCATGCGAAGGCCGCGTCAGGTCGGGTTCATGTGGCTCAATGAAAAAAGGGCACCCCTCGGGGTGCCCTTGTCGCGCCGGCCCTCAGGCCTGCGATGCGTCAGCGCATCAGGCCGAAGCCTTCTTCTTCAGACGCCAGGCGTGCAGCAGCGGCTCGGTGTAGCCGCTCGGTTGTTCCTTGCCCTTGAAGACCAGGTCCAGTGCAGCCTGGAAGGCGGCACCGTTCGGGTTGGCCACCAGCGACTGGTACAGCTTGTCGCCGGCGTTCTGCTGGTCCACCACCGCCGCCATGCGGGTGAAGGTCTCGCGCACCTGGGCTTCGGTCACCACGCCATGGTGCAGCCAGTTGGCCACGTGCTGGCTGGAGATGCGCAGCGTGGCGCGGTCTTCCATCAGGCCCACGTTGTGGATGTCAGGCACCTTCGAGCAGCCCACGCCCTGGTCGATCCAGCGCACCACATAGCCCAGGATGCCCTGGATGTTGTTGTCCAGCTCCTGCTGCTTCTCGGCGTCCGACCAGTTGGCTTCGGCCACGACGGGGATGGTCAGCAGCTTGTCGAGCAGCGATTGCGGGTCTTCACCGTTCTTCTCGATGTCGGCCTGGATGGCGGCCACGCTCACCTGGTGGTAGTGCGTGGCGTGCAGCGTGGCGGCCGTGGGCGAGGGCGTCCAGGCGGTGTTGGCACCGGCCTTCGGGTGGGCGATCTTCTGCTCCAGCATGCCGGCCATCAGGTCGGGCATGGCCCACATGCCCTTGCCGATCTGGGCGCGGCCGCGCAGGCTCGTCTGCAGGCCGATCAGCACGTTGCGACGCTCGTACGCGGCAATCCAGGCGCTGTTCTTGATGTCGCCCTTGCGCATCATCGGGCCGGCCAGCATGGCGGTGTGCATCTCGTCGCCGGTGCGATCCAGGAAGCCGGTGTTGATGAAGGCCACGCGGCTCTTGGCGGCAGCGATACAGGCCTTCAGGTTGACCGAGGTGCGGCGCTCTTCGTCCATGATGCCCAGCTTCACGGTGCTGTCGGGCAGGCCCAGCAGCTGCTCCACGCGGCCGAACAGCTCGTTGGCAAAGCCGACTTCGGCCGGGCCGTGCATCTTGGGCTTCACGATGTAGACCGAGCCCTGGCGCGAGTTGCGGATGGCCTGGCCGTTGATCTGGCCACGGCCTTGCAGGTCATGCAGGGCGATGGTCGTGGTGATCACGGCGTCCATGATGCCTTCCGGGATCTCCTTGCCTTCGGCGCCCCACAGGATGGCCGGGTTGGTCATCAGGTGGCCCACGTTCCGCACGAACATCAGCGAGCGGCCGTGCAGCTTGACTTCACCGCCCTTGGCGCCGGTGTAGACGCGGTCGGCGTTCAGTGCGCGAACAAAGGTCTTGCCACCCTTGGACACTTCTTCGGTCAGCGTGCCCAGCTGGATGCCCAGCCAGTTGCTGTAGCCCAGCACCTTGTCTTCGGCGTCCACCGCGGCCACCGAGTCTTCCAGGTCCAGAATGGTCGACAGCGCGGCTTCCAGCACCACGTCGGCCACGCCGGCGGCGTCGGTCTTGCCGATCGGGGTGGCGCGGTTGATCTGGATGTCGATGTGCAGGCCGTTGTTCACCAGCAGCACGCTGGTCGGGGCAGCGGCGTCACCCTGGAAGCCGACGAACTGCTCGGGGTTCTGCAGGCCGGTCGTCTTGCCGTTGGCCAGGCTCACCACCAGCTTGCCGCCTTCGACGCGGTAGCCGGTCGATTCCTTGTGCGAAGCGCCTTCCAGCGGAGCCGACTGGTCCAGGAAGTTGCGCGCCCACGCGATCACCTTGGTGCCGCGCACGGGGTTGTAGCCCGTGCCCTTGTCGGCGCCGTCGGTCTCGGGGATGGCGTCCGTGCCGTACAGGGCGTCGTACAGGCTGCCCCAGCGGGCGTTGGCGGCGTTCAGCGCATAGCGGGCGTTCAGGATGGGCACCACCAGCTGCGGCCCGGCCTGCGTGGCCAGCTCGGCGTCCACGTTGGCGGTCGTGGCCTGCACGTCGGCGGGCACCGGCACCAGGTAGCCGATCTTTTCCAGGTGCGCCTTGTAGGCGGCCATGTCCTGGATCGGGCCCGGGTTGGCGGCGTGCCAGGCGTCCATGTCGGCCTGGATGCGGTCGCGCTCGGCCAGCAGGGCGGCGTTCTTCGGTGCCAGGTCGTTCACGATGGCGTCGAAGCCGGCCCAGAACTTGGCGCTGTCGATGCCGGTGCCGGGCAGCACCTTGTCTTCAACGAAACGGTAGAGCTCGGTGGCCACTTGCAGGCTGTGGACTTGGGTGCGTGCGGTCATGGATGAACCTCGGTCAACAAGAAAGAATCGAAAAAGGAATCAGGCGGGGAACAGGGCCAGCACCTCGCGCAAGGTGGCGCCCTGGTGGTCAGGTGGGGTGCCCAGGCGCTCCAGCGGTGCGCCCGTGCGGTTGACCCACAGCGTGGTGTAGCCGAACCAGGTCGCGCCGATCGCATCCCAGCCATTGCTGGACACGAACAGGATATCGCGCGCAGGCATCTGCAACGCGTCGACACCGATCTGGTAGGCCGCGGGGTCGGTCTTGAAGCGCCGCGTGTCGTGCACGCTGAGCACATGGTCGAGCAGGTCGCTCAGGCCCGCGCTGCGCACGGCGATCGCCAGCATGTCGGGATCACCGTTGGAGAGGATGCCGGTCGGGATGCCGCGGGCCTTCAGGCCCTGCAGCACCTCGCGGTTTTCGGGAAAGGCGGAGAGGTGGCGGTACTGGTTCATCAGCCGCTCCTCGCCTTCCGGGGTGAGGATCAGGCCCATCGCCTCGGCGCTGAACTGCAGCGCGGCACGGGTCAGGGCCCAGAACGGCTGGTAGGTGCCGCTCATCGAGACAAGGCGGGTGTACTCGATCTGCTTGTCGCGCCACGCCCGGGCCAGGCGGTCGCCCGCGCCGGGAAACAGCTGCTCGGCCGTGAGCCCGACGCTGTACACGTCGAACAGGGTGCCGTAGGCGTCGAACAGCACGGCACGGGGAGCAGGCCTCTTTTCCATGGCGCCACTTTATTCGATACTTCTGCCTGCATTACCGGCACAAAAATCCAATGATTTGTGACTTTGATGCACAAATCGCCGTGCCCCCTGCCCAGGGCAGAGGGGCTGAGGAGACACGATGGACCGGCTCAAGCAGATCGAAACCTTTGTGGCCGTTGCCACCCGCGGCAGCCTGACCGCCGCCGCCCAGGCCGAAGGCGTGGCCCCGGCCATCATCGGTCGCCGCATGGACGCGCTCGAGGCGCGGCTGGGCGTGAAGCTGCTGGTGCGCACCACGCGCCGCATCAGCCTCACCCACGAAGGCAGCGCGTTCCTGGAAGATTGCCAGAGGCTGATCACCGATTTCAACAATGCCGAGGCCAGCGTGTCGGAAGGCGGCGTGAAGGCCAGCGGCCACCTGCGCATCACGGGGCCGGCCGGCTTCGGTCGCCGCCACGTGGCGCCGCTGGTCCCTGCCTTTCTGGCCGAGCACCCTGACGTCAGCCTGTCGCTCAACCTGTCCGACCGCGTGGTCGACATCGTCAACGAAGGTTTCGACTGCGCGGTCCGGGTGGGTGACCTGCCGGATTCCAGCCTGGTCAGTGTGCGCCTGGCCGACAACCGCCGCCTGTGCGTGGCCACGCCCGCTTACCTGCAGCGCGCCGGCGTGCCGTCGCACCCGTCCGAGCTGGCGCGCCATGCCTGCCTCACCCTCAGTTCGGACGCCAGCCAGACCCGGGGATGGGCCTTCGTCGTCGACGGCAACGTGAGCCACCTTCGGCCCACCGCCCGGCTCGATTGCAGCGACGGCCAGGTGCTGCACGAATGGTGTCTGCAGGGCCTGGGCATCGCCTGGCGCAGCACCTGGGAGGTGCAGCACGACATCGCGGCCGGCCGGCTGGTCAGCGTGCTCGACGACTTCGCTGCGCCGCCCAACGGCATCTACGCCGTGTTCCCCAGTGCCCGCCACCTGCCGCTGCGCGTGCGCCTGTGGATCGATTTCCTCAAGCACAGTTACGGTGATCCGGGCTATTGGGTGCGCGCGGGGCGCTCCTGAAAAGCGCCCGGCCCCCCGCGCGGAGGAGGGCCCCCGACAGGGGGCCGCCGCCGGAGGGATGGCGGTGTGCGACCGAGCGCGGCATCGTTGCGTCATGTTCCGTCCGTCGTCCCGCCCTCCCCGCCCTGGCTGGCTCGCCCTGTTGCGGATCGCGATGCTGGCGCTGTGCGCCGTCACCTGCCTGACGGCCCACGCCCGCCGTGAGCCGGGAGGCGCTGCCTCACGTTCCACTGCACAGCCAGCTGTCCATGCCGACGCCAACGACGCCGACGCGCTGCGCCTGACCGACGTGCCGGGCATCGGGCCCGCAATGGCCGCTCGTCTCGTCACCGTCCGGGCACAAGGGCGCTTCCAGGATTGGGATGACCTGGTCCAGCGTGTCTCGGGCGTGGGCCTTGCGCGTGCCCGCGCTTGGTCCGATGCCGGCCTGACGGTCAACGGCCTGGCATGGCACACCCGCCCCGCCGAGCCACGCGAACCTGCCCGCCGCGCTGGCCGCAAGGTCGCTTCCCGGTCCGCATCCCCAGAGAAGGCAGCGCGCGCCGCCCACCCTGCCGACACGCGGGAGCCGATACACGCGGAGCCCGAGCGCGCCGGCCGCAAGCGATCCAGAAAGCACAACGGGCCCCCCGGGGCCCGCTTGCATCACGAACGCGCGCAGTCGGTCACTGCGGAGCCGCCGCGTCCTTCTCGCACTTCTTCATGAAGCTTGCCTTGGCAGCGCCGGCCAGCGGCTTGCCGTTCTTGTCCACGGCCTTGGCCGCACAGGCTGCCCCGCCCGCGTCCTTCTCGCACTTCTTGATGAAGCTGTTCTTGGCGGCACCCGCCAGCTTCTTCTCGGCTGCCTTGCTTTCGCAGGCGCTTTGCGCATGGGCCAGGGTGGACAGCAGGGCCAGGGACACGGTGGCGATCAGGGCACGCATGGAAATCTCCTTGGGCAGAGGCAGGTTCGTAGACTGTGAGGTGAGGATGCTGCCTGGGCAGCCTCCTCACCATAACGCATCCTGCTCCGTTTCTGATGACGCCCGGATGCGGTGGTCGACCTGCCTCAAAGAGCAGTCAGCCTGGCGCGCCTCACCAGCGTGGGGCTCACAGAATCCGCCGCGGGTGCGCCAGCGCTTCGTGGGCCGCATGCAGCCGCCGCACCAGCACCCGGATAAAGGCCTCGTCGAACAGGTGCCGGCATGCCGGGCTGAGCTGCAGCATGCTGTCCGGCGTGAACGAAATCGTGGTGGCGGGCTCGGTCACGACCACATCGGTGCTGTGACGGCGCAACTCGGGGCTGGGCGCCAGATAGGCCATTTCGCCCACCGAGGTGCCCGCGCCCAGCAGCGCCACCCGCTTGCCGTTGCGATACACCTCCACCGTGCCCTGCGCAATGATGTGAAAGGTGCGCCCCTCCTCGCCGCGGCGGTACAGCGCGTGGCCGAAGGGGAAGCGCTGCCACTTTGCGCGGTGCACCACCTCCCACAGCTCCACGTCGCCGAAGCCGCTGAAAAAGTCGAGCGAACGCAGCAGGTTGAAGCGCTCCGAATCCAGCACGCCCTGGATGTGGCCCCGCGGCACCTTGTGCTCGGCAATCAGCCCAGACAGGGCCTGGGCAAACGCATCCCAGTGGGGGTAACGGTCCTTCGGGTCCTTGGCCAGCGCCTTCAGCACCACCTCGTCCACTGCCTGATCGACACCAGCCCGCAGCCCTGACAAAGGCGTGGGCATGACGTTGTAGATCTGGTTCATCAGCACGGCCTGCGAGCCCGCCTCGAAGGGCGGTCGGCCGGCAATCAGGTGGTACAGCACGGCGCCCAGGCCGTAGATGTCGGCGCGGCAATCCGGCACGGCGCCGTCCAGCTGTTCGGGCGCCATGTAGGCCAGCGAGCCCACCTGGTGCACCTGGGTCGATTCGGCCGCGAGGTTCAGCACGCTGCCGAAATCGGTGATCTTCACGTCGGTGATCACCCCGGCCGGGTTGGTCGTCGCCAGGATGTTGGCCGGCTTCACGTCCCGGTGGATCAGCCCCTGGCGGTACACATAGCCCAGCGCCATCGCACACTTGAAGCCGATTTCCACGATCAGCTCCAGCGGCAGCAGCTGGTCCGTGCGGCAGAAGTGGCGCAGCGTCGTCCCGGGCACGTACTCCATGACGACGTACGGCGCGACCGGGTCGGCCACCGCGTCGTAGATCTGCACCACGTTCGGGTGCTGCAACCGGCCGACCAGAGCGGCTTCCGCGGCGAAGAAACGCGCGTACACCGGACCGTCCACCGCGTCGCCCAGCGCCGCCGAGCGCACGCGCTTGATGGCGACATCGCGCTCGTGAAAGTCGTCCCGGCACAGGAAGACCTCGCTGGTGGCGCCTTCGCCCAGCTTGCGGATGACGCGGTACTTGCCGATCGTGTCCGCGGGAATGTCGAGGTCAGGGCTGCCCATGCCGGTGCCGGGTCGTGTCAATGGCTGCATCTTTTCATGTTCTGCAAGGCGGGCGCCGGCCGAAAAGCCCGGGGCTCGCCGTGCATTTCTTCGCAGTTTGTCGCAAGACCTGGCGCCATGGGGCCGCGCCCGTAGAATCCCGCCCATGATCCAAGCCAAGCGTGCCCTTCTTTCTGCCCTGGGTGATGCCCTGCGCCAGGTGGCGCCCGACGCCCCCGCGTCGCTCACCCCCGTCTTCGAGGCCCCCAAGCAGGCGGCCCACGGCGACCTCGCCGTCACCGCCGCCATGCAGCTGGCCAAGCCGCTGAAGAAGAACCCACGCGAACTGGCCACCGCCCTTGTGGCCGCCCTGCAAGCCCAGCCGGCTGTGCAGCAGTGGGTCTCGGCCATCGAGATCGCCGGCCCCGGCTTCATCAACCTGCGCCTCAAGCCCGAAGCCAAGCAGGCCGTCGTGGCCGAGGTCTTCGAGCAGGGTGAACGCTTCGGCTGGCAGCCTGCCACGGGCAAGAAGGTGCTGGTCGAGTTCGTGTCGGCCAACCCCACCGGCCCGCTGCACGTCGGCCACGGCCGTCAGGGCGCTTTGGGCGATGCGCTGTGCAACCTGTTCGAAACCCAGGGTCAGCAGGTCACCCGCGAGTTCTATTACAACGATGCCGGTGTCCAGATCAGCACGCTGGCGCTGTCCACCCAGGCCCGTCTGAAAGGCTTCAAGCCGGGTGACGCCGACTGGCCCGAGGCCGCCTACAACGGCGACTACATCGCCGACATCGCCGAAGACTTCAAGGCCAAGAAAACCGTCAAGGCCGACGACCGTGAGTTCACCGCGAGCGGCGACGTCGATGACCTCGACGGCATCCGCCAGTTCGCCGTGGCCTACCTGCGCCACGAGCAGGACCTGGACCTGAAGGCCTTCGGCGTCCGCTTCGACAACTACTACCTCGAGTCCAGCCTGTACACCTCGGGCCGGGTCGAGGCCGCGGTGCAGAAGCTCAAGGATGCCGGCAAGACCTTCGAAGAAGGCGGCGCGCTGTGGCTGCGCAGCACCGATTACGGTGACGACAAGGACCGCGTGATGCGCAAGTCCGACGGCGGCTACACCTACTTCGTGCCCGATGTGGCCTATCACATCGCCAAGTGGGAGCGCGGCTTCGAGCAGTGCGTCAACATTCAGGGCTCCGATCACCACGGCACCATCGCCCGCGTGCGTGCAGGTCTCCAGGCAGCTGGCGTCGGCATCCCTCAGGGCTGGCCCGATTACGTCCTGCACAAGATGGTCACCGTGATGAAGAACGGCGAGGAGGTCAAGATCTCCAAGCGCGCCGGCAGCTACGTCACGCTGCGCGACCTGATCGAATGGACCAGCAAGGATGCGGTGCGCTTCTTCCTGATCAGCCGCAAGGCCGACACCGAGTTCACGTTCGACGTCGATCTGGCGCTGAAGCAGAACGACGAGAACCCGGTCTTCTACGTCCAGTACGCCCACGCCCGCATCCAGTCGGTGCGCCAGCAGTACGCCGACAAGGGCGGAGATCTCTCCGCCGTGCCCCGGGCCGACCTGTCGCGTCTCACGGCCGACACCGAGCTGGCGCTGCTCGGCAAGCTCGCCGAGTTCCCCGAGATGCTGACCCAGGCGGCCAAGGGCCTTGCGCCGCACGACGTCGCGTTCTACCTGCGTGACCTCGCGGGTGCGTTCCACAGCTACTACGCGGCGGAACGTTTCCTCGTCGACGATGTCGAACTGGGCCGCGCCCGCGTCGCGCTGCTGACCGCCACCGCCCAGGTGCTGCGCAGCGGCCTCGCCGTGCTGGGCGTCAGCGCCCCGGACAAGATGTGAGCCTCAGGGCGCAACCAAGGATCTGTCAGTGATGCAATCTCAACGCGGGGGCTTTTTCCTCGGCATGATCGTCGGCCTGTTGATCGGGCTGGCGCTGGCGCTGGGCGTCGCGCTTTACATCACCAAGGTGCCGCTGCCTTTCATCGACAAGGTGCCGCAGCGCACGGCCGAGCAGGACGCCGCCGAGGCCGAGCACAACAAGAACTGGGACCCGAACAGCCCGCTGTACGGCAAGAACCCGGCCAAGCCGCGGGCGATCCAGCCTGAGGCGGCGCCTGCCGACGCGACGACGGCGCCGGCGCCGGCCGAGGCGGAGCAGCCCGTGCCCGACGCCTCCCCGGCCGCCGCGACGGCGGCCTCCGCCGCAGCCAGCAAAGCCAAGCCCGTGGCCAAGCCCGCCAGCGGCGCCGCTTCCAGCGCCCGCAACCCGGCGGCCATCCTCAATGGCGAGCCCGTGTCCACCGCGCCCGCTGCTGATGCGTTGAGCTACCAGGTGCAGGCCGGCGCCTATGGCAGCCAGGCCGAGGCCGAGCAGCAACGCGCCAAGCTGGGCATGATGGGCATCGAAGCCCGCATCCAGGAACGCGAGGTCAACGGCCGCACCATGTACCGGGTCCGCATCGGCCCGTTCGCACAGCGCGAGCAGGCCGAAGACGTCCGTGGCAAGCTGCAGGCCTCGGGCATCGAATCGGCCCTGGTCCGCATCCAGAAATGAATCCGTCTGACACGGAAAGGATCGTCTTCATGAACCGTCGCGAGTTTTCGATGCACACCCTGGGTGCCGCCGGTCTGGCTGGCCTCGGTGTCACGCTGCCCGGCCTGGTGCAGGCACAAGGGCCCGTCGAAGGCACGAACTACGTGAAGCTGGCGCAGCCCGCCCCGGTGTCCGCGCCGGCCGGCAAGATCGAGGTCGTCGAGTTCTTCTGGTACGGCTGCCCGCACTGCCATCACTTCGAGCCCTACCTGGCCGCCTGGGCCGCCAAGCTGCCCTCCGATGTGGCGTTCCGGCGCGTGCCCGTGGCCTTCCGCGAAAACCCCTTCGGCGCCCATCAGCGCCTGTATTTCGCGATCGAGGCGCTCGGTCTGATTCCCTCGCTGCATGCCAAGGTGTTCAACGCCATGCATGGCGAAGGGCTGAAGCTCGACAAGCCTGAAGCGATTGGCGACTTCGTTGCGAAGCAGGGTGTTGACCGCGCCCGCTTCATGTCGGTGTATGACTCGTTCGCCGTGCAAACCAAGGCCCGCCAGGCCCGAACCCTGACGGACGCGTACAAGATCGACGGTGTGCCGGCCATCGGCGTGGCCGGCCAGTACTACACCTCGGTGTCGCTCAATGCCACGCCCGAGCGCGCACTGGCCACCACCGACCACCTGATCGCCCTGGCCCGCAAGGGGCGTTGAGCTTTCTGACGCCTGCGCCCCGCGGCGCAGGCCGTCAAGACCATGGCCGATGACAATGCGCGGACATCGCATCGGCCATCCGGTTTTGCGTTGCGTCGCGGCTAGAATGAATGCAAAATTCATGCCGATGATGCCGTTGCCCCACCCTGTTTCCCTCCTGCGTCGCGCGCTTGTCTCTTGCGCGCGCCGCGCTCACCTGCTGACGCGGGTCGCCCTGCTGGCCTGCGTCGGCCTGGGCGCCGCGGCCCATGCCGAAAAGGCCGACCGAAACCAGCCGCTCAATTTCGCTGCCGATGCGGCCCGGGTGGAGGACAACCAGCGCCTGAACATCCTGACCGGTAACGTCGAGATCACCAAGGGCACCATGCAGGTTCGTTCCGACCGCGTCGAGGTGCGTCAGAACCCGGACGGCACCCAGTCCGCCGTGGCCACCGGTGGCCCAGGCGGCCGGGCCTATTTCCGCCAGAAGCGTGAGGGTGTCGACGAGTTCATCGAAGGCGAAGCCGAGAAAATCACCTACGACGGTCGCAGCGATACCGTGCAGTTCAACGGCCGCGCCATCATGCGTCGCCTGCGCGGTGGCACCGTGGCCGATCAGGTCACGGGACAGGCCGTGGTGTACGACAACAAGACCTCGGTGTTCCAGGTGCTCGGTGCGCCCGCCACCGGCGATGCGCCCAAAGGCCGGGTCCGCGGGGTGATCTCGCCACGTCCGGCCGAAGCCGAGGGAGGGCGCTGACGTGAGCACTCAGTCTGTCGCCGAAGCCACCGCGCCCGTCGCCCTGCCTGTCAGCCGCCTGCGCGCCGAAGGCCTCAAGAAGCGTTACGGTGCCCGCACCGTGGTCCACGATGTGCACGTCGCCGTTGGCGCTGGCGAGGTGGTCGGTCTGCTGGGCCCCAACGGCGCAGGCAAGACCACCAGCTTCTACATGATCGTGGGGCTGGTTCGGGCGGATGCCGGCCTCATCGACATCGATGGCCAGCGCGTCGAGAAGCTGCCGATCCACCAACGTTCGCGCCTTGGCCTGAGCTACCTCCCTCAGGAGGCCTCCATCTTCCGGCAGCTCAACGTCGAGGAGAACATCCGGGCCGTGCTCGAGCTGCAGGTCGACGAGCGCGGGCGTCGTCTTGGCAAAGCCGCCATCGAGCAGCGGCTCGACGCCCTCCTGCACGACCTCAGCATCGACAAGCTCCGCACCAGCCCGGCCATGGCGCTGTCGGGCGGCGAACGGCGGCGCGTGGAGATTGCGCGCGCCCTGGCCACGCAGCCCCGTTTCATCCTGCTCGATGAGCCCTTTGCTGGCGTCGACCCGATTGCCGTGATCGAGATCCAGCGCATCATCGGCTTCCTCAAGGCACGCGGCATCGGCGTGCTCATCACCGACCACAACGTGCGAGAAACCCTGGGCATCTGCGACCGCGCCTACATCATCAGTGAAGGTCGGGTGCTGGCGGAAGGCCGCCCCGCCGAGATCGTCCACAACGCCGAAGTCCGCAAGGTCTACCTCGGCGAGCACTTCCGCATGTAAGCGAGCGGCCATGAAGCCTTCCCTGCAGTTCCGGCTTTCTCAGCACCTGGCGCTCACACCCCAGCTGCAGCAGTCCATTCGCCTGTTGCAGCTGTCCACGCTGGAGCTACACCAGGAAGTCGAGCAGATGCTCGAGATGAACCCCTTCCTCGAGCCCGAAGAAGAGTTCGCCCCGCTGGACACGGCGGCCGGGCTGGAGTTCGAACGCCAACGCAGTGAACGCACCGGCGAGGAGGGCGCCTCGACCAGCGAAAGCGACGGTCCATCGGGTGACGGGGACGCTGGCGGCATCGACACCGTCGAGATCGGCACCACCGAGCGCGATGACTGGGAGAACGGCACCGAGCGCGACGACTTCGACGGCATCCGCGAGACCCCTTCACGCAACAACGATGGCGACGACGAGTTCGATCCCCTCGAGCGCAATGCGGTCTCCATCAGCCTGCAGGAGTTCCTGCGCCAGCAACTGCTGGGCACCCGCCTCAGCGAGCAGGACATGGCGGCGGTCGACATTCTCATCGAGTCGCTCAACGAAGACGGCTACCTGGCCGACACCCTCGAAGAAATCGCCGCCAGCCTCTTGCCCGAAGGGGGCGACGAGGAGATGCTGGAAGAGTTGCTCTCCCGCCTGCGCTGCGCACTGAGCTGGCTGCAGCACATGGAGCCGACCGGGGTGGGCGCCAGCAACCTGTCCGAGTGCCTGGTGCTGCAACTCAAGGCGATGGAAGAGGAGGCGGCTCGCAATCTGGCCATCGTCATCTGTCAGCAGCACCTCGAATTGCTCGCGCGCCGTGACATGCGCAAGCTCATGGCGGCCACCGGCGCCGACGAGCACCTGCTGAAGGAAGCGCAGGGCCTCATCGTCGGGCTGGAGCCCAAGCCGGGTCGTCGCTTCACCCGCGCCGAGGCCAACATCATCGTGCCCGATGTCATCGTGCAGAAGTCCGGTCGCAACTGGAAGGTCGTGCTCAACCCCGACGTGATGCCCAAACTGCGCATCAACGACCTTTACGCCCAGGCGCTGCGCTCCACGCGATCGCCCCGCGGGTCGGCGGCCACCGAAAGCCACACGGCGCTCAGCTCGCGGCTGCAAGAGGCCCGCTGGTTCGTCAAGAACATCCAGCAGCGTTTCGACACCATCCTTCGCGTGTCCCAAGCCATCGTCGACCGCCAGAAGAACTTCTTCACCCATGGCGAAATCGCGATGAAGCCGCTGGTGCTGCGCGAGATCGCCGACGAACTCGGCCTGCACGAATCCACCATCTCCCGGGTGACGACGGCCAAGTACATGAACACGCCGTTCGGCACCTTCGAGCTGAAGTACTTCTTCGGTTCCTCGCTCAACACCGATGCCGGCGGCAACGCGTCCAGCACGGCCGTGCGGGCGCTCATCAAGCAGCTGGTGGCGGCCGAGGACCCGAAAAAGCCGCTGTCCGACAGCCAGCTGTCGTCAATGCTGGAAGAGCAGGGCATCCAGGTCGCCCGGCGTACCGTGGCCAAGTACCGCGAAGCCCTCAAGATCGCCCCCGCCAACCTGCGCAAGGCGCTCTGACCGGCGCGCTGCCTCGCTGGCGCGGGTGGGTGTCTGCCGTTCGAGCCCGCGCCTGTATGCTGGTTCCTGCGCTTGTGCGCCGCACCGCTGCACGCCACCGTGGCATGCGGTCTCTTCTTGTCGATTCCCCGGGCGTCGCTCCCGCGTTGCCCGCGCTCTTTTTCTGCCGAGGTTCCCATGCCGATCAAGCCCACCCGCCGCCCTGTCGTTTCCCGCGAGACCGGTCGCCCCAGCGACGAGCGGGCCCCCGGCGCGGTCGGGCCGGGGCAAGCGCCCGCCCGCCGTTCCGCCGCCGCAGCAGCCGGCGACCGACGTGCGGCCGAAACAGGTCGCCCGGCGCACGATGAGCGCCGTCCCGTCCGTGGCGGTCCCCGTCCGGAAGGCCGCGCGCCCGCGGCACCGCGAGGCCCGGCTGGCGAAAGCCGCCACGGCCCTTCAGCGGGCACGGGCCGTGCAGGGCCCCGTCCGGATCACCGGCCCCATGCCGCCAGCCCGGTGCTCGCGGCCGACCGGCCGGCGGGCCTTTACCTCAGTTGCGCCGCCGGGGTCGAGCCCCTCCTGGCGGCTGAGGCCCAGCGCATCCTGGGGCCCGGCCTGCTGGTCACCGAATCCCGCGGCGGCATCGACATCCATCCGGCCGGACAGTCCGCGCGCGCAGAAGACACCCGTGCGGCGCTCATCGACGCCGCCATGCGCCTCAACCTCGAAAGCCGGCTGGCACAGCGCGTCCTGTGGCGTGTCGCATCCCGCGTCTACCGCCACGAAGACGACATCTATGTCCTCGGCCGCGCCGTCAACTGGTCAGACTGGATCACCCCCCGCCACACCCTGCGCGTGGACGTCACGTCCCGGCGCAGCACCCTGCGCAGTCTCAACTTCGCGGCCCTGCGCATCAAGGACGCCGTCTGCGACGACCTGCGCGAGCGCTTCGGCGAGCGCCCCGACGTCGACACCCGCCATCCCGACCTCAGCCTCGTCCTCTACATGGACGACCTGGAAGCGACGCTCTACGTCGACACCTCCGGTGAAGCGCTGTTCAAGCGCGGCTGGCGCGAGGACACCGGCGAAGCGCCACTGAAAGAGACCCTGGCCGCGGCCATGCTGGCTGCCGCAGGCTGGCAAGGCCGCCCCGAAGACGGGGCCTTGCTCGACCCCTGCTGCGGCGCCGGCACCATTCCCATTGAAGCCGCCCAGATCGCCTGCGACATCGCGCCCGGCCTCCAGCGTCGCTTCGCGTTCGAGCGGCTCCTGCCGTTCAGGGCTCATCTGGGCGCATGGCAGGCCCTGAAGCAGGCAGCCCGCGCCCGCCAGCACGAACCCCGCGTGCCCATCTATGCCGGCGACGTGTCCTTCCGCATGACCGACTTCGCCACCCGCAATGCCGAGCGAGCCGGCGTGCGCCATGCCATCGAATTCAAGACCGCGGACGCCCTGCAGCGACCAGTCCCGTGCGAGCGCGGGGTCCTCATGTTCAACCCGCCCTATGGCGAGCGCATCGACACCAAAGGCTCGGTCCGGGATGCCTACCAGGCCCGCCAGGCGGGAGATCGCGACGGCCCGTCGTCGCCCGGCGTGCGTGCGGGCCGTGAACAGTTCGAGGGCGATGAAGAAGCCGCAACCTTCTTCCAGCGACTGTCCTCCCACTGGAAGAAGCACTACACCGGCTGGACCGCCTGGATCCTCAGCCCCGACATGAAGCTGCCCGGCGCCATGCGCCTGAAAGAAAGCCGCCGCGTCGTGCTCTTCAACGGTCCGATCGAATGCCGCCTGTTCCGCTTCGACCTGGTTGCCGGAAGCCTCAAGCCCCGGGGCCCATCCCCGGATGCGTCCCCCGCTGAGCCGCCCTCCGACGGCGCGTGACGGTGCGGCGCTGACCCGCGCGGTCAGCGCTCGTGCAGTGCCGCGATGACACTCAAGGCTGCCAGGGGCGCTGTGTCCGCGCGCAGCACCCGGCGGCCCAGGCTGACCGCCTGCCAGCCCGAGCGCAGGGCCATCTCTTCCTCCGCGGGCGACAACCCCCCCTCGGGCCCGTTCAAGAACACGAACCCCGGCGGTGACATGGCACCCGCTTCCGACGCCGCCTCCGCCCGTGCCGATGCCGATGCGTGCTCGAGCCAAGCCGTGAGCGGCACGGCATCCCGCAGACTCAGCACCGCCCGCCGCGCGGACCCGCCGACACACGTCGCCTGCGCCGCGCTCGCCCCCTGCATGCCCAGGCCGGCCTCGGCGCGCAGCCACCCAGCCAGCGTCTGGACCGCCATCACCCGAGGCACCACCGCGCGCCCGCATTGCTCGGCCGCCGCGATCGCGACCCCTTGCCAGTGCGCGACCTTCTTCGCCGCACGATCCCCCTCGAGCCGGAGAACCGACCGCTCGCAGACCAGAGGCTGAATCACCCGGGCGCCGAGTTCCGTCGCCTTCTCGATCACGAAGTCCATCCGGTCATTCGCGGGCATCCCCACGGCCAACGTCACCTCGACCGGCAGCTCACGGTCGGATGCCACCGGCTCGCCCAGCCGCAGCGTGACCCGCTTGCGTCCCATCTCCACCACCGTGGCCTGCCGCTCGGCACCCAGGCCGTCGAACACCGTGATCGCATCGCCCGGCTGCATACGCAGCACCTGCACGTGCCGGGACACCGACTCCGACAGCGTCAACTCGTCCCCGGAGCCCAGGCCGGGCAGATCCTCTACATGAAAGCGCGGCAGCACAACAACCTCACGTCATCCCTTCACATCCACACACCGGCGGCTCTTCGGCTTGTCGACCTGCCGCGGTCAGTCCCGCATCGCGGATCCTGTCGCCCACATTCTCCCGCACGCGCCTCACCGCAACCGCCCACATCCCTGTCGCCCCCGACCCGCCTCGAACCCGGCGCTGCGACTTTTTTGCGACACCCTCTTGCGTGCACTTTCAAAGCAGTGCCATAATTGCGTTCTTCGCTGATCGCGACAACAAACAAGCGATCGACAACAGCGAGTCAAGTTCTTTAAAAATTAACAGCCGATAAGCGTGGGTGTTTGGATGAAAGAAGCCAAATGCTCACGGAAGACGAAATGAAACGCCTACGGTGAAGAAATTCACTTGTAGTGTGTGTTCACTTCAATT
>NZ_CAJYGK010000100.1 GCF_913773725.1 uncultured Aquabacterium sp. | reverse complement strand
CTCTTCTTCATGTCCGTCATTCTCCTGGTGGTTGACGGACTTCACTCACTTAAGACTGGTACGGCTGGTGGGGGGCAGGTCAGCTAGGCGGGCTCAACAAGGCCATCGGCGGCGTCGTATCGAATCTGTTCGGAACCAAGACCAGCATCAAGGGGCAGGGTATCGCCGCAGGAGGTCAGTCGCTCGCTGACATCCTGACAAGCGGATTCGATGCCTCGTATTACACAGACATCGAGAAGAAGAGCAAGGCTTTCGGGTTCACGACGAGCAAGAAGCTGAAGACGGTTTACACCGAGGCAGACGCCCAGCTTGAGGACCAAGTCACCAAGATCTTCAAGAGCTTCACTGACTCGCTGATTGCCGCATCCGGCCCGCTGGGTCTGTCGCTGGACGATGTGAAAGCAAAGCTGAACGGCTTTGTCGTGAGCATCGGCCGCATTGATCTGAAGGGCCTGAGCGGTGAGCAGATTTCGGAGCGCCTGACGGCTGTGTTCAGTGCCGCCGGTGACAACATTGCTTCGGCGGCAATCAGCGGGCTCACGGCGTTTCAGAAGGTCGGCGAAGGGTACTTTGAGACCGTTGTCCGAGTGGCGTCCGGTCTTGAAGAGGCTCGCTCGGCGCTGCTGCGGCTTGGCGTCACGGCCATCGACTACACGAAGATCACGGACAAGCAGGGCGATGTCGCTGCTGAGCTGGCGCGGGATTCGATCAAAGCCGTAGAGGGCATGACCGGCATCGCCGACATCATCTCGGCAATCGACGGGTCCGCATCGGAAATCACTGAGGCTTACCAGTCCCTGACGGATGTTCGGCTGTCGTTCAAACTGCTCGGGCTGGATGCTGATGCGGTTTCGTTCTCTCTGCTGCAAGGTGCTGGCGGCTTGCAGTCGCTGGTTGACTCGGTGGCGGCGTTCGAAGGCGGCTTCCTGTCCGAAGCAGAGAAGGTGTCGATCAGCGCCGCGAAGCTGTCCAAGCAGTTCTCGAATCTCGGCCTGTCGCTGCCTGCCTCGGCGTCCGGCTTCGTGTCGCTCGTCAAGGGTATCGACACCAGCACCGACGCCGGGCAACTGCTGCTCGGTCAGGTGCTGAGCCTGAGCGGAGCGTTCGGCGATTTGCTGGATGCGCTGACCGATGTGGGCAGCGGCATCGAGTCGGAGATTGAGCGGATAAAGGGCCTGACCGGCTCGACTGGCTCCCAATCGTTCGCAGAGCTTCAGGCGTCCTTTGCGATCAACACGGCAAAGGCTCGGGCTGGCGATCAGGCTGCAATCGACCTTCTCCCCGATCTGAGCAAGAGCCTGCTCAAGGCCGCTGAAGCCACTGCTCAAAGCAGCATCGACGTGGCGACGATCCAAGCGCAGACGCTGGCGAGCCTGGAAGAGACTCTGAAGGCGATCAAGAACCCGACGAACTACGTGCCGGGCTTCGCCTCTGGTGGCTCGTTCGGTGGTGGCTGGCGTGTGGTTGGCGAGAACGGCCCTGAGCTTGAGGCGACTGGCCCTTCGCGGATCTTCGACGCATCGGAGACCGCTCGGATTCTGCGCGGCGAGGACGGCGGAACGGCTGCTGAGATTCGCGCCATGCGGGCCGAACTGTCAGCCTACCGCGAGGAGCAGCGCATCGGCATGACGACGGTAGCAGCGAACACGGGCCGCACCGCTCGCACGCTTGACAGCGTGACGCGCGACGGGACTGCAATCAACACGGTGGCCGTATGAAGTTTCTGACCCCTGTTGCGATCACCGACAGCATGTTGGTGTCGTCTTCCATCGCCGAGACTGACCATCCGGCGTGGAATGCGGCAACTGCCTACGCTGTCGGCGCTCGCGTGGTGCTGGCGTCGACGCACAGCATCTATCAGCGGCTTGTCGCTGGGACGAGTGCGCAATCGCCGGATGTGGACGCCGCCAACTGGATCAGGATTGGACCGACGAACCGCTGGTGCATGTTCGACCGTGCGACCGGGACGCTGAGCACTGCAACGGACTCGATCACGGTAACCATCGCGCCCGGCATGGTGCGCGGCATTGCTCTGCTGGACATCACCGGCAACAGCGTGACCGTGACCATGACGAACGGCGGCACGACTGTCTACAGCCGGACTGTGAGCCTGAACACAGGTTATGGCGTCAACGATTGGGACACGTACTTCTTCAACGACATAGTTCGCAAGAGCACTGTCGTCCTGACTGATCTTCCTCCGTATTCGGCTGGGCAGATCACCGTGACGGTCAACGGCTCCGGTCCTGTTTCCATAGGCACTGTGGCCGCAGGTTCTGTGTTCACCGTTGGCCGCTCGCGCTTCGGCATGAGCCTCGGGATCATTGACTACTCAGTCAAGACGACCGACGCCTACGGCGCTACGACTGTCACGCAGCGCGCCTTTGCAAAGCGCATGACCGTGCCTGTGGTTGTCAATGCCATTGATGTGGATGAGGTGTCGCGCCGTTTGGCTCTGATCCGCGCCACCCCCGTCGTGTGGATTGCATCCACGTCCTATGACCAATCAATCGTCTACGGCTTCTTCAAGGAGTTCGCGATTGATGTGGCCTACCCAGAGTTCAGCAACTGTAGCCTGACCATTGAGGGGCTTTCCTGATGCCATTGCCTACCCTTCCGACGCCGCCGTCGCGTGACGACCCGGCGAACTTCTCCGCGCGTGCTGATGCGTTCTTGGCCGCTTTGCCTGCTTTCGGTGAGGCAGCAAACTCGCTTGAGCAGTCCTTGCAGAGGGTAGCCACGACCGGCACCAGCACGACAAGCCTTGCAATCGGCACCGGCTCCAAGACGCTTACGACTCAAGCGGGCAAGGCGTGGGTTGTTGGCGCGTTCGTCTACATCGCCAGTTCGGCCAGCGTTGCCAATCTGATGTTTGGTCAGATCACTGACTACAACAGCACGACCGGCTCGTTGACCGTCAATGTCCTGAGCTACACGGGCAGCGGCACGCTTGCCGCCTGGTCGATTGGTCTGAGCGTTCCTCGCGGCGGCACTGAGACATTCAGCGGAACCTTGTATGCGAACTCGTTCGTAATGAACGCGGCTGCAAGCGTTTACTGGAACTATGACGCACCAGGCGGCAAGGTCATCTTCAACTTTGACGCGAACGACTTTCTATCGTACGACCGCGCCGCCGACGCCTTCGCCTTCTTCATCGGCGGCACCAATCGGTTCTACGTCGACAAGTTCGGGCCGGGCCGCAACGACGACGCATCAACGGCTAACGGGCTGGTTCGCAAGTCGCAAATGGAGACGGCGATTGATGGTGCGGGCTTCGGTCGGCTCATTCGCGTATTGGTGTTCACAAACTCCGGCACTTACACGCCAGCGGCTGGGATGAAGCAGTGTCTTGTTCGCATGGCTGGCGGCGGCGGCTCCGGTGGTGGTGGGTCTGTGGGTTCAAACACAGGGCTAGGTGGCGGCGGTGGCGGCGCTGGGGCGACGGCGGTCGCGTTGTTCACGGCCGCCGAAATTGGCGCGGCGCGAGAGGTGACCATCGGAGCCGGTGGGGCATCTTCTACCGGCGGGCCTGGGAACTCTGGCGGCACCACCAGCTTCGGATCGCTGTTGAGTTGTACTGGTGGTGCTGGTGGAGGCCACACCGTAAGCGGTAGCGTGATCCAGACTGCCCTTGGTGGAGACGGCGGATCGCCGTCGGGCTCTTTCTTGTTCGCCTCGTCGGGCGGCGCGGGAGGCGGCGCATGGGCCGGCTACAACTCAGGCTCATTCCTGACTGGATTCGGCGGCACGGGTGGTGGCAATGAGTTCGGCGGCGGCGGTCGGGCCGGTAACTCGGCCGCTGTGGGGCAGGGCCTGGCTGGCGGCGGTTACGGCTGCGGCGGCGGAGGCGCTGGCGTTATCGCCGGTACTGCTGCAAGCGGCGCAGGCCGCCGAGGAATTGTGATCGTTTACGAGTACGCATGACCATGAAGACCTACGCACGCATTCATGATGGCCGTGTGGCCGAGTTGTTCGCGACGGACGGCAACATTGCAGAGTTGTTCCACCCCGCTCTCGTCTGGGTGGAGTGCGGATCGGATGTGCAAGTGGGCTGGCTCTACGACTCCGGCGTGTTCTCGGAACCGCCGCAACCAGAACCGGTCGAGCCTGCGCCTGTTGTTCCGCCGCTCGACAAGCTCAAGGCTTTTCTCTCATCAAACCCTGATGTCGTCGCCGCAATCGAGTCGGCATCCAAATAACCCGCTTCGGCGGGTTTTCTTTTTCCTGACTGGCTCGCTTCGGCGGGCCTTTTTCATTTGTGAGGTCACACGATGCCCCTCGTTCGCTTGCAGTACAACGGCACCGCCCGTTACTTTGAAACGCCGATCACCGGCACTCAGCAAAGCTGGATGCCTGGTCAGTCCGGTTTTGTTGATGACTCGTTTGAGGCGGCATTCATCGCCACTGGCTTGTTCTCGTACTACGAGAAGGAGCGCGTGTTCAAGCGGAAGAATTCGCTCGTCACCGACGACGGCTCCCCCATCTCCACCGGCTCTGGCTCTGTGGCGGCGTCCTACTGGTTTGCGGGCACGTGGGCCGGGCTGCGAGCCGCCACGACAGCCGACCTCGCTCTGGGCTCCCCGACGCTCAACAGCGGCTACAACGTCGCGCTCGTCACCGACTTTGGCGGTCCGCGCGGTATGGAAGTTTCGTGGACGGGCGCGCGATGGAAATGGCAGTCTGGGTTTGTGTTGGACCGCATCGATATTCCGGTAACGCTCGCTGCAACGACGAGCGAGCAGCTTGTTAAAACCGCAGCACGCATCCCTGCCGGGTTTTTGGCGGAGGGTGACCGGATCGAGGTCCGGCTTTGCACTGGAAAAACTGCGGCTGGCACGGAGACTTTGACGACGCGCATGCGTATCGGGTCTACCGGGACGTTTGCTGATGCTCAGATCGTCTCCCGCGCGGGCGCGGCCAACGCGCAGGAAATGTTCGGGTTCGTCCTGGCCGTGATGTCGCCGACTCAGCTGAGGCCGATGATGGTCCCGCAGATTACGGCGGCTGGCACGACAGCAGCTCCGGCAGCGTTTATCTGGGGATCGACCGATACCACGGTTGCCAGCAATATCACTGTTGACTCGCTCAATAGTGAGACCCTGCTGACGTTTACTCAGCAGATGTCCGGCAGCACCCAGACGCCCCGCGTGAACGAAATGATGGTGGTGCTGCGATGAGCGCGAAACTCCAGATCAGCAACCGGATGCTGGGGTTTGGGTCCGGGTATACGTGCTGGCCCAGTACGCTGCGGTATGACGCCACGCGGGGGGTGTTTGTTTGCGTCTACAACCGTGGATCGTCGCATGTTGCGTCTGACCAAGGGGTATACATGCGGACATTTGACCCGGCCACGTTGTTGTGGTCAGACGAGCGCGCAGTATCGCTTTCAGCCGACGCGCCGACCGGGTACAAGGAAAAAAACGGGCTCGTCATCACGTCGGGCGGTGATTATCTCGTACTCGTCCGGCGCACAAGCGGCCTCGGAAGCGACTCGACCAGCGGGACGTGGATTTCAAAATCGACTGACGGTGGTCTGACGTGGGCAAATATGGGGCAGTTGCAGGTCGGCGGATCTGCGTCTAACCCCTACCTCGGCAGTCATCTGTTTCAGACCTCGACGGGCAGATTGCTGTTGCATCGGACGATGGAAACGGGCGCAACGTCGATTTGGTACGCATCGCCATCGGATCTTGTAAATTGGACCTCAGTCGGCGGCGACCGCAGTTTGCTGCCGGGCGGCGCTGTCTCGACAAACGCTCCGGTTGAGGGCCGTTTTTTCGAAGTCGGCGGGTCTATAGTCTGCATCGCACGCCTGCGGATTGACGCCATCTACAGCCTCAATATGCGGCCGTGCTACAGCGTCAGCGCCGACGATGGTCTGACGTGGACGCCGTGGCAGTTGTGCTCTCCGGACGCGACGGAAATGACCAACGGCAATCTCGACGGCATCGCAAATCCTGACGGCACCTATGATTTGTACTGGAGCAGCCGCAGAAATCAGCCTGACAGCATGTCTCAAATCTGGTGCAGCAATGTGACTGGCGCGCAGTTGTTGGCGGGTGATCTGGGTCGGCCATTCCGAGTTTTCCGCGGTGCTGTCTCGCGTGATTTTGGATACCCCGGTGTTGCACAGACGCCAGATCGCTCACTGCGGATGCTGACGTGGTATGACGGCGACGCGACAGATACCCGCGTGTATTACGCGCTGATGCGCCCTTACACAGACTCTCGGATTTCGGGCTACGTCGCTGGTTCTCACGCGCGCCGGATCACATCCGCAACACGCGTCTGACCCCCAGCTATACCATCTGTTGCCCTATGAGCCCCGACCCAAGGAAAAACGCCAACAGGCGGCGATCCTCGGGCGCTCATGGCGCTCAGTTGGTTTGCGCATGGCTGCATCTCACGCCCCGCGAGTGCTACACGCTCGCGCGGGCATCGTCAGATGCGGCTCTGGAGATGGCGGTGGGGTATGGGCTTGATAGGCCGGTGGCTCGCGACATGAGCCGTGGTGTCGGGTGGTATTGGACAGATGACGTGCGTGGCGCGTATGGAAAAACACATGGCGATTGAAACGGGAGCCGGGGCAGTTGGCGCGGCGAAGTTCGGCGGGATGTTTCTGGCGAGCGCAGTGGGGGCCGCGTTCATCGCGGCGTATCACCCGGAGACAAGGCGGGAGACGTGGTGGAGGGCCATTGGTGCAGGCATCGGCGGAGTGTTCGTCGGTGGCGCTGTTCTGAGGCTGGCCGCTCACTACATCCCAGGCATGGCCCCGCCTGCCGCTGGCCTGGAGGAAATCCTTGACTGGATCGGCACTGTCGTGCTGCCGATGATGTTTGTCTTCGGCGGGCTGTTCTGGGGTCTGGTCGGGATGCTCCAGAACCTTGCGAAGAAGATCCGCGACAAAGGTGCCGATGCCATCGGCGGGAAGGTGGGACTATGAACCTCGACGAACGCTCCGAGAAGCGCCTTGTCGGCGTGAACGACGCGCTTGTGTCTGTCGTGAGACGGGCGGCGAAGAAGCTGCCTTTCACCCTGTTCGTGGTCGAAGGTCTGCGCACGAAAGAGCGTCAGGCCGAACTCTACGCACAGGGGCGAACCAAGCCAGGCAAGATCGTGACGTGGACGATGGCGAGCAAGCATCTTGAGGGGCGGGCGGTTGATCTGGCCCCCATCGCTGATGGCGTGATCCTTTGGAACGACTCGGCCAAGTTCGACGCCATCGCGCTTGCCATGTACTCGGCATCCAAGGAACTCGGCGTTCCGGTGCGCTGGGGCGCTGACTGGAACGCGAACGGCAAGCCTCGAGAGAAAGGTGAGACTGACTCTCCGCATTGGGAACTGGCATGAGCCCAACCCGCATCACAGCCGCAGTCCTGGCCCTTGTGCTGATGTTCGGACTCGGCATCAAGGCTGGAATCACGATTGAGTCGGACAAGCGGGATGCAGCCAGGCTCGCCGAGCTTGAGGGCCAGCGGTCAGCACTCACGGCAACCGCCAAAGCCATCGCAGCCATGACCCCGCAACAGGATCGCATCACGGAGCGTGTCACCCATGAAGTCAAGACCAACACTGTCTACCGCGATTGCGTGCTGCCTGACGCTGGTGTCGGGCTGCTCAACGACGCCATCAGCGGCACCATCACCGAGTCCGCTGGTGGAGATTGAGTGCGGCCCCAAACTGCGCCCATTTGAGGGCAAGGACATGGGCGACCTGTTGCAGTGGTCGGTCTACGCGGCGCAGAGGTTCAATCGCTGCCGGGAGGCGGCGTTGGGCAAAGACTGAGGGCCGCTATCGTCGTCGGAGTCGAACCGATAAAGGCACCATCGGCCAGCGTAGCCTAGAGCCCACGAAAACCCTCACGGCTGGCGGCTGGCTTAGGATCATGTCACCTAGGATTTGCCCAACCCCAGCCAGCAACATATGGGCAGATTCAACGCCATGCGTGAAGGTTGAGGGGCCGGAGGTGATCCCCGGCTTGCCGCGCAGTCCTGATTCAGGATCGGCTCGTTGCACTGCTCTTTCTCGTAGCCCATCACCAATGGGCATTCCCTCACATCAGCGGGCAGGGCTTGATACCTGCTCCATGTTTCCGGCTTCTTTCATCCGACGCCCGCAGCGCTACGGCCATGGTCTGCTTAGCGCGTGTCCATCCACGCCGCCGCTGATGTGAGAGCCCCCGTCTTTCCGGGGTGTCAGGCGTCAATTCTAGCGCGTTTCTCCCTCAAAATTCCCTCTTGCTTCGCAAGTCGTTGTCAAACAAGGGTGTTCGAGTCTGGCCCGGGGCACCAGCCGCTGCAGCAACGCCGCCTGACCACGTCGGGCATTGGCTCCCTGCCACAATAGCGGGCATGAACTACCCGACCCTCGAAGACGCCATCGGCAAGACGCCGCTCGTGCGGCTGCAGCGCGTGCCCGGTGCCGACAACGACGCCCGCGGCAATGTCATCCTCGCCAAGCTCGAGGGCAACAACCCCGCCGGTTCTGTCAAGGACCGTCCCGCCATCAACATGATCCGCCGTGCCGAAGAGCGTGGCCAGATCAAGCCGGGCGACACCCTCATCGAAGCGACCTCGGGCAACACCGGCATCGCGCTGGCGATGGCCGCCGCCATCCGGGGCTACCGCATGATCCTCATCATGCCGGAAGACCTGTCCATCGAGCGCGCCCAGACCATGAAGGCGTTCGGTGCCGAACTGATCCTCACCCCCAAGAGCGGCGGCATGGAGTACGCCCGCGACCTGGCCGACCAGATGGTGCGCGAAGGCAAGGGCGTGGTGCTCGACCAGTTCGCCAACCCCGACAACCCGGCGGTGCACTACGACACCACCGGCCCCGAGATCTGGGCGGACACCCAGGGCCGCATCACCCACTTCGTGAGCGCCATGGGCACGACCGGCACCATCACCGGCACGTCGAAGTTCCTCAAGGAGCGCAACCCCGCCGTGCGCATCGTCGGCGCGCAACCGCAGGAAGGCTCACGCATCCCCGGCATCCGCAAGTGGCCCGAGGCCTACCTGCCGAAGATCTACGAGCCCAGCCGCGTCGACGAACTCATTTACGTGAGCCAGGCCGACGCCGAAGACATGGCCCGCCGCCTGGCCCGCGAAGAAGGGCTGTTCTGCGGCATCTCGGCTGCCGGCGCCTGCTGGGCCGCGCTGCAACTGGCGCAGAATCTCAGCAACGCCACCATCGTCTTCATCGTGTGCGACCGAGGCGACCGGTACCTCTCCACCGGTGTCTTCCCAGCCTGAGCCCCAGCCATGTCCATTGCCATCGCCAAAGAACTCGACACACGCGGCCTGACCTGCCCGCTGCCCATTCTCAAGGCCAAGAAGGCCCTGGCCGACATGCAGAGCGGCGATGTGCTGAAGGTGGTTGCCACCGACCCCGGCTCCGTGCGCGACTTCCAGGCCTTCGCACGCCAGACCGGCAATGAGCTGGTCGACCAGCAGGCCGACGAAGTTGACGGCCGCGAAGAGTTCATCCACCTGCTGCGCCGCCGCTGAGGCGGCTCACACCCCGTCGAGCAGGTCTCCGCTCTGCGGCGGCTGCAGGCCCAGGTGTCTGAACGCCGTGGCGGTGGCAATGCGGCCCCGCGGCGTGCGCTGCAGGTAACCCTGCTGGATCAGATACGGCTCGATCACGTCTTCGATCGTGTCGCGGGCCTCACCAATGGCGGCGGCCACGTTGTCGAGGCCGACCGGCCCCCCGTCGAAGCGGTGGATGATGGCTTCGAGCAGCTTGCGGTCCATCACATCGAAGCCGACGGGGTCCACGTCCAGCATGGCCAGTGCCTTGTCCGCCATGTCGCGCGTGATCCGGCCCGTGCCCTTCACGTCCGCATAGTCGCGCACCCGCCGCAGCAGGCGGTTGGCGATCCGCGGCGTGCCGCGTGACCGCTTGGCGATCTCCAGCGCACCGGCCTCGTCGATCGGTGCCCCCAGCAGCCCGGCAGAGCGCGTCACGATGCGCTGCAGTTCGGCGGCGGAATAGAACTCGAGCCGCGCGACGATGCCGAAGCGGTCGCGCAGCGGGTTGGTCAACATCCCCGCGCGGGTGGTGGCTCCCACCAAGGTGAAGGGCTGCAGGTCCAGCTTGATGGACCGTGCCGCCGGCCCTTCGCCGATCATGATGTCGATCTGGTAATCCTCCAGCGCCGGGTAGAGGATCTCTTCGACCACTGGGCTCAGCCGGTGGATCTCGTCGATGAACAGCACGTCGTGCCGTTCGAGGTTGGTCAGGATCGCGGCCAGGTCCTTCGGTTTTTCCAGCACCGGCCCCGAGGTCTGACGCAGGTTCACGCCGAGTTCGGTCGCGATGATGTGGCTGAGTGTCGTCTTGCCCAGACCGGGAGGGCCGAACAGCAGCACGTGGTCCAGCGCCTCCTGGCGCTTGCGCGCCGCCCCGATGAAGATTTCGAGTTGCTCGCGCGCCTTGGCCTGGCCCACATACTCGTCCAGGTCCTTGGGCCGCAGCGCGCGCTCGAGCGCATCTTCGCTGCTCGACGCCACCGACGCGCCCACCACGCGCTCGGCCGGCTCCGCCTCGAAAGGCGAGGGCGAAGCGGCACGGCGCCCCTTGCTGGACGGCGGCGGGTCGAAGTCGTCGGTCTGGATGCTCATACAGTGATTATCGACGGAGATCGGCTGCCCATCCCTTGGTCTTGATCCAGGCGCATGGGCGCCCAAGCCGTCCGAAAAAGAAGGTTTGATCGGTCTTGAGAGCGGCTTTCATGTTGCAGGTCGGCAACATTTCATCTTGCAAAGCCCCGTTTATGACAACCGTGTCATCACCCCGATGAGGAAAGTCTGCTGCAATCCACCTCAGTTTTGGACGGCAAGCCGGGTCACCACCCCGATCTGGCGTGCACAGACGGGGCGCCGCCCCGCAGCCCATGAAGGTCGTCCAAAGCGTTCGAAACTACTCTGGAGAAGTCCATGAAAAAGACTCTGCTGGCTCTGGCTGCCATCGCCGCTTCGTCGGCTGCCTTCGCTCAATCGTCCGTGAGCCTGTACGGCGTGGTCGATGCTTCCGTTGAAAGCATCAAGGGCAATGACACCACCGTGTCGCGCGTGTCGTCCGACAACCTGGCCACCTCGCGCCTGGGTTTCAAGGGCACCGAAGACCTCGGCGGCGGCCTGAAGGCCAAATTCGTGCTGGAAACGGCTCTGAAGTCTGACACGGGTGCACAAGGCAACTCCGCTCGCTTCTTCGAGCGCGCTGCCTGGGCCGGTCTGGCTGGTGGATTTGGTGAACTCCGCCTGGGTCGCCAAGACTCTTCCGCTGGTCTTCTGGCGGGCAACACGTCCCTGCTTGGTGCTCAAGCCTACGACGATCTGAAGATCGCCAAGACCTACGCAGGTGACGGCTATCGTCGTCTGGATAACGCTGTTACCTATCTGCTGCCTACTCTGGTCAAGGGCCTGAGCGCACAGGTGCAGTACAGCACTGCAGCGGGTACCTCTGGTGCAACGGGTACCGAGGCCTATGGCAACGACCAGGGCAAGACCTGGGGTTTCAACGTGGCCTACGCTGCTGACGGCGTGGTGGCTGGTGTGGGCTATGTCAACGGCAAGTTCAATCCCGCTGGTTCCGTCAAGGACACCGGTGTGCTGGCCTACGCTGGTTACGACTTCGCCGTGGCCAAGCTGACCGGTTACTACAACATGGACAAGCAAACCGACGCTGCGGAAATCCGCCGCCTGATCGGTGTGCGCCTTGACGTGCCGGTGAGCAAGGAATTTGCTGTTCAAGCCTCCGTGTCGAAGGTCAAGAACACGACCCTGGCCACCCGCGGTGACGATGACAACGCCACCATCGTGGCCATGAAGGGCGTCTACAGCCTGTCTAAGCGTACCGCCGTGTACGGCCTGTTCACCAACGTGAACAACAGTGACAACGCCAACCTGGTGGTGTCGGGCGCCACGGCAGGTTTTGGTAAGACGTCTCGCGGTCTGGCCGTGGGCGTGTCGCACCAGTTCTGATCCCACAATATCGGACACCGAAAGGGCCTTCGGGCCCTTTTTTTGTGCGGGTTATCACGGGTTCTACGCCGAACGGTGTAGGCATTTTGCGACACATGGCGTAAACCTCAGGGTTCCCCGAACGGGCGTTCAGGAACAATTTCTCCCAGCCCTCGTTGAGGGAGTACCAAGGAGAAAACAGATGCAAAAGTCCGTCCTGACCACCGCCGTCACGCTTGCCCTGGCGTCGCTCGCCGCTGGCACCGCCTTCGCCCAGTCCAGCCTCACGATCTACGGCAACGCCGACATCAGCCTCGACAACGTGCACAAGTCTGCCGGTGTGCCGCTTCTGAACGGTACCCTGCCTGCTCTGCCGGGTGGTGTGTCGGCAGCGGCAGCCACTCAGGGGACCAGCTCGACGGTCACCCGAGTTTCCCCGAGTGCCACGTCGCAGACCTCCTTCGGTTTCCGTGGCGTCGAAGACCTCGGCGGCGGCATGAAGGCCTCCTTCGTGCTGGAAGGTCAATTGAGCCACGACACCGGTGGCCTGAGCCAGGACGGCCGCATCTTCGGCCGCCAGAGCTACGTCGGCCTGACCACCCCGTTCGGCGAACTGCGTCTGGGTCGTCAATACGCTCCTATCTTCTATTCGACCGCTTTCGTGACGGGCGAGCGTTTCGGCGCGACCGACCTGTTCATCGAGGGCGGTGCCACCAACAACCTGCAAGTCCGCTGGGACAACCAGATCAGCTACTGGGTGCAGTCCGGTGGCTTCACCGGTTCCGTGGCCTATTCGCCCAACGCGGGTTCTCTGAGCACCGTCTCTGCGGCGCGTGGCGCCCAAGTGTCGTCGTCTGTCGGCGGCATCCTGGGGGCGGCATCCTCTGGCACTGAGGCGGCAAACAACACGGGTCGCGCCCTCGGTGCGTTTGCCAACTACGCCTTCAGCAAGGACTTCAACGTCACGTTGGGCTTGCACCGCAACCTGTTTGGCGGTGCCGCCTTCGGCATCTACAGCGGCGGCTCTTTGATCGCATCCAACTACAAGCTGGAGCGCTATGACGCGGCCAACATCGGTGCCAAGTACACGTTCGGCAACGGCATCATGGTTGACGGCGCGTTCGGTCAGGGTCGTTACGACTTCACCACCAGCGACAACCACATGCGTCTGCGCTTCTTCGCAGTCGGCACCCGTATTCCCGTTGGTCAGTGGACGTTCTCTGCACAGGCATCGCAGATCAAGTTCGCGAACTTCACGAAGGGCAAGGACACCGGCGTGATGCTGGGCACCGAGTATGCGCTGTCGAAGCGCACGGCACTGTTTGCCCGCGCTGTGCAGATTCGTGACGACGAAGGCCAACGCGCTGACGCCGGCCTGAACCCAGCGCTGGGTGGCATTGCAGGCGGCCCGGATGTCATTGCCACTACCTTCGGCTTCCGCGAAACCCCGCTGTTCGCCGGCGCCGGCATCAACCCGGGTGGCACCTCGCGCTACATCGGTGCCGGCATCCGCCACAGCTTCTGATCTTCGGTGACGAGGAGACAATAAGAAGAAGAAACGGAGCCGCCCTTCGGGGCGGTCATCCGACCAGCAAGACAAGAAAAAAGCAGAAGGGGCGCTCGAGGCGCCCCTTTCTGTTTGGATATCGCGATCGCGTGGTGCGACGGTCAGCGCGGCAGGCGCTTTTCCAGCTTGAACAGGTCGGCTGCCTGCTCGCGTTCGCGCACCACCCACACCTGTTCGCCGTCCACCATCAACTCGGCGGCTCGTCCACGGGTGTTGTAGTTGCTGGCCATCGTCATGCCATAGGCACCGGCCGACAGCACGGCCAGTACATCGCCGGCCTGCACGTTCAGCGCCCGGTCACGGCCCAGCCAGTCGCCCGATTCGCACACCGGGCCCACCACGTCCCACACCGGCGCGTCGCCCTGGCGCACGGAGGTGTTCACGATGGCCATCCACGCCTCGTACAGTGCCGGACGGGCCAGATCGTTCATGGCGGCATCCACCACGCAGAAGTTCTTCTGTTCGCCGGGCTTCAGGTACATCACCTCGGTCAGCAGCACGCCGGCGTTGCCTACCAGCGAGCGACCGGGCTCGAACAACACCTCGCGGTGGCCGTGGCCGCGCGCGTCGATGCGGGCCAGCAGCTGGCCGATGAGCGCGTCGGCGGCCGGCGGGGCCTCGTCGGTGTAGGTGATGCCCAGCCCGCCGCCCAGGTCGATGTGGTGGATGGGCACGCCGGCCGCTTCGATCGCTTCGACGAGATCGAGCACGCGGTCAAGCGCGTCCAGGTAGGGCGCCACCTCGGTGATCTGCGAGCCGATGTGGCAGTCGATGCCGGTGACGGCCAGGCCGGGCAGCTCGGCGGCGCGGCGGTAGGTCGCCACCGCCTGCTCGTGGGCCACGCCGAACTTGTTGCCCTTCAAGCCGGTCGAGATGTAGGGGTGGGTGCCGGCGTCGACGTCGGGGTTCACGCGCAGGCTGACCTGTGCCGTGCGGCCCGCTGCCGCGGCCACCTCGGACAGCACCTCGAGCTCGGCCGTGCTTTCGACGTTGAAGCAGCGCACGCCGGCTTCCAGTGCCTGCCGCATTTCAGCGCGGGTTTTGCCCACGCCGGAGAACACGACCTTGGCTGGGTCTCCGCCAGCGGCCAGCACACGGGCCAGCTCGCCCCCGGACACGATGTCGAAACCACAGCCGGCCTCGGCAAAGGTCTGCAGCACGGCCAGGTTGGAGTTGGCCTTGACGGCATAGCACACCAGGTGCGGCCGACCGGCCAGCGCCTTTTGATAGGGGGCCAGCGCAGCCAGCATGGCCTGGCGCGAGTACACGTACAGCGGCGTGCCGTGGGCCTGGGCCAGCGCCTTCAGCGAGACACCTTCCAGATGAAGGTCGTCGCCGCGGTAAGCCAGGAAGGGGGAGCCGGGGAGGGTCATTTGTTCGGAAGGACTGGGGGTGGAGGGGCGCTGCCGGCGGGGCCAGGCAGGTACAGCGAGCCTTTCTGGCCGCAGGCCGACAGGCTCACAACGGCCACGAGCGCGAGGCCGGCGAGGCCCGCGATGCGGCGCTTGCCCCACGGTTTCAGTGGAGATCGACGCGTGGCCTGCCCCGAGCGGCCGGGGCTGCCTAGAATTTCGTTCTTGCGACTCATCCCGACATTCTAAGGATCCCCGCCATGAGCACCTCCCTCGACACGACTTCCGGGCTCACCGACGCCCAGTACGACGAGGCCATCCGGGTGGCGTTGGCGCGCATCGAATCGACGGTGGACCGCTGGCTGGAAGACGACGTCATCGACATCGATACGGCGCGCACCGGCAGCATGATCACGCTGTCGCTGCCCAATCGCAGCCAGTTGATCGTCAACGCCCAACCGCCGCTGCACGAGTTGTGGCTGGCTGCGCGGCGAGGGGGCTTCCACTTCCGATATGACATCGCAAGCGGCCGCTGGCTGGACACCCGCTCCGGAGAGGAGTTCTTCGCGTTGCTGTCCGCTTGCGCGAGCGAGCAGGGGGGGCAGCCCGGTCTGTCGTTCTGATCAGGGTTGTTTCTGCCCCTCGCCGCCGAACATGTCGAGGATCCCCCGTTTTTCCTCGGCGGTCGGCGCGGGCGGTGCGCTGGGGCGCCCGTCGGCCGCGTCCGGGGCCAGTTCTCGCACGCCGCTGCCTGCCGCGTATTCCTCGTAGAACCATTCGCCGCCCATGTTCACCACGCCTTCGGGCGCAGATGGTTCGGCCACCGGGGCATTGCGCAAGGCGGTGCCCATGAACTCGATCCACACCGGCAGTGCCAGGCCACCCCCCGTTTCCCGGTCGCCCAGCTTGCGAGGCTGATCGAAACCGATCCACACCACGGCCACGTTGGTGGTGGTGTAGCCGGCGAACCAGGCGTCCATCGAGTCGTTCGTCGTGCCGGTCTTGCCATACAGGTCCGGGCGTTTCAGCGTGGCCTGCGCCTTGGCCGCCGTGCCGGAGCGCGTCACTTCCTGCAACAGACTGGTCATCACGAAGGCGTTGCGTGCATCGATCGTGCGCATGCGCTCGTCGAGCGGGGTGGGGCGGTTCACGGCCAGCACCGTGCCGCGGTTGTCCGTCACCCGGGTGACCAGCATCGGGTTGACGCGGTAGCCGCCGTTGGCAAACACCGCGTAAGCGCCGGCCATCTGCAGCGGCGTCACGGAGCCGGCACCCAAGGCCATCGTCAGGTAGGCGGGATGCTTCTCGGCATCGAAGCCGAAGCGAGTGACCCAGTCCTGCGCATATCGGGTGCCCACCGATTTCAGCACCCGGATCGAGATCATGTTCTTGGACTTGGCCAGCCCGCGGCGCAGGGTCATCGGGCCTTCGTACTTGCCGTCGTAGTTCTTGGGCTCCCAGGGCTGACTGCCCGTCACCCCGGTGTCGAAGAACAGCGGGGCGTCATTGACCATCGTGGCAGGGGTGAACCCCTTTTCAAGGGCTGCTGAATAGATGAAGGGTTTGAAGCTGGAGCCAGGTTGGCGCCACGCCTGTGTCACGTGGTTGAACTTGTTTCGTTTGAAATCAAATCCACCCACCATGGCATTGATGAGGCCCGTGCGCGGGTCGAGCGACACGAAAGCCCCCTCGACCTCGGGCAGTTGCTGCACGAACCAGTTGCCCTCGGCCGTGCGGTTCACCCGGATGATGGCGCCCCGGCGGATCTGGTGCTTCGGGCTGGCCTTGTCTGTCAGCGCCTGGCCCACGGCACGCAGGCCATCCGGGCCGATCACGATCTGCTCTCCGCTTTGCAGCACGGCCACGATCTGGCGGGGCTCTGCCTGCAGCACCACGGCGGCGCGGTTGCCCTCGCTGTCGGGGTGATCCTCGAGGGCCTCGGCCACCCGCACGTCCACCAGCTTGGGGTCCTGCGGCAGGTCGACGTAGCCCTGAGGACCGCGCCACGGCTGACGGCGGTCGTAGTCCAGCAGGCCCTTGCGGAGGGCTCGCCACGCGGCGGTCTGCTCGACCATGTCGATGGATGTGTAGACGTTCAAGCCTCGCGTGTAGGCTTCCGGCCCGTACTGCTCGTGCATCAGCAGGCGCGCAGCCTCGGCAGCGTAGTCGGCGTGCGTCGGAATGGGGGCCTTGGTGCGGTACCGCAGCACCTCGGCTTTGGCGGCGTCATGCTGGTCTGTCGTAATGAAACCGTTGTCCAGCATCCGGTCGATGATGTACTGCTGGCGCAGCGTCGCCCGTTTGGGGTTGCGCACGGGGTTGTAGGCCGACGGCGCCTTGGGCAGCCCCGCCAGCATCGCGGCCTCGGCCACGGTGATCTCTGCCAGCGGCTTGCCGAAGTAGGTGTCACATGCCGCGGCAAAACCGTAGGCGCGCTGGCCCAGATAGATCTGGTTCATGTAGAGCTCGAGGATCTGGTCCTTGCTCAACTGCCGCTCGATCTTGATGGCCAGCAGGATCTCGTAGATCTTCCGGGTGAACGTTTTTTCTGTTGGCAGGTAGAAGTTGCGTGCCACCTGCATGGTGATGGTGGACGCCCCCTGGCTGCGGGATTCGCCGAAGTTGGCCAGACCTGCACGCAGCACGCCGATGTAATCGACGCCGCCATGCTGATAGAAACGTGCGTCCTCGATGGCGAGCACGGCATCGCGCATGACTTTCGGGATCGCCCGGATCGGGGTGAACTGTCTTTTCTCTTCCCCGAATTCACCGATGAGCACACCGTCCGACGAATACACCCGCAGCGGGATTTTCGGGCGATAGTCCGCCAGCCCCCGCACTTCAGGGAGGTTGGGGTAGGCCACCGCCAGCCCCAGCCCGGCGAGCAGGACGACGCTGACCGCGCCAGCCAGCACCAGCCCCATCAGCACGGCGACGGGCTTGATCAGCCAGGTGACCCACCAGGGGCGGCGACCACGTGGGGCGCTGGGGGACGGGGTGCTGGAAGGCTGCTGCTTTTCGCTCATGGTCTCGGACCGTGGAAGGTGCGCGGATTATAGAAACCAGTTGCATCCGACCCGTTACACCACCGTGCGCGGTCAAAAAGCATCTGTTTGCGGATGTTTGAAACCGCTTGTAAGACGTGTGCATCCCGCAACGTGATGGGGAATTCTCCTGCTAACTCTGCGTTCAAGCCGTTTTTCTTTGCTGCTAGCATTGATCTGGTTTATTAACTTTCCAGCGTCGTGCCCCGACGCATGGGGGATGGTGTGAGCTTTCTTGACACGCTCTTGGGCCGCAAGCATCCGCCGATGATCGGACTGGACATCAGTTCATCGAGCGTGAAGCTGGTCGAGCTGAGCCAGTCTGCATCTGGCGATTACGTATTGGAACGGTTTGCTTCAGAGCCTTTCGAGAAGGGCTGGATTGCCGACGGACAGATCGAAAAATTCGATGAGGTGGCCGAGGCCGTCCGCAAGGTCGTCGTCAAGAGCGGGACCCGGACGAAGCATGTCGCGATGGCCATGCCCCAGTCGGCAGTGATCACCAAGAAGATCATGCTGCCGGCCGGTCTGCGCGAAGAGGAAATGGAGATGCAGGTTGAGGCCGAGGCCAACCAGTACATCCCCTTTTCACTGGACGAGGTCAGCCTGGACTTCTGCGTGATCGGCCCGAGCCCGACGTCCGCCGGTGACGTCGAAGTGATGATTGCCGCCTCGCGCAAGGACCGTGTGCAGGACCGTCAGGGGCTGGCCGAGGCCGCGGGCCTCAAGCCGGCCATCCTCGACATCGAATCCTACGCATCGCGTCTCGCCGTGCAGCGCCTGATCGAAGGTCTGCCGGGCCAAGGCAAGGACGCCCTGGTGGCGCTGTTCGAAATCGGGGCCGAGAACACCAGCCTGAAGGTGTTGCGTGACAACGAACTCCTCTACGACCGCGACCAGGCGTTCGGGGGGGCTCAACTGACGCAACTCATCTCCCGGCAGTACGGCTTCTCGTTCGAAGAGGCCGAACTCAAGAAGCTCTCGGGTGACCTGCCCGAGGACTACCAAGCCACCATCCTCAGCCCGTTCGTCGACAGCCTGTCCCAGGAAATCGGCCGGGCACTGCAGTACTTCTTCACCAGCACCCCGCATCACAAGGTGCACTACGTGATGCTGGCTGGAGGCACGGCCACGCTGCCGGGCCTCAAGGACCGCGTGACCGAGCTGACCGGATTCGCATCGATGGTGATCAATCCCTTCGAGGGCATGAAGCTGGGCTCGGCCGTGCGGGAGAGCAAGCTTCGCCGCGAGGCGCCTTCCTACCTGACGGCCTGTGGCCTGGCGATGCGGAGGTTCCTCGCATGATTCTCATCAACCTGCTTCCTCACCGAGAGGAAAAACGACGGCTGCGCAAGCAGGCCTTCTTTGTCGGTCTGGGCCTGTCGGCCGTGGCCGGGGCCGTGATCGTGGCGCTGTGGTACGCCGTGCTGCAGCAGATGACGGCATCGCAGATGGACCGCAACGAGTTCCTCCGTGGCGCCATCAGCAAGCTGGACGAAGAGATCAAGGACGTGTCGTCCCTGAAGGGCGAGATCGAGGCCCTCAAGGCCCGCCAGCGCGCGGTCGAGGACCTGCAGACCGATCGCAACATGCCGGTCTACCTGCTCAATGAACTGGTGCGTCAGACGCCGGAGGGCGTCTACCTGACCGCCATCCGGCAGGACGGCCAGACGGTGCTGGTCAGTGGCCAGGCCCAGACGAACGAACGGGTTGCCGAGTTCCTCCGCAACACCAGTGCCAGCTCCCAGTGGCTCGAGCGCGCGGACCTGCAGGAAATCAAGGCTGCCGTCGTAGGGGCGGGGCGTGAGAGCAAGCGCCTGTTCGACTTCTCCATGCGCGTGAGCCTGCGTCGGCCGCAGGATGTGAGCGCGGCAGCAGCCGCTGCCGCAGCGGCATCGGCTGCTGCTGCGGCGTCTGCACCGGCTGCCGCTGCACCGGCCCCCAGCGCCTCCATGGCCGCGTCATCCTGAGGTAAGCCATGGCAAAGAACATCAACATCGATCTGAATGCCTGGTTCGAGGATGCGCAGGAGCAGTTCCGCGGCCTCAACACGAATGAGCCGGGGCAGTGGCCGTTGCTGCCCAAGCTCGCGGCCTTTGCGGCCACGGCCTTGGGGGTGGTGGCCTTCGGCTGGTTCACGCTGGTGTCCGGCCAGAGCGAGGCCTTGCAGGCCGAGGTCGACACCGAGCCCCGCCTGAAAGAGGAGTACCGCAGCAAGGTGGCGCAGGCCGTGAACCTCAGCGAACTGCGCAAGCAGCGCGTGCAGGTCGAGGAGTACGTCAAGCAACTCGAGAAGCAGTTGCCGGGCAAAGCCGAGATGGACGCCCTGCTGTCTGACATCAACCAGGCCGGTCTGGGGCGCGGGCTGGAGTTCGAGCTGTTCCGCCCCGGACAGGTGTCGGTCAAGGACTACTACGCCGAGCTGCCCATCTCCATTAAGGTGAGCGGGCGCTACCACGACATCGGCGCCTTCACCGCAGACATCGCCAACCTGTCCCGCATCGTGACCCTGCACAACCTGGTGATACTCGGTTCACCGAAGGATGGGCAGGCCAACCTCGTGATGGAGGCCACGGCCCGGACGTACCGCTACCTGGACCAGTCCGAGGTGGACGCCATGCGCGCCGAGCAGCACAAGAAAGGTCAACCGAAGTGATCCAGCAGTCTCAACGCTGGCTGGCCGCGCTGATCGGCGTGGCCATGCTGGCCGGTTGCAGCGGCGAGCAGGATGAACTCAATGGGTGGATGGAGCAGCAGCGCCACGAGGTGCGGCCCAGCGTCACCCCTCTGGAGCCGCCGCAGAAGTTCAACCCCCAGGCCTACACCGGCATGGATGGCGTCGAGCCCTTCAGCACGCAGAAGCTGACGGGCGCGCTGCGCCAGGAGTCCCGCCAGCCCAACTCCGCGGTGGCGGCCGAGCTCAACCGCCGCAAGGAACCCCTGGAAGCCTTCCCGCTTGACAGCATGACCATGGTGGGCAGCGTCAACCGCCGCGGCGTGCCTTACGCGCTGTTGAAGGTCGACAACCTGCTCTATCAGGTCAAGGCGGGCGAGTACCTGGGGCAGAACTTCGGCCGGATCACCAAGATCACGGAAACCGAAATCACCTTGCGCGAGATCGTGCAGGACGCCGCGGGCGAATGGATTGAACGCCCCACCACGCTGCAGCTGCAGGAGAGTGGGCGATGACATTGAAGCTGGAGAAACCGACTATGAAACCGTGGCGTATGGCGTTGGCCAGCCTCTCGCTGGCATGTGTGTCGCCGCTGTCCTGGGCCGCCGCCGCCATCCAGGCCATCACGAGTGCACAGCAGGCCGGATCAGAAGTCGTCCGCATCGAGCTGAGCGAGCCGCTCGCCGCGGTGCCGGCCGGTTTCGTCGTGCAGACCCCGCCGCGGATCGCCATCGATCTGCCGGGCGTGACCAGCGCGCTGGCCAAGAACCAGGTCGACATCAATCAGGGCAACCTGCGTTCCGTGAACGTGGCCCAGGCGGGTGAGCGCACGCGCCTGGTGCTGAACCTGCGCCAGGCCACGACCTACAAGGCCCAGCTGCAGGGCAACGCGCTGCTGCTGGTGCTGGATCAGTCTGCCGCCACCGCGCCGCAGGCTGCGCCGGCATTGCGGCAGGGCAAGGCGGATGATGCAGTGCACTTCGCCGACAGCCGCAACGTCACGCCGCTGACGCTGAAGGACATCGACTTCCGTCGTGGGCAGGATGGTGCGGGCCGCGTGGTCGTCGAGTTGCCGAGCAACCAGGTGGGCGTCGACATCAAGCAGCAGGGCCAGAACCTGGTGGTCGAGTTCCTCAAGACCGACCTGCCCGAGCGGCTTCGCCGCCGCTTTGACGTGACCGACTTCGGCACGCCGGTCCGCCAGATGTCAGCCAGCCAGACGGGCGACCGCGTACGCCTGCTGGTCGAGCCTAAGGGGGACTGGGAGCATTCCGCCTACCAGACGGACAACCAGTTCGTGCTTGAAGTCCGGCAGCGCAAGACCGACCCGAACAAGCTGACCCCAGGGCCGGGTTACGCGGGCGAGAAGCTGTCGCTGAACTTCCAGAACATCGAGGTGCGGTCGCTGCTACAGGTGATCGCCGACTTCACCAACTTCAACGTGGTGACCAGCGACAGCGTGACCGGCAACGTGACGCTGCGCCTGAAGGACGTGCCGTGGGATCAGGCGCTCGACATCATTCTGCAGGCCAAGGGCCTGGGGGTGCGCAAGTCGGGCAACGTGCTGTGGATCGCGCCCAAGGACGAGATCAACGCCAAGGAGAAGATGGATCTGGAGGCCCGTGCTCAGGTGGCCCAACTGGAGCCCACCCGCACGCAGGCCTTCCAGCTCAACTACACCAAGGCGGAAGACATCGCCCGCGGCCTGCTAGGCACCAGCACCGGTGGCGTCAGCTCGGGGGTGACCTCGCGCATTCTGTCGCCGCGTGGCAGCGTGATCTTCGAGACCCGCACCAACCAGCTCTTCGTCAGCGACATTCCGTCCAAGCTGGAAGAGGTCCAGCAGATGATTGCCAAGATCGACATCCCGGTTCGCCAGGTGCTGATCGAAGCCCGCATCATCGAGGCTGAAGACTCCTTTGGCCGTACGCTGGGCGCCCGCCTCGGGACGTCCAACCAGACCGCAGTGGCGTCAGCCGGCAAGCTCAACCTCGGGCTGTCGGGCAACTACTCCGGCGTCGTGGCCGAAACGGGCCAGGGCCTCACGGGTGCGGCGGCCAGCGTGGCCAACAGCTACTTCGTGAACCTGCCGGCCACGGCGCTGTCGACCGGTGCGTCGAACGCCACGCTGGGCGTGTCGCTGTTCTCGTCGAGCGTGAACCATGCGCTGAACCTCGAGATTTCCGCGCTGGAAGCCGACGGCAAGGGCAAGGTGGTGTCGAGCCCCCGCGTGATCACCGCCGACCAGGTCAAGGCCATCATCGAGTCGGGTGAAGAACTGCCCTACCAGCAGGCCACGTCCAGCGGCGCCACGTCGGTGACCTTCCGCAAGGCCAACCTGAAACTGGAGGTCACGCCGCAGATCACGCCCGAGGGCAGCATCATCATGTCGGTCGACATCAACAAGGACAGCGTCGGCCGTGTCACCACGGCGGGCTTTGCCATCAACACCAAGCACGTGCAGACGCAGGTGCTGGTCGAGAACGGCGGCACGGTGGTGATCGGTGGTATCTTCACGCAGTCCGAGAACGAGACCGAGAACAAGGTGCCCCTGCTGGGCGACATCCCGGTGCTGGGTTTCTTCTTCAAGAACAACGTCCGCAGCAGTGCCCGCTCGGAGTTGCTCGTCTTCCTGACCCCGAAGGTGGTTTCGGACAAGACCGCCCTGCGTTGACCTGACTCTGCTTGGCTTCTGTTGTTTCTCTCGTAGGCCTGCCCGGCGGTGGCAAGACCACGGTCGGGCGCCAGCTCGCACGCCGGCTTGGCGCCCGTTTTCTGGACGCGGACCATGTTCTGGAAGAGCGGATCGGCATGCCGATCCGAGCATTCTTCGAGCAGCATGGTGAGCCGGCTTTTCGCGACCTGGAAGAGCGGGTCATCGACGAGCTGAGCGCCTACCGGGACGAGCCCCTGGTGCTGGCAACCGGCGGTGGCGCGGTGCTGCGCGAGGCCAACCGGGCGCACCTCAAGGACCGCACCACGGTGGTCTACCTGCGGTCTTCCCCGGAAGAGCTGTTTCGCCGCCTGCGGCACGACACGCAGCGACCGTTGCTCCAGGTGGCCGATCCCCTCGCGCGCCTGCGCGATCTGCATGCGCAACGCCACCCGCTGTACGAGGAGACGGCGCACTTCTGTGTGGACACCGGTCGACCCTCGGTCTCGACGCTGGTCGGCATGATCGTGTCCCAGCTGGAGTTGGCCGGCAAGCTCCCCGTTCCTACCTCGCACAATCCGCAGTCGGGCCCACGCTGAGTCGCCATCAAGCGACGGCTGGATGGCGGGCGACGAACACCCTTTTCGCAAAAGAAAAGCGCACCCCTGGGTGCGCTTTCTTGTTTGAAGCGAGCACAGGCATCGAGGCCTGTGCCGCATTTCAGCCCAGTCGCTGGAACTGGTCCTTCACGCGGGTCAGCGCGGCGCCGAAATCGGCGACACGCTGCTTTTCCTGCTCGACCACAGCGGCCGGGGCGCGGGCGACGAAGCTCTCGTTGCCCAGCTTGGCCTGCGCCTTGGCGATCTCGCCTTCCAGGCGCTTGATTTCCTTGCCCAGACGCTCCTTCTCGGCGGCCACGTCGATTTCGACGTGCAGTGCGAGGCGGGTGTCGCCCTGCACGGCCACCGGGGCCATGGCGGTGCCCGCTGCAAACGCGGCGTCATCGAGCACCTGCACTTCGCCGAGCTTGCCCAGGGCCTTGAGAATGGGCGCGGCCTGCGTGATGAACGCGGCGTCGCCGGTGGTCAGCAGGGGCACGCGCTCGGCCGGCGACAGGTTCATCTCGCCGCGCAGGTTGCGCACACTGCCCACCACGGCCTTGAGCTTGGCCACCCAGGCATCCGACTCGGCGCACACGCGACCCAGGTCGGCCACCGGGTAGGCGGCCATCACCAGGCTGGCGTCGCTGCCTGCGTCCTTGCGGCCGGCAACGGGCGCCACCACCTGCCACAGCGCTTCGGTGATGAAGGGGGTGATGGGGTGCAACAGGCGCAGCACGGTTTCCAGCACGCGGATCAGGGTGCGGCGGGTGGCGCGTTGCTGGGCCTCGTTACCGGTCTGGATCTGCACCTTGGCGATCTCGAGGTACCAGTCGCAGTACTCATCCCACACGAACTGGTAGATGGCGTTGGCGACGTTGTCCAGGCGGAACTCGGCAAAGCCTTGCTCGACGGCGGCTTCCACGCGCTGCAGTTCGCTGACGATCCACTTGTCGGCGGGGCTGAAGGCCAGGTATTCGCCTGTGGCGCAGACGCCCGGCGTGTGGGCCTTCAGGCCGCAGTCCTGCCCCTCACAGTTCATCAGCACGAAGCGGGTGGCGTTCCAGAGCTTGTTGCAGAAGTTGCGGTAGCCCTCGCAGCGCTTGCTGTCGAAGTTGATCGCACGGCCCAGGCTGGCCAGCGCGGCGAAGGTGAAGCGCAGCGCGTCGGCGCCATAGCCGGGAATGCCTTCCGGGAATTCCTTCTCGGTGGCCTTGCGCACCTTCGGGGCGGTTTCGGGCTTGCGCAGGCCGGTGGTGCGCTTCTCGAGCAGCGGGGCCAGCTCGATCCCGTCGATCAGGTCGACCGGGTCCAGCACGTTGCCTTCCGACTTCGACATCTTGTTGCCCTGTGCGTCGCGCACCAGGCCATGGATGTAGACGTGCTTGAAGGGCACCTTGCCGGTGAAGTGCTTGGTCATCATGATCATCCGGGCGACCCAGAAGAAGATGATGTCGTAGCCGGTGACGAGCACCGACGAGGGCAGGAACAGGTCCATTTCCTTCGTCTGCTCGGGCCAGCCGAGGGTGGAGAAGGGCACCAGCGCCGACGAGTACCAGGTGTCGAGCACGTCGGCGTCGCGGGTCAGCTCGCCGGTGTAACCGGCCGCGGTGGCCTTGGCGCGGGCGTCGGCTTCGGAGCGCGCCACGAAGAGCTCGCCGTTGCTGCCGTACCAGGCGGGGATCTGGTGACCCCACCACAGCTGACGGCTGATGCACCAGTCCTGGATGTTCTTCATCCACTGGTTGTAGGTGTTGACCCAGTTCTCGGGCACGAACTTCACGTCGCCCGATTCAACCGCCTCGATGGCCTGTTCGGCGATGCTCTTGCCGCCGGCGCCGGGCTTGGTCATGGCCACGAACCACTGGTCGGTCAGCATGGGCTCGATGACCTGGCCGGTGCGGGCGCAGCGCGGCACCATCAGCTTGTGCTTTTTGACCTCGACCAGCTGGCCGTCGGCTTCGAGCTTGGCGACGATCTGCTTGCGGGCCACGAAGCGGTCCAGGCCCACGTACTCGGCAGGGATGTCGGTGGCTTCGTGCGCGCTGACCTTGGCTTCGAGGTCGAAGATGGTCAGCATCGGCAGCTTGTGGCGCAGGCCGACCTGGTAGTCGTTGGTGTCGTGGGCCGGTGTGACCTTGACGACACCGGTACCGAACGCCTTGTCGACGTGCTCGTCGGCGATCACGGGCACCAGGCGGCCGGTGATGGGCAGGCGGACCTGCTTGCCGATCAGCGCGGTGTAGCGCTCGTCTTCGGGGTGGACCATGACGGCCGTGTCACCCAGCAGGGTCTCAGGCCGGGTGGTGGCCACGACCAGGCTGGCGTCGCTGCCCTCCACCGGGTAGCGGATGTGCCACATCGAGCCGTCTTCTTCCTCGCTCTCGACTTCGAGGTCCGACACGGCGGACTTGAGGATCGGGTCCCAGCTGACCAGGCGCTTGCCACGGTAGATCAGGCCTTCTTCATACAGGCGCACGAAGGTCTCGACGACGACCTTGGACAGCTTGTCGTCCATGGTGAAGTACTCGTGCTCCCAAGAGACCGAGTCGCCCATGCGGCGCATCTGCTGGGTGATGGTCGAGCCGGACTTTTCCTTCCACTCCCACACCTTGGCGACAAAGGCTTCGCGGCCCAGGTCGTGGCGTGACTGGCCCTTTTCCTGCAGCTGGCGCTCGACCACGATCTGCGTGGCGATGCCGGCGTGGTCGGTGCCCGGGATCCACAGCGTGTTGTGGTCCTTCATGCGGTGGTAGCGCGTCAACGAGTCCATGATGGTCTGGTTGAACGCGTGGCCCATGTGCAGGGTGCCGGTCACGTTGGGGGGCGGCAGCTGGATGCAGAACGAGGGCTTGGCCGCATCGAGCGTGGGCTTGTACAGGCCGCGTTGTTCCCACTGCGGGCCGTACAGGGCCTCGATCGGGCCGGGTTCGAAGGATTTGGCGAGTTCGGTCATTGTGTGGTGCGGGGCAGTGCCCGGTGGGTCGTCGCACGAACGGCGTGCGCGGCGCAAAGTGCGATTTTAGGTCGGGCGCCAGCGTTCCTGCCACGCCACAACGCGACGCATCCACGCTGCCCTGGATCAAGGGCGCAGGGGATGGCGCTGTGTGTCTGCTCGGTAAAGCACTTGGCAAGCAGGGTCTTGTCGTCCTAGCATGGGGCAGGGCGACCATGAGGTCACCGTCTGGTTCAAGGAGGCCTGTCATGTACGAACATCTTCTGGTGCCGGTGGACGGCAGCGATCTGTCCAACAAGGCGATCGAGCACAGCATCGGTCTGGCCAAGATGCTGGGCGCGTCGATCACCGGCTTCACGGCCGAGCCGCCGCTGCCGGTGCTGGTCGTCGAGCAGTCGGCCGTGGCCTATGACGTGGCCACGTTTCAGGAGCATGAAAAGCGCTGCGAGGCCCATGCCCGCGAGGTGCTGCAGGCCTTTGCCGACAAGGCCAAGGCGGCGGGCGTGCCGTTCGACGGACAGTTCGTCATCACCGACAGCGTGCAGGACGCCATCGTCGACACCGCCAAGCGTCAGGGGTGTGACCTGATCGTGATGGCCACGCATGGGCGACACGGTCTGGATGCCCTGATCCACGGCTCGCTCACCAAGAGCGTTCTGGCGCACAGCCAGGTGCCGTTGCTGGTGCTTCACGGCTGACCGGCTTGCCTGTTTCCGTTTTGCGTTTTCGTTTCGTCAACCACATCAAGGAGCAAGACATGAGCGACACCACCGCAGCCCACAAGGAACAACTGGCCGCCGACCTCAAGCGCGTGCTGGCCGATGCCGAGGCCCTGCTGAGGGCCACGGCGGGCGACAGCGCCGAAGAGTTGCAACATGTGCGCGGCCGACTGCAGGCGACCCTGTCGCACGCCAAGGACGGCCTGATCGAGGCCCAGGCCGCGGTCGTGGACAAGGCCAAGGCAGCGGCCAAGGCGACCGATGGCTATGTGCACGAGAACCCCTGGAAGGCCATCGGCGTGGCAGCGGGCGTGGGCCTGCTGCTGGGCGTGGTGATCGGCCGCCGCTGAGCCGCCGGCATGCCGATGCGGTCGTCATCGATGCCGTCGCATGAGTGAAGCCGTTCCTTCCGGGGCGGCCAGCGCATCGGGGCGCCTGACGGCGTCCGTGCGCGGCCTGCTGGCCACGCTGGTGGCTCTGGGACACAACCGGCTGGCCTTGCTCTCGCTCGAGCTGGAAGAAGAGCGGGACCGCCTGCTCGCGACGCTGGCCTGGGGTGCTGCGGCCGTTGTGCTCGGGTGCTTCACGCTGGCGTTCGTGGCGGTGTTCGTGACGGTGCTGTTCTGGGACACGCACCGCCTGACCGCTCTGGGTGGGGTGACGGTGTTGCTGGGGGTGGCCGCAGGCACTGCCTGGTGGCAGATCCGCCGGCTGTGGTCGGGCCACGACGGGCTTCTGCCTGCCACGCTGGCCGAGCTCGAAGCCGACCGCTCAGCCTTGCTGGGGGCGCTGGCCGAGCCGCACCCTCAGCCTTCGTCGCCCGCCGGGTCGTCTGCCGCAGAGGGGCGCCCGTGAACCGCCAGGCTCGCAAGCGCGCCTTGCTGGCGCAGAGCGCCCTGCTGCGGCGGCAACTGGGCCAGGACTACCTGACCCTGGTGTCACCTGCCGAGCGGGTGCTGGACCGGGTGGTGGGGGCCGGGCAGTGGCTGCGTCAGCGCCCCTGGCTGCTGGGCGGGCTGGCGTTGGCCTGGCTGCTGTGGCGCCCGCGTCGGGCCACTGGCGTGGTGTCCCTGGGCGGACGCCTGTGGGTGGCCTGGCAGGCGTGGCAGCGCTGGCAGCCCCTGGTCCGATCGGTGGTCGGGCTGGCAGGAGGCGTGCTCGCTGCGCGCGCAGCGTCGGCGCAAGCGTCGGCCGTCTCGTCTCCGCATCACGGCACACCGGGCCGTTGACCTGGGGCAAGCAGCGCACTGCTGCGCACGGCTACCGTGGCGGTTCCGCGCTGATGCGCTTCTGCCTCGCCCCGTCATGATCGATCCGTCCCACGTTCCTCCTGAGCTGTCCGACCTGCTGGCGCGCAGTGGCCTGCGGCCTTTGTCTCTGGGCGGGCGCAGTCTGCTGCCCATCGTGCAGGGGGGCATGGGCGTGGGCGTGTCGGCGCACCGGCTGGCCGGTTCGGTGGCCGCAGCGGGCGGCGTGGGCACCCTGTCGTCCGTCGACCTGCGTCGGCATCATCCCGACCTGATGGCGCGCACGCAGGGGCTGGCCTCGCGCATCGGCCAGGACGAAGACACCAAGGCCCAGATCGACGAGGCCAACCTGGAAGCGCTCGAGCGCGAGATCACGGCAGCCCGTGCGCTGTCGCAAGGGCGTGGCCTGCTCGCGGTCAATGTGATGCGGGCGGTGAGCGAGTACGCGCCGGCCATCAAACGGGCGCTGGAATGCGGCATCGATGCCGTGGTGGTGGGCGCCGGTCTGCCGCTCGACCTGCCGGACCTGGCGCAGGACCATCCCGACGCGCTGCTGGTGCCCATCCTGTCGGATGCCCGGGGCGTGCAGCTGGTGGTGCGCAAATGGGAGCGCAAGAAACGCCTGCCCGATGCCATCGTGATCGAGCACCCGCGCCTGGCCGGTGGCCACCTGGGGGCCGCCAAGGTGGCCGACCTGCAGGACACGCGATTCGACTTCGAGAACGTCATCCCGGCCGTGCGGGCTTTTCTCCGTGACGCCGGGATCGAGAAGGAGGTGCCGCTGATTGCCGCAGGCGGCATCCGCACCTTCGAAGACATCCAGCGCTTGCAAGACCTGGGTGCGGCCGCCGTGCAGCTGGGCACGCCCTTCGCGGTCACGCAGGAATCGGACGCGCACCCCGAGTTCAAGCGCGTGCTGGCCGAGGCACGCGACGAGGACCTGACCACCTTCACCAGCGTGGCCGGCTTGCCCGCCCGCGCCGTGATGACCCCCTGGCTCAAGGCCTACCTGCGCGTGGAAGACCGCCTGCAGGCCGTGACCCAGGTGCGCAAGCGCTGCACCAAGGCCTTCGACTGCCTGGCGCAATGCGGGCTGCGCGATGGCCTGGCAGGCTGGGGGCAGTTCTGCATCGACAACCAGCTGGCCGCCGCCCTGCGGGGGGACGTCAGCAAGGGGCTGTTCTTCCGCGGTGCGGGGGCCTTGCCTTTCGGCGACCAGATCCGCAGTGTGGGCGAGCTGATGTCGCGTTTGCTGACACGTGACATGGCCTTGGGCTCGCCAGTGCCCCAAGGGGCCTGAGCGGCGCGCGGCGACCCAGGCGGCAGGGCAATGCCGCCTAAAATCGGTCGATGACCGAGCACAACGCGCCCTCCGGCCTGGCGGCCTCGCACGCCGCCGGCTCCTCCTCCTTGCTGGCCGGGCTGAATCCCGAGCAGCTTGCCGCCGTGACGGCCCCGCCCGGGCCTGCCCTGATCCTGGCCGGTGCCGGTTCGGGCAAGACGCGCGTGCTCACAACCCGCATCGCCTGGCTGCTGCAGACTGGCCAGGCTACGCCGGCCAGCATCATGGCCGTGACCTTCACCAACAAGGCCGCCAAGGAGATGCAGGCCCGTCTGTCGGCCATGCTGCCTGTGAACACCCGGGCGATGTGGATCGGCACCTTCCACGGCCTGTGCAACCGCTTCCTGCGCGCGCACGCCCGCATTGCTGGCCTGCCGTCGGCCTTCCAGATCCTCGACACGCAGGACCAGCTCTCGGCGGTCAAGCGCATCATCAAGGCGCTGAAGTACGACGAAGAGAAGTGCGTGCCCAAGCAGACCACCTGGTTCATCGCGAACTGCAAGGAAGATGGCCTGCGCCCCAAGGACATCCAGCCGCGCGACGAACTGGGCCGCATGCAGCTGACCGTGTACCAGGCTTACGAGGACCAGTGCGCGCGCGAGGGCGTGGTCGACTTTGCCGAGTTGATGCTGCGCACCTACGAGATCATGCGCGACCACCCGGAGGTGCGCGCCCACTACCAGCGTCGCTTCCAGCACATCCTGGTCGACGAGTTCCAGGACACCAACCGGCTGCAGTACCTGTGGCTGAAGATGTTTGCGGGCCGACCCGAAGAAACGGGCACCAGCCTGTTTGCCGTGGGGGATGACGACCAGAGCATCTACGCCTTCCGGGGCGCCCAGGTGGGCAACATGGCCGACTTCGAGCGCGAGTTCCGCGTGCCCAAGGTCATCAAGCTCGAGCAGAACTACCGCAGCTTCGGCCATATCCTGGATGCGGCCAACACGCTGATCGCCCAGAACAGCAAGCGCCTGGGCAAGAACCTGCGCACCGACGCGGGCCAGGGCGAGCCCATCCGCGTGTACGAGGCTTCGAGCGATTACGCCGAGGCCCAGTGGATCGTGGAGGAGACCCGCCTGCTGCACCGCGAGGGGCACCCGCTGCACGAGGTGGCGGTGCTCTACCGCAGCAACGCGCAGTCGCGGGTGATCGAATCGGCGCTGTTCAACGCGGGCGTGGCCTACAAGGTGTACGGTGGCCTGCGCTTCTTCGAACGCGCGGAAATCAAGCACGCGCTGGCCTACCTGCGCCTGATCGAGAACCCGAACGACGACACGAGCTTCCTGCGCGTGGTGAACTTCCCGGCGCGGGGCATCGGGGCGCGCAGCGTCGAGCTGCTGCAGGATGCGGCGCGGAGCACGGGCCGCAGCCTGGCGCAGAGCGTGACGGCCGTGCCCGGCAAGACCGGCGCCAACCTGCAGGGCTTCGTGGCCCTGGTCGATGCGATGCGCGAGTGCACGCGCGGCCTGACGCTGCGCCAGATCATCGAGCATGTGGTCGAGGCCTCGGGCCTGGCCGACTTCTACCGCGCCGAGAAGGAAGGCCAGGAGCGGCTGGAGAACCTGGCCGAACTGGTGAACGCGGCCGAGGCCTTCGTGACGCAGGAGGGCTTCGGGAAAGACGCCGTGGCCCTGCCGGTGGACGAGCCGGCCGGCGCCATCAGCGCGGGCCTGCCCGCTGCCGTGGCCCTGGCCAACACGCTGCCCGATGCCGAGACCGGCGAGATCATCTCGCCGCTGCTGGCCTTCCTGACGCACGCCTCGCTGGAGGCCGGCGATAACCAGGCTCAGGCGGGGCAGGATGCCGTCCAGCTCATGACCATTCACGCGGCCAAGGGGCTGGAGTTCAACAACGTGTTCCTGACCGGGCTGGAGGAAGGCCTTTTCCCGCACGAGAACTCGATGAACACCACCGAGGGCCTGGAGGAAGAGCGCCGGTTGATGTATGTGGCCATCACGCGCGCGCGCCAGCGGCTGCACATCAGCTTCAGCCAGACGCGCATGCTGCATGGCCAGACGCGCTACAACATCAAGAGCCGCTTCCTGGACGAGCTGCCCGAGTCCTCGCTGAAGTGGCTCACGCCCCGCAACCAGGGCTTCGGCTCGGGCTTTGCCAAGTCCTACCAGGATGCGTGGTCCAGCGGCCGCGGCATGGGCTCGATGGTGGGCGCCGGTGCGCAACCCTATCGCCAGGGCGCCCACGGTGGCGGCAGCCGTGGCGGCTATGGCGGCCAGGCCTGGGGCGGTGCCCGCAAGGAAGACGACTTCAAGGACCTGACGGCGCCGCTGCCCAAGGCCATGGCCGCCGCCAAGAGCGAGGGCGGGCTGCGCGTGGGGCAGGGTGTGTTCCACACCAAGTTCGGCGAAGGCGTGGTGCTGACGCTCGAAGGCAGCGGGCCCGACGCCCGTGTGCAGGTCAACTTCGGCCGGCATGGCACGAAATGGCTGATGCTCAGCGTGGCCAAGCTCACCCCGATCGAATGAAACGGGGCATGACGGCATGCCGCAGCGCGGGCGCCGTCAGCCCCAACCCAACTTTCTTTTCAACCGTAACGAATCCAACCATGTCTCACCGTACCTCTGTTCGTCTGCGCGCCGCCCTGATCACCGCAGCCCTGGGCTCGGCCTCCGCGGCCCAGGCCTATGAATTCAACGCCCTGGACCAGTTGGCCTCGCAGGCCGAGTTCCGCCAGCTGTCGGAAGACCTGAGCGCCACGCTGGCCTTCAAGCCGCAGGCGCCCGCCGAAGGCCTGGGCCTGACCGGCTTCGACCTGGGCGTGAGCCTGGGTGGCACCAGCGTGAAGAGCCACAAGATCGTCGAGCGTGCCACCGGATCGGACAACGTGCCGAGCACGCTGCCGACCGTGACCCTGCGCGCCGAAAAGGGCTTGCCCTTCGGCGTGGACGTGGGGGCGGCCTACACCGTGATCCCGGGCACGTCGGTGCGCGCGGTCAGCGGCAACGTCAAGTGGGCCTTCATCGAAGGCGGCGTGCTGACCCCGGCCGTGGCCGTGCGCGGCTTCTACACGCAGACCAGCGGCCTGGGCGACATGAGCCTGCGCAGCCAGGGCGTGGACCTGTCGGTGTCCAAGGGCTTTGCGAACGTCACGCCGTACGGCGGTGTCGGCCTGGTGCAGAGCCGTGCTTCGGATGACACCGGCCGCTGGGCCCGCGAGCGCTACACGCAGACCCGCCTGTTTGCCGGCGTGAACGTGAGCCTGCTGCTGGTGAACCTGGCCTTCGAGGCAGACCGCACCGGCGACGCGACCAGCGCGAGCATCCGCGCCGGCCTGCGCTTCTGACCCTGGTCATCGGGGCCGGGCTCATTGAACGCATCGATGGCGTTCATTGAGCCAATTCAAAGGCCATGGCGCGTGCAGGGAGGCGGTCGCGCTAAAGTGAGCAGCAGCTTTTCTTGCTGACCTTTTGCTCAGCGCCGTCTCAACACACTCCAGGAGAGATCCAGCATGGCCAAGTCTGACAAGTCCCCCTCCAAATCGGCTGCCAAGTCGGCCAAGGTTGCCCGTGTGGCCGTGGCCCCGGGCGCGGCCCCGATCGACATCGGCATCAGCGCCGAGCACCGTGCCGCCATCGCACAGGGCCTGAACGCCTTGCTGGCCGACACCTTCACGCTGTACCTGACCACGCACAACTTCCACTGGAACGTCACCGGCCCGATGTTCAACACGCTGCACACCATGTTCATGGCGCAGTACACGGAGCTGTGGAATGCGGTCGACCCCATTGCCGAGCGCGTTCGCGCCCTGGGCTTCCCGGCCATGGGCTCGTTCGCCGATTACAGCAAGGCCAGCAGCCTGCCGGATGCACCGGGCACGCCACCGAAGGCCAAGGAGATGATCCGCATCCTGGTGGACGGGCACGAGGCCGTGGCGCGCACCGCCCGTGGTCTGTACCCGCTGGTCGACGAGGCCTCTGACGAACCCACGGCCGACCTGCTGACGCAGCGCCTGGACGTGCACGAAAAAGCAGCCTGGATGCTGCGCTCGATGCTCGAAGAGTGACGCAGCCTGCGGCCGGAGTCGATCCGGCCGACCGCGGCGGGCCAGGCGTTCAGACCAGCCCGTTGCGGATGGCGTAGACCGTGAGCTCGGAGTTGTTCGTCAGCCCGAGCTTTTCCAGCACGCGGGCGCGGTAGACGCTCACCGTCTTGGGGCTCAACAGCAGCTGCTCTGCGATGTCCGACAGCCGCTTGCCCGAGGCGATCATCACCAGCGTCTGCAACTCGCGGTCGGACAGCTTCTGGTGCAGGTCTTCCTGCGCCGGCGTGGTCAGGTTGTCGACCAGCATCTGCGCCATCTCGGGCGTCACGTACTTCTTGCCCTGTGCCACCGTGCGCACGGCCGCCACGATCTGGGCGGCGTCGCTGCCCTTGTTCAGGTAGCCCGAGGCGCCCGCCTTGAGCGCCCGCATGGCGTACTGGTCTTCCGGGTACATCGACACCACCAGCACTTTCAGCGTGCTGCCTTCTTCCTTGAGCACGTGCAGCACGTCCAGGCCGCTGCGGCCGGGCAGGTTGATGTCGAGCACCAGCACATCGCAACTCTTGTCGCGCATCAGGGCGCGCAGCTCGCCGTAGTCTGCGGCCTCGCCCACCACCTCGATGTCGGCGGCGTCAGCCAGGGTGTCGCGGATGCCGCGGCGGATCAGCGCGTGGTCGTCGCAGAGAATGACTTTGATCATGTGCTCAGCCCCATACCGTGGGATCGTCCGGGTCTGCGTCGCCGGAAGGCGTGTCGACGTCGAGGTTGGTGAACAGTTGGTCGATGAACCCATTTTCCGGGCCCGACAGGGGCACGGACAGAATGAGCGTGGTCCCGCCGGGGTTGCTGCTGATGTCGACCCAACCGCCCACGGTTTCCGCCCGCTCGTGCAGGCCCCGGATGCCGAATGACCGGGCCTTGGCCAGATCGTCGGCACTCAGGCCACGGCCATTGTCGGTGACTTCGATGGACAGCACGCCACCGGCCTGGGTCACATCGACGCTGACCTGTGTGGCCTGTGCGTGTTTGGAGACATTGGTGAGGGCCTCCTGGGCGAAGCGGTAGGCCACCAGCGGCACGCCGGCCGGCAGCTGGAGCTGCTCCTGGCTGGTGCGGAACAGGGCGTGGATGCCGGTGCGCTTGCCGAAACGGTCGGTCATCCACTGCAGGGCCGGCACCAGGCCCTGCTCGAGAATGGCCGGACGCAGGTTGTGCATGATGCGCTGGCTGGCCTCGTGGGCGTGCCCCACCGACTCGAGCGCCTGCTGCACCCGCTCGGCAATCTGCGGGGTGGGCGCATGGCGGGCGATCCAGGCCAGGTCGAACTTCACCGCCGTCAGCGCGCCGCCCACATCGTCGTGGATCTCTCGGGCGATGGCGGCCCGCTCCTGCTCGATGCTGGTCTGCAGATGCTGGGCCAGCTCGCGCAGTTGCTGGCGCGAGCGGCTCAGGGCCAGGTCGGCCCGCTGCTTGGCGATGCGGATGCGGTTGGCCTCGATGGCCAGCAGCGCGGCCGGAGCGAGGCGTGTGAGGTTGCTCTTGAGCAGGTAGTCGTTCGCGCCGTTGCGCATGGCCTGCACGGCGATGTCCTCGCCGATCTCGCCCGAGACCAGGATGAAGGGCACCAGCTTGCCCAGGGCCCGGATCTTGTCGAGCGCCGCCAGGCCGGAGTAGCCGGGGAGGTTGTAGTCCGACAGGATCAGGTCCCATTCCTCGTGCAGGGCGTCGGACAGCGCCACCTCGGTGTCGATGCGGTGAATGTCGGCATTGATGCCGCCGCGCCGCAGGTGGATGGCGACCAGCGCCGCATCCTCCTCGTTGTCTTCGAGGTGGAGCACCTTCAGGCGCACGGGCGGCATGCCTTCCGCCTCCGGGGCGGGCGCTACGGCGTCTTGAGGGGGCTGAGATGTGAAATCGGACACGCGCGGCCTTCGATCCGTCGATGAGTGCCAGGTTTTGCCACGTGATTGTGAACAACTGGCGCCGGGAAATGCGAAAAATTCTAACAACCGGTTCAAGACCGGGCCCGTCTTGCCGAAGACACGGGGGCTGGGTGTATCAGCAGCACCCCGTTTTCTCGCGTCGACAGCCAGCCGTCGACGTGACACCAACAGGTTGAGTGGAGCCACAATGAGTTACGACGAACCAGTCGACAACGCGCCAGCGGAGATGCCGCTCCTGCTCGCGGCGGAGTTGCAGGACCACCTGATGACGGCCTCCAACGACCTGGAGCGTCTTCAGCGTCTGCTCGATGACGCCTGCATCGTGCTGATGGAAGGCTTTCACGGCACCGCCGGCCAGCTCAGTGACGTGATCGATCAAGGGCATGCCATCACGCCCCACCTGGAAGAAGTGCGCCAGACGCTGTACCGAACGGTGACGGCGCTGCAGTTCCAGGACATGGCCACGCAGCTGATTGCGCACACCAACAAGCGATTGCGGAATTGTGCCGACCAGATTGCGCGCGACGCGCTGGGCGATGACGACCCGGACGGCGCAGCCGTGGTGGTGGATGCCCCGATGAAACCCAACCCGGTGACCCAGGACGAAATGGACGCCGGGTCGGTCGAGTTGTTCTAAAGATTCCGTCCCATCTGTCGAAATCCCGTCAAGCGACTGGTTTCATTTTTTCCAGACAGCCGATCTGTCCTGCTATTTCAAGTACCGGAGAGCGACATGCATTCGATCCTTGCCGTCGACGATTCTGCGTCCATGCGCCAAATGGTTTCCTTCACCCTCAAGAGCGCCGGCTACAACGTCGTCGAGGCCGTGGACGGTCAGGATGCCTACGAGAAGGCCGGCGGCCGCAGCTTCGACCTGGTGCTGACCGACCAGAACATGCCTCGCATGGATGGCATCAGCCTGACCAAGAAGCTGCGCGAGAACCCGCAGTTCAAGACCACCCCGATCCTGATTCTGACGACCGAGTCGAGCGACCAGATGAAGCAAGCGGGCCGCGCAGCCGGGGCGACCGGCTGGCTGGTCAAGCCCTTCGATCCCAACAAGCTCATCGAGGTGATCCAGAAGGTCATCCGCTGACCTGACGACGGGCCACGACCCGCGCAGCGCACGACAATCTCCAGGAGCCTGACATGGCAGAGACCAGCACGGACAACAGCGCCTCTTCTTCCGCCGGCATCGACCTGAGCCAGTTCTATCAGGTCTTCTTCGAAGAAGCCGGTGAAAACCTCGAGAACATGGAACAGCTCCTGCTGGAGCTGGACATCAACGCGGCCGACGACGAAGAGCTCAATGCCATCTTCCGGTGCGCGCACTCGATCAAGGGCGGTGCGGCCACCTTCGGCTTCAGCGACGTCGCCGAGCTGACCCACCAGATGGAGACGCTGCTGGACAAGCTGCGCCGCCACGAACTCGCGCCGACGGCCCCGATGGTCGACGTGCTGCTGCAGTCGGGTGATGCGCTCAAGGCCATGCTGGCGCGCCATCAGGGCTCTGGCGGTGGCGAGGTCGACACGACCGAGCTGCTCTTCAACATCCGCGCCATGAGCTCGGGCGAGGCCCCGGTGGCTGCGCCGGCATCTGCGCCCGTGGCCGCCGCCCCGACGCCTTCCGCTGCGGCAGCGCCGACCTCGGGGCAACGCACCGTTGAACTGCGCGTGGGCCCGCTGGCTGACCCGGCCCAGGCAGACAACCTGGTCGATCTGTTCAAGGAAATCACCGACCTGGGCACCATCGAGCCGCTGGCCGATGACCCCGCACTGGCCGGGATCCGTCGCTTCAAGGTCAGCACGGCCACCGAGGAATCGGAACTGGTCGACCTGTTCACCTTCCACGTGGCCCGTGAGCAGGTGAGCTTCGTCGCCATGGGTGGTGCAGCCGAGTCGGCCGCCGCGCAGCCGGCCGTCGACCCGGGCTATGGCTTCTTCGACACGCCGGCCCCCGAGGCCGCCGCCGCGCCTGCTGAACCGGCGCCGGAAAAGGGCTACGGCTTCTTCGACAACGCCCCCGGTGCGCCCGAAAAGGCCGCAGCACCGGCTGCCGAAGCGCCCAAGCCCGCGGCCGTCGTGCCCGCCAAGCCGGCCGCGCCCGCAGCGGCCAAGGCCGACAAGCCGCATGCCGGCCTGGAGGCATCCACCATCCGCGTTTCGGTCGAAAAGGTCGACCAGCTCATCAACCTGGTGGGCGAACTGGTGATCACCCAGGCCATGCTGGCCCAGAACAGCCGTGGCCTGGACCCGGTCGTCTACCAGCAGCTGGTGTCGGGCCTGACCGATCTGGACCGCAACACCCGCGACCTGCAAGAGGCCGTGATGTCGATCCGGATGATTCCGATGTCGACTGTGTTCAGCCGCTTCCCGCGCATGCTGCGCGACCTGGCCAACAAGCTGGGCAAGAAGGTCGAGCTGGTCACGCAGGGTGAAGCCACCGAACTGGACAAGGGCCTGGTCGAGAAGATCACCGACCCGCTGACCCACCTGGTGCGCAACAGCTGCGACCACGGCATCGAAATGCCGGATGTGCGTCTGGCCAATGGCAAGCCGGAAGTCGGCACCATCACGCTGGCGGCCTCGCACCAGGGCGGCTCCATCGTGATCGAGGTGCGCGACGACGGCCGCGGCCTGTCGCGTGAGAAGCTGCTGAAGAAAGCCCGCGAGAAGGGCATCGACGCACCGGACACCCTGACCGACCAGGAAGTGTGGAACCTGATCTTCGCGCCGGGCTTCTCGACGGCGGAAGAAGTGACCGACGTGTCCGGCCGCGGTGTCGGCATGGACGTGGTCAAGAAGAACATCACCTCGCTGGGGGGCACGGTCGAGATCGATTCGGCCGAAGGCTACGGCATGCGGGTGGCGGTGCGCCTGCCGCTGACGCTGGCCATCATGGATGGCATGAGCGTGGGCGTGGGCGAAGAGGTCTACATCCTGCCGCTGTCGTCGGTGGTCGAGTCCTTCCAGGTCAGCCCCGACATGGTCAAGACCATCGGCGGCTCCGGCCGCGTGGTCGAGGTCCGCGAGGAGTACATGCCGGTGATCGAGCTGGAGAAGGTGTTCCAGGTGCCCCGTTTCGACTGGGAACACAACAGCGGGATCATGGTGGTGGTCGAGGCCGAAAGCGGGCGCGTGGCCCTGCTGGTCGACGAGCTGCTCGGCCAGCAACAGGTCGTGGTCAAGAACCTCGAATCGAACTACCGCAAGGTCAATGACGTGTCGGGCGCCACCATCATGGGTGACGGCCGCGTGGCCCTGATTCTGGACGTGGGCAGCCTCGTGCGCCGCTCGCGTCACTGATCCGGGCATGAAGTGAAGGAGAAGCCAACATGGGCATGATGGAAAAACTGGACGTGCAGACCGATCTGGCGCGCGAGTACCTGACCTTCCGTCTCGGTGACGAGGAGTACGGCATCGACATCCTGAAGGTGCAGGAGATCCGTGGCTACGAGAACCCGACGCGCATTGCCAACGCGCCCCACTTCCTGAAGGGGGTGGTGAACCTGCGCGGCACGATCGTCCCCATCGTCGACCTGCGACTGCGCTTCGGCTGCAGCTCGGCCGAGTACAACGCCTTCACCGTGTCCATCGTGCTGCACATCGGGCAGCGCACCATCGGCACGGTGGTCGACTCGGTGAGCGACGTGATGGAGATTCCGGCGGAGGCCATCCGTCCGGCGCCCGAGATGAGCTCGGCGATCGATGCCACTTACATCAAGGGCCTGGCCCAGGTGGGTGAGCGCATGGTGATCTTGCTCGACATCGAGAGCATGCTGATGAGCCAGGACATGGGGCTCGTCGACTGAGCCGGTGGCGGCAAAGACGCCAAACCCCATGAAAAAGGCCCGGTCATACCGGGCCTTTTTGCTGTGATGCTCCGTTGGCCGAGGCGCGTCAGTCGGTCGTCAGGCCTTGCAGCGCCTGGGCCACGTGCCGGTCCAGTTCCGCCAGCGGCAGGCCCAGACGGGCAGCCGCGTCGGGCACTCGCTCGCGCAGGGGTGCCCACACGGGGGCTGGCCAGCGCCCATCCCAGTCGAAGCGTGCAATGACGTGCCAGTGCAGGTGCGGCACCATGTTGCCCAGACTCGCCAGGTTGACCTTGGTCGGTTTCAGCCGCTCGCGCAGCACCGTTTCGACCTTGGCCACAGCCTGCATGATGCGGCTGCGGTCGGCCGGCGCCAGATCGGTCCACTCGGCCACGTGGGCATTCCAGATCACCCGGTAGAAAGCCGGGTGATCTGCATCTTCCGCGCGGATCACGCGCAGGGTGTCGTTGCGGAAGACGGGGATGCCGCCTTCCTGCTCGCACAGCTCACAGCGGGTCATCGTGGTCACACCAGCACGCGCTCGATGCCGCCGTTGTTGGCCTGGGCCACGTACTCCGGCATCCAGTTCTCGCCCAGGATCTGGCGGGCCATCTCGACTACGATGTAGTCTGCTTCCAGCAGGCCGTTCTGGGCGTCGTCCACGTAGCGGCTCAGGCCCTGCAGGCAGGCCGGGCACGAGGTCAGCACCTTGACGTTGTCCTTCGGGTCGAGCAGCCCCTGTTCGCGCAGCGCGGCCTCGCCCTTGCGGATCTCTTCTTCCTTGCGGAAGCGCACCTGCGTCGAGATGTCCGGCCGGTTGACGGCCAGCGTGCCCGATTCACCGCAGCAGCGGTCCGACTTGATGACGCCGTCGCCCACCAGGGCCTTCACCGTCTTCATCGGGTCCTGCAGCTTCATGGGCGTGTGGCAGGGGTCGTGGTACAGGAAGGCGCCCTTGGTCTGGAGCGTGATACCCTTTTCGAGCAGGTATTCGTGGATGTCGATGATGCGGCAGCCGGGGAAGATCTTGTCGAACTGGTAGCCCTGCAACTGGTCGTAGCAGGTGCCGCAGGACACGACCACCGTCTTGATGTCCAGGTAGTTCAGCGTGTTGGCCACGCGGTGGAACAGCACCCGGTTGTCGGTGATCATCTTCTCGGCCTTGTCGAACTGGCCGGCACCGCGCTGCGGGTACCCGCAGCACAGATAGCCCGGTGGCAGCACGGTCTGCACGCCCGCATGCCACAGCATGGCCTGCGTGGCCAGGCCCACCTGGCTGACCAGGCGCTCCGAGCCGCAGCCGGGGAAGTAGAACACCGCTTCGGTGTCGGCCGTGGTCGCCTTCGGGTTGCGGATGATGGGGACGTAGTCCTTGTCCTCGATGTCCAGCAGGGCGCGCGCCGTTTTCTTCGGCAGGCCGCCCGGCATCTTCTTGTTGACGAAGTGGATGATCTCTTCCTTGAGCGGCGCCTTGCCCACCGTGGCCGGCGGCGCGCTGGTCTGCTTGCGGGCAGCCAGCTTCAGCACGTCGTTGGCCACGCGCTGTAACGGCATCGCCACATCCACCAGCGCCGTGCGGATCAGCTTGATCGTCTGCGGGTTGTTGGTGTTGAGCATGGCCATGCCGGCCGCGCCTGCGGGGCGGAAGCTCTTCTTGCCCATCTTGTTGAGCAAGTTGCGCATGTTCATCGACACGTCGCCGAAGTCGATCTTGACCGGGCACGGCGTCAGGCACTTGTGGCAGATCGTGCAGTGGTCGGCCACGTCCTCGAACTCGGACCAGTGCTTGATCGACACGCCCCGGCGCGTCTGCTCTTCGTACAGGAAGGCCTCGACCAGCAGCGAGGTGGCCAGGATCTTGTTGCGTGGGCTGTACAGCAGGTTGGCGCGCGGGATGTGCGTGTTGCACACCGGCTTGCACTTGCCGCAGCGCAGGCAGTCCTTGACCGAATCGGCAATCGCACCGATGTCGCTCTGCTGCATGATCAGCGACTCGTGGCCCATCAGGCCGAACGAGGGCGTGTAGGCCTCGGTCAGGTCGGCAGCGTGGACGTCGTCGCCCAGCGCCTTCAAGGCAGCGCCACGCAGCAGCTTGCCCTTGTTGAAGCGGCCTTCCGGGTCGACCTTCAGCTTGTAGGCCGTGAAGTTCGCGATCTCGTCGTCGGTCAGGAACTCGAGCTTGGTGATGCCGATGCCGTGCTCACCCGAGATCACGCCGTCGAGCGAACGCGCCAGCTTCATGATGCGGGCCACGGCTTCGTGCGCCGTCTGCAGCATCTCGTAGTTGTCGGAGTTGACCGGGATGTTGGTGTGCACGTTGCCGTCGCCGGCGTGCATGTGCAGGGCCACCCACACGCGGCCGCGCAGCACCTGCTTGTGGATGCGCTTGAGTTCGTCGATCACGGGGCTGAGCGCGCCGCCATTGAAGACCTTGCTCAGTGGCTCACGGATTTCCTTCTTCCAGCCGGCACGGATGCTCCACGTCTGCAGCAGGTTGAAGACCGTGTCGCGGCCCGCCGTGGCTTCGTCGGGCACGTAGGTGCCGTCCTGGTGCTGGGTGTAGCCCAGGGCCACCAGATCGGCCGAGACGCTGCTCAGCGGGGTGTCGAGGTGCTCGTACAGGAAGGTCCAGCGTGCGCGTACCTGGTCCAGCAGGGCTTGCGCCGCCTGCACCTTCTCGGCCAGTTGCTCGTCGCTGGGCAGCTCGGACGGGTCGTCCGTCTTGCCCATGAACTGTGCGATGGCCGCGTTGCCACCCTTGAAGAAGCCGTCGAATGCGTCCAGCAGGGCCAGCTTGTTGCGCAGGCTCAGCTCGATGTTGATGCGCTCGATGCCGAGGGTGTACTCGCCCATGCGCGGCAGCGGGATCACCACGTCTTCGTTCACCTTGAAGGCGTTGGTGTGCTTGGCGATGGCGGCGGTGCGCTTGCGGTCGGCCCAGAACTTCTTGCGCGCGTCGGCGCTGACGGCCACGAAGCCCTCGCCATTGCGGCCATTGGCCAGGCGGATGACCTCGCTGGTGGCGCGGGCCACGCGGTCCTCGTCGTCACCGACGATGTCGCCGATCAGGACCATCTTGGGCAGGCCGTTGCCGCCCACCGCGCGCTTGCTCTTGGTGGCGTAGCCCACCGCCTTCAGGTAGCGATCGTCGAGGTGTTCCAGGCCGGCCAGGATGGCGCCGCCCGGCTGCTTCATCTCCTCGAACATGAAGTCCTTGATCTCGACGATCGAAGGCACGCACAACGTCGGGTTGCCGAAGAACTCCAGGCACACCGTGCGGGTGTGCTTGGGCATGCGGTGCACGATCCAGCGGGCGCTGGTGATCAGGCCGTCGCAGCCTTCCTTCTGGATGCCGGGCAGGCCCGCCAGGAACTTGTCGGTGACGTCCTTGCCCAGGCCTTCCTTGCGGAAAATGCGGCCAGGGATGTCGAGCTTCTCGGTGCGCAGGTGGGTCTTGCCGTCGGCTGCGTAGTAGTGCAGCTCGAAGTTGGCCACCTCGACGTCGTGGATCTTGCCCAGGTTGTGGTTCACGCGGACCACTTCCAGCCATTCGGCTTGGGGCGTGACCATGCGCCAGCTGGCCAGGTTGTCCAGTGCGGTGCCCCACAGCACCGCCTTCTTGCCGCCGGCGTTCATCGCGATGTTGCCGCCGATGCAGGAGGCCTCGGCCGAGGTCGGGTCGACCGCGAACACATAGCCCGCCCGTTCGGCGGCGTCCGCCACCCGCTGGGTGACCACACCGGCCCCCGTCCACACCGTGGGCACCTTGTGCGCCACGCCGGGCAGGTCGACCAGCTCGACCTCGGTCATCTGCTCGAGCTTCTCGGTGTTGATGACCGCGCTCTTCCAGGTCAGCGGCACGGCGCCGCCGGTGTAGCCGGTGCCGCCCCCACGCGGGATGATGGTCAGGCCGAGTTCGACGCAGCCCTTGACCAGGGCAGCCATCTCTTCTTCGGTGTCCGGCGTGAGGACAACGAAGGGGTATTCGACGCGCCAGTCGGTGGCGTCGGTCACATGAGAGACACGGCTCAGACCATCGAACTTGATGTTGTCCGACTTGGTGACGCGGCCCAGCGCGCGCGTGGTGCGCTCGCGCAGGCTGGCCATCTCGTCGAAGGCGCGGGCGAAGCGGTCGACCGCCACGCGGGCCGCGTCGAGCAGCTCGGCCACCAGCTTGTCACGGGAGGCGTCGCTGCTGGGGGTGCGTCGCTTGTCGACCTCGCCCAGGCGATGGTGCAGGGCGTCGATCAGCTGACCGCGGCGCTTGGGGTTGTCCAGCAGGTCGTCCTGCAGATAGGGGTTGCGCTGAACCACCCAGACGTCGCCCAATACTTCATACAGCATGCGCGCGGAGCGGCCGGTCTGGCGCTCGGTGCGCAGCAGGCTCAGGACTTCCCAGGCGCGCTGGCCCAGCAGACGCTGAACGATTTCACGGTCTGAAAACGACGTGTAGTTGTACGGGATCTCGCGCAGGCGGGGATGGCCGTCATCGTGAGCGGCGGCCTGGGCGGTCATGTGGGTCAGCTCGGTCGGTGCGTTCATGCGGGCGCCAGGTGCGAAGGTGCCTGTTTCGAGAAAAGATCAACGCGCCTGGGGTCGGGGAGGACGCCCAGACGCAGATCAGAGTGGGGTGGGTTTTCGCGCCTGAGGCGAGATGGTACCGCACCCCCATCCCCCATGCGCCAGAAATGGGCACTCCTGACCGCCTTGTGGCGCGCTTTGCCCCAGGGCGAGAATGGCTATCCTGACTGTCATGCGATGTTTCTCTCCGGCGGCCCCGGCTGGTGGCGAAGGGGCATCACCGTTTCAACGGCCTCTTATCAAGCAGTCATGAGCCTTCCCAACCGATCGACCCCCGCCTGGCCCTATCCCTGCTGGATTGCCCACCGTGGCGCCGGCAAGCTGGCCCCGGAAAACACCCTGGCGGCGTTCCGCATGGGTGCCGAGCACGGCTTTGCCATGTTCGAATGCGATGTGAAGCTCAGTGCCGATGGGGAGCCTTTTCTGCTGCACGACGCCGAACTGAACCGCACCACCAATGGGCAGGGGCTGGCGGGTGCACTGACATGGGATGCGCTGTCCCGGCTGGACGCCGGCAGCTGGCACGGTCGCATGTACGCGGGTGAACCGCTGGTGCGGCTGGAGGCACTGTCGCGCTGGTTGCAGGGGCTGGGCCTGCTCGTCAATCTGGAGATCAAACCCACGCCCGGTGACGAGCAGCGCACGGGCCGTGTGGTGGCCGAACAGGTGGCGCGCCTGTGGGCCAACGCCCATGTCAAGCCTCTGCTGAGTTCGTTCAGCGTGGAGGCCTTGCGTGCCGTGCAGCGCACCTGCCCCGAGTTGCCGCGGGCCCTGTTGCTGGAGCGTTGGGCGGTCGATGGCGTCAAGCTGGCACTCGACCTGGGTTGCCAGGCCATCGTGGTGCATCACCCCGAACTTGACCGCGAGCGCATCCGCGCCGCGCAGGCGGCCGGCCTGAAGGTGCTGACTTACACGGTCAACGAGCCGGCTCAGGCATCGGCCCTGTGGCTGTCCGGCCTGGACGGGCTCATCACCGACCGGGTAGACACCTTCGAGCCCCAGGCGCGTCTGGGCGCCAATCCGGCCCGCCTGATGATGATGGCGGCTGATGCGATGGCGGTCTGAGTCTGCTCGGGTCTCTTCCGCAAAGTGAAACGGCGACCTCGCGAGGTCGCCGTTGTCACGTCAGGCGGGCTGAATCGCCCGAGGGTGCGCGTCAGGCGAGGGCCGCCAGCAGCTTGTCGTGGATGCCGCCAAAGCCGCCGTTGCTCATGCACAGGATCTGGTCGCCCGGGCGGGCGGCCTTGACGACCTTGTTCACCAGCACGTCGATGGTGTCGGCCACGATGGCGCGCTCGCCCATCTCGGCCAGTGCCTCGTGGGCGTCCCAGCCCAGGCCGCCACTGTGGCAGAAGGCGAGATCGGCTTCCTCCAGCGACCAGGGCAGCAGCGCCTTCATCGTGCCCAGCTTCATGGTGTTGGAGCGCGGCTCGAACACGGCCAGGATGCGCGCATCGGGGCCGACCTTGCGACGCAGGCCGTCCACCGTGGTGCGGATGGCCGTGGGGTGGTGGGCGAAGTCGTCGTAGACGGTGATGTTGCGCGCCTGGCCTCGCAGTTCGAGGCGGCGCTTCACGTTGGCGAACTGCCCCAGGGCTTCGCAGGCCTGCTGCGGGGCCACGCCCACGTGCTCGGCGGCGGCGATGGCCGCCAGCGCATTCATCTGGTTGTGCTCGCCCAGCAGCGCCCATTCGACGCGGCCCACCAGCACGCCGGCCTTCAGCACGTCGAAGGCGTGGGGCTCGCCGCGTGCGCGGAAGCCCGGCGTGTCACCGCGCACGCCGAAGCGCGCCACGTCGCTCCAGCAGCCCCGGTCCAGCACCCGCTGCAAGGCCTCTTCACGGGCGTTGACGACCAGTCGGCCACTGGCGGGCACGGTGCGCACCAGGTGATGGAACTGCGTCTCGATGGCGGCCAGGTCGGCAAAGATGTCGGCGTGGTCGAACTCGAGGTTGTTGAGCACCGCCGTGCGGGGACGGTAGTGCACGAACTTGCTGCGCTTGTCGAAGAAGGCCGTGTCGTACTCGTCGGCTTCGATGACGAAGGGGTGGCCGCTGGCCGGGCGCGTCTCGGCGCGGGTGTCGCCCAAACGGGCCGACACGCCGAAGTTCTGCGGCACGCCGCCCACCAGAAAGCCGGGCTGCTTGCCGGCGTGTTCCAGAATCCAGGTCAGCATCGACGTCGTGGTCGTCTTGCCGTGCGTGCCGGCCACGGCCAGCACATGGCGTCCCTGCAGCACGTTTTCGCTCAGCCACTGCGGGCCGCTGGTGTACGGCAGGCCACCGTCCAGAATGGCTTCCATCAGCGGGTTGCCCCGGCTGACGACGTTGCCGATCACGAACAGGTCAGGCTTCAGCGCGAGCTGGTCCACCGTGTAGCCTTCGATCAGCTCGATGCCCAGGGCGCGCAGCTGGTCGCTCATCGGCGGATAGACGCCGGCGTCGCAGCCGGTCACACGGTGGCCCGCCTCACGGGCCAGAGCGGCCACGCCACCCATGAAGGTGCCGCAGATGCCAAGGATGTGGATGTGCATGGCGCGCATTGTAGGCAGCGCACCGGCACGTTCTTGTGCTTCTGAATGCAAAGGCCACCCGCTGAGGGGTGGCCTGGGCAGAAAGGACGAGGGCGGCGCGGCCCTGGGCCTGGTTCAGAGCTGGCGGAAGGCGTTGGCGGCGGCCGCCACCGTGTCGGCGATGTCCTGCGCGGTGTGCGCCGCGCTGACAAATCCGGCTTCGTACATGGCCGGGGCCAGGTACACGCCCTGGTCCAACATCAGGTGGAAGAAGCGGTTGAACGTGTCGGTGCCGCGGGCCATCACGGCCTGGTAGTGCTGAGGCAGTTCCGGCGCGAAGAAGAAACCGAACATGCCGCCCTGGCTGTCGGTGCAGAACTCGATGCCGGCGGCCCTGGCCGCACCGTCCAGTCCGGTCATGAGGCTGCGGGTGCGTTCCCCCAGCGCGTCGAAGAAGCCCGGCTGGCCGATGAGCTTGAGCGTGGTCAGGCCGCAGGCCGTGGCCACCGGGTTGCCCGACAGCGTGCCGGCCTGGTAGACCGGACCCAGCGGGGCCAGCTTGGACATGATGGCGCGGGTGCTGGCAAACGCGGCCAGCGGCATGCCGCCCCCGATGACCTTGCCGAACACGCTGATGTCCGGGCGGAAGCCCGGAATGGCCTGCGCGTACAGGCTTTGTGCGCTGCCCAGGGCCACGCGGAAGCCGCTCATCACCTCATCGAACACGAACAGCGCGCCGTGCTGATCGCACAGCTCGCGGATGCGCTTCACGAAGGGCACGCTGGCGCGCACGAAGTTCATGTTGCCGGCGATGGGCTCGATCATCACGCAGGCGATCTCGTCACCCTGGGTGGCAAACGCCTGCTCGATCTGCTCGATGTTGTTGTACTCGAGCACCAGCGTGTGCTGCACCACCTCAGGGGGCACGCCGGCGCTGGTGTGGTGGCCGAAGGTGGCCAGGCCCGAGCCGGCCTTGACCAGCAGGGCGTCCGCATGGCCGTGGTAGCAGCCCTCGAACTTGATCAGCTTGCTGCGGCCGGTCACGCCGCGCGCCAGGCGGATGGCGCTCATGCCGGCTTCGGTGCCCGAGCTGACCAGGCGCACCTGTTCGGCGCTCGGCACATGGGCCAGGATGGCCTCGGCCAGTTCCACTTCGCGCTCGGTGGGGGCGCCGAAGGAGAAGCCGTCGACAGCCGCCTTCTGCACCGCCTCGAGCACCTCGGGGTGGCCGTGACCCAGGATCATCGGGCCCCACGAGCCGATGTAGTCGATGTAGCGGGTGCCTTCGGCGTCCCACATGTAGGCGCCCTGAGCGCGCTGGATGAAGCGGGGCGTGCCGCCGACGGCGCGGAAGGCGCGCACGGGCGAGTTCACGCCGCCCGGGATGACGCGCTGGGCGCGCTCGAACAGCTCGGTGTTAGTGGACATTGCGCGAAGAAGGCGGCGGGGTGGAGTCGTCAAGAAGGGGGGCGTTCTCAGGGGCGGCGCTGGCGGCGCCTTCCGCGGGCTGTTCGCCAGGGGGCAGGGCCCAGAAGAAGCGGTCAGGCACCACGCCGCCCATGCCGGGGCGGAAACCCGCATCCAGCGACTGGTCGAGGAAGCTCAAGGCCTCGGACACGGCCACATCCAGCTCGGTGCCCGACGACAGGATGGCGGCCAGCGCCGCCGACAGCGTGTCGCCCGCGCCGACGAAGGCGGTGTCGAAGCGCTCGAAGCGCTCGCCACACAGGGCCCCCTGGGGCGAGGCCAGCACGTTGTCGATGTACTGGTCTGGCAGCTGGATGCCGGTCACCAGCACGTAGTCGGCGCCGAGTTCGCCGGCGGCCACAGCGAGTTCGCGGGCCGAGGGCTGGCGCTCGGCATCCCACTCGGGCAGCAGGAAGTCGGTCAGCGTCTTGTGGTTGCCGACCAACACCCGCGTGGCGGGCAGGATGAGTTCGCGGAAGGCGTCCAGGTAGGCCGTCTGCGGGTCTTCGTCCATCCAGGACAGGTTGGGCAGGTAGGACACCAGCGGCACGTCCGAGTAGTCGGACAGGATTTCGGCCACGGCGCTCACCCCTTCGGCGCTGCCCAGGAAGCCCACCTTCCAGGCGGCAATGGTGCAGTCTTCCAGAATAGAGCGCGCCTGGTCCACCACGGCGTCGGGGTCGATTTCGTGCGATTCGAACACCTCGGCGGTGTCACGGATCAGCAGGCTGGTGACGACGGGCAGGCCGTGCGCCCCCATGGCCGAGATGGTGGCGATGTCGGCCCCGATGCCGGAGGCGCCGCTCGGGTCATTGGCGTTGAAGCTCAGGACGCATGCCGGCGCACCGGAATCCTGCTCGCCGGTCACCGGGGTGGTTTCATCAGCGCTGTTCTGAGGTGAATTCATGCGTTCAACAGTATCTCTGGCCGGTGCGCCGTGCCCAGAAACCCTGGGGTGGCGCCGTCCGGCAGGTGGCTACAATCGATCCATTGTATTCAAGCTGATCTTGTTGACGTGAACGAATTCCGAACCTGGATGTGCCTGATCTGTGGCTGGATTTACGACGAAGCCGCAGGGCTGCCGGACGAAGGCATTCCCCCGGGGACCCGCTGGGAGGATGTGCCGATGAACTGGGTGTGCCCGGAATGCGGCGCACGCAAGGACGACTTTGAGATGGTTCAGGTCTGACGTCATCCTGACGATATAAGCTGTGACCACGGTGACCCGCCTTTTGAGCGGGTGCCGACGTTTGGAGGAGCGGGTCCGTGTCAGACATTGAAAACACCGCGCAGCCCGGGCCCGAGGCGGCCGGCAGTGCGGGTGCCAGGAAGGTGCTGGTCATCGATGACAGCAACACGATCCGGCGCAGCGCGGAAATCTTTCTGAAGCAGGGTGGGTACGAGGTGGTGCTGGCCGAGGACGGCTTCGACGCCCTTTCCAAGGTCAATGACCACGAGCCGGACGTCATCTTCTGCGACATCCTGATGCCACGGCTCGATGGCTATCAGACGTGCGCCATCATCAAGCGCAACCCGCGCTTTGCCCGCACGCCGGTGATCATGCTGTCGTCCAAGGACGGGCTGTTCGACAAGGCCCGCGGGCGCATGGTGGGCTCACAGGACTACCTCACCAAGCCGTTCACCAAGGACCAGTTGCTTCAGGCCGTGTCCCAGTATGCGGGCGGGTGAGTGTCCCGGCTTTCGCGTGGTGTCCCGTCATCCGGGGTGTCAGAAATGATTTGAAACACGTGCCGCCACGGCCTTGTGGCAGCCTGTCGTGTGCCGAGGTAAAAGCATGCCGATTCAGAAAATACTGCTGGTTGACGATTCCAAGACCGAATTGCACGTGCTGTCCGAACTCCTGACCAAGAAGGGTTATCAGGTGCGGACCGCCGAAAATGGGGAAGAGGCGCTGCGCCGACTGCAGGAAGACAAGCCGGATCTGATCCTGATGGACGTCGTGATGCCGGGGCAGAACGGTTTCCAGCTCACCCGCACCATCACCCGTGATCCGCAGTACGCCGCGATTCCCGTGATCATCTGCTCCAGCAAGAATCAGGAAACCGATCGCGTGTGGGGCATGCGCCAGGGTGCGCGCGATTACGTCGTCAAGCCGGTGAACCCGGACGAGTTGCTCGCCAAGATCAAGGCCTTCGGCTGAGGGCGGGCAGATGGCCAACAAGGAAGCCCTACGACAGCTGCAGCAGCGTCTGGCGGACCGCCTGCAACGCGTGCGTGAGCAGGCGCCCACACGAAACTGGCTCGCGGTCGAGATTGCGGCGCATGGCTTCCTGCTGCCGCTGGACCAGGCGGGCGAAATCTTCCCTGTGGCTGCCATTCAGGCCGTGCCCCACAGCCAGCCCTGGTTCCTGGGCGTGGCGAACCTGCGTGGCCACCTGCACGGCGTGGCGGATCTCGGCCGCTTTCTGGGGCTGCGAGACCGGGCTCCGCGGACCGGCAGCGATGTGCCGGCCCGGGATGCCGGCCGTCTGGTGGCGTTCAACCAGGGGCTGCAACTCAACGCCTGCCTGCTGATCGACCGCTTGTTGGGGCTGCGCCAGCCTGATGCGCTCCAGCCCGCCGAAGGCGGCGAGGCCGCCCCGCACTTCGTGGTCCGGGCCCTGGCCGATGCCCAGGGTCGTGTCTGGTACGAGCTGGACCTGGCCGCGCTGGCGGCCGATGAAGCGTTTCTGAAAATCGATGCCTGACCGGGTGCTCACCCGCCACAGGCTCACCCGTTGTCAGTTTGGAGCACGTTCACATGAGTTTCCTGAGTCGAATCAAGGAGCTGGGCAAGCCGCGCGAGGAGGACGAGGTCCAGCCGGAGGCCTTGAGCACCGAGGGCATGGTCGTGACATCGGGCGCCCGAACCGTCGACACGCAGTCGGCCAGCCCCTCGACCCTGCAGCCAGCGACACAGACCGACTCCGTCATCTCCGAGGCTGCGCCATCGGAATTCCCGCCCGACTACTTTGATAACCGGCTCAAGGCCGACACGCTGGAGGACGGCGTGCTGGAGCCCCAGTCGGGGCTGCCCCTGGTCGGCCATCTCGGGCTGGATCGCCAGCAGCGGCTGCTCGGTGGTGTGCTGGCCGTGGGCGTGCTGGGGTTGGTGCTGAGCGCCTTCCTCTCGGTGAACTCCGCCGATCGCCGTGCGGCCCAGACCGGTGCGACGGGCCAGGCGCTGATGCAGTCGCAGCGGCTGGCCAAGTCGGTGTCTCAGGCGCTGGTGGGGCGGGCGCAGGCGTTCTCCGAGGTGCAAGACAGTGTGAAGGTGCTGGCCACGAACGTGCGGGGGCTCGCGCAAGGCGACAGAAAGGCGGGCCTGAGCGAGGTATCGGGCGGGGCGCGTGAGTCGCTGACCCCCCTGTTGCAGCTGGTCGACCGGGCCGAGAAGAACGCCAACTATGTGCTGGCGCAGAAGCAGACGCTGACCCAGGTGAGCCAGGCCCTGCGCGAGGTGAACGCGCAGTCGTCCGAGCTGCTGGACCTGGCCGAGGGCATTGCCACCGCGCGGCTGGAAAAGGGCGGGGTGTCGACGGGCGAGTCACTGGCACTGAACCAGTTGGTGATGCTGACTCAGCGGATCGGCAAGTCGGCCAACGAGTTCCTGACGGTGGAGGGGGTGTCCACCGAGGCCGTGTTCCTGCTGGGCAAGGACCTCAACGCCTTCAAGGAAATCGCCGAAGGTCTGCTGTCCGGCAATGCCGATCTGCACCTGACCGGCACCCGCGATCCAGCCTTGCGCGAGCAGCTGGAGGCCCTGCTGAAGATCTTCGAGCGGACCCGCACCCAGTCCACCTTCATCCTGGGTTCGCTGCAAGGTCTGGTGGCCGCGCGGGACGCCCAGGTGGCCATCATCGACGACAGCGAACCGCTGCGCAAAGGCCTGGAGGATGTGCAGACGCGCCTGAACGATGGCGCAGGCATCGGCGGGGCCAACGTGGCCCTGATTCTGGTGTTCCTGCTGGGTACGGCCGCCGCCGCGTGGGGCCTGCTACGGGTCTTCCTGACGGACCAGCGTCACCGCGCCCGCATCGCCGAATTCCAGCGCCAGGAGGCCGAGCGTCAGGAGCGCGAGGCCAAGCGCGTTAACGACGCGAACCAGGCGGCCATTCTGCGGCTGATGAACGAACTGCAACTGGTGGCCGAAGGCGACCTGACGCAGCAGGCCACCGTGACCGAGGACATCACCGGCGCGATTGCCGACTCGGTGAACTTCACCGTGGAAGAACTGCGCAACCTCGTGGCCCAGGTGCAGGGCACGGTGCAGCGGGTGACGGACACCACCAGCCAGGTGGAAGCAACGTCGACCGAGCTGCTGGCCGCCTCCGACGAGCAGCTGCGCGAGATCCGCGAGACCGGTGAATCGGTGCTGCAGATGGCGGGCCGAATCAACGAGGTGTCTGCGCAGGCCCAGCAGTCGGCCGAGGTGGCGCGCCAGTCGCTGGCCGCCGCCGACTCGGGGCTGGAGGCCGTGCAGAACGCCATCGGCGGCATGAATACCATCCGCGAACAGATCCAGGAAACGTCCAAGCGCATCAAGCGGCTGGGCGAGTCGTCGCAGGAGATCGGCGAAATCACCGAGCTGATTTCGGACATCACGGAGCAGACGAACGTGCTGGCGCTGAACGCCGCCATCCAGGCGGCCTCGGCCGGTGAAGCCGGTCGCGGCTTCTCGGTGGTGGCCGAGGAAGTGCAGCGTCTGGCCGAACGCTCGGCCGATGCGACGCGTGAAATTGCCGCGCTGGTGCGAACCATTCAGACCGACACGCAGGATGCCGTGGCCGCCATGGAACGCTCCACGCAGGGTGTGGTGGAAGGGGCCCGGTTGTCTGACGCCGCCGGTTCGGCACTGGGCGACATCGACCGCGTGTCGCGCCGTTTGGCCGAGCTGATCGAGCAGATCTCGGCGCAGGCGCTGAAGGAAGCCGAGTCGGCCAACGTGGTCGTGGCCAACATCCAGCACATCTTTGCCGTGACGGAACAGACGGGCGAGGGCACCCGGTCCACCACGCAGCTCGTGCGCGAACTGTCGAAGACCGCTGAAGAACTGCAGCAGTCGGTGGCCCGATTCAAGATTGCTTCCTGACCCCGGACGGGATGACGCATGGACAGCCTGCACCAAGACGCCTCGCTCGCCTCGGATGACCTCAGCGCCCTGGCGTGGGTGCACGAGGAACTGCGCAAGTCGCTCGACGCCGCGCACAAGGCGCTGCACCGGGTCCTGAAGGACACCGCCGCCACGGGCTTCTCCGACATGGATGCGCTCGACCCATCGGTCCTGCGCACGGCCCGGCAGCAGATCCATCAGGGTGTGGGGGCGCTGGAGCTGGCGGGACTGCCGGCCGGGGCGACCCTGCTGCGGGCCAGCGAGGCCGTGGTCCAGAAGCTGGTGGCCCGCCCCCAGTCCATCTCCGAGGACGCGGTGCGGGACATCGAGAAGGGCTCTTTCGCCCTGCTGGACTACATCGCACGCAAGCTGGCAGGCAAGCCCGTGTCGGCGCTGGCGCTGTTCCCGCAGTACGAGGCGCTCGCTCTGCGCGCCGGTGGCCCCTTGCCTCGTCCCACCGATCTCTGGATCCAGGACTGGCCGACGGTGTCGCTGGAGGCACCGCTGGCGCCGCCGGACGAGGTGGCGCCTCGGCAGGCCGACCAGGTCACCCTGGGGGATTTCGAGACGGGCCTGTTGTCGCTGCTCAAGCGCAACCAGCCGGCTGACGCCGTGGCTCTGGCGGCGCTGTGCGCAGCGCTGGCGCAGGGCGCGACCGAGCGCCATGCCCACCGAGAATCGGCGACCTGGTTGCTCGCCAGCGGCTTTCTGGAAGGCCTGGCCGAGCAGCATGTGCCTCTGAACGTGCACGCCAAGCGTGTGCTGTCGTCGTTGCTGAGCCAGTTGCGCAGCCTGGCCAAAGGCCAGGGGGTGCCCTCGGATCGGCTTGCCAGCGAGTTGCTGTTTTTCTGTGCACAGGCCGGACAGGCCCCGGACTCGCCCCGCTCGGTGCTGGCCCGGGTGCGCCAGACCTTCGGTCTGGAACGGCATCAGCCGGTGGACCTGCAGACTTCCCCGCTGGGGCGTTTCGACCCGGCCTGGATCGCGCAGGCGGTCAAGCGCGTGGCGGGGGCCAAGGATGGCTGGTCCGCCGTGGCGTCGGGCGAGATGCTGCGCCTGGGGGGGCTGAACGAACAGTTCACGCTCGTGGGGGACTCGCTGCGGCGTCTGTTTCCGCAGGGTGAGCGTCTGGCCGCCGCCTTGCAGGATGCGGTTCAGCACACCGTGCAGGCGGCCCAGGCCCCCGAGCCCAGCCTGGCCATGGAAGTGGCCACCAGCCTGCTTTACCTGGAAGCCGCTCTCGAAGACGCCGAGTTCGATCATCCTGAGCAGATGCAGCGGGTCAGCCGACTCGCGCAGCGCATCACGCAGGTGGATGCCGGCCAGCCGGCCGAGCCGCTGGAAGGCTGGATGGAGGACCTGTATCGGCGGGTCTCTGACCGCCAGACCATGGGCAGCGTGGTGCAGGAGTTGCGCAGCACCCTGGGTGAGTGCGAAAAGCACATCGATGCCTTCTTCCGCCAGCCGGCGGACCGGGGTCCGCTGGTGCCGGTGCCCTCTCAGTTGAAGTCGATGCGCGGCGTGCTGGCCGTGCTGGGGCTGGACCAGGCCGCGCAGGCGGTCGTGCGCATGCGCGGCGACGTCGAGCACCTGCTGCAGCCGGACACTGACTTGGACGAGGCGGCCCGGCAGGGCGTGTTCGATCGCCTGGCGGGCAATCTGGGGGCGCTGGGCTTTCTGATCGACATGATGGCGGTGCAGCCCACGCTCACCAAGAGCCTGTTCACCTTCGAGGAAGAGGCGGGTGTGCTGTCGCCCTTGATGGGCCGTGAGAAGAAGGGGCTGGGTGCCTTGCCCGAAGACCCGGTGGAAGCGGCCGCGCAGCACGTCGAGCAGATCCAGCGTGAGGAAGCGCATGCCGTCGCCGAAGAGGTGGCCCAGGCCCTTGCCCAGGCAGACGCTCCGATCGACGACGTGACCGAGCAGTTGCAGAAGCTGGCCGACACGCCGCATGTGCAGGTGCAAAGCGACCTGGCCGACACCGTGGCCGCCGCCCAGGCCGCACTGGCCGAGGCGCAAGCCAGCGCCGACGAGTCGGCCCTGGAGGTTGCCCGCGAACACGTGGCGCAGGTCCTGTCGGATCTGGCGCCCCTGCCGGAGCTGAACGACGCGCTCGATGTGCCGGCGTTTCCCGCACCGCTCCCGCTGGCCCCCACACCGGAGCGTGTGCCGGAAGCCACCGGGCTGGAAGAAGACGACGAGATGCGCGGCGTGTTCCTCGAGGAAGCGGCCGAGGTCATTGCCGATGCCCGCGCGGCCCTCGCTACCCTGCAGTCCGATCCGTCCGACGTGACGGCCATGACGGCCGTGCGGCGTGCGTTCCACACGCTGAAGGGCAGCTCGCGCATGGTGGGCCTTCAGGTCTACGGCGAAGCCGCCTGGTCCTGCGAACAGCTGTACAACACCTGGCTGGCATCCCAGGAGCCTGCCAGTGCCGACCTGCTGGGCCTGAGTGATGAATTGCTGAACCATTTCGCGGCGTGGACAGAGGCGATCGCGCGGCATGACGACGCGGCCTGGCGTGCCGAGCCTGTCAGTGCGGCGGCCGACGCCTTGCGCCTGCGCGGTGAACGCTTGCCGCTGTCCGGATTGGCTGCGACCGCCGTTGAAGAGGCCCCGCCCGTGGTGGCGGACACCCTCTTGCTCGATCTGGACGACGAGGCGGCTGACGAGGCGGCGAGCGAAGGCACCTCCATGCTCGAGCCGGCCCCGGCCGTCCCCTCCGAGCCGGCGATGCCGATCCTCAGCTGGGCCACCGACGACGTCGTGAACGAAGCACTCGCCCGCCTTGCCGATGAAGGTCGTTTGCCGGGTGCGCCTACGGGCTCCGCGCCCGAGCCGGTGACCCTGCTCGACGAGCCCATTCCGGCCCGTCCGGAGTCGCTCGCGGATGCACCGTTCGACTTCCAGCCCACTCAGCCGCCGACGCTGGAGGACGACGGATTCCCGGAGCACGACACCGTGCTTGACCTCGAGGCGTTGCCGCCATTGGAGGTGCCCGCGCCTGAGCGCGACCTGCCGACGCTGGATCGCCTCGCGCTCGACCTCGATACGCTGGACGTCCACATGCCGACGGGCCCGGCTGGTGAGGTTACTGCCACCGAGCCGGACGTGACGCTCGATCTTCAGGAGCCTTCGGATTTCGGCGACCTGTCGGCTGCGCCCACGCACCCGGGTGCCCTGGCCGACGGGGAGACCACCGGGCTGGACGGAGACGCGCTGACCGTCGATCTGGTGATCGAGGACCTGACGCCGTCACAGGATGACGCCACCTGGCCCGAGAGCGAAGCTGATCTGGAAGCCGGGCTGCCCGAGTTCGCTGAGTTGGCTGAAGCTGCCGACGCGCCATTGCCGGAAGCCGCGGGGCTCGCGGCCGAGCCCTCGGGTGGCGAGCCCGTCGGCATGCCGACGGAGATGCCGTTCGCGGCCGAACCGGTCGGCGAGGCGCCAGCCTCGTCGGAAGTCTCTCCCGACGAGCCCGCCGACACCGCTGCCGACGAGCAGGTGAAGGTGGTGGGTCCGCTGCGCATCAGCATCCCGCTGTTCAACATCTACCTCAACGAGGCCGACGAACAGTCACGGCGCTTGTGCACCCTGCTGGGCGAATGGGCGCTGGAGTTGCATCATCCCGTGGGCGACGAACCGATTGCGCTGGCGCATTCGCTGGCCGGCAACTCGGCCACCGTCGGCTACACCGAGTTGTCGCAACTGGCTCGCCTGCTGGAACATGCGCTGATGAAGTCCCAGGCGCTGGGTGCGGGCCGGCCTGACGAGGCGGCGCTCTTCAACGAGGCGGCCGACGAGATCCGTCGCCTGCTGCATCAGTTTGCCGCCGGCTTCCTCAAGTCCCCGGACCCCGAGTTGCTGCGCCGCCTGTCCGATTACGACCACGAGGCATCAAGCCGGCTGGAGGCCCGCAGCCTGCAGGGCGATCTGGGTGAACCCGATGCCGGCGCTCACCCCGGCCGCGGTCACTTGCGGTTGGTGCACTCGGCCGATGCGCCGGACGCGAATGCGCTGGACATGCCGCTGGACGAGCCGGACGCTGCTCCCGAGCCCGAGCCCGAGCCCGAGCCCGAGCCCGAGCCCGAGCCCGAGCCCGAGCCCGAGCCCGAAGCGGCCGGTTCGACGGACTTGTCGGAAGGCGAGCCGGCCCAGGCCGCGCCCTTGGGTGTGCCCGGTTTCAGCCCGCTGGAAAGCGAGCCGAACGCCGCCGTGCCACCTGCCAGTGTCCAGGCTTCTGCCTTCCGTTCCTCTTCGGCATGGGACGACGAGTCCGACGTGGACGCCCAGGATCACGTCGATGCGGACCTTTTCCCCATCTTCGAGGAAGAGGCTCAGGAACTGCTTCCCCAGCTCGCCAATCAGATGCGCCAGTGGCGCGAGATGCCGGACAACCCCGCGGCCGCCAGTGCGTGCATGCGCACACTGCACACTTTCAAGGGTGGCGCCCGTCTGGCCGGCGCCATGCGACTGGGCGAACTCGCGCACCGTCTGGAATCGCGCATCGAGCGGCTACTGGCGGCCGAGGCACTCGGGGCGGACGACGTGGCGCCGCTGGAAGCCAGCGTGGACCGGCTGCTGGAGCTGTTCGAGTCGCTGAGGCAGAACGAGGCCCAGACCCTGGTCGAACCCTGGCCGGCGGCGGAGCCAGCTGAACAGGCTGATGCGGGGTCCGTCGAGCTGACCGATGTCGCCCCTGCTCCCGATGCGCCGTCCACGGTGCCGGACGATCTGGCTGCGTCCGATGTCCCGTCGGATGACTCGCCGATACCTCCGTCGGAGGATGCGGAGGGATCCAGCACTGCGCTGGCAGCCGGTTCTGAGGGCATCATCGACTGGCACCGTGTGCATGTCCCGGGCACTGCGCCGGGTGCGTCGACTCCGGCGCGCGACGCGGCCCCGGCGGCTGCGCAGTCGGCGGTGCGCGTGCGCCCGCAGCTGCTGGATCGCCTGGTGAACCACGCAGGCGAGGTGTCGATCACCCGCACCCGTCTGCAGTCCCAGGTGGGGCAGATCCGCGGTTCGCTCACCGATCTGACCGACAACCTGGACCGCCTGCGTCAGCAACTGCGCGACATCGAGCTGCAGGCCGAAACCCAGCTCAGTACCCGCATGGAGGCCGCGCGTGCGGCGTCACAGGATTTCGATCCCCTCGAGTTCGACCGGTACACCCGCTTCCAGGAACTGACGCGCATGATGGCCGAGTCGGTCAACGACGTGGCCACGGTCCAGCGCACCCTGCAACGCAGCCTGGAAACTGCCGAAGACCAGCTGGCTGCCCAGGCACGTCTCACGCGGGACCTGCAGGATGACCTGCTGCGCACCCGCATGGTCGAATTCGACAGCCTGTCCGACCGGCTGTACCGCGTGGTGCGGCAGGCGGCGAAGGAGACCGGCAAGCAGGTCCGCCTCGACGTTTTCGGCGGCCAGACGGAAATCGACCGCGGCGTGCTGGAGCGCATGACGGGGGCCTTCGAGCATCTGCTGCGCAATTGTGTGACGCATGGCATCGAAGCGCCGGCACTGCGTCAGGCTGCCGGCAAGGAGGCCACCGGCCAGATCACCGTGGCGCTCAAGCAGGAAGGCAACGAAGTCAGCATCGCCTTCCGGGATGATGGCGCCGGGCTCGACCTCGCGGGCATTGCGGCTCGGGCCCGCGCGGCCGGTCTGTTGCCACCCGACGCCGAGCCCACCGAGGCCGAGCTGGCCCGGCTCATTTTCACGCCCGGGTTCTCCACGGCCGAGGTGGTTACCGAGCTGGCCGGCCGTGGCATCGGGATGGACGTGGTGCGCTCGGAAGTGAACGCCATGGGCGGCCGCATCGAGACCGCCTCGGCCGCGGGGCAGGGCACCAGCTTCACCCTGGTGCTGCCCCTTACGACGGCCGTCACGAAGGTCGTGATGCTGCGTTTCGGGCCGGCCACCGTCGCTGTCCCCACCCACCTCATCGAAATCGTGCGCCGTGCCCGCCCCCAGGAGGTGGAGCAGGCCTACCGTGAGGGCCGCTTCCCCTTCGGAGATCAGGTGCTGCCGTTCTACTGGCTGGGCGCCTTGCTCGCGGGCTCACCCCGCGGCAGTGAAGGCGGGCGTAGCCTGCCGGTGGTCATCATCCGCTCGGCCCAGCAGCGCATCGCCCTGCACGTCGACGAAGTGCTGGGCAACCAGGAAGTGGTGGTCAAACACCTCGGGCCGCAGCTCTCGCGCCTGCCCGGCCTCGCCGGGATGACCCTGCTGGCATCGGGCGCCGTCTCGCTCATCTACAACCCGGTGGCGCTGGCCACGGTGTATGGTGAAGCGGCGCTGGCTGCCACGCGGGCTGCAATCGCTGCGGCGCCCCAGGGCTGGCTGTCTCACACCGCGGCCGTGGTGGCTCCGGTGGACGATGCTGCTGCTGCCGGCAGCGAGGCGCCCATGGTGCTGGTCGTCGACGATTCCCTCACGGTTCGCAAGGTCACGCAGCGCCTGCTCACGCGAGAGGGCTACCGCGTCGTGCTGGCCAAGGACGGGTTGGAGGCCCTGGAGCGGCTGGCCCAGGAGCGACCCACCGTGGTTCTGTCCGACATCGAGATGCCGCGCATGGATGGCTTCGACCTGCTGCGCAACATTCGGGCCGATCGTCAGTTTGCCGACCTGCCGGTGATCATGATCACCTCGCGCATCGCACAGAAGCACCGGGATCTGGCCACCGAGCTCGGGGCGAACCACTATCTCGGCAAGCCTTATGGGGAAGAAGAGCTGTTGGCCCTTGTGGCACGGTATGCTGTCAACCGACCGGCCGTGGTCTGACCCCCTCCTGTTGTGAACGCCCCTTCTCGCGCCCCATCCACCGAGTCGCCGACGCTGTCTGCGCCCGGGCCGCTCGCCGACGACGCGATCTCGCAGCTGGCTTCGCTCACGGCCCAGCGCGACCGTGAACTGCTTGACGTTTCGCTGGCGCAGGGGGTCCTGGAGCTGCTCGGGGCGGTCAGTGTCGGGGTGTACCGCCTCGTGGGCGCCGAGACCGATGCCAAGCACTGGCTGTGCAGCGGCCTGGCGCGGCGAGGCCAGCTCACCGTGAGCGACCCGGTCTGGGCCGACATGGACGCCCTGCCGGCCCAGGAGCGCTTTCCGTTGCGCCTCGAGGCGCTGGAGATCCGCGCTGCGGTGCAGTCGGTGCTGCCCGCCAGCCCGACCGTGCTCAAGGAAGGGCGCTATACCTGCGTGATGCCGCTGCTGGCCGAGATCGGCATGCCGGGCGTGCTCGAAGTCCGTTCCGAGCTGGCATTGACGCCGGAGTCGCTGCGGCCCATCCAGACGCTGCTGCGGGTCTTTGCCAACTTCCAGAGCCTGCTCGAGTCCAGCCAGCGCGATGCCCTCACGGGCCTGCTCAACCGCCAGACCTTCGACACCACCTTCCTCAAGGCGTCGATGCCGGTCGTTCCGGCGGGAGGGCCGGGTGGCCTGCCGGCGGACCCCGAACGGCGCCAGGGAGCGGCCACCGGCTACTGGCTGGGTGTGATCGACATCGACCACTTCAAGCGCGTCAACGACGGCTACGGCCACCTGATCGGCGACGAAGTGCTGGTGCTGGTGGCCCGCATCATGCGGCAGACCTTCCGACACTCGGACCGGCTGTATCGCTTCGGTGGCGAAGAATTTGTCGTGCTGCTGCGCGGCGGCACGGAAGCGGATGCGCTGGGAGCCTTCGAGCGCTTCCGCTTGCTGGTCGAGGGCTATGCCTTCCCCCAGGTGGGCCGTGTCACCGTGAGCGTCGGGTTCACCGAGGTGCAACTGCAGGACACGCCGAACGCGGCGTTCTCACGGGCAGACCAGGCGGTCTACCAGGCCAAGCACCAGGGGCGCAACCGTGTGGTCGGCTTCGAGGCGCTGGTGCGCGCGGGCCTGATCGGCAACGGCCATCCCCACGTGGGCGACGTCGAGCTGTTCTGATCCAGCGCGCGCCGCTCAGGCAGATGTGCGCCGGCGTGCCGTCGACCGGGTCGCCGGGCCTTTCGGGGCGGCCGTCCCGTCCTTCACCACCGCAAAGCGTGCCAGGGTCTCGGCCCGGGCTTCGTCGTGCTGCACGACGGGTTGCGGGTAGTCGCGACCCAGCACCACGTCCTGCGCCGCGGCCAGATCGGCAGGGCGGGCCAGCCAGGGCGCATGCAGAGCGGCATCCGGCAAGGCAGCCAGTTCGGGCACATAGCGGCGGATGAAGCGCCCCTGCGGATCGAACTTCTCGCTCTGGCTGACCGGGTTGAAGATGCGGAAGTAGGGCTGGGCGTCGCAGCCCGTCGAGGCTGCCCATTGCCAGCCGCCGTTGTTGGCCGCCAGATCGAAATCGAGCAGCTTTTCGGCAAAGTAGGCCTCGCCCCGGCGCCAGTCGATGCCGAGGTCCTTCACCAGGAAGCTGGCCGTGACCATGCGCAGGCGGTTGTGCATATAGCCAGTCTGGTTCAACTGACGCATGGCGGCATCCACCAGCGGGTAGCCGGTCCTCCCACCGCACCAGGCCTGGAAGTGGGCCTCTGCCCGGGCGCCGTGGGCCCATTTGATCCGGTCGTACTCGCGCTTGTAGGCGTGGCCCACCACGTGCGGATGGTGGTGCAGGATCTGGTGGTAGAAATCCCGCCAGATCAGCTCCGACAACCAGGTTCGGGCGCCTTCCGAGCCCGCCTGCATGCGCTCCCAGGCCAGCCCGGCAAGCTGCCGCACCGACACCGTCCCGAAGCGCAGGTGCGTCGACAGGTAGCTCGGGCCCTTGATGCCGGGAAAGTCGCGCGTCTCGTCGTAGCGGTCGATGCGCGTGAGGAAGTCGTCGAGCAGGGCCTGCGCCCCGTGCATGCCGGGCGCCACCTTCAGCTCGCCCGGGTCCTCGAAACCGATTTCGGCCAGCGTCGGCACGCGGGGCGCTCCCACGGCGCCCACCGCTTCGGGAATCACGGCCAGACGTGCGGCAAAAGGCGCGATGGGGTAAGGCTTGACGTAGAACGGATCGAGCTTTTTCAGCCAGGCGTTCTTGTAGGGCGTGAACACGCCGTAGGGCGAGTCGTTCCCAGTGAGCACCTCGTTGCGCTCGAAGATCACATGGTCCTTGGAGGTGTACAGCGCCACCCCCAGGTCGCTCAGCCGGCCGCGTACCCGGGCATCGCGCTCGAGCGCGCTCGGCTCGTCATCATGGTTGGCGTACACCGCCTGCACGCCGAGTTGCGCCGCCAGCGCCGGGATCACCTGGATCGGGTTGCCGTGGCGCACGATCAGCCCTGCGCCTTGCCCGCTTGGCTGGGGCTGTCCTGTGCGGGCGCCCGTGGCCAGCGCCGCCAGCCCGGCGTCCAGTTCCACCAGGCTCTCGCGGATGAAGGCCACCCGGCGGTCGGTTCGGGGCAACGGCGCGAGGATGGCCTCGTCGAACACGAAGACACACCACACCTTGCGCGCGGCTTTCAAGGCGTGAAACAGCGCGGCGTGGTCCTGGCAGCGCAGATCGCGGCGGAACCAGACGAGGGCAGACTCCAGGTGTTTGCTCATGGCAGGGTGGCAGGGACGAAGACAGGGCAGGACTGTGACACGCCGGCAGGCCTTTTCAGACCAGGCGGCGCACCTGACCCCGGGACGACTAAAATCCGGACCATGTCCGAAGGCGCCGCATCCCCGATCAATCTGACCAACCAGTTCCTCATCGCCATGCCCGGCATGGTGGACGGCCATTTTGCCGGGACGGTGGTCTACCTGTGCGAGCACACCGAAAAGGGGGCGCTGGGTCTGGTCATCAACCGCCCGATCGAAATCGACCTGCGCCACCTGTTCGAGAAGGTCGACCTCAACCTGGACCGGGATGACCTGGCGAGCACGCCGGTCTACTTCGGTGGGCCGGTGCAGACGGAGCGCGGCTTCGTGCTGCACGAAAGCCTGGACGAGGAGGGCGGGCATTACAGCTCGTCCATGAAGATCGAAGGCGGGCTGGAGATGACCACTTCGCGCGATGTGCTGGAAGCCATTTCCAATGGCGCAGGCCCGCGCAAGGTCTTCATCACGCTGGGTTATGCCGGCTGGAGCGCCGGCCAGCTGGAAGACGAGATCTCCCGCAATGGCTGGCTGACCGCCCCGGCCGATCCGGACATCATCTTCGATGCCCCGGTCGAGGAGCGCTACGACCGCGCCCTGTCGCTGCTGGGCGTCGACCGTCATTTCCTGATGGGCGAGGCCGGGCACGCATGAGCGGTCAGGCCACAGGCCCCGCGCGGGGCCAACAGGGCGTCGCCGCAGGCGGCGTCCAGACGTTTCTCGCCTTCGACTACGGACTCAAGCGGGTCGGCGTCGCCACGGGCAACTCCTACACCCGCCAGGCCCAGCCGCTGCGCACCATCGCGGCCGAAGGGGCGGCTCGGTTCGAGCAGATCGCGGCGCTCGTGGCCGAGTGGCAGCCTCACGCGCTCGTCATCGGTGTGCCCTACCATCCCGACGGCGCCGAGCACGACAATACCGTGCGCGCGCGCAAGTTCGGCCGTCAGCTGAGCGGGCGCTTCCACCTGCCGGTGCACGAGGTCGACGAGCGCTATTCCACGACCGAGGCCATCGCCGGGGGCGCACGCGACCTGGATGCCGCCTCGGCCGCCATCCTGTTGCAGCAGTTCTTCAACGACCTTTCTTCCCGCACGGAGCAGCCCACGTGAGCGCCACCACCCCGTCCCTGACCCTCGACGCCGAGGCCCTGTACACCAGCCTGCTGGCCGGGGTGCGCCGCCTGGTCACGCCCGACACCGTGCTGGTGGGCGTGTGGTCGGGCGGGGCCTGGCTGGCCGAGCGCCTGCAGAAGGACCTGGGCCTGGCCGTGCCGCATGGCGTGATCTCGTCGGCCCTGCACCGCGATGACTTCGGCTCGCGCGGCATGGCCCTGGGCAAGGATGCCACCCACCTGCCGTTCGAGGTCGAGGGCCGCCACATCCTGCTGATCGACGACGTGATCTACACCGGCCGCACCACCCGCGCCGTGATCAACGAGCTGTTCGACTTCGGCCGCCCTGCCAGCGTGACGCTGGCCGTGCTGGTCGACCGAGGAGGGCGCCAGCTGCCCTTCGAGCCGGCGCTGTCTGCCGCACGCATCACGTTGCCCGACAGCGAGCGCGTCGCCCTGGTCCGCGACGACAACGGCCGCTTCCAATTCCATTTCGAGAGGGTTTGATGACCATCCGTAGACCCCAACGCAACCCGCAGCTCAACAGCAACGGGGAGCTGATCCACCTGCTGTCCACCGAAGGCCTGCCCAAGGCCATCATCCACCAGATCCTGGACACGGCCGAGCAGTTCCTGAGCGTCAACGACCGCGAGGTCAAGAAGGTGCCGTTGCTGCGCGGCAAGAGCGTGTTCAACCTGTTCTTCGAGAACAGCACCCGCACCCGCACCACCTTCGAGATCGCGGCCAAGCGCCTGTCGGCCGATGTCATCAACCTCGACATCGCGCGTTCGTCGGCGTCGAAGGGCGAGAGCCTGCTCGACACCATCGCCAACCTGAGCGCCATGGCCGCCGACATGTTCGTCGTTCGCCATGCCGAATCCGGTGCGCCCTACCTGATCGCCCAGCACGTGGCGCCCCATGTGCACGTGGTCAACGCCGGCGACGGTCGCCATGCGCACCCCACGCAGGCGCTGTTGGACATGTACACGATCCGGCACTACAAGAAGGACTTCACCAACCTGACCGTGGCCATCGTGGGCGACATCGTGCACTCGCGCGTGGCCCGCTCCAACATCCACGCGCTGACCACGCTGGGCGTGCCCGAGGTGCGTGTGGTCGGCCCGCGCACACTGGTACCCGGTGACCTGCGCGAGATGGGCGTGCGCGTGTGCCACAGCATGGAAGAAGGCATCAAGGATGCCGACGTCGTCATCATGCTGCGCCTGCAGAACGAGCGCATGAATGGCGGCATGCTGCCCAGTTCCGGCGAGTTCTTCAAAGAGTTCGGCCTGACCGAGGCCAAGCTGGCGCTGGCCAAGCCCGACGCCATCGTGATGCACCCCGGCCCCATCAACCGTGGCGTCGAAATCGACTCCGCCGTGGCCGACGGCAAGCAGAGCGTGATCCTGCCTCAGGTCACCTTCGGCATCGCCGTGCGCATGGCCGTGATGTCCATCCTGGCTGGAAACGAAGCATGAAGATCCTGATCAAGAACGGCCGTCTGGTCGACCCCGCTTCCGGCCTGGACCAGGTCGGTGACCTCGCCATCGCTGCGGGCCGCATCACCGCCATCGGCCAGGTGAATGCCGATTTCGCGCCCGACCGCACCATCGACGCTTCGGGCCTGATCGTGGCCCCCGGCCTGGTCGACCTGGCTGCACGCCTGCGCGAGCCCGGCTACGAGCACGAAGGCATGCTGGAAAGCGAACTGGCGGCCGCCGCGGCCGGCGGCGTCACCAGCGTGGTCTGCCTGCCCGACACCGACCCGGCGCTCGATGAGCCCGGCCTGGTCGAGATGCTCAAGCTGCGCGCCCGCAAGCTGAGCCGCTGCCGCCTGTTCCCGCTGGGCGCGCTCACCCGCGGCCTGAAGGGCGAGAACCTGACCGAGATGGCCGAGCTGCACGAGGCAGGCTGCGTCGGCTATTCGCAGGCCGAGGTGCCCATCCAGAACACTCAGGTGCTGCAGCGCGCGCTGCAGTACGCCGCCACCTTCGGCTACACCGTGTGGCTGCGCCCGAACGACGCCTGGCTGGGCAAGGGTGTGGCCGCCAGCGGCCCCGTGGCCACACGCCTGGGCCTGTCCGGCGTGCCGGTGGCCGCCGAAACCATTGCCCTGCACACCATCATCGAACTGGCCCGCTCCACCGGTGCCCGGGTGCACCTGTGCCGCCTGTCGAGCGCCGCGGGCGTCGAACTGGTCCGCCAGGCCAAGGCCCAGGGCCTGCCGATCACGGCGGATGTCAGCATCAACTCGCTGATGCTGACCGACCTCGACATCGGCTACTTCAACCCGGCGATGCGGGTGAGCCCCCCGCTGCGCCAGGGCCGTGACCGAGATGCCCTGCGCGCCGCGCTCGCCGACGGCACGCTGGACGCGCTGGTGTCCGACCACACGCCGGTCAGCGAAGACGAGAAGACCCTGCCGTTCGGCGAAGCCGAGCCGGGGGCGACCGGTCTGGAGCTGCTGCTCAGCCTGGCTCTGAAGTGGGCTGGCGCCGACGAGCACGACACCCCCGATCCGGAGCGCCTGCGTCGCGCGCTGGCGGCCGTGACCCTCGGCCCGGTGAAGGTGCTGGGCGAAGCCATCGGCTCGCTGTCCAGCAGTGCAGGGCGGCTGGTGGCCGGCGGCGTGGCCGACGTGGTCGTGTTCGATCCGGCGGCCCGTTGGACCGTCCAGCCCGATGCCCTCGTCAGCCAGGGCAAGCACACGCCGTTCGCCTTCAAGGACACCGGCTTCCAGATGGCCGGGCGCGTGTGCCTGACCCTGGTGGCCGGGCAGGTGGCACACGAAGCGGCCGACGCCTGATGCGCTGCGCCCCTGCGCGGTGGAGCCCGTCATGACCGTGCCTGCTCGTCCTTTGCCCGTGTCTCCCGCTCCCCGCATCACCGTGGCGGGGATGGCGCTGGCGCCCTTGCGCTTGCTCGGCGTGCTCTGCCACGTGATGTGGGCCCTGCTGGTGGCGTTCACCGTGTGGAACCGCTACAGCGTCGCTCGTCGCCGCGCCTTCACCATCCGGTGGTCTGGCCGCCTGCTGGCGCTGCTTGGCGTGCGCCTGGCGGTGCAGGGCCAGGCCCGTCCGGGTGGCAAGCTGATCGTGGCCAACCATGTGTCGTGGCTGGACATCGTGGCCATCAACGCCACCGAGCCGTCGCGCTTCGTCTCCAAGGCGGAGGTCGGCCAATGGCCGGTTCTCGGGCGTCTGGTCACGGCAGCCGGCACGCTCTACCTCGTGCGTGAACGCCGGCGGGACGCCATGCGGGTGCTCGGTCTGATGGCCAAAGCCCTGCGCGAAGGTGACACCGTTGCGGTCTTTCCGGAAGGCACCACTGGCACGGGCCACGGCGTGCTGCCGTTCCACCCGAATTTGTTCCAGGCCGCCATCGACGCCGATGTGATCGTGCAGCCCGTTGCGCTGCGCTTCAGCGACGCGACCCACGCCATCAGCCCGGCCACCGCCTACGTGGGCGACACCACGCTGCTGCAGTCCCTGTGGTGGGTGGTCACGGCCCGCGGTCTGACGGTGCACGTGCACGTGCTGCCCCCGATGCGGGTCACGCATGCCGACCGGCGTGCGCTGGCCGAGCAGGTCCAGACGCAGGTCGAGGAGGCCATTGCGCCCGGTCGACCGTGAGAAATCACCCGTAAAACGAACGATCGTTCGAATCGGTGGCTTTTGTCACACCTCTTCGGAGTTTCACGACTCAAGATCCGCTTCACAGTGGCGATACGACATCACGCCTTGTTTCAAAAAGAAAGACAAGCGTCGTGTCGTCTCGCGGCCAGCCCGTGAGAGATCCACCCACCTCTCGTCACTGAGGAGCTATCCATGACTCACTTCAGGTTCGTCCGCCTGCCGGTCACCTTGGCCGTGCTTGCGGCCTGTGCCACGGCGCACGCCGACTACACCTCGCCGGACGGTCAGTTCCGCCTGTCGGGCTTTGGCACCCTGGGGGCATCGCGCTCATCCACGAACGATGCGCTGTTCAACTACCCTGGCCAGGGTGGCGGCGCTGACAAGAAGGCCAGCCTGAACCCGGACAGCAAGATCGCGCTGCAGGGCACGTACAAGTTCACTCCCTCGCTGTCGGCCACGGCCCAGCTGATGATGAAGTACGACGCCGAGGGCGAATACGTGCCGAACCCGGAATGGGTGTTTGCCAAGTGGCAACCCGCATCGGGCCTGAGCCTGCGGGCCGGTCGCATGGGCGCGCCCTTCTTCATGGTGTCGGACTTCCGTGACGTGGGCTATGCCAACACCACGGTTCGCCCGAACCTGGACGTGTACGGGCAGGTGCCCGTGAGCTACTTCGACGGTGCCGACGCCGCCTACCAGATGGACGTCGGCAGCGTGACCGTGACGTCGACGCTGTGGGCCGGTAATGCGAAGTCGGACTTCGCGAGCGCACTGCGCCGCAATGGCGCCGCGGTCCCGCCCACCGAGGTGCGCATCGACAACGCCGTCGGCCTGAACGTGCTGGCCGAGCTGTCGTCGGGTTACGCGCTGCGTGTGGGCCACATGCAGGGCAAGCTGACGACCAAGTCGGCGCTGGCACAGCAGTTGATCGACGGCGTGAGCCCCGCGCTGGGCGCGGGCGGCGCCACCGCCGCGGCAGCCCGGTCCGTGATCGACGCCGTGACCACCGACGACACCCGCGCGACCTTCAGTGGCATCGGCTTGACCGTCGACCGCGACAACGTCGTGGCCGCGGCCGAGTTCACCAAGCGCAAGGTAAAGAAGGGCTACATCGCCGACACCACGGGCTGGTATGTCCTGGGTGGCTATCGCATCGGTGCGTTCCTGCCCTATGTGTCGTTCTCCAAGCTCAAGGTCGATGACCCCAATGCCGCCATGCCGGCCGGTGCCAGTGGCTTCGGTGCACCCGTGGTCGCCGGGGTCCAGGGCATCCTGAACACCCAGAAGATCAGCCAGCGCACCACCAGCGTCGGCGTGCGCTGGGACGTGATGCGCAATGTGGCCCTCAAGGCCCAGTACGACCGCGTGAGCAAGCCTGCGAACTCCAACGGTTTGTTCCTGGTGGCCGATCCAGCCACGGCCTCGGGGCAGTCCTTCCTGAACAACAAGAAGGACGTCAATGTGTTCACGGTCTCGATGGACTTCGTGTTCTAAGCCGGAAGGGAGCAATCACATGACAACCAAGTTCACCCTTCAGACCCTGCTGGTCGCAGGCTTGCTGAGCGTGGCTCAGTTCGCCGCGGCCGAAGTCGCCGTGATCGTCAACCCCAAGAGCCCGCTGGCGTCCATGACGGCCGACCAGGTCTCGTCCATCTTCCTGGGCAAGAGCGCCACGCTGCCGTCCGGCGGCACGGCTGTCCCCACCGACCTGCCGGAATCGAGCGCGGTGCGCGACCAGTTCTACAGCAAGGCGGCCGGCAAGACCTCGGCGCAGGTGAAAGCGACCTGGGCCCGCTTGACTTTCTCCGGAAAGGCCACACCTCCGAAGGAACTGGGCAGCGCAGCCGACGTGAAGAAGTTCGTGGCGTCCAACCCGGACGCCATCGGCTACATCGAAAAGTCGGCGGTGGACGGCACCGTCAAGGTCGTTCTGACCATCGACTGATCCACCCGATGACCGCCCCCGGCCTCTCCCCTGGCCGGGTGGCGGTCTCTTGTTCTCGGACAAGGTCATTCACGCAGGGGCCCCTACAATCTTGCCTCCCGCTGAAAGGTCCTTAGATGTCCGATTTCCTGTTTTCCGGCGCTCTGCACGATGGCCTCGTGCAGTGGGCCATCCACGGTCTGCTGAACGCCTCATGGTGGCAAATCGTGGCGTTCACGCTCATCGTCACCCACATCACGATCGCTTCGGTGACGATCTTTCTGCATCGTGCACAGGCGCACCGGTCGCTGGACCTGCACGCGATCCCGTCGCATTTCTTCCGTTTCTGGCTGTGGCTGACCACCAGCACCGTCACCAAGCAATGGGTGGCCGTGCACCGCAAGCACCACGCCAAATGCGAGACCGCCGAAGACCCGCACAGCCCCGTGGCCCACGGCATCAAGAAGGTGCTGCTGGAAGGCCGTGAGCTCTACCGCGATGAGGCCCTGAAGGCCGAAACCCTCAAGAAGTACGGCCACAACACGCCGGACGACTGGCTCGAGCGCCACCTCTACACCCCGCGCAACAACTGGGGCCCGATCGCCATGCTGCTGATCGACCTGGCCCTGTTCGGCGCCATCGGCATCACCGTGTGGGCCGTGCAGATGCTTTGGATCCCGATCACCGCGGCCGGCATCATCAACGGCCTGGGCCACTGGTGGGGCTACCGCAACTTCGAGGCGCCCGATGCCTCCACCAACATCTCGCCCTGGGGCCTGATCATCGGTGGCGAAGAGCTGCACAACAACCACCACACCTACCCGACGTCCGCCAAGCTGTCGGTCAAGCCCTACGAGTTCGACATCGGCTGGGGCTACATCCGCGCGCTTGAAATCGTCGGTCTGGCCAAAGTGCGCAAGACCCCGCCGCGCCTGCAACTGGGCGACATCAAGCCCGTGGCCGATGCCAAGACCCTCGAAGCCATCGTGGCCAACCGCTACGAGCTCATGGCCGGCTATGCCCGCGAGGTGCGACGCGCCTGCCGTGCCGAGCTCGCCCGCCTGAAGGCGACCGGCGAAGAATCGGCAGCGGGTCAGCTGCAGCGTGTGCGTCACTGGATGCACCGCGATGTCGAGCAGATGCCCGAGGGCATGCCTCAGCAGGTCGCCGAGGCCCGCGCCGCCCACCCCAGCCTCGACAAGCTGATCGCCATGCGTGAAGAGCTGCGTGCTCTGTGGACCCGCACCAACGTCTCGGCCGAGCAGCTGGTCGCCGACCTCCAGAACTGGTGCCATCGTGCCGAGGAAAGCGGCATCCAGGCCCTTCAGGAGTTCTCCCGCAAGGTGCGCGCGGCGCACGCCTGAGGCTGCACGAACGGCGACTGGGCTGGCTCAGGCCATGATGTTCAGCCCGCCGTCGATGTAATGCGTGGCGCCAGTCAGGTGCCGCGCCAGCGGGCTCGCCAGGTGCGCGCACGTCATGCCCACATCCAGGATGTCGACCGGCTCGCCCAGCGGGGCCTCCGCCACGGCGTGGGCCAGCAAGACATCGAACTCCTTCAGGCCTGATGCGGCCCGTGTCGCAATGGGACCGGGCGAGATCGCGTGCACGCGGATGCCCCGAGGGCCCAGCTCATAAGCCAGGTAGCGGCATGCCGACTCCAGTGCGGCCTTGACCGGGCCCATCAGGTTGTAGTTCGGCACCACCTTGTCGGCGCCGTGGTAGCTCATCGCGAACAGCGTTCCGCCATGTGTCATCAGCGGCACGGCGCGCCGTGCCAGCCGCAGAAACGAGTGGCACGAGATGTCCATGGCCTGCGCGAAGCCCGCCGCCGAGCTCGACAGCAGGCCGCCCTGCAGATCGGCCTTCGGCGCAAAGGCGATCGAATGCACGAGCAGGTCCAGGCGTCCCCAGCGCGCTGCAATGGCGGCGAAGACGGCATCCAGCTGGGCCTCGTCCGTCACGTCCAGCGGCAACAGCAGCTCGGCCTCCACCGACTCCGCCACAGGGGTGACGTGCGGTCGCGCCTTCTCGTTCTGATAGGTCAGTGCCAGCGATGCGCCGCACTGACGGAATGCGCGGGCACACCCTGTAGCGATCGAATCCTGGTTGGCCACGCCAACAATCAGGGCCTTCTGGCCTTGAAGCAGAGAGGGGGGCAGTGTCGGGTCCATGGGCAGCGGCGGAAGAGATGCCGCATGTTGCAGCGCAGCACCCCTGTGGCGCAAGCCTGACCGTACGCCGCGATGGGGCATGCGGCCTTTGCCACAGCCATGAAAAAAACCCACCGAGGCCGAGGCCAGGGTGGGCTTTGTGAAGCAGGTGCCTCGTGCTGATTACTTCAGCTTCACTTCCTTGTACAGGACGTGCTTGCGGGCCTTGGGGTCGAACTTCATGAATTCCAGCTTTTCGGGCGTGGTCTTCTTGTTCTTGGCCGTGGTGTAGAAGTGGCCGGTACCCGCAGTGGATTCCAGCTTAATCTTTTCGCGTCCGCCTTTAGCAGCCATGGTTCATCTCCAAATCACAGTTCGCCACGGGCGCGCAGGTCAGCCAGGACCTGATCGATGCCCACCTTGTCCACCAGACGCAGGCCGGCGGCGCTGATGCGCAGGCGCACCCAGCGGTTTTCGCTCTCGACCCAGAAGCGGCGGTACTGCAGGTTGGGCAGGAAACGACGCTTGGTTTTGTTGTTGGCGTGGGACACATTGTTCCCGACCATCGGGCCCTTGCCCGTGACTTGACAGACGCGTGCCATGACGCTTCTCCGTTCGCTGTATGCGCTTGTGTTGCGATTTGGTGACCAGAGCAGGGCTGCCCGGGCTGCCGCTTGGCAGCCTTCCATGCCTTGGTGGTTCACCCTTCCGACGTCTCTGCGCACCGTGAGCAAAGCTCGGATGGCGCCCAGTCGTTTCGGGACGAAATTGGCAAAACCGAGATTATAGCTGGATTCTGCCGCCTTGGCAAAGATCAGTTTGTGCCCTGCTGTTCCAGGAAGCGTTGGGCATCCAGTGCGGCCATGCAACCCGTGCCGGCGCTGGTGATCGCCTGGCGGTACACGTGGTCCTGCACATCGCCTGCGGCGAACACGCCCGGCACACTGGTCATGGTCGCAAAGCCTTCGTGCCCGCCCTTGGTGAGGATGTAGCCGTCCTTCATCTCCAGTTGACCCTGGAAGATGTCCGTGTTGGGGTGGTGACCGATGGCGATGAAGCACCCCTTGAGCGCCAGCTCGGTCGTGCTGCCGTCGTTGACGTTCTTGAGGCGCACGCCGGTCACGCCGGTCTGGTCGCCCAGCACCTCGTCCAGCACATTGAACAGGTGCAGCTCGATCTTGCCGGCGGCCACCTTCTCCTGCACCTTGTCGATCATGATGGCTTCGGCGCGGAACTTGTCGCGGCGATGGATCAGGTGGACCTTGCTGGCGATGTTCGACAGGTACAGCGCCTCTTCGACGGCCGTGTTGCCGCCACCGACCACGCACACCACCTCATCGCGGTAGAAGAAGCCGTCACACGTGGCGCAGCCGCTCACGCCGCGGCCCATGAAGGCCTCTTCGGAAGGCAGGCCCAGGTACTTGGCCGAAGCCCCGGTTGCGATGATGAGCGCGTCGGCCGTGTAGGTGCCGGCGTCGCCCTTGAGCGTGAACGGGCGCTTCGACAGGTCGACCGCGTTGATGTGGTCGAACACCATCTGGGTGTTGAAGCGCTCAGCGTGTTGCAGGAAGCGCTGCATGAGCTCCGGGCCCTGCACGCCGCTTGCGTCGGCAGGCCAGTTGTCCACCTCGGTGGTCGTCATCAGCTGACCGCCCTGAGCCAGGCCCGTCACCAGCGTGGGCTTGAGGTTCGCGCGCGCGGCGTAGATGGCCGCGGTGTAGCCCGCCGGGCCGGAGCCCAGGATGAGAACTTGGCTGTGTTGCGGGGTCGTCATGGCGTTGCCTTTCATTGTCTGTAGCTGAACTGTGACGGCGGCTGCCGGTTAATCCGGGCTTGCGCTCCTCGTGGGAGTGCATAAAGTGCTAAAAACTGCCGCACGCGTGCCGAAAATTGTAGAGACGGTTGTATGTCACACGTGCCCCCAGGTGATTTCGGCCCCTGCCGCCCATTTTTCCTTGACAGGCCTTCGTCGTCTTAAACCCAAGAGGAGCCGCCATGGCCATGTTGTCCAATCTCGATCTGATCCGGCGAGTGCCGCTGTTCTCGATGCTGACCCCGGCTCAGGCCGAGGCCATCGCGGAGGGCGTCGTCAAGCGCCGCTATCGCCGTGGCGAGCTGATCGTCGAGCGTGGTCGCAAGACCAACTCCCTGTTCATTCTGCTCAATGGCCGCGCCCGTGTGGTGGCCGCCGACGAGCGTGGTCGTGAAGTCATCCTGGCCGTGCTCGAAGCCAGCGATTATCTGGGCGAGATGAGCCTGATCGACAACGAGCCCCATTCGGCCACGGTGCGCGCAGAGGTCCAGACCGATGTGCTGGTGCTGGGCCGTGCGGAGTTCGCCCGCTGCCTGCCCGAGAACTCGTCGCTGTCCTACGCCATCCTGCGCGGGCTGGTGCAGCGCTTGCGCAATGCCGACCGCCAGATCGAATCGCTGGCCCTGCTCGATGTGTACGGTCGCGTCGCGCGCGCGCTGCTCGACATGGCCGACGACGACGATGGTGCCAAGATCATCCGCGGCAAGGTGTCGCGTCAGGATCTGGCCAAGCACGTGGGGGCGTCGCGCGAAATGGTCAGCCGCGTGATGAAGGACCTCGAAGAGCGTGGCCTGATCGAAACACAGGAAACAGGCAGTGTCGTGCTGAAGGACCGCCTGGCGGCCACGGCCTGATCCTGCGCGGGCCGGTCCGGATGGCGCCCTGAAAAGCCGCCACAATGCGGGGATGACCTTTCCGCTCGGATCCCTCCGTACCGAAGGCGGTGCTGCCCCTCGGGGTGGCGACCGCCGTGCCGAGGCCGCCGCCGCGCCGGCCCGTGCAAGTGGGCGCCTGCACCGCGCCCAGATGGCCGCGGCCCTGGCGCCTACGCCCGAACCCGCCACGCCCCCCGAGCACACGCTTCGTTTTCAGGCCGCGCTGTTGTTCGGCGCTGTGCTGTGGCTGTTGTTCCTGCTCGCAATGTGGAGCCACAACCGCCTGGATCCTGCGTTCACGACCTCGGGCCAGCACCTCGAGCCTGCCAATTGGGCCGGGCAATTTGGTGCCTATGCGTCCGATGTGGCCCAGTTCCTGTTCGGCCAGTCTGCATGGTGGGTGCTGGTCATCGGGGCTCGCAGCTGGCTGGGCTCCCTGGCCCGGTGGCTGCGTCGCGATGCCGCCGTAACCGTGCCTGCGGGCGCCTCGTCGGCCCAGGCCCATGCGCCGTCTTTCTCGGCCTGGCGCTTCTGGTTTGGGGTGGTGATCCTCATGGGGGCCAGCGCGGCACTCGAATGGTCGCGCCTGTATCGGCATGAAGACCTGCTGGCCGGCCAGCATGCTGGCGGCGTTGTCGGGCTGACGCTGGGTCAGCTGGGCGAGCGCTGGCTGGGCTTCAATGGCTCGGGCGTGCTGTGGATCGCCCTGCTGGTGGCGGGCACCGCCATGGCGCTGCGCTTTTCCTGGCTGGATGTTGCGGAGCGCATCGGTGGCCTGTTCGATGGCCTGCGCCGGCAGCGCGAGGCGCGCCGCGAAGAAGCGATCGACCTGCGCATCGGCGAGAAGGCGGCCATCGAACGCGAACGCGTGGTCGAGGAAGTCCGCCATGAACTGCCCGCCGAGCCCATCCCGCTCATCATCGAGCAGCCCGTGGTCGAGGTGCCCAAGTCCGACCGCGTGATCAAGGAGAAGCAGCAGACGCTGTTCACCGACCTGGGCGACACCAAGCTGCCCCAGATCGACCTGCTCGACGCCGCGACGGGGCGCATGGAAACGATCACGCCCGAGTCGCTCGAGATGACCTCGCGCATGATCGAGAAGAAGCTCAAGGACTTCGGCGTCGAGGTGCGCGTGGTGGCCGCCTCGCCGGGCCCAGTCATCACCCGCTATGAGATCGAGCCGGCCACGGGCGTGAAGGGCTCTCAGATCGTCAACCTGGCCAAGGACCTGGCGCGCTCGCTCTCGCTGGTCAGCATCCGGGTGGTCGAGACCATCCCCGGCAAGAGCCTGATGGCGCTCGAGTTGCCCAACGCCAAGCGCCAGATGATCCGCCTGACCGAGATCCTCGGCTCGCAGGTCTACCACGATGCCCAGTCCATGCTGACCATCGGTCTGGGCAAGGACATTGTGGGCGCACCCGTGGTGGCCGACCTGGCCAAGATGCCGCACTGCCTGGTGGCCGGCACCACCGGTTCCGGCAAATCGGTGGGCATCAACGCCACCATCCTGAGCCTGCTGTACAAGGCCGAAGCGCGCGATGTGCGCCTCATCCTCATCGACCCGAAGATGCTCGAAATGAGCGTTTACGAAGGCATTCCACACCTGCTGTGCCCGGTCGTGACCGACATGAAGCAGGCGGGCAACGCGCTGAACTGGGCCGTGGGCGAAATGGAGCGCCGCTACAAGCTCATGTCCAAGATGGGCGTGCGCAACCTGGCGGGCTACAACAAGAAGATGGACGACGCCAAGGCCCGCGGCGAGCTGATTCCCAACCCGTTCAGCCTGACGCCGGACGAGCCGGAGCCGCTCGACCGCCTGCCGCACATCGTCATCGTGATCGACGAACTCGCCGATCTGATGATGGTGGTCGGCAAGAAGATCGAGGAACTGATCGCGCGCCTGGCCCAAAAGGCCCGTGCCGCCGGCATCCACCTGATCCTGGCCACGCAGCGGCCGTCGGTCGACGTGATCACCGGGCTGATCAAGGCCAACATCCCGACGCGGATCTCGTTCCAGGTCAGCAGCAAGATCGACAGCCGCACCATCCTCGACCAGATGGGCGCCGAGGCGCTGCTGGGGCAGGGCGACATGCTCTACCTGGCGCCTGGTACCGGCCTGCCGATGCGGGTGCACGGCGCCTTCGTCAGCGACGACGAGGTGCACCGCGTCGTCGAATACCTGAAGTCGCAAGGCGAGCCCAACTACATCGAGGGCATCCTCGAGGGCGGCTCGCTCAGTGACGAGGGCAGCAACCTCGACGGGTCGCCCATGGGCGGCGGCGATGGCGAACAGGACCCGATGTACGACAACGCCGTGGCCGTCGTGCTGCAGCATCGCAAGGCGTCGATCTCGCTGGTGCAGCGGCACCTGCGCATCGGCTACAACCGGGCGGCGCGCCTGCTCGAGCAGATGGAGAAGTCGGGCCTGGTGTCGTCGATGTCGACCAATGGCAACCGCGAGATCATCACCCCTGCCCGGGGCGGGGAGGGCGGCGCCACCTCGGCACCGTGGGACGAAGCGTGATTCAATCGATTGCCATGAACCTGTTTCGCGCTCCCTTGTTTACCGCCCCTCGGCGGGTGATCCCGGCGATCGCGCTGGGCGTGCTGACCGTGATGGCTGCGCCGGCCCAGGCCGACGCGGTGGCCACCTTGCGGGCGTTCGTGAAGGACGTCGACACGGGACGGGCGGCCTTCGTGCAGACCGTCACCTCGCCAGATGGCAAGCGCTCACGGCAGTCGCGCGGCACGCTGGAATTCCAGCGGCCCAATCGCTTTCGTTTTCAGTACACCACCCCCACGGAGCAACTCATCGTGGGCGACGGCAAACAGGTCTGGCTGTACGACGCCGACCTCAATCAGGTCACCGTGCGGCCGATGAGCCAAGCGCTCGGTGCCACACCGGCCGCCTTGCTGGCAGGTGGGTCGCTGGACAAGGACTTCACCCTCAAGAACGTGCCTGCATCTTCGTCGGGTGCGGCGGCCGCGACCCCGACGCCTCAACAGGCAACGAACTCGATCGAATGGGTGGAGGCCTTGCCGCGCCACAAAGAGGGGCAGTTCCAGTCCGTGCGCGTGGGTTTCCGCAGCGGTCAGTTGACCGCACTCGAAATCCTCGATGCCTTCGGGCAACGCTCGCGTCTGGACTTCACGCAGTTCGAATCGAAGCCGGCCCTGGCGGCCAGCCGTTTCCAGTTCACACCACCGGCGGGCGCCGACGTGCTGAACCAGCCTTGAACGAGCGGGCAGGGCGGGCCAATGTGGGGCCGGGCCTCTGTCCGTCATGACGCGTCAAGGGCGCGTCACTCCTTGAATCTTTGTATGTTGTTGAGCCAGCCCTCATTGTGGCTGGCGAGAGGCTCACAGCGTGAGCCTCCCCTGGCCCTGTCTATCAGCCTTCGCGCTTGCCGAAGCCCGGGCGCTTGCCGCCGAAGCCCGGCTTCGGGCCCGACTTGAAGCCGCCCGGCTTGCCGCCGAACGAGGGCTTGTCGCCGAACTTGCCGTGACCGGGCTTGCCACCGAACGGCTTGTCGCCGAACGAACGGCCTTCACCGCGTGCTTCGAAACGGTCGCCGCCAAAGCTGGGCTTGCCGCCGAACGGCTTGCCATGCGGGCGGTCGCCGAAGGGGCGATCACCGAACGGACGGTCGCCACCCTGGCGCTCGCCAAAGGGATCGGCACCGCGCTCGCGACGGTCGGCGAACGGACGGTCCGCACGCGGGCGGTCACCACCGAAGGCCGGACGGTCGCCGCCGAACTTGCGTTCGCCGCCACCGAAGCCACCGCGGTCACCTTGCGGGCGGTCGCCGAAAGGCTTGCGCTCGCCACGGAAGCCGCCACGGTCGCCACCAAAGCCACCGCGGTCGCCGCCGAAACCACGCGGGCCGTCTTCACGGGGGGCAAAACGGGCTTCGCGGTTCGGGTTGAAGCCCTCCTCGCGCGGCGCGAACTCACGGCGCTCGCCGCCGTGGCGTTCTTCACGCGGGCCACCGAAGCCGCGGGGCTCACCCCAGCCGCCTTCGCGCTTGCCGCCAAAGCGGGGGGCGCGGTCGTCACGGCGGCCCTGGCCGGGCATCGGCTTGTCACGGCGCGGGCCGCGGTCGGCGTGCATCTTCACCGTCGGCTCCAGGCCGGCAATGACCGACTCGGGGATGCGCTGGGTGGTGAAGCGCTCGATGCGGCGCACCATCGGGATGTCGCGGCGCTCGGCCAGCGTCACCGCCAGGCCCGAGCGACCGGCACGACCCGTGCGGCCGATGCGGTGCACGTAGTCTTCCGGCTTCATCGGCATGCCGTAGTTGATCACGTGGGTGATCGTCGGCACGTCGATGCCGCGGGCGGCCACGTCGGTGGCGACCAGCACGCGCAACTGGCGCGAACGCAGGGCCTGCAGCACGCGGTTGCGACGGCCTTGCGGCATGCCGCCGTGCAGGGCGGCCACGGCGTGGCCCATGTCAGCCAGGCGGTCGGCCAGGATGTCGGCGTCACGCTGGGTGCTGGTGAAGATCACGGCCTGATCCACTTCACGGGCGGTCAGCAGCTTGTCCAGCAGGTCGTTCTTGTGGTGCAGCGAGTCGGCCAGGTGCAGACGCTGCTCGATGTTGTCGTGGCTGTCGGTGTGCGAGGCCACCTCGATGCTCACAGCGTCGTGCGTCAGGCGCTGGGCCAACTGGCCCACGTGGCCGGCAAAGGTCGCCGAGAACATCAGCGTCTGGCGCTCGGCCGGCGTGGCCGCAGCGATCTGCTCGATGTCGTCGATGAAGCCCATGTCCAGCATGCGGTCGGCTTCGTCCAGCACCAGGACTTCCAGGTTGGACAGGATGGCGGCGCCGGTGCCCAGGTGGTCCAGCAGACGGCCAGGCGTGGCAATCAGCACATCCAGCGGGCCCTTCAGCGCCTTGAGCTGGGCGCCGTACGGCACGCCGCCCACCACGGTGGCCACGCGCAGACCCTGCAGGTGGCGACCATAGGTCGTGGCGGCCTTGGCCACTTGCAGGGCCAGTTCGCGGGTCGGGGCGAGCACCAGCACACGCGGGCCATGCACCTTGCCCTTCTCGCGGCGCTTGCTGTTGTCACCGCGTGCCGCGACGATGCGCTCGAGCGCCGGCAGCATGAAGGCGGCGGTCTTGCCCGAGCCCGTGCTCGATGCCACCCGCAGGTCGGCGCCGTTCATGGCGGCGGGGATGGCCTGGACCTGCACACCGGTCGGCTGGGTGTACCCCGAGTCGGTCAGGGCGCGCACCAGATACGGGCTCAGGCCCAGGTCGGCGAAAGTGGGGCCTTCCGGCGCGGCGGCCTCGGTCTGCTCCACGGCCTCGGGGCCGTCCAGCTCTTCTTCCAGGCGACGGGCCAGCGCGTCGATGTGCGAGACGTCGGCGTTCGGGGCAGATTGATGTTGATCGTGAGACATGGTTTCTTTCAAGCAATGCAATGCGCAGCCTGCTGCCAGACATGGCAACAGGACACGCAGACCAGGGCGCGACCAGCATGGTCGGCGGGCCTGGCCCGGGGTGGAGTCGCTGTGAATCGTGTCCGTACCTCGTGACGGGCGCACTCGGCGCCGGGGGTCACGGTGAGTCGGTTTGAAAGCGACGGCATCGCCGCCAACCGGAACTCAAGACACGTGTGCTGAAGCTGTGGTCCGTGCGCTCCGCAGAGCATCAAAAGCTGCCCCCGTGGGAGCACTTGCACGACCCGGCCACCTTGACTGGCAGACACCCGACGGTGCCGGCCCGGCTTGAAAAAGGTCAGAGGGGATGATCTCAATTCATCCTCTGCAGCCACGTCGGCATCTCTCTATGAGGTGCCCGCTGCAAGGACGAAGCTCGTATTCTGTCAGGAATGAAGCCGTTTGTCCAGCAAGGCCTTGGCAGGAGGCCCGTCGGTCCCTGTGGCGCCATCCTTCAAAGTGGCTGGCCTGCGAGACAATGCAGGGATGCAAGAGAGCCTTTCCCTGGACCTGCCTGAGCCTGGAGGCCCTGCTGCGGGCCCGCTTGACGGGGCTGCGCACCGGTCTGGCACCGACCATCCTGCCGGCACCCCCCTGGCAGAACGTCTGCGCCCGCAATCGGTCGACGACGTCGTCGGCCAGGACCACTTGCTGGGGCCTGGGCAGCCGCTGCGCGTGGCTTTCGAGTCCGGGCAGCCGCACTCGATGATCCTGTGGGGGCCGCCTGGCGTGGGCAAGACCACGCTCGCGCGGCTCATGGCGCGGGCGTTCGATGCCCAGTTCATCGCCATCTCGGCGGTGCTCGGCGGTGTCAAGGACATCCGCGAGGCCGTCGACCAGGCGCAGCTGGCCCGCCGTGTCGGTCGACGCACCATCGTGTTCGTCGACGAAGTACACCGCTTCAACAAGGCGCAGCAGGACGCCTTCCTGCCGCATGTCGAATCCGGGCTGTTCACCTTCATCGGTGCCACCACCGAGAACCCCTCGTTCGAGGTCAATGCGGCCCTGTTGTCGCGCGCCACGGTGCACGTCTTGCGCGCAATGGACGAGCCTGCGATGAACCAGTTGCTCGACAAGGGGGCGGCCGCCCTGGCGGGACCCGCGCTGACGCCTGCTGCCCGCACACGCTTGATCGCCTATGCCGACGGGGATGCGCGCCGCGTGCTCAACACGTACGAGACGCTGGTGGCCATGCTGCGCGGGCACGAAGAGATTGACGAGCCCTTGCTGGAGAAAGCGCTCGGCGAGCAACTGCGGCGCTATGACAAGGGCGGCGACCAGTTCTACGACACCATCTCGGCGCTGCACAAGTCGGTGCGGGGGTCGGACCCCGATGCCGCTCTGTACTGGTTCGTGCGCATGGTCGATGGCGGCGTCGATCCCCGTTACATCGTGCGTCGATTGATCCGCATGGCGAGCGAAGACATCGGGCTGGCTGATCCGCGTGCCCTGCGCATGGCATTGGATGCCGCAGAAACCTACGAGCGCCTGGGCTCGCCGGAGGGTGAGCTGACCCTGGCTCAATGCGTGATCTACCTCGCCATCGCACCCAAGAGCAACGCCGCTTACACGGCGTACAAGGCCGTGAGGGCATGGGTCAAGCAGGACACCACCCGACCGGTGCCCATGCACTTGCGTAACGCGCCCACCAAACTGATGAAGCAGCTCGGACATGGTGACGGCTACCGCTATGCCCACGACGAGCCAGGGGGGGTGGCAGCAGGCGAGCGCTATTTCCCCGATGGAATGCCGGCCCAGTCCTTCTATCAACCGGTTGCGCGGGGTCTGGAGATCAAGATCGGTGAGCGGCTCGCCCACCTGCGCTCGCTTCTGGGTGACGAGCGAGCGCCGGACCAGGCTACGGGCGACGCGTCATCCGACTGAGCCCCTTCCCCGCATCAGGGCAGGGTGATGGTCACGTTCGCGACCTGCGGCGCGAGCTGGACGATGTGGTGGTGCTCGCCCAGGAGCGCGCGCGTCTGCTGCGTCAGTTGCCAGCGCAGCCCCAGAAAGCCGGCCAGCGCCATCATGCCGAAGACCGATCCCACGACCCACAGCGGCACCTCGTTCTTCAGTTGGTTCTGCACCTTGTCGGGCGCGGCCCAGTGCGGCGCGAACGCGGCGCCGTGGCCCTTCATCCGCGCGATCTCGTCGCCCAGGCGTGCAGTCAGGTAGTTGAGCTTTTCCGTGCCTTCCAGCAGATACTTGCCCTGGAAGCCCAGCAGCAGGCACATGTGGAACACCTCCAGTGCCTGTACGCGCCGGGCGCCTTCGCGGCGCAGTGCTTCCAGGCGCTCGAAGAACTGTTCGCCGGCCAGTTGCTCGCCGAAGAACTGCAACTGCAGTGGCAGACGCTGCCAGGCGTCCCGCACCTTGAAGCTGGACATCATCACGGCTTCGTCCACCGTGGCGCAGAACGCATACTTGCAGGCATAGACATCTTCGGCGTCGGCCTGCAGGCGGGTTGCTCCGCGCTCGAATGCGGTGAGGAACTGCTTGATGCGGTCCCGGAACGTGTCCGCATCGACCGGCGCATGCTTGCCCTTGAGCAGGAACAGCAGGTAGAAGCCGTCGTACATCAGGTCCAGCAGGCTTGCAGCTTCTGTCCCGGCGGTCGCCAAGTCGTGGCGACCCGGCGCGGGCGCCCCGTCGAACAGGCTGGGCATGGCGGAGGAGGGGGGCATGGTCGGGACCCTCGTGTCAGGCGTTGACCGCCACCAGCTCCAGCTTCATGTCCTGGATGCCGGCGGGCACATAGATGGTGATGGCCTGTGCCTGCATCATGCGTTCGTACAGCATGCCGCGCGGCTCCAGGGTGAAGTAGTAGCTTCCCGGTCGGACCGGGACGGCGGCAGGCACCTGCGGAGCGTGCACCAGTCGCACGCCGGGCATGGCAGAGAGCACAAGCTTCTCCACGTCGTCCGGTGCACCGACCTTGAACCGCGCTGGCACCACGTCCACCAGCTCGGCCGGCGGCATGGCGGCAGCCACCCCCAGGTACAGCTGTGTCTGTGGGTTGATCTGTTCCGCATCGAGCCGGCCCTGATGGAAGGAGGGCACGTCTTCGCGCAGGGCAATCGCAAAGTACCGGGTCGAGATCACGGTCTCCAGCAGATCCCGCACGATCTGGTCCAGACGGTTGAACGCCGGGCCCGGATTGAGGTGATCGTAGGTCGGCAGGTCTGCCAGGGTGTAGTTCTTGGAGAAGGTCATCAGTGCACCGGCAAGCTCCAGCAAGCGCTCGAACAGCCGCTCGGGATGGAGCCCCGGATGCCTTGCCAGATGCGACAGGCCCGCGAAGGCGGCGCTGGCCGTGTGCAGCAGCCAGAACGAGGCGACGTCGCCCGAGCGGAACTCGATGATGTTCTTGCTCGGCTCGCGGTGCATCCCGTAGAGGGCATCGACCTTGGCCTGCAACACGTCCAGCAGCCTGCGCAGGTGCAGGAACAGGGCGGGCGAAGCCTGGATGCTCGCGCAGGGCGGCATGAAGCGACCGTCCAGCTCGAAGCCATGGGTCGAAGTCTTGCGAAGCCGCAGAAGCGGAAGGCTCACGAGATGAGCTCGCGGTGCCGCATCGGTCAGCATGCGAGCCGACTTGCGCAGCACCACGACCTCCGCCGTGACCGCGTCCGTGTAGACGTCAGGCAGCTGACGGCCCTCGCGGAAGTAGCGCACGGCCGTGTCCGCCTCCTCTCGGCTGGCAGCCATGTTGCTGCCCTGCTTGCGCAGGGGGGCCATGGCGAGGTGAAAGACGGTCTCGCCCGCCAGCCCGACGTCGGCGTCGCCCAGGGCACTCAAGGCAACGGGCGGGGGCAGCTCGTCGTCGGCCGGGGCGTTGTACAGATCGCCATCCGGCAGGATGGCGCGGACCTCCAGCAGCCTCAACAGGCCCGCCTGCAGGGCATCCGAGTCCACCTTGACATGCTGGACGCCCCATGCATAGGGATGCAGCGCCCTCGCCATCTGGTTGAGACGCCACTCGTGATATGCGTCCTGCTGCTGGAAGTGCTGAGGCCTGAGGAAGAGGCCTTCACCCCACAGGATCTTGGGAGACTGGATCAAACGAATTCCTTCCTGGTTTGGCGGGTCAGTGGCAAGGCAAGGCGGTCTGCCGAGCCGCGGACAGCGGCATCCCGACGGGCTCGCCCACTTGCACACTCATGGCGCAGGCATGAACACCGAGGTGCAGGCCCGACAAGGCAGCCGAGCCTGTGCCAAAGGCGTACCGCCAGCGCCCGTCTGCGGGATTTCTGAACAAGGCAACGATGCCCACATGCCGCGCCTCGCGCGGCACCTTGTCGAGCGACTCGTGTCGCTGACCGGGGACCAGTTGGATGTCTCGCACGGCCACCAGGTCCTCGCCCAGCGCGTCCTTCTCGCGGGCCGGGTCCCCGAAAACCTCACGCGGGGCACGCAGGAAAGCGTCGGCGCTCCTCAGCTTGTAGACGCGGGCCGCCACCGCCAGTGGGGTGCCGTCCGGCAGCACGTTGAGCGAATCGCTGGCGTAGATCTTCCACCGGACAGGCCAGTCCGGCATGGAGGCTTCGGGCATGGCAGGCACCTCGGGCAGGGCGGGCTTCTTGAGTCCGATGGCCTCGAGGGTCTTGGATCCGATGTCGCCCAGTGTTCCGAGCACCCCGCTGTCAGGGGGCTTGGCAGAAGGCGATGAAGGCAGTGCGCTCCCCGGCAGAGAAGGTGCCGACGAACACGCAGCCAGCAACATCAACATCACCGGGCACACCATCCGGATGGCGGCCCGCCTACGCCCTGTCGTCATTGTTTTGTCTCTTGCGGGGCGACCAGTGCCCACTGCCGGCCGTAGTGTAGAGACGGAACAGGCTCAGTGCATGACCTACCCCCCCCGGCGAGGGATTCGGCAAATGCAACGAGATGCAAGAGTCTGTAAATCCCCCCCGGAAGAGGGCAGGCGCTTTCGGTGAATTCGGCTCTAATCCCGGCAGTCCAAGCGGCCCACCTGATGAAGGCTGCAGACAGATCAACACATCGAAATTCATACAGGGAGCATGGCGTGAAGCTGTACAGCGTTCGCCGCGGCATGTGCTGCGCGGTGGGGATATCTTTGTTGGCCGCAAGCCTGGTCGGCTGCAGCACCGTGCAGAAGCCCGACGAGGCAAGCACAAAGGCGGCAGCACAAGAGCAGGTCAACGAAAAGCTGGCAGCGGCTGACAAGGCGCAGCAGCAGGGGCAGCACGACAAGGCCCTTGAGTTGCTCGACTCGGCGATCAAGGCCGACCCGGCGGCCAAGGCCCCATGGCTGCGCAAGGCCCAGATCCATTTCGACGCGCGGCAGTATGGGCTGGCCATCACCGAGGCACAGGAAGTCCTCCAGCGTGACGTCAATGACCTGACCGCCAAGAGCATTCTGGCCGTGAGCGGACTGCGTGTCAGCGCCGATGCGCTCGAACAGCTTCGCAAGGCGAACGAGGTCACCGGCTCCACGCGAAGTGAGGCTGAGAGCGTCGCTCGCATCATCCGTGAGGCACTGGGCGAGCCGATTCTGCCGGCCCCCGCTGCGGCCGAAGCCAATGCCAGGGGGCGAGCCCCTCGCACCGCGGCCCGTGCACCGGCCGCGCCGCTGGTCCGCGCCGCGCCCGTGCCGCCATCGCCTTCTGCCGCGCCGGCTGCGCCCGCCACCGTGGCGCCCGCGAAGCCAGCTGCTACGGGCGGCAGCCCGCGCAGCAACCCCTTTGGTGCCTTGCAGTAATCAGTCCAGGAAGGAGCCCCGTCATGGCGAAGAAAGACAGTGTGCAACAACGGCTCGGGCGCGTGCGTCCGCCACGCGTGCAGTTGACGTACGACGTCGAAGTGGGTGACGCCACCGAGCAGAAGGAGATCCCCTTCGTCGTGGGCGTCATGGGCGACTTCACCGGTCAGCCCGATCCCGACAAGCCCCAGCCCAAGCTCAAGGACCGCAAGTTCGTCAGCATCGACCTCGACAACTTCGACGACGTGATGGCGGGTGTGGCGCCGCGCGCCAGCTTCCGCGTCAAGAATCGCCTCAGCCCCGAGGGCGGCGAGTTCGCCGTCAACCTGGCGTTCGAGAAGATGGATGACTTCCGGCCCGAGGCGGTGGTCGAGCAGGTGGAGCCGCTGCGCAAGCTGCTGGAGGCCCGCACCAAACTGTCCGACCTTCGAAACAAGCTGGCCGGCAACGAGAAGCTCGAGGATGCACTCGACGAGGTGCTGAGCAACACCGAGAAGCTCAAGCAACTGGGCGTGGAAGCAGACCAAGGCGAAGGGGCCTGAGATGAGCGCACAACTCGATCAGCAGGGCCAGGTCCTGCAGCAGTCGGTCAGCCTGCTCGACGACATCGTCTCGCGCAGCAAGGTCGCCAAGACGGACACCGAGCACGCCAGGGCGCGCGACATCATCGGCGAGCTCGTGCGTGAAGTGCTGGCCGGCACGGTGGTGGTGTCAGAGAACCTCGCCGCCAACATCGATGCCCGCATCGCCGAAATCGACCAGCTCATCTCGGCCCAGCTCAGCGAGGTGCTCCATGCGCCTGAGTTCCAGAAGCTCGAGTCGAGCTGGACCGGCCTGCATTACCTCTGCAAGCACACGTCGACAGGTGAGCGGCTCAAGATCAAGCTGATGAACGCCACGAAGAAGGACATCGTCAAGGACTTCCGCACGGCGATCGACTTCGACCAGTCGGCCCTGTTCAAGAAGGTGTACGAGGAGGAGTTCGGGACCTTCGGCGGCGCCCCGTTCGGCGCGCTGATCGGCGACTTCGAAATCGGTCGCGGTGCCGAAGACATGTACTTTGTGGAGCAGATGTCCCATGTGGCGGCCGCCGCCCATGCGCCCTTCATCTCCGCAGCGTCCAGCGAGCTCTTTGGTCTCGAGGCCTTCACCGACCTCGGCAAGCCCCGCGATCTGTCCAAGGTCTTCGACACGGTCGACTACGCGAAGTGGAAGTCGTTCCGCGAGTCGGAGGACGCCCGCTATGTCGGCCTGACGGTCCCGCGCTTCCTCGGTCGGCTCCCGTTCGATCCGAAGGAGGGCATGACCACCGAAGGGTTCAACTTTGTTGAAGAGGTCGATGGCTCGGACCATGGCAAGTACCTGTGGGTGAACACGGCCTACGCACTGGCCGCCCGACTGACCTCCGCGTTCGAACACTTCGGCTGGTGTGCGGCCATTCGCGGTGTGGAAGGTGGCGGGCTGGTCGAAGACCTGCCGACGCACACCTTCAAGACCGACGAGGGTGAGCTGGCGCTCAAGTGCCCCACCGAGGTGGCCATCACCGACCGCCGCGAGAAGGAATTGAGCGACCTGGGCTTCATCCCGCTCGTGCATTGCAAGAACACCGACTATGCCGCCTTCTTCGGCGCACAGTCGGTGCAGAAGCCCAAGAAGTACGACAGCGACGCGGCGAACGCCAACGCCGCGCTGTCGGCTCAGCTCCAGTACATGTTTGCGGTCTGCCGCATTGCGCACTACATGAAGTCGATGATGCGCGACAAGGTTGGCAGCTTCGCCAACACGCTGGAGGTGGAGCGCTACCTGCACAACTGGCTGATGCAGTACGTGGTGGACGCGCAGGATGCGTCCCAGGAGCTGCGTGCGCAGAAGCCGCTTCGTGAAGCGAGCGTGGAAGTGGAAGAAGTACCGGGTCGCCCGGGTGTTTTCCGCGCCGTCGCGTTCGTTCGTCCGCACTACCAGCTCGACGAACTGTCGGTTTCGCTGCGTCTCGTCGCTGAAATGCCCAGCGGCAGTCAGTGACGATGCGGCGATGAGCCGGAGGGGTGTCGGGAGGCCCCCTCATCAACCTAGAAGTCAAGCAAGGAGCCTAAATGAAGGACATTTACATCAAGTTCGGCCGTCCGCTGAACGGCAAGGAGATCAAGGGCGAGTCGCGCGACAGCGGCAAGGGTGTGACGCACACGGCGCCGTGGTTCGAATGCACCAGCTGGGCACACCAGATCCGCCAGCCGAAGTCCGCCACGGCATCGACCGCAGGCGGGCACACGGCCGAGCGTTGCGAGCACGCCGAGATGATCTTCACCAAGGACCTGGACCTGGTGAGCCCTCAGCTGTGGGAGGCCTGCTCGGCCGGCACGCTGTACGACGATGTGGAAATCCACTTCATGCGTGCCAACGGCACGGACGATCGGGTGCTTTACCTGAAGATCCGCCTCAAGAAGGTCATCGTGTCGCAGGTCGTGCCCACGGTCGACAAGGAAGGCCTGCCCACCGAGACCTTCGGCATGAAGTACTCGGCTGTGGAGTGGACGTACACCCAGCAGACCATGGACGGCAAGTCCAAGCCGGGGCAGGTGGCAGCCTGGAGCCTGGCCACCAACAAGGCCGTGTTCGAAGCACCGAACTGATCGACCACTTCGTAGTCGTGGTGACCGAATGGGGCCTCGTGCCCCATTCTTTTCGTGAGGTTGTGACATGGCCGCTCCGGCCCGTATCCGCCGCAGTCTGTTTGATCGTCTGCTGGATGTGCCAGGCAATGTGCCCGAGGGGCTGCTGCAGACCTGCACCGTCGAGCAGATGCGGGACGCCGTGGCGCGTGATCTGGAAAGCCTGCTCAACACCCGGGCTGCGTTGAACTTCGATGACGACGCCCTCGGACCCCATGTCTCCCGGTCTGTCCTGTGCTTCGGCGTGCGCGACTTTGTGGGCCGTGTGCTCACCAGTTCCGAAGACCGCCGCCACGTCGCGCGCTCCTTGTCACACGCGATCGAGACCCACGAACCCCGCCTGCAGAACGTGAGTGTGTCGTTCCACGACGACCAGCTGTCCATGAGCGCGCTCGCTTTCACCATCCGCGCGGTGCTGGTGGTGCGTCCGGCCCGGGAGATGGTGAGCTTTGATGCGGTCTTGCAGCCGGCGTCTTCCAGCTACCGCGTCACCCAGGCCCGATTTGCCTTTTCCTGATTTCGCGATCGCATCCGAACCATGGAAGACCTTCTGCCCCATTACGAGCGCGAGCTGGCGTTCCTGCGGACGCGGTCTGCCGATTTCGCCCGCCAGTACCCGAAGATCGCCGGACGCCTGCAACTGTCCGGTGACGCGGGAGATGATCCGCACGTCGAGCGCCTCATCCAGTCTTTTGCGCTGCTGGCATCCCGCGTACACAAGCGTCTGGATGACGACTTCCCCTTGTTCACCGAGTCGCTGCTGGAGGTGCTTTACCCGCACTACTTGCGGCCCTTCCCGTCCTGCGCGATCGCTCGCATGGACCTGGGTGCTCAGGCCGGGCAGATGACCCAGCCCGCGACCCTGGAACGTGGGACGCTGCTGCACAGTCGCCCCGTCAAGGGCGTCACGTGCCGGTTCCGGACGACCCGTGAGGTGACGCTGCTGCCTCTGAAGGTGCAGTCGGTGCAGTTCCGCCATGCCATCGGCGCTCCGGAAGGCTCGGCTCTGCCGTCCGGGGTCACCTCGGTGTTGTCCATCGTGTTCGAGAAGCTCTCGCCGCAGATGAGCTGGCGGCAGGTGCTGTCACGGCCACTGTCGATTCACCTGGATGGCGAGGCCTCGCATGTGAGCGCCCTGCGCGAAGCCTTCTGCGACCGCGCAATCGGCGTGGCGGTGCAGCGCGGCGCGCATCAGCCCTGGCGCACGCTGGCGGACACGATCACTGGCGAGCGTCTGCGTCCGCTGCTGGAGGGTTTCGACGATGCCGAGGCCTTGCTCGACTGGGATGACCGTGGCCACCGCGCCTACAGGTTGCTGACCGAGTACTTCGCCTTTCCAGAGAAGTTCAACTTCGTGCGCCTGCCGGCCGCTGGGCCGCAGTTGCCCGACGAGGCTGTGGCGCAGGCGGACGGCACCCCGCTGACCTTGCACATTCTGCTCGGCGGCATTCGTGCCGATGCCGACCTGTCCCGCTTGCTGGAGGCGACGACGGCCGATCAGGTGGTGCTGGGGGCCACCCCGGTGGTGAACCTGTTCCGCCAGGCCGCTGACCCGATCCGGATCACACACCAGTCGACGGGCTATCCCGTCGTGGTCGATGCGCGCAAGGCCTTCGGCTACGAGCTTTATTCTCTGGACCGCGTCCATCGTGTGCGGCAGACGGGCAGCGGTCAGGCGGTGGACGAGGTGCGTCCCTTCTTCTCGATTCGCCATGACGATGTCTTCGACGATCAGGACGAAGATGGACGCGGCGATGCGCGGGGCCGGACCCTGGCGTACTGGCAGCTGCACCGTGACGAGGACGTGGCACGAACCAGTCCGGGCTACGAGTGCGAGATCTCGCTGGTCGACCCGGACATGGCGTTGGCGAGGCCGGCGGTCGACACGCTGTCGCTCGAGGTGACGGCCACCAACCGGGACCTGCCATCTCTGCTCAGTCCGGGTGCACCGGGCGGAGACCTCTTCATGGAGGGGGGCGGCGCGGTCAAGGAGATCAGGCTGTTGCGCAAGCCGACCGCGACCCATCGCTTCACGCGGAACAAGGGGGCGCTGTGGCGCCTGATCTCTCATCTGTCGCTGAATCACCTCTCCCTGTCGGGCGGTGGGGTGGACGCGCTCAAGGAGATGCTGCGTCTTTACGATCTGCCGCGCAGCCCGGTCAACCGTCGGCAGATCGACGGCATCGAGACCGTCTCGTTCCAACCCGCCACGGCGTGGTTGCCCGGAGAGCCGTTCGCGACCTTCGTCCGAGGGGTCGAGGTGACGTTGACTGTCGATGAAGCCAGTTTTGTCGGCTCGGGGCTGGGCCTGTTCGTGGCCGTGCTGGAGCGTTTTCTGGCGCTGTACGTGAGCGTCAACAGTTTCAGCCGGCTCACGGTGCGCTCGGCACGGTCCTCGGAGGTGTTGTACGCATGCAGCCCGCGCAACGGCGACATCGCGCTGCTCTGATTGACGCGCTGCTGACGCAGCCACAGTCGTTCAGCTTCTTTCAGCTGGTGAGGCTGCTGGATCGCTGGCTGGCTCCGGCCGATGCGAATGCGCGCGGCGTGAGCAAGCTCCACTTCCGCAACTCGGTGTCGCTCTCCTTTCCCACCAGCGAGGTCGAGTCGCTCGTGGTGCGAGCCAGGACGTCGCTCGCCGAAGCGCACGACATGCCAGGCGGGTCTGATCCTGTGGCGGGCGGGCTGCTGGCGCAGGCGCTGGACGAGACGCTGGCTGCGCAACGCAGCTGGCGGGCGCAGGACGTGGAGCGCATCGAGATCACACCCGCCTTCATGGGCCTGCTGGGCGTGGCAGGGGCGTTGCCGCTCTATTACACCGAGGTGTTGGGCGCACGCGAGGCGCAGCACAAGGACCACGCGGCACGCGCCTTCATGGATGTGTTCAGCCATCGGGCGGTGGCGCTGTTTTACGAAGCCTGGACCAAGCATCGCCTGGCGATGCGCTACGAGCAGCAGCCGCAGACGCGGTTCGTGGGCGAGGTGCTTGCGCTGGCCGGCCTGGGATTCGACAGCCTGCGAGGGCGCGCGGGGGGGCTGCGCGACGAGGCCCTGGCCTGTCAGGCCGGCACCTTGCAGCGAGGGGGCTTGTCAGCGGTGCAGCTGCAGGCCACCTTGTCGGGCTACCTGCGGGTTCCGGTCAAGGTCGAGCAGTTCGTGGGTCGACGCTATGCCCGGCCGGTGGACGCCCGGGCCGGGCTCGGGGTGGCGGGCGCGCCCATGCAACTCGGTCGCTCGGCCGCTTTGGGTGAAACGGTCTGGCAGCGCGATCTGCGCATGCGGCTCGTGGTCGGGCCCCTGTCCCGACGACGCTACGAACAGTTCCTGCCCGGTCGGCCTGGTGCACAGGCCTTGCAGAGCTGGGTTCACCTGCTGGCCGGGGTGCACCTTGAATGCGAGGTCCAGCTGTGCCTGGCACGCGAGGCCGTGCAAGGCATGGCGCTGGACAGCGACCGGGCTGCGTCGGCGGGGCGGCTGGGGTGGGACAGTTTCCTGTCCAGCCGACCGGCCACGCAAGACCGCGCGGACGTGCGGTACGAGCTGGCGGCCCACGGCGTGTGACCGTGGCGCTGGCTTGATTGAAAGAGACAAGAAGGGGAGTGAAGAACGATGAGTCAGAACCTGAAGACCTTGATCGGCAAGCTCAACGAGACGTGCCGTCAGGCCGCCGAGCGCGCAGCGAGCCTGTGCATGGCCCGTGGGCACTATGAAGTCGACATCGAGCACCTGATGCTAGCCCTGCTGGAGGCGCCCCAGAGCGATCTGGCGGTCATGGCGCAGCGTGCCGGCGTGGCCCTGTCGGCGTTGCAGCGCGACCTGGAGACCGAGCTGGCGCGCTTCAAGTCGGGCAACAGCCGCACGCCCGTGTTTTCGGCCCATCTTCCCGGGCTGCTCGAGCACGCCTGGTTGATTGCCTCGCTCGAGTCCCATGCGGCACGCATCCGTAGCGCCCATATCCTGCTGGCCCTGCTCACCGAGCCGACCTTGAGCCAGCTGGCGCTGCGGACCTCGCCGCTGTTTGCGCGGTTTCCGCTGGACGAGTTGAAGCACCGCCTGAGCGAGGTCACGCGTGGTTCCGTCGAGGCGCCGCCGGCAAGCCCCTCTGCCCGGACGGGCGGGGCAGCGGACGACGCCCATCCGGACGCCGATCCGCTGGCGCGCAAGACGCCGGCGCTTGATCAGTTCACCACCAACCTGACCGAGCGTGCCCGGGAAGGCAAGGTGGATCCGGTGATCGGGCGCGATGCCGAGATCCGTCAGGCCATCGACATCCTCATGCGACGGCGTCAGAACAACCCCATCCTGACCGGCGAGGCGGGCGTGGGCAAGACCGCCGTGGTCGAGGGCCTGGCGTTGCGGGTGGCACAGGGGGACGTGCCGCCGCCACTGCAGGGGGTGGCCATTCACGTGCTCGACATGGGTCTGTTGCAGGCGGGCGCGTCGGTCAAGGGTGAGTTCGAGAACCGCCTCAAAAGTGTGATCGACGAGGTCAAGCAGAGCCCGCATCCCATCATCCTCTTCATCGACGAGGCGCACACCATGATCGGCGCCGGCGGGCAGGCCGGACAGAACGACGCGGCCAATCTGCTGAAGCCGGCGCTGGCGCGCGGCGAGTTGCGCACGATCGCCGCCACGACCTGGGGTGAGTACAAGAAGTACTTCGAGAAGGATGCGGCGCTGGCGCGGCGCTTCCAGGTCATCAAGGTCGAGGAGCCGAGCGAGGAGCTGGCCTGCGCGATGCTGCGTGGCATGGCGCCGCTGATGGAGAAGCACTTTGGGGTGCGGCTGCTGGACGACGCCATCCGCGAGGCCGTGCGCCTGTCGGCTCGCTACATCAGCGGACGCCAGTTGCCGGACAAGGCGGTCAGCGTGCTGGACACGGCCTGTGCGAAGGTGGCGTTGGGCCAGAGCGCCACGCCAGCGCGCATCGAGGAGGCCCGCAAGCACCTCGAGCGGCTGGATGCCGAGGCCGCGGCACTGCAGCGGGAGGCGGCAGCCGGGGCCCGCCATGGTGACCGGCTGGATGCATTGAAGGTGCTGCGTGACGAGGTCGTGCAGCAGCTGCAGGCCGACGAGGCTCGCTGGACGCACGAGCAGCAGCTGGTGAGCGACATCCAGGCCTTGCGATCCCGGCTGGAGCAACAAGCGGGCGGCCTCTCGTCGGCGGATGTGGTGGGCTCGGAGCCGGGTGCGGCGGCAGAACCCGCCGCTTCGGGCAAGTCGACGAAGGCGCAGAAGAAGGGCGCGGTCACCTTCGCGAGCCCGGATCATGAGTTGCTGGCCGGCAAGCAGGCTGAGCTTGCTGCCTTGCAAGGTGAGGCGCCGCTGGTGCCCATGCAGGTCGATGGCCACGTCGTGGCCGAGATTGTTGCGGCGTGGACGGGCATCCCGTTGGGCAAGATGGTCAAGGACGAGATCCGCACCGTGCGCAACCTGCAGGCCACGCTGCAGGAGCGTGTGATCGGGCAGGACCATGCGCTGGCCGCCATCGCCCAGCGCGTGCGCACGGCCCGGGCCGGCCTGGAGGACCCGAACAAGCCCAAGGGCGTGTTCCTGTTTGTGGGCCCCAGCGGCGTGGGCAAGACGGAGACCGCGCTGGCGCTGGCCGACATCCTCTATGGCGGTGAGCGCAACCTCATCACCATCAACATGAGCGAGTACCAGGAGGCGCACAGCGTCAGCGGGCTGAAGGGCTCGCCGCCGGGTTATGTCGGTTATGGCGAGGGCGGCGTGCTGACCGAGGCCGTGCGCCGCAAGCCTTACAGCGTGGTACTGCTCGACGAGGTCGAGAAGGCGCACCCGGACGTGCTGGAAATGTTCTTCCAGGTGTTCGACAAGGGGGTGATGGACGACGCCGAAGGCCGCGAGATTGACTTCCGCAACACGGTCATCATCCTGACCTCGAACGCGGGTTCGCAGCAGATCATGAACGCCTGCTTCCGGCAGGACGAGGACCTGGGTGGGCCGGTGATGAAGGACAGCGATGCGTTGCCCGCGGCCGATGAGCTGGCCGAGGCGCTGCGGCCGGTGCTGTACAAGACCTTCAAGCCGGCCTTCATCGGGCGGACCAAGGTGGTGCCGTACTACCCGTTGGGCGACGACGTGCTGGTGAACGTGATCCGGCTGAAACTGGATCGGATTGCCGCGCGCGTGGCGGCCCACCATCAGGCCGAACTGAGCTACGACGATGCGCTGGTGGAGTCGGTGCTGGCGCGCTGCACGGAGGTGGACACGGGGGCGCGTGCCGTCGACCACATCCTCAATGGCAGCCTGCTGCCCGAGGTGGCCGAAAGCGTGCTGGCGCGCATGGCCGAGGGGCAGCCGATTCAGCGCATCAAGGTCACGGCCGCCAAGGACGGGGCCTTCCGGTTCAAGGTCAGCTGACGCCAGCGCGGTGGGCCGACCCTGCGCAGAGTTCAGTCGCTGAGCACGAACACGGCCTCGTCGCACCAGTCGTTGGCGGCCGTGTAGAAGCCTTCCCACACGCAGCCGTTGCAGCCGCGGCCGCAGCAGGTGGTGGGTTCGGGCGGCGGTTCACGCAGGGTCACGCCCTTCTGGGCAGCCTGGCGCTGAAAATGGGCGAACATGGCCAAGGCCGATTCGCGGTCGGTGAGCTGGAAGTCCATGGGCACTCGACGGCACAGAGGCCGTCCGGGGAAAAGGGAACATCGCGCGGATGGGGCGCGCAAGGCGAGCGGATGATACCGGGGCGCGTGGCATAGTGCCCGTGTGCAGCCCGACGCCCCCCACGATCCTGTGCCTTCCTCGTCCTGGTCCGACACCGTGCGGGCGGCGCCGGGGCGGGCGGTCACGTGGCGCGCGCTGATCCTGACCTCGGCGGTGCTGATCGTCATGATGACCGGGGTGGCCGTGGGAGCGGGTTGGTATGCCTGGCACCATCTGGCCGCCCGGGTGACCTTGCGCGAACAGCAGGCCGACGTGCTGCTGCCCGAGTCGCTGGCCGTCAGGGCATCGGTGACCCAGGGGGTGACGGTGCGGATTGACGAGACGCTGCCGGTGCGGGTGCCGATCCAGCAGAACCTTGTGATTCCGATCGAAGACGAAATCCCGCTGGTGGTGAGCCTGGATACGGTGGTGCCGATCGCGCTCGACGTCCCGGTCAAGACCGTGATCCACCTGGACCAGACCGTGGCGGTCGACACGCGCGTGCAGACGCGCGTGCTGGGTGTGCCGTTGACCCTGCCCATCAAGGCGCAGGTGCCCATCCAGGCCGACGTGCCGGTGGAGCTGGTGGTGCCGGTGCGCGAGCGCCTGCCCGTGGCCTTGCAGGCTCCTGCCCGGGTCCGGCTGCCCGAGCCCATCCGAACCCGCATCGATACCGTCGTGGAAACCCGGGTGCCAGTGCAGGAGATCCTCACCCTGCCGGTGACGCGTCCCGTGGAGGCCACGCTGCGCTTTCCGCAGCAGACCGTGCGCGCTGGGCTGGCTGAACTCGATCTGACGCTGCCGTTCCAGGCCTTGAGTGTGGGCAGGTCTTTGCCGGATCTGGGGCTGTCCGTGCCATGAGCCAGCCAGAGGAATTCGACGGCGGCACCGCAGTCCGTGTTGCGCCCCCACCGCCGCGTGGATGGCATCGCCCGGTGAGCCGGTTGCAGCTGGTTCTGGTGGCGGTGACCGTCTTGCTGCTGTGGCTGGCGATGATGACGGCAGCGGCCTGGTGGTTCTGGTCGCGCGGCGAGGCCCGGGTGGTGTTGCGCGACCAGCCCTTGACGCTGACCCTGCCCGAAGGGCTGCAGGCCCATGCCACGGTGAGCACGCCGGTACGGACCCATTTGCGGGCCACTCCCTCAGTGCCGGTGCGGTTGGACCAGCGGGTGGCGGTGCAGTTCGAGGACGCCTTGTCGGCCAGGGTTGCGCTGCGGACCGTGTTGCCCGTCAGCACGACCGTGCGGGTCGATCAGGAGGTCACGGTGTCGGCGCCGATGCGCCTGGCCGTGCCGCTGCGGTCGTGGCTGCCGCCCTTGAACCTGACCGTCCCGGTGACCCTGCGCGTGCCCGTGTCGTTCAGCGTGCCGGTGCGCGCGGAGGTGCCGCTGGACCTGGATGTGCAGGTGAGCGGCCTGTGGCCCGATGCCCTGTCGGTGCCTTTGCAGGCGAGCTGGGTCCTGCGGCCGCGGATCGATGCGCCGATCCGGACCACGCTGACCAGGGAGACCGCCTTTACCCTGCTGGGACCGGTTTCTCCGATGGCCCTTCGCGTCCCCGCGATGGACCTGCGCATGCCGGTCAGCAGGATGGCGCTGGTGCCGGTGCCTGCAGCACGCTGATCGCTTCCTCGCACCACTTGGCCCAGCTGGCCTCGTACATGATCCCGGTCTTGAGGATGAGGTGGTGGATGCGGGCCTCGCGGGTGTCGGCCCGGCCGCCGGGGAAGTCGCGGGATTCGATGGCGCGGTAGGCCTCGAGCCGGGTGCGGTGCAGCTGCATGCGGCGGCGCAGCTCGGCGTCCAGGCCCAGGGGGCCGATGGCGGCGTCTGCCCGCATGCGCACCATCAGCTCGTCGCGCAGGTCCATGGGGGCGGTGGGCTCCAGCACCCAGCGACGCAGTTCGGCCTCGCCGGCGGGCAGCACCTGGTACAGCCGCTTGCGCGTCTTGCCGCCATCGGGTGCCGCTTCGGAGGCGATCCAGCCGGCCTGTTCCATCCGGGCCAGCTCGCGGTAGATCTGCTGGTGCGTGGCGTGCCAGAAGAAACCGATGGATTTGTCGAAGCGGCGGGCCAGGTCGTAGCCGGAAGAGGGCTTTTCCAGCAGGGACGTCATCAGGGCGTGGGCGAGCGACATGCGACGAGTGTAGCGGGCGCATCCGGGTATGCAATCAGTTGCATGTCGGGGAAAGCTCGATTACAGTCCGGCCAGCTATGCAACTGGTTGCATTTCTGTGTCGACCTGTCGGTTTCCCGGCTTTCCCCGGCCGCACAGGTGTGTGACTGTTGCGCCTCGATCATCCTGCCGGAGACCCCGATGACCGCTTACCCCCACCTGCTTCAACCGCTTGACCTGGGCTTCACCACGCTGCGCAACCGTGTCCTGATGGGCTCGATGCACGTGGGTCTGGAAGAGGCCAAGAACGGCTTCCAACGGATGGCCGCTTTCTATGCCGAGCGGGCACGGGGCGGTGTGGCGCTGATGGTGACGGGCGGCATCGCCCCGAATGACCAGGGCCGGCCCTATCCCGGCGGTGCCCGCCTGGCCACCGAAGAGGAGGCCGCGCAGCACCGCGTCGTGACCGAGGCCGTGCACGCGGCCGGCGGCAAGATCGCGATGCAGATCCTGCACTTCGGGCGCTATGCCTACCACCCCGAGCTGGTCGGCCCGAGCCCGATCCGCGCGCCGATTTCGCCGATGCCCCCGCGCGAGCTGACCACGGCCGAAGTCGAGCAGACGATTGCCGACTTCGTGCGCTGCGCCCAGCTGGCCCAGCAGGCCGGCTACGACGGTGTCGAGATCATGGGCTCGGAGGGCTACCTGATCAACGAGTTCATTGCCGCGCGCACCAACCAACGCACCGACGCGTGGGGCGGCAGCTACGAGAACCGCATCCGTTTCCCGGTGGAGATCGTGCGCCGCACGCGCGAGGCTGTCGGCCCGAACTTCATCCTGATCTACCGCCTGTCGATGCTGGACCTGGTGGATGGCGGCTCGAGCTTCGACGAAGTGGTGCAGCTGGCCAAGGCCGTCGAGGCGGCCGGCGCCACGCTGATCAACACGGGCATCGGCTGGCACGAGGCCCGCATCCCGACGATTGCGACCAGCGTGCCGCGCGCCGCCTTTGCCTGGGTGACGAAGAAGCTCAAGGGCCAGGTCGGCATCCCGCTGGTCACCACCAACCGAATCAACACGCCGGAAGTGGGCGAGCAGGTGCTGGCCGACGGTTGCGCCGACATGGTGTCGATGGCCCGCCCGCTGCTGGCCGACCCCTTCTTCGTGGTCAAGGCCGAAGCCGGCAAGGCCGATGAAATCAACACCTGCATTGGCTGCAACCAGGCCTGCCTGGACCACACCTTCAGCGGCAAGATCACTTCGTGCCTGGTGAACCCGCGTGCCTGTCATGAAACCGAACTCGTCATCGAACCCACCAGCCAGTCCAAGCGAATCGCCGTGGTGGGCGCCGGCCCTGCCGGTCTGGCGTGTGCCACCACGGCCGCCAGCCGCGGCCACGATGTGACGCTGTTCGAGGCCGACGCCGATGTGGGCGGCCAGTTCAACATCGCCAAGCAGATCCCGGGCAAGGAAGAGTTCTACGAGACGCTGCGCTACTTCCGCAAGCAGCTGGCGCTGACCGGTGTGAAGGCACGCTTCAACACCCGCGTGTCGGCGCAGGACCTGATCGACGGCGGCTTCGACGAGGTGGTGTTGGCCACGGGCGTGGCGCCGCGCACGCCGGCCATCCCGGGTGTGGACCACCCCAAGGTGCTGAGCTACCTGGACGTGCTGCGTGACAAGAAGCCGGTGGGCAAGACGGTGGCCGTGATCGGCGCGGGCGGCATTGGCTTCGACGTGTCGGAGTACCTGACGCACGAAGGCGAAAGCCCCTCGCTGGTGCCCGAGAAGTTCTATGCCGAGTGGGGCATCGACACGAGCTACGCCGAGCGCGGTGGCATCAAGGCGCCGAAGCTGGATACGCCGCCGCGCCAGGTGTACCTGCTGCAGCGCAAGACGAGCAAGGTGGGCGACGGCCTGGGCAAGACGACGGGCTGGATCCACCGCACTTCGCTGAAGAACCGCAATGTGGAGATGATCGCGGGCGCCACCTACGAGAAGATCGACGACCAGGGCCTGCACATCACGGTGGGCGGGCAGCAGACCGTGCTGCCGGTGGACAACGTGGTGCTGTGTGCCGGCCAGGAGCCGTTCCGTGCGCTGCAGGAAGGCCTGCAGACGGCGGGCGTGAAGGTGACGCTGATCGGCGGGGCCGACGTGGCCGCCGAGCTGGACGCCAAGCGCGCAATCAAGCAGGGCACTGAAGTGGCTGCAGCGCTGTAAGGCGCACGCATGGCGTGCGGCAGGGCGATCCGGCATGCCCGGTGACCTGGCCGCACGGTGTCAGTGTCCGGGCCCCGAGCGGGGCCCGGTAAGGATCACGAAATGAGCGAGACAAACACCTTGACCCCACCGACCCTGGAAACCCTGCGCGTCACCCTGGCGGACCACATCGCCACCGTGACGTTGAATCGGCCGGACAAGGCCAATGCGATGAACTGGGCGATGTGGCAGGACATCCGCAGCGCCATGCAGTGGGTGGACCGCACGCCCGAGGCCCGGGTGGCCATCATCGAAGGGGAGGGGCGCCTGTTCACCTCCGGCATCGACCTGTCGATGATGATGGGGCTGCAGGGCCAGATCAAGGACGACTGCGATGGCCGCATGCGTGAGAAGCTGCGCCAGCTGATCCTCGAATTGCAGGACACGCTGACCAGCATCGAGCGGTGCCGCAAACCGGTGATCGCCGCGATCCACGGTGGCTGCATTGGCGGCGGAGTCGACCTGATCAGCTGCACCGACATGCGCTATTGCTCGGCCGATGCCTACTTCACGATCAAGGAAATCGACATCGGCATGGTGGCCGACGTGGGCACGCTGCAGCGCCTGCCCAAGCTGATCGGCAACCAGGGCATCGTGCGCGAGATGGCCTACACGGGCCGCCGCGTGGAGGCCACCGAGGCGCGCGAGATCGGGCTGGTGAACCGCGTGTTCGACAGCCACGAGGCGCTGCAGGCCGGTGTGCGCGAGGTGGCGGCCCAGGTTGCGGCCAAGTCGCCGCTGTCGATCCGTGGCACGAAGGAGATGCTGAACTACAGCCGTGACCACTCGGTGGCCGACGGGCTCAACCACATCGCCACGTGGAACGCGGCCATGCTGATGTCGACCGACCTGACGGCGGCGATGATGGCCGGGATGGCCAAGCAGCCCCCGCAGTTCAAGGACTGAGTGCGCCGTTCGCAAGGCGAGCGAGGTGCGGGGCCAGCCAGGCCTGCAGCGCGCGCCATGCGAGGTCGACCTGAAGGCGGGCGGCCTCGGACAAGGGGGCGCCCAGCGTGAAGTCCGACCCGGGCACCGACAGCACGGTGCAGGGCGGCGGTGCGGTCTGCAACAGCCGGGTGTACAGGCTCAGCAGGTGCGCCGGTGTGAGGTGGTGGCTGGTCCAGGCCGGGCCTTCGGGGGCGGCCGTCACGGCGGTCCATGCGGGATGCGGGGACGGGGTGGCTTGGGCGTCGATCACCAGCACGTGCGTGCGGTCGGTCAGGTCCAGCACATCTTCTGCCGAGAGTTGCATGGCGGTGAGCACCTCGATCTGATCGGACAGCGTGGATGGCTGTGAAGCGAGCCACGCCTGCAGCCGATCGGCCAGCGCAGGGCCGATGCCGTCGTCGCCCCGCGCGGGGTTGCCGATGGCAATGACGAGCAGGGGCGCGCGATCGGGAGGCTGATCCCACAGGCTCATTCGGCGAGCTCCGGTCGTTCCAGGTTGCCGTCCTCGTGCTTGAGCAGCACGTCCTGCAGGGCGCCGTCGGCATCGCGCAGTTCCAGCCGCATCGGCATCTTGCCCAGCGCGTGGGTGGCGCACGACAGGCAGGGATCGTAGGCGCGGATGGCCACCTCGATGCGGTTGAGCAGGCCTTCGGTGAGCTCGCGCCCATCGAAACACTGCGCGGCCACCTGGCGCACGGCCTCGTTCATCGCGGTGTTGTTGTGCGTGGTGGAGACGATCAGGTTGGCGTGGGTGATGAGGTCGTCTTCGCCGATGCGGTAGTGGTGGATCAGCGTGCCGCGGGGCGCCTCGATCACGCCCACGCCTTCGTGCAGCGGCGTGCCGGTGGCCATGAGGTCGGTGCCGAGCAGCGCCGGGTCATCCAGCAGGTGGGCGATGGCTTCGGCGCAGTGCAGCGTGTCGATCATGCGGGCCCAGTGCTGGGCCAGCGAGGCCGTGACCGGCCGCCCGCCGCCCCAGGCTTTGAAGGCCTGCCTGGCCGCTTCGGCCCGTGGGGTGTCGAGAAAGGTGGCGTTGTTGATGCGGGCCAGCGGGCCCACGCGATACCAGCCCGTGTCCGGGCCGTGTGCGCGCAGGAAGGGGAACTTCATGTACGTCCACGGCTTGACGGCCTCGCCGATCAGGGCGTCGTAGCCGCGCACGTCAACCTGGTCGACCACCAGGTTGCCTGCCGCGTCGGTCACACGCAGGGCGCCGTCGTACAGGTCGGCCGCGCCGTCCGCACGCACGAGCGACATGAACATCGACGGGAAGTCGGCGAAGGTGCCGTGCTCGGGCAGTTGCTGCACGAAGAGGTCGCGCGCCAGGTCGACGGTCTGCGCGCACCAGTCGATCACCTGGCCGATGTCGGCGCGCATCAGGTCGCGGTCAGCGGCCGACAGGGGCTTGTTGAAGCCGCCGGGCACCGAGCCCGTGCCGTGGATGCGCTTGCCCGTCAGCAGCCGGATGACCTCCTGGCCATACTTGCGCAGGCGGATGCCCTGCAGGCCCAGCTCGCGGTGGTCCTGCAGCACGCCCATCACGTTGCGGTGGGGCACGGCGTCGTCGAAGCCGAACAGCAGGTCGGGCGAGGCGAGGTGCAAGAAGTGCAGCGCGTTCGATTGCAGCACCTGTGCGGCATGCAGCAGGCGCCGCAGCTTCTCGGCGGTGGGCGTGATGCGCGCGTGCCCGATCACGAAGGCATCGCAGGCCTTGCTGGCGGCCAGCAGGTGGCTGACGGGGCAGATGCCGCACAGGCGCTGCACGAGCGTGGGCACCTCCCAGTATGGGCGGCCCTGGATGAAGCGTTCGAAGCCGCGGAACTCGACGATGTGCAGGCGCGCCTGCTGCACGCGGCGGTGTTCGTCGAGCAGCAGGGTGACCTTGCCATGGCCCTCGACGCGGCTGACCGGGTCGATCACCACGCGGCGCAGGCCGTCGGGCTGAGAGGCGGTTTCAAGCGGGTGGGGCATGGTGGGTCAGTCGAAGCGGCGGGCGTGCAGCGGCAGCTCGGTCGCGATGTCGGGCGTGCGTCGGGCGAGTTCGGCCAGCACCAGGGCGCGAAAGGCGTCGGCCGGAGGCGGGCAGCCGGGCAGGGTCAGGTCCACAGGCACGACCTCGTGCACGGGCAGCACCTTGTCGAGCAGCGGGGGCAACTCGGGGTCGCGGGGCAGTTGCGGATCGTGCAGCCCCTCGGCCAGGTAGGCGGTCTGCATCAGCTCGGCCACCGGGATGCCGTTGCGCAGGGCCGGCACGCCGCCGTACATGGCACACGCGCCCACGGCGACCAGCACGCGGCAGCGGGCGCGGAAGGCGCGCAGCACTTCCACGTTCTCGTGGTTGCACAGGCCGCCTTCGATCAGGCCGATGTCGATGCCCTCTTCTGACAACGTCTTGATGTCGGTGAACGGGCTGCGGTCGAAGGTGACGAGGTCGACCAGATCGGCCAGGGTCTCGTCGATGTCGAGCAGCGACATGTGGCAACCGAAGCAGCCGGCCAGCGAGCAGGTGGCGATGCGCAGCGGGCGCGGGGCGAGGGGCTGTGACATGGTCGCCTCAGGTGTCGGCCGGCCGTTCGGCGATGTCGGCGTGGTCGTAGGGGCGTGCGCCGATGGGCACGGCAAAGCCCTGGCGTTTGGGCATCAGCGCGCCCACGGGGCAGATCGACAGCGCGCGGTCGGTGACGGCCACCGTGCTGTCCTTGAGCAGGCCGCTGGCGCTGTTGACGAGCAGCGTGGTCCGGGCCCCGCGGCCGCCGATGGCAAACGCGTTCTTGCCGTCGACGTCGCGGCTGGCGCGCACACACAGCTCGCACAGGATGCAGCGGCTGCGGTCGAGCCACACGTCGGGGTGCGAGGCGTCCACCGAGTGCGGCATGGTGGCGTGCACGAAGTGCGTGTCGACCATGCCGACGTGGTAGGCCACGGCCTGCAGGTGGCAGGCACCGCTCTTCTCGCAGAAAGGGCAGTGGTGCTGTCCTTCGACGAACAGCATCTGCACGAGGCGCTGGCGGTCGTGCTGCACCTCGGGCGTGTGGTTGTGCAGGACGAGGCCCGTGCGTGCGGGCAGCGTGCAGGCGGTGACGTGGCGCGGACCAGCCGGGGTGTCGAGCTGCAGGCTGCAGACCTTGCAGCTGCCGATCGGCTCGAAATCGGCATGGTGACAGAGGTGGGGCACGTACACCCCGGCCGCGGAGGCAGCCTGCATCACCGTCTGTCCGGGTGTGAAGGGGATGGGGCGGCCATCCAGCTCGAAGACCGGACCAGCGGGTGGGGCGTCGGCCTGGGGCGCGAAACCGGATGACGGGGACGTGGAGGTGGGCATGGGGATGTCGGGGCCGTGTCAGCGCAGTGTGACGGGCAGGCGCACCGTGGCCGCCGCCAGGTCGAAGGCGTCGGCATCCGGCACGAGCCGGCGCTGCACCTGGTCGGGGAAGTGCGCGATCACGTCCAGCAAGGGGTGAGCGGCGGTCTGGCCCAGGCCACAGTGGCTCAGGCGCTGCATCAACCTGCCGGTCTCCTGCAGGCGGGCCACATCGCGCGGTCCGGCGTGGCCTTGAACCAGCCGGTCGGCGGTGTCGGCCAGTTGCACGCAGCCCACCCGGCATGGCGTGCAGAAGCCGCAGGACTCGTGCGCGAAGAAGTGCGTGTACTGGCGGGCGATGTCGAGCAGGTCTCGCCGGCTGTCGAACACCGTGAAGGCGCCGCCTGTGGGCAGGTCTTCGAAGCTGATCTGACGGTGCAACTGGCTGGCGTCGATCAGCGTGCCGGACGGGCCACCCACGAGCACGGCCTGCACGTCGTCCGCACCGCATTCGGCCAGCACGTCGGCCACCGTGATGCCCCACGGCACCTCGTAGAGGCCCGGGCGGCTGACGTCGCCGGCCACGCTCAGCAGCCGTGTCCCTGGGGACTGCAGCGTGCCCTGGGCGCGGAACCAGGCGGCGCCATGCATGGCGATCTGGGCGACCTGCACAAAGGTCTCCACGTTGTTGTTGACCGTGGGCAGCCCGAGGTAGCCGCGGTCGACGGGGAAAGGCGGGCGGGTGCGGGGGATGCCGCGCTTGCCTTCGACCGATTCGATCAGCGCGGTTTCCTCGCCGCACACATAGGCGCCTGCCCCCAGATGCAGGGCGATGTCGAAGCCGTGGCCGCTGCCCGCGATGTCCGGCCCCAGCCAGCCGGCGCGGCGGCGTTCGTTCAGCACGTGTTGCAGGTGGGGGGCGATGAAGGCGTACTCGCCACGCAGGTAGACGAAGCCCTGGGTCGCCCCGACGGTGAGGGCGGCCAGCGTCATGCCCTCCACCACCTCGTGGGCCCAATCCATCAGCAGCAGGCGGTCCTTGAAGGTGCCGGGCTCGCCTTCGTCGGCGTTGCAGGTGATGGCCCGGGGGCCGGGCGCCTGCTGGCACGCCAGCCACTTCTGCCAGGTCGCAAAGCCTGCGCCCCCCCGGCCGCGCAGGCCGGCCTCGCGCAGGGTGGCGATCAGGTCGCGGCGGCCCTGCTCCAGGCTGGACGCCAGCAGGCGCTGCAGCGCGGCGCCGGGCGAAATGGGGTGGCTCAGCGTCTGCTGATGGCGCCACACGGGGTTGCTGACCGCGAAGAAATCGTCAGGCCAGGCGTCCAGCGGGGTGGCCGTGCGGATCAGGTCGGCGATCTCGTCGATGCGGCGCGGCGTGAGGCGCACCAGCGGGCGTTCGTTGACCAGGCCGGCCGGCCTCTGGTCGCACAGGCCGGTGCACGACGTGCGGTGCACCGAGACCAGGCCATCGGCGCGGGTCTGCTCGGGTTGTACGCCGAGCCGGGCGCACAGACGCGCGAGCAGGGCCTCGCTGCCCGCCATCCGGTCGGTGGGGCTGTCGCTCAGGTAGACCGTGTAGCGGCCCCGCGGCGTGCTGCTGAGGAAGTGATAGAAGCCCACCACGCTGCGGATGGCTGCATGGCCCAGACCCCAGCGGCGGGCCAGCGCGTCGACCACGGTGTCGGGCACATGGTGAAGGCGGGCCTGCACGGCACGCAGCACCTGCAGCAGCGCGCCCGGGCCGGCCGGCCAGGCGGCGAGCAGGGCGTCGAGGTCGAGCGCTGCAGCGGAGGGGGGATGAGCAGACATGCGGGGACGTGGTGCGGAAACAGGACCAACGGCATCAGGGAACCAAATGCCCCGACACGGTTCTACAATCAACCCTGTCGCCCCTTCATGACAAGCCCCGTGCGTCGCTTTCTTGCGATCTTCCTGATCTGCCTGCTGCCCCTGCAGTCGATGCTGGCCCTGGCCACGCCGGCTTGCGGTGTGCTGCCTGACGCGGGCATGTAGGACGAGCACCACACCCACCCTGGGCTGAACGGCACGGACGAACAGCTTGCCCATGCGCTGTCGCACCAGCTGGGAGCACATCACCATGCTCAGCATGATGGCGACACGCGCTCCGATCGCGGGTCAGGCGCCTCGGAGGGTGGCGGCGCCAAGGTGCCGGGCCCGCACGGTGGCGTGCACCATGCTCAGGGTGATGATCACAGCGATGACAGCAGCGGTCAGGACGCCGATCAAGCCGATTGCGATGGGGCCCTGCATTGCATGGGGTCGCACCTCGTGTCCCTGCTGCCCGCCCACCCGACGCGCAGTCTTGTTCCCGATGGGCTGGAGTTGCCAGTTCCGGGCGCCAGCACGGCCTTCCGCTCGGCGTTGACCGAGCCCTTGCACCGTCCCCCGATCCACGCCGCGTGAAGCGGCAGTCGAGATCGGGCGGCGCGCGCCGTCCGTGCCCTTGAGGTCCGGCTGCACCGGCCCGTCCGCCCGTGAGGGCGCCGGGAGGGTGCACCCGCACGCTGCCGCTTCCTTGATGCCTCGCGTTCGATCCGCTTTCAAGGAAGCTCATGAATCCCATTGTCATCAAGACAGGGGGGCGTTGGCCCCGTCTGTCGGGGGGCGCTGCGCTGTCTGCGTGGTGGGCCCTGGTGTGCGCTGGTGCGCTGGCCCAGGTCACACCCCCCATTGCGCAGGAGAGGCCACTCGCTCCGGTTGCCATGACCGGGCAGGCCGGCACGACTTTGCGCCAGGCGGTGGAAGCCGCATGGCAGCGCAGCCCCTGGGCGCGGGCGCAGTCTGCGCGGCAGGATGCCCTCGATGCCGACGCCCGCGTCACCGATGCCTGGGTTGCGGCGCCGCCCACGGCCAGTGTCGGCCGGCTCAGTGACCAGCCTGGCCGCAATGCACCGCGTCAGGAGTGGGAGGCCGAGCTGAGCGTGCCGCTGTGGTGGCCTGGCCAACGCGACGCCGGGCGCACGCTGAATCAGCGCAGTCGGGCTCAGCTGGCTGCCGAAGCGGCGGCACAGAAGCTGGCGGTGGCACAGGCTGTGCGCGAGGCGTGGTGGGCTGCGGTCGATGCCGAGGAGCAGGTCGCACTGTGGCAAGGCCGCGTGGACAGCGCCCGTGCGTTGCACGAGGATGTGGCGCGACGCCACCGCGCGGGCGAGCTGGCCCGGGTCGATGCACAGGCTGCCTCGGCCGAATGGCTGGCAGCGCGCGGCGAGTTGGCCGGTGCCCAGCAGGTGCTGCGTGCAGCGCGGGGGCGCTGGCAGGCTCTCACAGGCATCGCGCCGCCCCTGTTGCGAGACGCCGAGGTGCCCCAAGCGGTGGCAACGGCCGGCGAGCTGGAAGCCGATCCGGTGGCCGGGTCGTTGCAACAGCACCCCGCGCTGGTGGCCGCCCGGCTGGCCGCGGAGGCCGCCCAAGCCCGCATCGATGTGGCGGCGACCGCAGCCCGGGAGGCGCCCGAGGTGGGTGTGCGGGTGGTGCGCGAACGCAAGAATGCGACCGAGTCCTTTGACAACACCGTGGGGGTGCGCGTGAGCGTGCCGCTGGGCACCGTGCCCCGCACCCTGCGGGCCAGTGCCGAGGCGCGTGCCGAGTGGCTGGAGGCCGATGCGCGCCAGGCCCTGGTGGCGAGCCGGCTGCAGGCCGAGTGGGCAGAAGCCCGAGAAGCGGTGCAGACCGCGGCGCAGCGCTGGCAGCTGGCCCGGGAACGGGCCGAGATGACGGCCGACAGCGAGCGCCTGCTGCACAAGGCCTTCTCGCTGGGGGAATTGGACCTGGCCACCCTGCTGCGCGCCCGGGCCATCGCTTTCGATGCCGACCGTGACCTGCGCCGGCAGCGCCGCGCCCTGGATGCCGCGCAAGACCAACTTCAGCAAGCCTTGGGGAGGCTGCCATGACCATGATGATGACCCTTTCTGCCCGGACGCGTTCGGGCTTGTGGCGCCGCACTGGCGTTTTGCTGGCCCTGCTGTGGATGGGGCTGTCCGGGATGGGGGTGACACCGGCTCGCGCCCACGGCGGCGAAGACCACGGTGACGAAGCCCATGCCGAGGCCCTTCAGCCACCTGGTGTGCTGCCCCGCGCCGCCACGCGCACCGACGAGGTCGAGCTCGTGGCGGTGCTCGAGCCCTCGCGTCTGCTGATCTACGTGGATCAGGCTGCGTCCAATGCGCCGCTGACCGGGGCGCGTGTCGAAGTCGAAGGGCTGGGGGCGACCGCTGCAGCGCCTGAGGTGGAACCCGGCGTGTACGCACTGGCGCTGGCCGCCGCTCCCGCGCCCGGCCACCACCCGCTGACCGTGTCTGTGCAGGCCGGTGACGTGGAAGACCTGCTCAGTGCCGAGCTCGATGTACCTGACCCTCGGCCGGAAGAGATCGACCACGACACGCTGCACGACCACCTTCCTGCCTGGACTTGGGTGGTGGCCGGCAGCGTCGTCGGGGCGCTCGGCGCCTTGGGGCTGGGGGCCATGAGGCGACGCCGTGATGCCGACCGTGCCCATGCTGCCTGAGGAGCGACCATGATTCCATGCTTCAAGATGATCTTCGTCGCGGCCCTGGCCGGGGCGCTGGCATCCCCCGCGGCACGCGCCCATGGTGGTGATGACCATGCGCATCCGGCACCGACCGCGGTGCCCGTGAGTCAGGGCGCATCGGCTGCCGGCCAGGCTGCCCGTGAACCGGCCCGCCGGCAGGCCGATGGCGCGGTGTTCGTGCCCAAGTCGGCCCAGCGTCAGTGGGCGCTGCGTACCCGCGTGGTCGCGTCGGGTCCGCTGGCTGCCACCGTGACCCTGAATGGCCTGGTGGCCATCGACCCTGCCGCTGGCGGGCGGGTGCAGGCCGTGCAGGCAGGCACCGTCGAACCTGCTGGCGCGGGCTTCCCCAGCGTCGGACAACGCGTGCGACGGGGAGAGGTCCTGGCCTGGCTGATCCCCGCCCCGACGGCGCTGGAGCGTGGGGACCGTCTGGCCACCCGAGCCGAGCTCTCGGCGCAGGTCACGCTGGCCGAGCGCCGTGCCGCCCGTCTGACCCAGCTGGAGGGCTCGGTCCCGGCGAAGGACATCGAGGCGGCCCGCATCGAGGCCCAGGCACTCCGCGAGCGCCTGCAGGCCGTGTCGTCCAGCCTGACGGGGCGGCTGCCGCTGCGATCGCCGGCCGACGGGGTGGTCGGTCTGGTCCATGTGGTGGCTGGCGAGGTGGTCGACCCCAAGGCCGTGCTGTTCGAGGTGGTGGACCCGGCGCGGCTGCTCATCGAGGCGCCGGCTTATGACCTGACACTGCCGGGGCAGATCGCCTCGGCCGAGGGCGAGGCGGGCGGACGGCGTGTGGCTGTGGCCGTCCTGCCTGCGGGTCGCCAGCTTCAGGGGCAGGCCATGCCCTTGCGGTTCCGCGTGATGGCCAGCGACGCGCCCTTGTCGGTGGGGCAGCCTGTGCGCGTGATCGTGCGCCGCCAGGCTGCGGGGCAGGGCATGGCGGTGCCCGCCTCGGCCGTGGCGCGCGATGGTGCCGGGCGGGCCATCGTCTGGGTTCATGCCGAACCCGAGCGCTTCGAGCCACGCGTCATCCAGCACGAGCCGCTGGGCGCCAGCGAGGTGGCGGTGCGCACCGGGCTGAGCGCTGGGGAGCACGTCGTGGTCCAGGGTGCCAGTCTGCTGTCGCAGGTGCGATGAGGGAGCGCACATGTTCGACTTCCTGATCCACCTCAGCCTGCGACAGCGCCTGCTCGTGGCCGGCGTGGCGCTGCTGCTCGTCGTGTACGGCACCTTCAGCGCGCAGCGCATGCCCATCGATGTCTTCCCCGATCTCAACAAGCCCACCGTCACGCTGATGACGGAGGTGGGTGGCATGGCGCCCGAGGAGGTCGAGCAACTCGTCACCTTCCCCATCGAGGCCAGCATGAACGGCATGCCCGGGGTCACGCGGGTGCGATCGACATCCGGTGTGGGACTGTCCGTGGTCTATGTCGAGTTCGACTGGGGCACCGACATCCTGCGCAACCGCCAGCTGGTCAACGAGCGGCTGAACCTGGTGCGCGAGAACCTGCCGCCGGGCGTCGTTCCTCAACTGGGCCCCATCTCGTCGATCATGGGCGAGGTGCTGCTGCTGGCGCTGCCGGCCGACCCCGCCCAGGTCAGCCCGATGGTGGTGCGTGACTACGCCGACACGGTGTTGCGGCCGCGCCTGCTGACACTGCCAGGCGTGGCGCAGGTCATCACCATCGGCGGGCAGGTGCGCCAGTTCCGCGTCGAGATCGACCCGGTGCAGCTGCAGGCGCTGGGCGTGGAGCGCGACGAGGTCGAGCGGGCGCTGCAGGACTTTGGCGGCAACACCAGCGGCGGCTTTCTGGAAGCGCAGGGCCGTGAGTGGCTGATTCGCCAGCTGGGCCGCACCACCGACATCAACCACCTGCGCAAGCTGGTGGTGGCCATGCGCAACGGTCAGCCGGTGCTGTTGCAGCAGGTGGCGCGCGTGCTCGAAGCCCCGGCGGTGCGTCGCGGCGACGGTGGCTACAACGGCCGGCCCGCCGTGATCCTGTCCGTGCAGAAGCAGCCCACGGCCGACAGTGTGCGCCTGACGCGCGAGGTGGAGCGAGCCATGGAGGACCTGGCCCGCAGCCGCCCTGCTGGCATCGATGCGCCGGCCTTCCTGTTCCGCCAGGCCGATTTCATCGAACGTTCCATCGGCAACGTGGTGGAGGCCCTGCGCGACGGCGCCATCATGGTCGGCATCGTGCTGTTCGCCTTCCTGCTGAACATGCGCACGACGCTGATCTCTCTGACCGCCATCCCGCTGTCGCTGTTGACCACCGCGGTGGTGTTCCGCTGGTTCGACCTGTCGATCAACACGATGACGCTGGGTGGCCTGGCCATCGCGATCGGCGAGCTGGTCGACGACGCCGTGGTGGACGTGGAGAACGTGCTGCGGCGGCTGAAGGAGAACCGCGCGCTGGCCGAGCCACGAC
>NZ_CAJYGK010000099.1 GCF_913773725.1 uncultured Aquabacterium sp. | reverse complement strand
CAGCGCGTGCGCGGCATCTACGAGATTCCCGGCCGCGGCTATGGCGACGACCCCACGGCGCGCGTGCGCACCGTGTCCGATCGCGACTGGGTGGTGACGCTGGACATCACGGCGGACGAGTACTACGGCGCCGAGCAGGTCAAGCGCGCCCTGGTGCGTTATCCGATCAAGGTCACGCGGGTGGACGTCGATCCCGCCCGCAACCCGTTCGGCCTGGCGCTGGACTGCTACGAAGGCGCGCCCCAGCGCATCAGTGCACCGGAGCCGGCGCGCCCGGCGTCGAGTGGCCTGTCTCCGCAAGCGCCTCAAGGAGGAAACACCCCATGAAGCATCCTGTACTCGCGCTGCTGGGGCTACTGGCCGTGGCCGCGGCACCCGTCGCCCAGGCGGTGGAGATCCTGCGTTGGGAACGCATGCCACTGGCAGTGCCGCTGAAGGTCGGTCAGGAACGCATCGTGTTCATCGACCGGAACGTGCGCGTGGGCGTGCCCGCGGGCGTGGGCGAACGCCTGCGCGTGCAGAGTGCGGGTGGCGCGGTGTACCTGCGCGCCAGCGAGCCGATCGAGCCCACGCGGTTGCAACTGCAGGACGCCGACACGGGCGCGCTGATCCTGCTGGACATCGCAGCCGAACCGCCCAAGGACGGGGAAGCCGAGCTGGAGCCGGTGCGCATCGTCGAGGGTGACAGCGCACCGGGACGCTATGGCGAGCAGGCCGACAGTGCCGAGGCCCCGGCACGCGCCCAGGGCCAGGCAGGTGCGCGGACCGCGCGGCGCGAAACTCCGGTCCCTGTCGTGCTGACGCGCTTCGCCGCGCAGAACCTCTACGCACCGCTGCGCACCGTCGAGCCGCTTCCGGGCGTCATGCGGGTCAACCTGCCCCGCGACCTCGACCTGGACACACTGATGCCAACGCTGCCGGTGCGCGCGGCCGTGCTCGCGTCGTGGCGCCTGGAAGACCAATGGGTGACTGCCGTGCGCCTCACCAACACCGGCGCCGACTGGGTCGCGCTCGACCCGCGCGTGCTGCAAGGCGATTTCCTCACCGCCACCTTCCAGCACGAGGCGCTGGGCCCGCGCGGCACGCCCGAGGACACGACCGTCCTCTACCTGGTCACGGGCGGCCGCGGCCTCGCGCAGTCGCTGCTGCCGGCGATTCACCGCTTCGACCCTGCCGTGCATCTGCCGCAGCCGGACGGCGACGAGAACGCCAAGGAGGCCCGCCATGCGCAGTAACGGCCTGCTCAAGTGGCTGATGATCCCTGTCGCCATCCTGGTGCTGTTCGTCGGTATCCGGCTGTTCTCGGGTGGAGGCGGCACGGCGCCACCCGCGGCGGACAACGGCGCCCAGCTCACGCCCGAGGAAATGAAGGCGCTGGGCATCGAAGGCGACACCCCGCGCGACACCGTGGCGACGCTCGTTGCCCAAGTGAAGCAGTTGCGCACCGAGCTTCAGACCGCGCTCTCGGACAACAAGTCGCAGCGTGAAGAGAACCAGCGACTGCGCCAGCGCGAGAACTCCATCGACCAGCGCATCAACTCGGCGCTCGAATCCGAGCGGTCCAACCTGCGCCGCGACCAGGAGCAGGCGGCCAGCGCGCGCCAGCAGACCGAAGGGCTGCTCGCCGACCTGCAGCGGCGCCTGGACAGCATCGGCGGGCGCGGCGGCGGCCATGCGGACCTGCCCGTGGGCCTGGGGCTGCAGGGCGGCGACGAGGCCGGCATGGAGGGCGGCGTGCGGTGGGTCGAGCCGGACGACGCAAAGCCCGCCGAGGGGCGCAACGGGGGGCGTGGCGCGAGCGGCGGCATGAGCTTCCCCACGAGCTTCGGCCCGGCCCAGAGCACGCTCTTAACCACCACTGAAACCGTGGCCAACGCGGGCGCCCGCGCCGCCGGGGTCAAGAGTGCCAAGCCGGTCTATACCGTGCCGACCAACTCGACGCTGATGGGATCGGTGGCGATGACGGCCCTGATCGGCCGCGTGCCGATCGACGGCACGGTCAACGATCCCTATCCGTTCAAAGTTCTGGTCGGGCCGGACAACCTGACCGCCAATGGCATCGACATTCCCGACGTGGCCGGCGCCGTTTTCAGCGGCACCGCCTCGGGCGACTGGACGCTCTCGTGCGTGCGCGGTCAGGTGCGCAGCATCACGTTCGTCTTCAACGACGGCACGATTCGCACGATCCCCGAAGACCGCGAGGGCAACCAGCAGAACAACCAACAGCGCGACGGCTTGGGCTGGATCAGCGATCCCCACGGCATTCCTTGCGTCAGCGGCGAGCGGCGCAGCAACGCCCAGCAATACCTCGGCTCGCAGGCCCTGATCACCGCGGCCGGTGCCGGTGTGGCCTCGCTCATCGAGAGTGACAGCGGCCGCATGTCCTATGTCGGCTCGGACGGCTCCATCGGCACCGTGGGCATCACCGGCCAAGAAGCGGTCGGCCAGATTCTCGCGGGCGGTGTCCGGGACATGTCGGCCTGGGTCAACAAGCTCTACGGCCAAGCCTTCGCCGCCGTCTATGTCCAACCCGGCGCCAAGGTTGCCGTCCACCTCGAAAAGCCGCTCGCCATCGACTTCGATCCCGAAGGCCGCAAGGTCGATCACCGCGCAGGAGAAAGCCATGCCCTTGAACTTGACTAACCTGGCCCGTGGCCTAGCACTGGCCCTCGCCGTCGCGGTGCTCGCCGGCTGCGCCACCAGCAAGGAAAAGCTGTTGACCCACGGTGACCGCACGATGATGGACATCTGGCAGCAGGAGGCCGGCGACGGCGGTGGCGCAGCCGGACGGAATGCCGGTCGCCAACTGCTCGATGCGCGCCAGAGCCTGCGTCGGCCGCTGACCGACGCCGACATGCAGGCCGCGCCTGCCGAGCAGATGCGCTATACGCGCACCGCCCGCAACGAGGTTCATCGCCAGTTCCAGCGCCTGCCCAATCCCGATCTCGTGATGTACGTGTACCCGCACCTGGCCGGCACCGATCCCGTGCCGGTGCCGGGCTACACGACCGTCTTCCCGCTGTACCAGCGCATTCAGTACGCGATGCCGGGCGAGCGCGTGGAGGACTACTGATGCGGTGGAAACTTCCCTGGTCGAAGCTGACGGGCGCCAGCATCAGCGGCCCGGCTGGCGATGAGCAGCCGGACGGCTGGCAGCGCCACGTTGATGCCCTGCAGCAGGTCGGCATCCCCGAACCCGGCGCCCCGGTGCAGGGCCGCAGGCCGGCGACCGTGGCCGAGGAGCAGGCGCTGTACGACGTTGCGCCGTCCTTCGTGGAACTGCTGCCCTGGGTGGAGTTCTTGCCCGAGTCTAAGGCGATGCTGTTGGAGGACGGTCAATCCGTGGCCGCCTTCTTCGAGCTGGTGCCGCTGGGCACCGAGGGCCGGGAGCCTGGCTGGCTCGCGCATGCCCGCGACGCCTTGGAAAACGCGCTTCAGGACAGTTTCGATGAACTGGACGAGAACCCGTGGGTGCTCCAGCTCTATGCCCAGGACGAACCGAGCTTCGACCAGT
>NZ_CAJYGK010000098.1 GCF_913773725.1 uncultured Aquabacterium sp. | reverse complement strand
TCAGATCAGGCCAAAATGGGCTTGAAATGGGGTGTTTTGGCGTCGGAGTCGACCCGCATCATCGAAAAACGAGCCCTTGCGTCAGCAGCGAAGCTGCGCCCGTTGGGTATTTCCGCAGCCTGCTAGGCAGCCGCGTCAATTTTTTTGAGAAGCCCTCACTCGTCTGGTCAACCGGCTCCTACAACGTCTGGGGCTCGCACAAACTGTTTCAACTGTTCGACAACGAGGTCGAAGAGGAAAAAATTGCTCACTATTTGGGAGTCAACCACATCAAGGACGTGTACCTGATGTGCGGCAATGGTGTACTGATTCATCGCCGCGTCTTTGAAAAGATTGGCCTCTACGATGAGCTCAACTGCCCTCACTATCATGCCGACTCCGAGTTCGTCATGCGGGCGGTCGCTAATGGTCTGCGCTGCGGTATCGCCTACGATGCAGTCGTCTACAACGACACAACTGGGTACCGAGCCACCAACGGCTTCGTACCCCCAAGAGATCCTCCATGGGTGCTTGAAAGTGCGCCATACATTGGCCAGCCTGTGCGCTGGCTGAAAAAGGTTGATCGCCTTTTCATCAAGAAGCGATCGGAAAAGCGTATACGCACTGTCTCTTACATCATCAGGAGGTATGGTGCACCGGGCACGAAGACTGCCTCACATATCAGGTACTTTGGTTTTTTCTTCGGCGCCTATCTGATTCACCCAAGAGTCAAGCACGGGTGGCGACAGGCCGCCCGCTGGATCAAGCGGACCTGGGCCAGTGAGGGCAAGGCAAATATCCTTGCACACCAAGGGCGAAAAATTGCACATCGCCTATACAGAAAAGCGTACACCGCGCTCTTTGGTCACCAACGCGACTATCCACTTCATTGACCACTCGCATGCCCAAGAAGCCCAGCCTGCAAAAGCCGAAAGCCAAACCAATATCACTGGTCATTGGCGCCTACGGCGCAGGAAATTTTGGTGATGACTTGCTGTTTCTCGCCGCCGCCAACATAGAAGCCAAGGCGGGATTTGAACCCATATGTTGCGGATATTTTCCGCCCAAGGTAAAGCAAAAATTCAAGTTCCTTGACATAGCCGACGCTGCTTCTCATGTCAAGGCGTTACCTCATGGAAGCAAAGTGGTCCTTGGTGGAGGTGGCTTGTTGTGGTCGGAAGAGAGCGCTGCCAGATTTTCCGCGCTGATCGCATTGGCAAAAATGCGCGGACTGAAGACAGCGGTTCACGGCATTGGCCTTCAAGGGCCCGGCGCCACGCTAAGCGCGTCTCTTTACTTGATGCACGAGTGTGCCGACGAGTTCTCCGTACGTGATGATGCCTCTCTTGCAATCCTGCGTGGGGTGATGGGTGCCGATCACAAGGCGGTAATGCTAGGCGACCTCGTTGCGCGTGAAGAGAGCGCATTTTTGTTTGAGCGGGCACGGAAGAGAAAATCTCACAAGACCCCTGTCAAGATCGGATTCAATCTTTCCTGGGCTCGATTCAGCCAGGATGCCGGATTCCGCCACCACGTTTGCCTGAGCTTGACAAACGCCGCCCTGCAACTAAAGGGGCGGGCAGAACTTCACTATGTTCCTCAGGTGATGCACCGAATGAGCATGGACGAGCAGTGCGTCATCTTTGGTGAATGGCTGCGGGTTGCCTCAGCAGGCGCCATCAAAACAAACGCCCCCCCGGACGTGGCCGAGGATTTTGTGCTGATGGTTGCAAAGCATGACGTCATTCTTGCTGGAAGATTACATACCGCCATTTGTGCCAAGATGTCGGGCATGCCATTCGCCATCTTGAATCAAAGCAATACAGATACGGCTGACAAATACCACTGCATCGCGGACGCTCATTCAAGGTCAAAAATCAACTTTGATCGACACAACTGGGAAGTGACAGATGACATTGTCAGCACGGCGAATAGCCTGATCGTCGAACTGGAAGCGGGCAAAGTCACTTCGTCGCGTTAACCACCCCCAGAACCGGATACCCGATCCCCGCGATCACGTTCACGAACTTCTGCAGATCCGCCACCGGAGCGTTGCTCACGTACAGCAGGTCTTTGTTCTGCAAGGCGAAGCCTTGCGCGACGAAAAAGCTGTTTGGATCACGCAGGTTGATGCGGTAAATCACCGGCACCTTACCGTCCACGTTCGCTTGAACGGCGTGCGGCCATGAGAGCGTCTTGGCGTCTTCTAGGCGGAAGACGAACACGCCGCGGGCATCGGCGCGCTGATCTTGCAGCCCCCCCACACGGGCCAGGGCCTGCGTCAGGCTGATGCCCTGCCCTTCGAAATTCACCTCTTCGTTCTTGGCCACGGCGCCCATGGCAAGGAAGCTGAGGGGTTGGTGCAGGACTGTAACCACATCGCCCGGTTGAAGGGCGATGTTCTGGCGCGGGTCGCGGATGATGGTGTCAAGCGGTAGCGCGTGAACAGCTTGGCCACGAGTAACCTGCACCGTCACCTTGTTGACAGGGTGGCGCACGCCACCAGCGCTGGCCAGGGCATCGAGCAGGCGTTCACCCTTGGGCGTCAGCGGCATGCGGGTGCTGGCGGCCACCTCACCCACCACGGTCACGCTCGTGGCCACGTTGCGGGCCAGGCGCACTTGCACCTGCGGCTGGTTGGCCTTGCCTTTCAGGCGTTGCGCAATCTCGGCCTCAACCTGCTGCAGGCTCCGGCCAGCCACTTTGAGCGTTCCGGCAAAGGGCACGGCTATCTCACCCTGGCTGTTTACCACCATCTCAGGAATGGTCGCGTTGCGCGAGGTGCTGACGCTGGCGCCGCTGCGGGTGTCGAGTGCCGTGGTGCCAAAGAGGGCTGCGGGCGGGGCTTCCCAGATCGACACTTCAAGACTGTCGCCAACGCCTACCACCAGGGGCTTGGGCGCAGCATCGCCCAGAGCCTGGGAGAAAAGTTGTTGCTGCTGCTGGCCGCGCAGCTGCTTCACCACGGCATCATTGACATCAACTAGCTGTACGGCGCCAGGCTGGTCTTTTGCGCCGATACTTACCAATTGCACGCCCCCTCCCTCCTGCACCTCGCTTTTGCTGGGGCCGGCAGTAGGAATGAAGCTCGGGGTCACACTACACGCAGTCAGCGTCCAGGATGAAAAAAGAAGAAGGGTTCGTAGGCAGTAGGGGTGCATGCTCATCAGATAGAGATCTCTGGCTGGACGTTTCGCGCTTGGTTCGGCGTCAGGCAAAGGGTATTGTGCCCACAGGTATCGACCGCGTGGCACTTGCCTATGTGCAACGCTACCACCTTCTTGCTGGGGCACTGGTGCATCAGGGCCCCTGGTCCGCCTACCTGGGCGCGAGGGACAGCAGGGCACTGTTCTCCAAGCTGTTGCGGCCTGCTGCTTCCGCCTTTGTCGCGCGCGTGCAAGGCATGCTGCACTGGGCCCACGTGCCTTGGCGGTCGGCACGATCGCCCCAGCCATCGGGGCCTGGCATCGTGTTGCACGTCACGCACAGCGATCTGGATGACAGCGCGTATGTATCCAGCTGGCGGCGACATCACCTGAAGCCGGTAGTGATGGTGCATGACCTCATCCCCATTACGCACCCAGAGCTTTGCCGAAAAGGGGAGGCAGCCCGGCATGTGCGGCGCATGCGCCACACCCTGCAGGGCGCCGCAGCCGTCATCTGCAACTCAGCGGATACGCAACGCGAACTATCACGCTTCGCGAAGACCCAGGGGCTCAGGATGCCGCATTCACTGGTCGCGCCGCTCGGGACACGGTCATTGCCTACGTTGACGTCGGACAACGCTGCACAGCACGCTTCGCGGCCTGTCTTTCTGATGCTTGGCACGATCGAGCCCCGCAAAAACCACGAGATGCTGCTGCGCCTATGGCCGCGCTTGGTGGAGGCCACCGGCGGGAACGCACCCCAGCTGGTGATCGTCGGTAGGCGCGGTTGGCGAACTGAAACCGTAGCGAGCCTGCTTGATGGCGACACCCGGCTGCGCGGCCATGTACTGGAGCGCGGCGGTTGCACTGATGCTGAGCTGGCGTATTGGATGAGTCAAGCAAGGGCGCTGTTGCTGCCGTCATGGACCGAGGGATTCGGCATGCCGCTGACTGAAGCACTACAACAGGGTCTGCCCGTCATCGCCAGCGACCTCCCGGTGTTTCGCGAAGTCGCCGGCGAGGTCCCAGACTGGGCGCCGCCAGCTGACGAAGCCACCTGGACGAGACTAATCATGGCCTACGCTCGGCCGGACAGTGCCGAGCGCGCTGCTCAGCTTCACCGACTACGGGACTTCACGCCCCCCACCTGGGAAGCGCACTTCGATGCAATCGATCACCTTATCGAGGAGGTCCGCCGTCGTGGCTCGACATGACCGGACAGCCAGCTCACCCGGCTTGATCCGCTCGCTGCGTGCCGACGGCGAAGGTTTGGTGTCATGGCGTATCTGCGACTGGCATCGGTTCTCACTGGCTGACGTCGCTCCACTGGGGCGCGATCCGGCCTTGCTGTCAGATCTGAACTTGTGGCGATCACTGCAGTCCAGCGCCTGCCCGCTGCTCGAGCAGCAAAGCGTTCCTACGCCGCCGGCAGAGCGATTCATACTGCTGCTGGACCAGGAAGCCGGCCCAGCCCGTGACATGCTGTCGATGCTCGAAACTGTATTGAGCCAGCATCCGGGGCTGCCAGTTTGGGTGCTCCCTGACGAAGGCGCCCGTCGGGCTGGCTTGCTCGCGCGCACGTTGGCGCGGCGCCCCCACCCCAATGTGCATGTTCTCTTACCGGGCACGGCCGCATGGCCGTGGCTGCAGGCGGCATCAAGCGTGTGCACTCATTCGGCTGAGCGCGGATTCACGGCACTCATGGCCGGTGCCGCGCTCACAACTTGGGGGCAACCTTGGTATGCAGGCTGGGGGCTGACAGAGGACGCGCTGCCAGCGCCACCCGAGCGCGGCCAGGTAACGCTGCCCGCCTTGTTTGAGGCTGTGGCTTGGCGCGGCAGCATGTATGCCGACCTGGCGCACCGAGGTCAGGGATGCCTGCGCGACACCCTCGAGTTTCTGGCGGTACAGAAGTCAGTAAGAGACCGATTCAGAGACCTGGGCACCATCGAGGCATACGGTATGGCAGCCTGGAAAAAGGCCTATCTTCGCCCTTATCTGAGTGCTGGTGGCCACCCGATGCGGTGGCGAACTCGACTCGACGCCTGCACTCCAGCGAAGAAGGTGACAACTGCCCTGTGGGGCGCCACACCTCGGCCCTCGGCTTGCGGAGGCACGGTGGTTCGCGTAGAGGACGGATTTCTGCGTTCCGCCGGCCTGGGATCGGATCTCGTCCCGCCCAGCAGCCTGGTAATCGACCGCGAAGGCATTTACTTTGACGCGGTCCACGGATCGGAATTGCTGACGCGCCTTAGCCGCACACAGGTGGAGCCGGAAGCACGCGCCAGGGCGGCAGCATTGAGGCACATGCTGGTCGAATTACGGGTGACGAAGTACAACTTCGCTCCAAGGCCAGTTCAGTGGAAAGCGCCACCTCATCGGAAGGTCGTGCTCGCCATTGGCCAAGTGGCTGATGACGCTGCCATGATTCTGGGGGCGGGACGTTCGGACGATGCCGTCACCACGGCCGAGCAGATGCTGGCCCGCGTGCGCGCCGAGCAACCAGCAGCCTGGCTCGTTTTCAAGCCGCATCCCGACGTGCTTTCTGGCAACAGACGAGGCCTGATTGCAGCGCATGAGTTATGCGATGAAGTAGACACAGAGGCAGACCTGCTCTCGCTGTTCGATGCAGTCGACGAAGTACACGTGGTCTCGTCACTAGCGGGTTTCGACGCGCTCATCCGGGGCAAGCCGGTTGTCACTCACGGCCTGCCCTTTTACGCCGGTTGGGGGCTGACCACAGACCGGTGCGAGCATCTCCTCGACAGGCCAAAAAAGTTGCAACTTGATGACCTGATCGCCGTAACATTGTTGGATTACCCGATTTATTGGGACTGGCATTGGCTGGTGTTCAGCACGCCAGAAGCCGTTGCTAGGCATCTGGCCGACTGTCGACAAAACTCGCACTTACCCGGGCCCGGACAGCTGATCAAGCGCACACTGAATAAATCAAGAAGATGGTTGAGGAACATGCTCAGCGGCTGGGTGTAGAGCCGCCTAGGGATACGCACTGGCCAAATAGGGCTTTGCTGCAACTCGCTGCTTGCCGTCGCGTCTTGATGCTGCAAGGCCCAGTAGGGCCTTTTTTTCGCGATCTCGCCTCGAGCTTGCTCAAAAGTGGCGTCGAGGTCGACAAGATCAATTTCACTGGCGGTGACGTACGGTTCTTTCCAAGTGGGCACTGGTTCCGCGGTGCCCTGGATCAATTCGCCGACCACCTCGTGGAGCACGTGAGGGCCGCAAGGCCGGATGCCTGCCTTGTGTTTGGCCAGGACCGTCCTGTACATCGAGAGGCCCGCCGAGTGCTTGAAGAGCTCGGCGTTCCCGTTATGGTGTTTGAGGAAGGCTATGTCAGGCCAAACTTCATCACTTTTGAGGTCGGCGGGGTGAACTCACGCTCCTCATTCCGTTGGCCACAGCCTACTGATATAGCCGGCGATGGAGGCATGGGGCTTACGCCGCAGGCGCCCCACTTCCGCTTGCCGTTTCGCTCAGTGGCAAGTCTGGCCGCTCAATACCACCTGCTCACCAAGCTCGGCGCTCCGCTTTACCCGGAGTACCAACATCATCGGCCTACCGGAGTGCTAATAGAAGCGCTGGCTTGGTTGCGATCAGGCATCATCAAGACATGGGCCCCCCGCCATGCCGAAAAGGTAGTGCAGCGCCTCCTCAGTTCCGGAACGCCTCGCTACTTTCTCGTACCGCTACAGGTCCACAACGACTCGCAGCTCCAGCATCACAGTGGCTACACAACGATCGTTTCGTTCATTGAAGACGTGTTGACATCGTTCGCGCGGCACGCACCGTCCGACGCACACCTGGTGATCAAGCATCACCCAATGAATCGGGGCCATAGAGATTACAGAGGCCTGATCCGCTCGCAAGTGCGCTTGCTTGGAAAAGACTCGCTGAAGCGTCGGGTGCATTACCTGCGCGACGGGCACTTGCCCACACTGCTCGAGCATGCGTCGGGTACGGTGCTGATCAATAGCACTGTGGGCCTCTCGTCCATGTTTCACGGCACACCCGTAAAGGTCATGGGCCAAGCGCTGTACGACCATCCTGGCTTGACTTTCGGAGGTGAGCTTGACGACTTCTGGAGCAACCCAGGCGAGGTGGACCGAGTGCAGTTCGGCTGCTTCCTGAACGCGCTCATCGCCCAGACACAGCTGCCGGGCAGCTTCTACTGGCCACGAACCCGTTACGCCGGCCTGCTGGACACAGTTGAGGCCGCTTTGGGGGCTCAAGCGCGGGCGGGCAAAGGCCATATGCTCGTGGCATCGCCCACCACCGCTGCGGCGGCCGAGCCCTCCGCCGCGAACCAGAACACGTCCCCGGCCGGCGTCGCGCCCGAGTTCGCGAACAACCCGATGAGCCACCAGACGGCCTGACGCCAACGCCCCCCTGCTGACGCACCGGCATCCCACGCGCGCCACCTCGGTGCGTCAAAATCCACCGGTTTACACTGAAGCAGTTCCCATGAAAACCTACCAATGCATCGTGTGCGGCTTTGTCTACGACGAGGCCCAGGGCATCCCCAGTGAAGGCATCGCGCCCGGCACCAAGTGGGAAGACGTGCCTGACACGTGGCTGTGCCCGGACTGCGGCGTCGGCAAGTCCGACTTCGAAATGGTCGAGATCTGACCGGAGCCGCACCCATGTCTTCTGATGCGGTCGTCATCCTCGGCGCCGGCCTGGCTGGCTGGAATCTGGCGCGCGAACTGCGCAAGGCCGATCCGGCCGTGCCCATCGTGGTCGTGAGCCGGGACCACGCGGGCTTCTACTCCAAGCCCATGCTGTCGAACGCGCTGGCCGGCAAGAAGACGGCCGCCACGCTGGTGATGAAGCCCGCCGAGAAGATCGCCGAAGAGGTGCAGGCCCGTGTGCTTCCGAACACAACCGTCACGGCCATTGATGGCGAGGCGCGCACGCTGAGCCTGTCGAACGGCGAGACCCTGGCCTACCGCGACCTGGTGCTGGCCCTGGGCGCCGACCCGATCCGCTTGCCCTTGCAAGGGGATGCGGCCGACACCGTGCTGTCGGTCAACGACCTGGACGACTTCGCACGTTTTGCCGAGCGACTGGAACAAGGACCGAACGGGGCGCCGGTGCAACGGGTGGTCATCCTGGGCGCCGGCCTGATCGGCTGCGAGTTCGCCAACGACCTGCTGGTCCGCGGCATCACGCCCACCGTGATCGACCTGGCAGACCGCGCCCTGCCCCGCCTGCTGCCGGCCGAGGCCAGCGCCCTGCTGCAAGGCAAGCTGGAGGCCGCTGGCGCCCGCTTCCGCTTCGGAACCGGTGCACAAGCCGTGCAGCACGGCGCCAACGGCCTGATCGTGACCCTGAACGACGGCAGCACGCTGGAAGCGGATCTGGTGCTGTCGGCCATTGGCCTCAAGCCACGGACCGACCTGGCCACCGGGGCGCACGCCAAGGTCGCCCGCGGGGTGGTGGTCGACCGCCTGCTGGCCACCAGCGTGCCGCACGTGTACGCCCTGGGAGACTGCGCCGAGGTGGAGGGCACGCTGCTGCCTTACGTGATGCCCCTGATGCAGCAGGCCCGCGCGCTGGCCGCCACGCTGGCAGGCAAGCCCACCCCGGTGAACTACCCGGCCATGCCGGTGGCGGTGAAGACACCCGCCTGGCCCACCGTGGTCTGCCCCCCACCCGATGGGGCCGAGGGCCGGTGGCAGGTGAGCACGACGGACGAGGGCCTGGAGGCCCGTTTCACGGACGCGGCCCAGCCCGACCGGCTGCTGGGCTTCGTGCTGCAGGGCAAGGCCGTGAGCCAGCGTCAGGCGCTGGCGGCCCAGGTTCCGCCCCTGCTGGGCTGAGTGCCCCCGCAGCCGGACGGGTTCACTGCTTTTGAACCCGTACCCGGATTGCGTTAACCTTGAGCCCCTTTTTCTTCAGCGCGTCCATCAGGTCGGGCTGAAGCTGGCGGAGCTTGGCCGACACGGACGAGTTGGCCGCCAGCAGGGTCCAGCCGTCGTCATCCAGCGCGCCGGACCGCACGTGGGCCGCCATGGCAGGCGGCAGACAGGACTTCACCACCTCGAGGCATTCCTGGGACATCTTCAGGCGTGACATGAGGTTGCCCAGGGCCCCGGCGCGACGCATGGCGGCCTGCACCGGCGGCACGTCGGGCACCATGGGCCGCTGTACCGCGGGCCGGAAGGTGCCGGGCGGTCGCGCGGCGAAGGGGGGCTTGTCTCGCGTGCTCATGGAAGGGATTGTCAGGCGGTTGTAGCAGGAAGGACGAGTGGCATGCAGATTCTGATCACGACGAGCGCGCTCAAGCGCCCCCGGATTGTGCAGTTCACGCCCTGGTCGCTGGTGCTCACGCTGCTGGCCCTGCTGCTGCCGATGATGGTGCTCAGCCTGGCGCTGTACCACGTGGTGGTCCTCAAGGCCGCGCACGAGCGCTGGCCCGTCATCTCCGAGGCCGTCCGCTATGTCGAACGCCAGGACCGGGCCCAACGCGACCGCTACGTGCGCGAGAACCTCGACGCCATGGCCGAGAAGGTGGGCGACCTGCAGGCGCGCCTGCTGCGACTGGAGGCGGTCGGCGAGCGCGTGGCCGGCATGGCGGGCGTCAAGCCGGAAGAACTCAAGCGCATGGAAGCCCCCGCTCAGGGCGCGCCGGGCGGGCGCGGCGGGCCGCTGGTGCCTCTGCGCGAAACCCGGCCATCGGCCGCGACGATTGAGGATCTGAGCCGCAGCCTGGACGACCTGCAGATCGTCAGCGACCGCCACGCCGATGTCTTCACCCTGATCGAATCCCACCTCTTCGAAAAGCGGCTGGAAGCGCTGATGGTGCCCAGCAGCGCCCCGGTCAATGGCCCGGTCGGCTCGGGCTTCGGCTTCCGCAGTGATCCCTTCACGGGTCGGCCTGCGCTGCACACCGGACTGGACTACCCGGCCGATGTCGGCACGCCCATCATGGCGGCGGCCGGCGGCGTCGTGGTCTCGGCCGGCCCGCATCCGCAGTACGGCCTGCTCATCGAAATCGAGCATGGCAAGGGGCTGCTGACGCGCTACGCGCACACCTCGAAAATGCTGGTCAAGCAGGGCGACATCGTCAAGCGGGGCCAGCAGGTGGCCGAGGTGGGCAACACCGGCCGCTCGACCGGGCCGCATCTGCACTTCGAGGTGCTGGTGGAGGGCGTTCAACAGAATCCCGCGAAGTTCCTGGCCCAGGTCGCCCCCGCCCGCACCGCCGGGATGCCGGTACAGTAAGACCCCATGATCGTGAAAAAGGCGCCCCGATGGGCCTGGCACCTGCTGCTGGGCCTGTGCATGCTGCTGATGCAGCAGGGGGCCTTGCGTCACAGCCTCAGCCACGATCCGCAGGATGAGGCTTCGCCGGCTCACCAGGTCTGCCTCAGCTGCCTGGCCTTCCACGCCAGCGACCAGGTCGTCCACAGCCCACCGCCCGCCCTGGTGCTGCTCGGCGCACTCCATGCACCGCCATCACCGGCGGTGTACCGCGACGCCGCGCCCCTCCCGGTGGTGCGCTACCACGCCAGGGCCCCGCCCCTCCTCGGCTGACACCCCTTGTGCCTTCCGGGTGCCCGCGCGTGCGCACCCGCTATCCGTGTCTGTCCGATTGCGACGACGCGCGCGTGCTGCGCCCGTCGTCGGTGGAGTGTTTGTTCATGTATCCCCTCAACCGTCCTGCTTCCGTTTCTATCGCGCGTGCGCGCGCCCTGGTCCTTGCCATGGCCTCGGCTGGTCTGCTCAGTCCGGCCCTGGCCAACCCTACACTGGCGGACATGCAGCGCCAGCTTGACGAGCTGCGCACACAGTACGACGCCCGCATCCAGGCGCTTGAAGCCCAGCTGAGAGCTGCGCAGCAGAATGCCCGGGCCGTGCAGAGTACCCCCATCGAGCCCCAGGCAGCTGCCACTGAAACCGCGGCTGAGACACCCTCGGGCCTGACGCAGCCGGGCACGTTCGCGCGCCAGAACCGGCAGCCAAGCGACACGGGCTTCAACCCTCAGGTCTCGCTCATCCTCAGCGGCCTGTACACCAACCTGCAGCGTGATCCGGGCACATGGTTCATCGGCGGCTTCCAGCCGGGCGGCGAGGAAGTGGGCCCGGGCGACCGGGGTTTCAGCCTGGCTGAATCGGAACTGGTGCTGAGTGCCAACATCGATCCCTGGTTCTACGGCAAGGCCACGCTGGCCGTGACCGGCGACAGCGAAATCGAAGTCGAGGAGGCCTTTGTGCAAACGCGGGCGCTGCCGGCGGGCACGTCCGTGAAGGCGGGGCGCTTCTACTCGGGCCTGGGCTACCTGAACGCGCAACACCCGCACACCTGGGACTTCGTGGATGCTCCGTTGGTGTACCAGGCCATGTTCGGCGGCCAGTTCAAGCAGGACGGCGTACAAGGCCGCTGGGTGCTGCCCACAGACCAGTTCGTGCAACTGGGACTGGAACTGGGACGCGGCAACGGCTTCCCGGGCACCGACCGCAACCGCAACGCCGCCGGCGCGCTGACGCTGACGGCCCACACCGGCGGCGATGTGGGCGTGAGCCACAGCTGGCGCGCTGGAGCCAGCTGGCTGCAGACCAGCGCGCAGGGCCGCGAATGGGCAGACACCAACCTGGCGGGCGACGAGGTGCGCAACACCTTCACCGGCAAGAGCCGCATCTGGGCACTGGATGGCGTGTGGAAGTGGGCGCCGAACGGCAACGCCACGCGCACCAACTTCAAGCTGCAGGGCGAGTACTTCCGCCGCACGGAAACGGGCTCGGCCACGTACGACCTGGACAACGTCACCGAGAACGGTTCCCCGGCCGCCGCCTACCGCAGCGCCCAGTCCGGCTGGTACGTCCAGGGCGTCTACCAATTCATGCCCCGCTGGCGCGTCGGCCTGCGCCACGAGCAGCTCGACAGCGGCAGGGTCAACTACGGCAGCAACGGTGCGTTCCTGAGCAACCCGGATCACCAGCCCAAGCGCACCAGCGCCATGCTGGACTGGTCGCTCAGCGAGTTCAGCCGCTGGCGCCTGCAGTACAACCAGGATCAGGTTCGCCTGGGCGGCCTCAAGGACAACCAGATCTACCTGCAGTACATCATGAGCCTGGGTGCCCATGGTGCCCACTCGTTCTGACGCAGCAGGGAGCACCTCATGATCCCATTGTTCAAGCCAAGCCGCATGCTGGTGGCCATGGCCGCCCTCGTCACAGCAGGCGCGGCTCCCGGGGCCCACGCCCTGCAGGTGTTCGCATGCGAACCCGAATGGGCCGCCCTGACCCGCGAGCTGGCCGGCGACAAGGCCACCGTCTACACCGCCACGACGGCCCTGCAGGACCCGCATCAGATCCAGGCACGCCCCAGCCTGATCGCGGGAGTCCGCAAGGCGGATCTGCTGGTGTGCACGGGCGCCGAACTCGAAGCTGGATGGCTGCCGGTTCTGCTGCAACAGGCTGCCAACCCGGCCGTGCAGGAGGGCAAGCCGGGCTCTTTCATGGCTGCCGATCACGTCCGGAAGCTGGATGTGCCCACTCGGCTGGACCGGGCTGACGGCGACGTGCACGCCTCGGGTAACCCGCACATCCAGACCGACCCGCGCAACATCGCCGCCGTGGCGCAGGCGCTGGGGCAGCGCCTGGCCGACATCGACCCGCCCAACGCAGCGCATTACCGAGCCCGACTGGCGGACTTCAACGGCCGATGGCAGGCCGCCACCCAACGGTGGACCCAGGCCGCGGCCCCATTGCGCGGTATGCCCATCGCGGTTCAGCACAAAGGCTTCCCGTATCTGGAAAACTGGCTGGGACTGCAGCAGGTGGCAGCGCTGGAGCCGAAGCCCGGGGTCGAACCCAGCAGCGCCCACCTGTCCGACGTGCTGAAGCAGTTGCAGGACCGTCCGGCCAAGGTCATCCTGCGCGCGGCGTACAACGAGGCACGGGGCGCCCAGTGGCTCAGCGAGCGCACACGCATCCCCGTGGTCACGCTGGCCTACACCGTAGGCGGCAACGAGCGCGCCAAGGACCTGTTCGGCCTGTTCGACGACACCGTCGACCAGCTGCTGAAGGCCACCGCTGCCCGATGATCCCCAGCACTGGAGCCGCCTTGATCGACCACTGGTACACCCTTGACTGGCACATCGTCGGCCCCGCGTTGCTGGCCGGATTGCTCGTGCTCGCCACCCACGTGCCGCTCGGCATGGAGGTGCTGCGCAAGGGCATCGTATTCATCGACCTGGCGATCGCCCAGATCGCGGGGCTGGGCGTCATTGCGGCCGATGCACTGGGTTGGGAGCCGCAGGGCTGGGGCGTGCAGGTGGCCGCGGCCACGGCCGCGCTGCTGGGCGCGGCCCTGATGACCTGGCTGGAGCGGCGCTGGCCCGACGTGCAGGAAGCGCTGATCGGCGCGCTGTTCGTGCTGGCGTCGAGTGCGGGCATCCTGCTGCTGGCGGGCAACCCGCACGGCGGCGAGCACCTGAAGGATCTGCTGGTGGGGCAGATCCTGTGGGTGACGGATGCCCAGCTGCTGTCCATGGCCACCCTCACGGCCGCGCTGCTCGCACTGTGGTTCGGCGCCCGGCAGCGGCTGGGCCAGGCCGGCTTCTACGTGGTGTTCGCGCTGGCCGTGACGGCCTCGGTGCAGCTGGTGGGGGTCTACCTGGTGTTCAGCAGCCTCATCATGCCGGCGTTGGCCGTGCGCCACGCCAGCCGGCGGTGGCAGCTGCCGCTGGCCTGGGGTCTGGGGGCCGCGGCCTACCTCGCGGGGCTGGCGCTTTCGGCCGTGCTTGACCTGCCCTCGGGGGCGGTCGTCGTGGTGGCCATGGCGGGGCTGGGCCTGGCGCTCGCCCGGGTGCTGCCCAGCGCCCGCCACTGAGGCCGAACGGCCCCCGCCCCCTGGAAACGGGGCGGGGAAAGCCCGGCCGACCGGCCCGTGCGCGCGTCGCAGACGCGTCACCCCCGGGTGCTACACTTTTTCGCTTTGGTTGACTGGGGCGAGGTGCCTCCGTCAGCCGGCGTGCCCAGCCGATCGATTGGATAGATTCCTCCATGTTGCCCAAGCTTCTCACTTCGATTTTTGGTAGCCGTAACGAGCGCCTGCTGAAGGAATACCGTCGCACGGTGGCCAAGATCAATGCGCTGGAGCCCACCTTCGAGCCCCTGAGCGATGAGCAGCTGCGCGCCAAGACCGACGAGTTCAAGCAGCGCATCGCCGCCGGCGAGTCGCTCGACGCCATCCTGCCCGAGGCCTTTGCCGTGGTGCGCGAAGGCTCCAAGCGCGTCTTCAAGATGCGCCACTTCGACGTGCAGCTGCTGGGCGGCATGGCGCTGCACAACGGCAAGATCGCCGAAATGCGCACCGGCGAGGGCAAAACCCTGACCGCTACCCTGCCCGTGTACCTGAATGCCCTGACCGGCAAGGGCGTGCACCTGGTGACGGTGAACGACTACCTGGCCCGCCGCGACGCCGAGTGGATGGGCAAGCTCTACAACTTCCTGGGTCTGTCCGTTGGCATCAACCTGCCGCAGATGCCCCGCGAGCAGAAGCAGACGGCCTACAACGCCGACATCACCTACGGCACCAACAACGAATACGGCTTCGACTACCTGCGTGACAACATGGTCTACGAGGTGGCTGACCGCGTGCAACGCGGACTGAACTTCGCCATCGTCGACGAGGTGGACTCCATCCTGATCGATGAGGCCCGTACTCCGCTGATCATCTCGGGCCAGGCCGAAGACCACACCGAGATGTATGTGCGCATCAACGCCGTGGTGCCCCACCTCAAAAAGCAGATCGGCGAAGAAGACCCGAAAACCGGCGAGGGCGTGATCGAGCCGGGCGATTTCACGGCCGACGAGAAGTCGCGCCAGGTCTTCCTGACCGAGCAGGGCCACGAGAACGCCGAGCGTCTGCTCAGCGAGGCCGGCCTGTTGGCCGAAGGCGCATCGCTGTACGACGCCGCCAACATCTCGCTGATGCACCATCTGTATGCGGCGCTGCGGGCCCACCACCTGTACAACAAGGACCAGCACTACGTCGTGCAGAACGGCGAAGTCGTCATCGTCGACGAGTTCACCGGCCGCCTGATGTCGGGTCGCCGCTGGTCTGACGGTCTGCACCAGGCCGTGGAAGCCAAGGAAGGCGTGCACATCCAGGCCGAGAACCAGACCCTGGCCTCCATCACCTTCCAGAACTACTTCCGCATGTACGGCAAGCTCGCCGGCATGACGGGCACGGCCGACACCGAGGCCTACGAATTCCAGTCCATCTACGGGCTGGAGACCGTCGTGATCCCACCAAACCGCGTGCTGGCCCGCAAGGACCAGCTCGACCTGGTCTACAAGACCGCGCAGGAAAAGTACAACGCCATCATCGCGGACATCCGCGAGTGCCACGGCCGCGGCCAGCCCGTGCTGGTCGGCACCACGTCGATCGAGAACTCCGAGCTGATCTCGCAACTGCTGACCCGCGAGAAGCTGCCGCACCAGGTTCTGAACGCCAAGCAGCACGCCCGTGAAGCGGACATCGTGGCCCAGGCCGGCCGCCCGGGCATGATCACCATCGCGACCAACATGGCCGGCCGCGGCACCGACATCGTGCTGGGTGGCAACGTCGAGAAAGACGTGCAGCTGATCGAAGCCGACGCGTCGCTTGACGAAGCCGCCAAGGCCGCGAAGATCGAGGCCCTCCGCAAGGAACAGGTCGAGCTCAACGCCAAGGTCAAGGAACTGGGTGGCCTGCGCATCATCGCCACCGAACGCCACGAATCGCGCCGCATCGACAACCAGCTGCGTGGCCGTGCCGGCCGCCAGGGTGACCCGGGCTCCTCGCGCTTCTACCTGTCGCTGGACGACCCCCTGATGCGCATCTTTGCCGGCGACCGTGTGCGCGCGATCATGGACCGCCTCAAGATGCCCGAAGGCGAGGCCATCGAGGCCGGCATCGTCACGCGGTCGATCGAAAGCGCCCAGCGCAAGGTCGAAGGCCACAACTTCGACATGCGCAAGCAGCTGCTGGAGTACGACGACGTCTCCAACGACCAGCGCAAGGTGATCTACCAGCAGCGCAACGAGATCCTCGAATCGGTCGACGTGGCCGCATCGATCGCCAACCTGCGCAAGGGCGCCATCACCGATGTGGTGCGCACCTTTGTGCCGGCCAACAGCCTGGAAGAGCAGTGGGACCTGGTCACCCTGGAGAAGGTGCTGGCCGATGAATGGCAGCTGGACGTCGACCTGGTGAAATGGGTCGAGAACGCCAGCTCGGTCGAGGACGGCGACGTCGTGGAGCGGGTGCTGGCGGCGGCCGAGGCGGCCTATCAGGCCAAGATCGAACTGGTCGGCGCCGAGCAGTTCGCGGGCTTCGAACGCATGGTGCTGCTGCAGTCCATCGACAGCCACTGGCGCGAGCACCTGGCCGCGCTCGATTACCTCCGCCAAGGCATCCACCTGCGCGGCTACGCTCAGAAGAACCCGAAGCAGGAATACAAGCGCGAGGCCTTCGAGCTGTTCGGCCAGCTGCTGGACGTGGTCAAGATGGACGTGACCCGCACGCTGATGACCGTGCGCATCCAGAGCCGCGAGGAAGCCGCTCAGGCCGCTCAGGCCATCGAAAACCAGGGCGAGAGCTTCATCAACGTCACCTACACGCACC
>NZ_CAJYGK010000097.1 GCF_913773725.1 uncultured Aquabacterium sp. | reverse complement strand
TGTGCTCGTCCGATCTGGCCTGCCTCACGATGGTGCGTGACACCCCGAAGCGGTCGGCGATCTTCTGTTCGACCAGCTTGGCGCCCGGCAGCAGGCGGTGCTCGACGATGGCGCGGGTCACCGCGTGAACGATGTGCTCGGTGCTGGTCGTGCTGTCCTGCCCGTCGATGGCCTCGGGCGGCATGGGAATGGCGTCGGCATCGGCCTTGGTCAGGGGCGGGCGCCGTGAGGGGGCGGCGTCGAGCGGCTCCACCGGGCCCGTGGGGGCGGCGGTGCCGGCAGCGGAGGATGGCTTGCGTGCGGCGCTCATCGTGGTTAAAGTGTATACAGTTTTTCGTTGTGCGTGCAACCGGTGTCGGCCTTGAGGATGCCTTGCACCCGGCGGCCCATGACTTGCATGATCGATGAAACAGGCACACCCCGTGCCAGGATGACTCCATGAGCGACACCCCCAGCCCGGCCACGGGCCGACTCACTACCCATGTGCTGGACACCGTCCACGGCACGCCGGCGGCCGGCATGTCGATCGCGTTGTACGTGCGCGAGCCCTCGCCCGATGGCTGCGCCGACGGACGCTGGCTGTTGCTGCGCAGCGTCACGACCAACGCCGACGGGCGGGTCGATGGCCCTTTGCTGCAAGGCGAGGACTTCAAGCCCGGCCACTACCGGCTGATCTTCGATGTGGAAGCCTACTTCCGCGCGCGCGGCACGCCCATGCCGGAAACCCCCTTCCTGAGCAAGGTGCCGCTGGACTTCGGCATCGCGAATGCCACGGCGCACTACCACGTGCCGCTGCTGTGCAGCCCCTGGGCCTACTCCACCTACCGCGGCAGCTGACGCCATGGACGTTTCACCTCTGCTGACCTATGCCCTGGACTGGGCCAACCTGCTGCTGCGCTGGGCCCACGTGATCGTGGCGATCGCCTGGATCGGCTCCTCGTTCTACTTCGTCTGGCTCGACAACACGCTGACCCGGCCCACCGACAAGGCCTTGCTCGACAAGGGTGTGGGCGGCGAACTGTGGGCCGTACACGGCGGCGGGTTCTACAACCCGCAGAAGTACCAGGGCGCGCCACCCCGCCTGCCCGAGAACCTGCACTGGTTTTACTGGGAAAGCTACTCCACCTGGCTCACGGGCTTTGCCCTGTTCACGGTGCTGTACCTGTTCAACGCCGGTACCTTTCTGATCGACAAGAGCGTGCACGACTGGAGCCCCGTGGCCGCCATTCACACGGCACTGGCGTTCCTGGCGGGCTTCTGGCTTGTTTATGACCTCATCTGTCGCACGCTGGGGCGCGGGCCGAAAGGCGATGCGCTGGTGGGCGCGGCGGTGTTCGCCGTCATCGTGTTCGCCTCGTGGCTGGCCTGCCAGCTCTTCGCGGGTCGTGCCGCCTTCCTGCTGGTGGGCGCCATGATCGCCACGACGATGAGCGCCAACGTCTTCTTCTGGATCATTCCGGGGCAGCGCAAGGTCGTGGCGGCCATGAAGGCCGGGCAGCCGGTGGACCCGGTGCACGGCCTGCGCGGCAAGCAGCGCAGCGTGCACAACACCTACTTCACGCTGCCGGTGCTGTTCGCCATGCTGAGCAACCACTACGGCTGGGCGTACAGCCACCCGCACAACTGGCTGGTGCTGGTGCTGATCATGCTGGCCGGTGCCCTGATCCGGCAGTTCTTCGTGGCGCGCCACAAGACCGAGGTGGCGGGCAAGCCGGCCCCGTGGGGTTGGGCGGTGGCCGGGGTGGCGGTGTTGCTGGCGGTGGCGGTGTGGTTGGCGCCCGCGCCTGCGGCGCGCCCGACCGGTGCAGAAGCCGGCACGGCGCCGGTGTCGAAGGCCGTGCTGTTCGAGCAAGCCCAGGCGGTGGTGGCCCAGCGTTGTGCGATGTGCCACAACGCCCAGTTGGCCAACAAGGGGGTGCGTCTGGACAGCGCCGAGGCCATTCAAGGCCATGCGCAGGCCATCTACCAGCAGGCCGTGGTGCTCAAGGCCATGCCCATGAACAACGCCACGCAGATCACCGAAGACGAGCGGGCGCTGCTGGGGCGCTGGTATCAGGCCACCCAGCAGGCCAACTGAGGGCGATCAGCCCTGGAGCGCGTTGCGTTCACTGGACAGCTGGAACACGGCCACGGCCTCGACCAGCTGTTGAGCCTGCAGCTTCAGGCTTTCGGCCGCGGCGGCACTTTCCTCGACCAGGGCCGCGTTCTGCTGCGTGGCCTGGTCCATGTGGTTGACCGCCTCGTCCACCTGGCTGACCCCCTGGCTTTGCTCGCCGCTGGCCTGGCTGATTTCCGCCACGATGTGATGGAGTCGGCCGATGGCGGCCACGACCTCGTTCATCGTGGTGCCGGCCTGGTCCACCAGCTCGGAGCCCTTGGCGACCCGCTCGACGCTCTCGCCGATGAGGCTCTTGATTTCCTTGGCCGCCGTGGCACAGCGCCCCGCAAGGCTGCGCACTTCGGAAGCGACCACGGCAAAGCCACGTCCCTGTTCGCCAGCGCGGGCCGCCTCGACGGCCGCATTCAGCGCGAGGATGTTGGTCTGGAACGCGATGCCGTCGATCACGCCGATGATGTCGGCGATGCGGCCTGCGCTGGCGTTGATCTCCTTCATGGTGTGGACCACGTCGCCCACGATGTGACCGCCGCGCCCGGCCACGCTGGCCGCGTCCTGGGCGAGCTGGTTGGCGGTGAGGGCGCCTTCGGCGTTCTGACGCACGGTGGCGCTGAGCTCCTCCATCGAGGCGGCGGTCTCCTCCAGGGCCGAAGCCTGCTGTTCCGTGCGCTGGCTGAGGTCCAGGTTGCCATGGGCGATCTGGGTGCTGGCCGTGGCCACGGATTCGGCGCTGTCCCGCACCCGCCCGACGATGGCGGCCAGGTTGTCTCGCATCTGCGCCATGGCGTACAACAGGCTGCTGCGGTCGTCCGCCTTCAGCGGAATCCGGACGCGCAGGTCGCCGTTGGCCAGGCCTTGCATCAGCTCGGTGGCCAGGGCTGGCTCCCCGCCCAGCTGCCGCCGGATGCTGCGTGACACCACCAGCCCGACGCCCAGAAGGGCCACGCCCAGCACCACGGTGCCCACCGACATCAGCATGGCACGGTCCAGCACCGTCGCATCCACTTCGTCGATGTAGACGCCCGAGCCGACGATCCAGCCCCATGGGGCGAAGCCCTTGACGTACGACACCTTGGGCACGGGCTGATCGCTGCCAGCACGGGGCCATTCATAGAAGACGTAACCGGCGCCGGACGCCTTGACCGTGTCGACAAAAGCCACGAAGAGCTGCTTGCCATTCGGGTCGCGGATGCCGGACATGTCCTTTCCCACCAGCTCGGGCTTGGCCCCGTGCATCACGATGTGGGCGTGCATGTCATTGACCCAGAAGTACTCGTTGCCGCTGTAGCGCAGCGTGGCCAGCAGCTGGAGGGCCCGCTGCTGCGCTTCCTTCTCGGTGATGCGGCCTTGCGCGGCTTGCTGGTGCTGGTGGGCGAGGATGCCGTGCGCCAGTTCCACCGTCTGTCTGACGCTGGTCTTGCGTTCTTCCAGGATCAGGTGGTGTTCCGAGGTCAGAAAGAGCACCGACAGGACGACGATGCCGGCGAGCGCGCTGCCGATGAGCAGGCTCATCTTGCGCCCCAGAGGGAGGTGATCAAGTTGAAGCATGGGCTACCTGTGTGAGTGTTGTGACCGGTCTGGCACCGTCGCGCACAGGTAACTCGCTGCGCGCGGATGGCCGGCTCAGCGGTGTATCGGTGTACCCATGGGGGTACTTGAGTGGGATTCGCCCTGTGCTTTCCCTGCCGGGGCCGGGCAGCGGCCGACAGCGTGCAGATGTCACGCTGTCGCCGAGGTCAACTCGTGCGTCAGCTGCCAGCAGCCAGGGCGCGAGCCAGCGCGTTATGCCGCTCCACCACCGTGGGCAGGTCGATGGTGCGCAGCTGTCCGTGGTCCGCCACGACGCGGCCGTTGACGATGGTCCAGGCCGTGGGTTCGCCGTGGCACATGAGCAGCGAGGCAACCGGGTCATGGACCGCCGCGCCGGCCATGTTCAGCGTTCGCAGGTCGAAAATGGCCAGGTCGGCGGCCATACCGGGCGCAATCTGGCCGATGTCGGTGCGGCCCAGCACCGCCGCGCCGCCGCGGGTCGCCAGCCGCAAGGCATCGCGGGCCGACATGTCGGCCGGGCCATGGTCGCACCCGAACGGCGCAAGGCTGCGGCCCACGCGCGCAAGCAGCATGGCCTGACGGGCTTCGCCGAGCTGGTGGGCCGCGTCGTTGCTGGCCGAGCCGTCCACCCCCAGGCCCACGGGCACGCCTGCGTCCACCATGCGGCGCACGGGCGCAATGCCCGAGGCCAGACGCATGTTGCTGCACGGGCAGTGCGCCACGCCGGTCAGCGTGGCCGCAAAGCGGCCGATGCCGTGGTCGTCCAGCTTCACGCAGTGCGCGTGCCACACGTCGTCGCCCAGCCAGCCCAGGCTTTCGGCGTATTCGGTGGGCGTCTGGTTGAACTTCTCGCGGCTGTAGGCCACGTCGTGGTCGTTCTCGGCCAGGTGGGTGTGCAGGCGCACGCCGCGCCGGTAACTGCGCGCCAGGCTGGCCGATTCGCGCATCAGGTCGGGGCTGACGGAAAACGGCGAGCACGGCGCCAGCGTGATGCGCACCATGGCGTGCTCGCTGTCGTCGTGCCAGGTGTCGATGAGCCGTTGCGAGTCGGCCAGGATGTCGGCTTCGCGCTCGACCAGGTGATCGGGCGGCAGGCCCCCGGCGCTCTCGCCGACGCTCATGCTGCCGCGGCTGGCGTGAAAGCGCATGCCGATCTCGCGCGCCGCCTCGATGCTGTCGTCCAGTCGCACCCCGTTGGGATAGAGGTACAGGTGGTCACTGCTGGTGGTGCACCCGCTGATCAGCAACTCGGCCATGGCCGTCTGGGTGGACACATGCACCATCTCGGGCGTCAGCCCGGACCAGATCGGATAGAGGGTGCGCAGCCAGCCGAACAACTCGGCGTTCTGTGCTGCCGGAATGGCCCGGGTCAGGCTCTGGAACATGTGGTGGTGTGTGTTCACCAGGCCCGGAATGACGACGTGTCCCCGCGCGTCGATGACCTCGGTGGCGCGCTCCAGCCACTCGGGCGCCAGAGAGTCGGTCGGGCCGCAGGCCACGATGGTGCCGCCCTGGATGACGATGCTGGCGTGCCGCCATTCGGTGCCGGCGTCGTCCATGGTGGCCACGCAGTCGGCGTTCTGGATCAGGAGGGTGGCAGGCGTCGGGTTGTTCACGGCAGGCGGGGGGATGAGGGAAACAAAGCGGGCAGGCTCAGACATCGAGCTGCAGCAACTGGGCCACGACCGAGATGGCGATGACGGCCGGCTCCTTGCCCGTCAGCCCGGGCAGGCCGATCGGGCAGGTCAGGCGTGTGAGCACGTCGGCTGCAAGGCCTTGCTCTTCCAGGCGGTGCAGGAAGCGGGCGCGTTTGGTCTGTGATCCGATCAGGCCGGCGAAGGCGAAGTCGCCCCGGCGCAGCACGGCCGTGATGATGCGCAGATCCAGGTCATGCCGGTGGGTCAGCACCAGGTGGCAGGCACCGGCGGGGGCCTCGGCCACCTCGGCGTCGGCGGCATCCGTGCTGACGAACTGGATGTGCGCAGGCAGCGCCGCGAGTGCCTCGGGCGAGGGCAGGCCGGGAGCATCATCGGCGGGCACCTCGCCGGGGCGTTCATCGATCCAGCGCACCGTGCAGTCGATGTCGGCCAGCAGATGAACGATGGCCTGGCCTACGTGCCCGGCGCCATGAAGCTCCAGATGGAAGCGCGGTGGCGGCAGAGACCAGTCTGCCACGGTGGCCTCGGTCAGGGGCTCGAACACCAGGTGGACGACCCCGCCGCAGCACTGTCCCAGTGTGGGGCCCAGGGGGAAGGTCTTCTGCCAGGCGGAGGGCAGGACACCGGCGTGATCTGCACGCAACGCCTCGCGCGCCAGCTCGATGGCCTGCCACTCGAGGTGGCCGCCGCCGATGGTGCCCTGTACGGACAGGGCCGGGCCGATGTCGCCGTCCAGCGCATGACCGGGGCGCGGCACCAGCATCCGTGTGCCGGCTTCCCTGGGCGTCGATCCACGGATGTCGGCCACGCGCACCACCAGGGCGGGCACGCCGGCCGCGAGCCAGCGTGACGCGGTGTCCCGCAGTGTCCGTGCATGAAGCGCGCTGGGGCCGCGGCGGGGCGGCCACGCTCCGGCATCGGTTTGGCGGTCTGTCTGCATGCGGTCCGTCGTCAGCCCTGGGTCACGCCAGCCTTGACCGCATCGATGGCATCCAGAATGGCTTCCGGTGTGGCGGGCGCCCGCAACGGCGGGCTCACGGTGTGCGCACCCACGGACGAAATCGCATCGCGGATGGCGAAGAACACCGAGAACGGCAGCAGCAGCGGGGGCTCACCCACGGCCTTGGAGCGGTAGACCGTGTCCTCGACGTTGCGGTTGGCAAACAGCTTGACCCGGAAGTCGGCCGGCACATCGCTGGCGGTGGGGATCTTGTAGGTCGAGGGCGCGTGCGTCATCAGCTTGCCACTCTGCGGGTGCCAGTAGAGCTCTTCGCTGGTGAGCCAGCCCATGCCCTGGATGAAGGCGCCTTCGACCTGGCCGATGTCGAGCGCGGGGTTGATGGACTGACCGACATCGTGCAGCACGTCGGCGCGCAGCAGCTTCCATTCGCCGGTCAGGGTGTCCACCAGCACCTCGCTGACGGCGGCCCCGTAGGCAAAGTAGTAGAACGGGCGGCCGGTCATGGTCTCGCGGTCCCAGTGCAGCTTGGGCGTGGCGTAGAAGCCGTCGGACCACAGCTGCACCCGGGCCATGTAGGCGCCCATGACCACGTCTTCGAAGGCCAGCGTCAGGTCGCCGACCTGCACCTGGTCGTCCACGAAACGCACGGCCGTCGCAGGCACCCCATGGCGATCGCTCAGATGCTGAGCCAGGCGTTCACGGATCTGCCGTGCGGCATCGGCCGCTGCCTTGCCGTTCAGATCGGACCCTGTCGAGGCCGCCGTGGCCGAGGTGTTGACGACCTTCGACGTGTCGGTGGCCGTGACACGCACGCGCTCCGGTTTCACGCCCAGCGTGTGGGCCACCATCTGCGCCACTTTGGTGTTCAGGCCTTGCCCCATTTCGGTGCCACCGTGATTCACCAGGATGCTGCCATCGGTGTACACGTGCACCAGGGCGCCGGCCTGGTTGAGGTGCACCACGTTGAAGGAGATGCCGAACTTCAGCGGGGTCAGGGCCAGGCCCTTCTTGAGCACCGGGCTGCTGGCATTGAATGCGGTCACGGCATCGCGGCGGGCGCGGTAGCCGCTGTCACGCGCCAGTTCATCGATCAACGGCAGCAGGACGTTGTCTTCCACCACCTGGCCATACGGCGTGGTGTTGCGCTCATCCGTTCCGTACAGGTTGGCCAGGCGGACATCCAGCGCATCACGGCCGAGCTTGCGCGCGATGTCGTCGAGGATGTACTCCACCGCGAACGCGCCCTGCGGGCCGCCGAAGCCGCGGAAAGCGGTGTTGCTCTGGGTGTGGGTGCGTGCGCAGAAGCCGTGCACGTCGACGTTCGGCAGCCAGTAGGCGTTGTCGAAGTGGCACAGCGCCCGGGCCATCACCGGGGCCGACAGGTCGGCCGAGAACCCTGCGCGGGACACCATCTCGACCTGTGCCCCCAGCACGCGGCCTTCTTCGTCGTGGCCCACCGTCCAGTCGTGCACGAAGCAGTGGCGGCGGCCGGTGATCATGAAGTCGTCGTCACGGTCCAGGCGCAGTTTCACGGGCCGCCCCAGCTGGCGTGCGGCCACGGCGGCCACGCACGCGAACAGCGCCGACTGCGACTCCTTGCCGCCGAACCCACCGCCCATGCGCCGGCATTCGATCAGCACGTCGTGCGCGTGAACACCCAGTGCATGCGCCACCGCGTGCTGCATCTCGGAAGGGTGCTGGGTGGAGCAGTGGACGTGCATTCCCTGGCCTTCCTTGGGAATGGCATAGGAGATCTGGCCCTCCAGATAGAACTGCTCCTGGCCGCCCAGGGTGATGCGGTTGGTGCTGCGCAGGGGGGCGGCCTGGATGGCCTCGGCGGCGTCGCCGCGCTGCAAGCGCATCGGCGGCACCACATAAGCACGTGCGGCGTGGGCCGCTTCCGGGGTGAGCAGGGCGGGCAGGGCTTCGATCTGCACGAACTCCTTGGCCCGCGCGGCCACGCGTCGCGCGGTTTCGCGGTCGGCCGAAAGCACGGCGAAGATCGGCTGCCCCAGATAGTGCACCGCGCCATCGGCCAGGATGGGCTCGTCGTGCACGATGGCGCCGCAGTCGTTGGTGCCGGGGATGTCGGCGGCGGTCAGCACGGCAGCCACGCCGGGCAGTGCGAGCAGGGCCGCCACGTCGATGCTCAGCAGCCGGCCGTGTGCCACCGGTGACAGGCCCAGGGCGGCGTGCAGGGTGCCGGCCAGTTCGGGCAGGTCGTCGATGTAGTGCGCTTGCCCGGCCACGTGCAGCCGCGCGGATTCGTGAGGCAGCGGTCGGCCGGCCGCCGTGGCGCTGGTGGCCGCATTCGGTGCCGCGTTGCTGTGGGCTTGCAGGGTCAGAAAGGCTTCGGTGGGCTGGTTCATGAGGTGGGCCTTTCAGTGTCAGCGGGTGGCAGGCCAGACCTGAATCTGGTCCGCAGCCAGCGGCGCGTCCGGACGTGTCTCGAGCCAGAACCGCTCGAGCAGGTTGGCGGCCACACGCTGGCGGTAGCGGTCGCTTGCACGCAGGTCCGTCATGGGGGTGAAGTCGGTGGCCAGGGCTGCCTGGGCGCGCCGCAGGGTGGTCTCGTTCCAGGGTTGGCCCACCAGGGCCGCTTCGGTGGCGCGGGCGCGTCGGGCCGTGGCCGCCATGCCGCCCCATCCAAGTCGGGCTTCGGTCACCGTGTCACCGTCCAGCTTCACCCACAGGCCGGCGCACACGGCCGAGATGTCGCTGTCGCGGCGCTTGGACACCTTGTAGGCGCGGAAGCGCTCGTCGGCCGCCCCAGGCACGGGCACCCGGATGCCCTGCAGGAACTCGCCTGCCTGTATCGCGTTCTTCATGTAGTCCAGGTAGAAGTCCGAAAGAGGCAGTTCACGCTGGCTGTCTCCTTGGCGCAGGATCACCGTGGCGTTCAGGGCCAGCAGAATCGGGGCGCTGTCGCCGATCGGGGAGCCGTTGGCCACGTTGCCGCCCATCGTGCCCGCGTGCCTCACCGGCGGCGAGGCGAAGCGCAGCCACACCTCGCGCAGGGCCGGAATGGCCTCGCTCAGTGCAGACCAGGCGTCTTCCAGCGCCACGCCGGCGCCGATCTCGAGCGTGGTGCCACCGGCGTCGACGTGGCGACCCAGGTGGCGCAGTTCGGCCACGCGGCCGAGGTAGATCAGCTCGCCCAGATCCCGGAACTGCTTGGTGACCCACAGGCCCACATCGGTGCTGCCCGCCAGCAGGCGGGCGTGGGGCAGGGCGGCCCGCAGTGTGGCCAGCTCGGCCAGCGTGCGGGGGGCGTGGAAGCGCTGTGTCTTCCCGGCTTGCGCCGCGTTCGGGCCTTCGTACAGCAGGCTGGCGGCGTCGGTCTGGTTCAGTTGGTGCAGCAGCGATTGGATGGGCGCCAGGTCCATGGTCGTGCGCGGCGCCGCATACATCTGCTCACCCGCATCCAGGATCGGGCGGTAGCCGGTGCAGCGACACAGGTTGCCTGACAGGGCGTCGGCCAGCGCGGGACGGGGCAGCGGGGTCTCGTGTGCTTCGTAGCTGTGCCACAGCGACATGACGAAGCCCGGCGTGCAGAACCCGCATTGCGAGCCATGGCAGGCGACCAACGCTTCCTGGCAGGGATGAAGCTGCCCGGGCCCGGCCGACCGGGTGACGTCTTCCACGGTCAGCAGCGCCTTGCCGTCCAGCGTGGGAAGAAACTGGATGCAGCTGTTGACGGTGCGCCGCGTCAGCTCGCCGGACACAGGGTCCGCCTCGGCGACCACCACGGTGCATGCGCCGCAGTCTCCTTCCGCGCAGCCCTCTTTCGTGCCGGTGCAGTGCGCGTGTTCCCGCAGCCATTGCAGCACGGTGGTCGTGGGGGGCAACCCACTGACTTCCCGGATCTGCCCCTGGTGCACGAAGCGGATGGGACGAGGGGTGGGATCGGTCATGTTGGCTCCGGAAGAGGGCGGGATGAGCGCGGCAGACGCGGGAAAGGCGTGTGAAACGTGCGCAGAGAGACATTCAAAGGGTACCGCGCTGCCATGCAAGGGGTATACCATGTCGCTTATATCGAGGATCAACGACGGCGTATGAGCAAGAGCGCGCTTTTCGACAAGATCGACCTGTCTCTCATCCGGGTCTTGCACACCGTGATCACCGAATGCAGCGTTTCCCGGGCGGCCATCCGCCTGCAATCCAGCCAGCCTGCTGTCAGCTCCCAGTTGCGCCGTCTGCGCGAACTGACGGGCGACCCCTTGCTGGTGCGCTGCGGCCAGAGCATGGCGCCCACCGACGTGGCCTTGAGCCTGCTCGAGCCGGCTGCCGCCATCCTGCAGCATGCGCAGGCCATGTTCGGCCACAAGAGCGCGGTGCGGGAGTTCGACCCCGCCACGACCACGTTGACCTTCCGCATTGCCGCCACCGATTACCTCGACCCCTTCTTCCTGCCCGAGCTGACCCTGCGCCTGCGGCGCCTGGCCCCGCACGTGAAGGTCGAGGTGGTTCCCCTGACTTCCGATCTGGACTACCGCCGTTGCCTGGCCCGGGGCGAAGTCGATCTGGTGATCGGCAACTGGCTGGAGCCGTCCGATGAACTGCACCTTGGGCGGCTGGTCACGGACGAGGTGGTCTGCCTCGTCTCGGAAGACCACCCGGCCGCACGCCTGCCGCGTGAAGGCAAGCGCGCCTGGAGCGTCGAACAGTACCTGGCGGCCGAGCACATCGCGCCGCCGCCGCTGCACCCGGGGGCGGTCGGCATCATCGATGAACACCTGGCCATGCAGGGCCTGCGCCGCAACATCGTTGTGCGCAACCCGCATTTCGCACAGCTGCCTTACATGGTGGCGGGTTCGCTGCTGGTGCTCACCACCGGCCGGCGCTTCTGTGAACGCTACGCGCGCGATCTGAAGGTCAAGCTCATCCGCTGCCCGGTGGCCTTTCCCTCGCTCAACTACTACCAGCTCTGGCACGACCTCACGCACCACTCTGCCGCCAGCCGCTGGTTGCGTGAACAGGTGCGGGATGTGGTGCGCGGCCTGCACCATGTTCGCCCCCCGCTGCGCGACGTGCCTTCTCCCTCACCCACACAGGCCAGCTGAGCCAGACGGGTTCCCCTCATGACCGACTCCCTTGCTTCCCCCGCAGTCCGCCTGATTGTCCGTGGCGACCTGCTCGATTTCACCGACGACCCCGGCTTTGCCGCGCCCGATGAGGCGCCGGGCGTGCGCTGGCGCGAGGACCACCGCGTGTTCGTGGAGGGCGGGCGCATCGTTGCGGTGCTGCCGTCCGATGCGCCGCTGCCTGCCGGCTGGCACGGCGTGCTCGAGCAGGACCACCGGGGGCACCTGGTGTTGCCCGGCTTCATCGACACCCATGTGCATTGCCCGCAGCTCGACGTGATCGCCAGCTATGGCACCGAGTTGCTCGACTGGCTCAACACCTACACCTTCCCGGCCGAGCGCCGCTATGCCGATCCCGAGGTGTCGCGCGTGGGCGCCGAGCGCTTTCTCCACGCCCTGTGGGCGCATGGCACCACCAGCGCGGTCGTGTTTCCCACCGTGCACAAGGTCAGTGCCGAAGCGCTGTTCGAGCGGGCCCACGCTCACGACATGCGCCTGATCACCGGCAAGGTGCTGATGAACCGGTTCGCGCCGGACGGCTTGCTGGATGACGTGGAACAGGCCGAGCAGGATTGCCTGGACCTGATCGCCCGCTGGCACGGACAGGGGCGACAGGCCTTCGCCGTCACCGTGCGCTTTGCGCCGACCAGCACACCCGAGCAACTGGTGATGGCCGGCGAACTGTGCCGCAGCCAGCCCGGCGTGTACATGCAGACCCATGTGGCCGAGAACCGCAGCGAGGTGAAATGGGTCAGCGAGCTGTTCCCGGATGCGCGCAGCTACCTGGACGTGTACGACCGCGACGGCCTCATCGGGCCGCGGGCTGTGCTTGCGCACGGCATCTGGCTGGACGAACGCGACCGCGCGGTGTTGCGTGAACGCGGCGCCCAGATCGCCCACTGTCCGTCGTCCAACCTGTTTCTGGGCAGCGGGCTGTTCGATTGGGCACAGGCTCAGCGCGAGGGGCTGAACGTCAGCCTGGCCAGCGATGTGGGCGGCGGCACCAGCTTGAGCATGCACCGCAACATGGCGGATGCCTACAAGATCCAGGCGATGCAGGGCACACGCCTGAGCGCCTGGAAGGCGCTGCACACCGCCACGCTGGGGGCGGCGCAGGCACTGGGTCTGGCGCACGAAGTGGGCCGCATCGAGCCAGGCTGCATGGCCGATTTTGCAGTGTGGAAGTGGGCACAGGGCGACGTGGCGGTCCACCGCGACAAGCTGGCACGGGACTCGCATGGCTCTCTGCACGAGCGGGTGTTTGCCTGGATGACGCTGGGCGACGAAAGGAACCTGGTCCGCACGCTGGTGGCGGGCCAAACGGTGTTCCAATCTCCATCCGTCGTGTAAGCGCCCGTACCGCGGGCCGTTCCCTCCCCAATCCCACCCAGCATGACCCTCCGTCTTGAACTGCGGCACATCACCAAGCAGTACCCCAGCGTGCGTGCCAACGATGCGGTGAGCCTGAAGGTGCGCCCCGGCGAGATCCACGCCGTGCTCGGCGAAAACGGCGCCGGCAAGTCCACCCTGATGAAGATCATCTTCGGCGCCGTCAAGCCCGACGCCGGCGAGATCCTGTTCAACGGCCAGCCGGTGCAGGTGCGCTCGCCCCAGGAGGCGCGCGCGCTGGGCATCAGCATGGTGTTCCAGCACTTCTCGCTGTTCGACACCCTGACCGCAGCCGAGAACGTGTGGCTGGGCCTCGACAAGAGCCTGAGCCTGCCCGAGGTCACCGAGCGCATCCGCCAGGTCTCGCGTGAGTACGGACTGGAGGTGGACCCCGAACGCCACGTGCACTCGCTCACCGTGGGGGAGCGCCAGCGCGTCGAGATCGTCCGTGCCCTGTTGACCCGGCCTCAGCTGCTCATCCTCGACGAGCCCACCTCGGTGCTCACGCCCCAGGCGGTCGGCAAGCTGTTCGTGACGTTGCGCAAGCTCGCGGACGAAGGGTGCTCGATCCTCTACATCAGCCACAAGCTCGACGAGATCCGCGACCTGTGCCACCACTGCACCGTGCTGCGCGGCGGCAAGGTGACCGGTGAGGTCGATCCGCGGCAGGAGAGCAACGCCAGCCTGTCGCGGCTGATGATCGGCAGCGAGCCGCCCGAACTGCAGCGCGGCGCGCCGGTGCTGGGCGAGGTGGCCCTGTCCGTGAAGGGGCTCAACGTGCCCAGCCAGGACCCTTTCGGCACCGACCTCAAGCAGGTCAGCTTCGGCCTGCGTGCCGGCGAGATCGTCGGGATTGCGGGCGTGTCGGGCAACGGACAGCAGGCCTTGATGGCGGTGCTCAGCGGCGAGGACCCGCGTGGCGCTCCGGGCAGCGTGACGCTGTTCGGCCGCGACATCGGCCGCGCATCGCCGCGTACCCGCCGACATCTGGGGCTGCACAGCGTGCCGGAAGAGCGGCTCGGGCGTGGCGCCGTACCGACGATGTCGCTGGCCCAGAACACCTTGCTCACCCGCACCGACGCCATCGGCCCGGGCGGCTGGCTGCGCACCACCGGCATCACCGGCATGGCGCAGGAACTGATCCAGCGCTTCAACGTGAAGGCGGGCGGCCCCCATGCGCTGGCGCGCAGCCTGTCGGGGGGCAACCTGCAGAAGTTCATCATGGGCCGCGAGATCGACGCCGCGCCGCGCGTGCTGCTCGTGTCCCAGCCCACCTGGGGCGTCGACGTCGGGGCGGCCGCGCAGATCCGCGGCGAGTTGTTGAAGTTGCGTGACGCCGGCTGTGCCGTGCTGGTCGTCAGCGAGGAGCTGGACGAATTGTTCGAAGTGAGTGACCGCCTGATGGTGATGGCGCAAGGGCGGCTGTCGCCGTCCATCCCGACCGCAGAGGCCACGGTCGAGCAGATCGGGGCCTGGATGAGCGGCCTGTGGGACGAGGCCGTGCCGCGTTCGTCGCACGCCGACGGCAGCCTGGGGGGGACGCATGTTCAAGCTTGAACCCCGTGCCGCGCCCTCGACGGCGCTGACCCTGGCTTCCCCGCTGATCGCGCTGGCCGTCACCGTCGTGATCGGCACCATCCTGTTCGCGGCCTTGGGCAAAGACCCGCTGGCCGGCTTGCGCATGTTCTTCGTCGAGCCTTTGCGCAGCGGCTACGCCCTGGCCGAGCTCAGCCTCAAGGCGACGCCGCTGATCCTGATCGCACTGGGGCTGTCCGTCTGCTTCCGGGCCAACCTCTGGAACATCGGTGCGGAAGGGCAGTTCGTCCTGGGAGCCATCTTCGCTGGTGGGGTGGCCATGCAGGCCACACCCGATACCGGACGCTGGATCCTCGTGGCCGTGCTGGGCGCGGGGGTGCTGGGCGGCATGCTGTGGGCGGCCATCGTGGCCGCGCTCCGAGACCGGTTCAACGCCAACGAAATCCTCGTCAGCCTGATGCTGGTCTATGTCGCCGAGATGCTGCTGAGCTACCTGGTGTACGGGCCCTGGAAGGACCCGGCCGGCTACAACTTTCCGCAGACGATCACCTTTCTGGAGGCCACCCGTGTGCCCAAGCTCATGCAGGGCTTGCGCATGAACATCGGCGTCTTCATCGCGGCGGCGGCCGTGCTGGGCTTCACCCTGTTCCTGTACCGCACCTTTGCCGGCTTCCAACTGCAGGTCGGAGGGCTGGCCCCGGCCGCAGCGCGCTACGCGGGCTTTTCCAGCCGCAAGGCGCTGTGGACGGCGCTGCTGCTGTCCGGTGGCATGGCCGGGCTGGCTGGTGCGCTGGACGTGGCCGGGCCACAGGGACAGCTGACGCCGTATGTGCCGCTGGGCTACGGCTTCGCGGCCATCATCGTGGCCTTTGTCGGGCGGCTCAACCCGATCGGCATCGTCTTCTCGGCCGTGCTGATGAGCATGTTCTACATCGGTGGTGAACTGGCGCAATCGCGTCTGGGCCTGCCCAAGGCGCTCACCGGCGTGTTCCAGGGCCTGTTGCTGTTCACCTTGCTGGCCTGCGACACCTTCATCCACCAACGTCTGCGCTGGGTGGGCACCAAATGACCGGACTGACCCCTGAATCCCTGGCCCTGTTGATTGCGGCCACCCTGAATGCGGGCACCGTGGTGGCCCTGGCCTCGCTGGGGCTGCTGATCAACGAGCGGGCTGGCGTGCTCAACCTGGGGGCCGAAGGCATGATGCTGGTGGCCGCCATTGCGGGCTTCGCCACCGGCGTGCACACCGGCAGCGACTGGCTAGGTTTTGCAGCCGGTGCAGCGGCCGGTGCCGTGCTGGCCGGCGCGTTCGGCCTGCTGGTCATCTGGCTCAACACCAACCAGTACGCCACGGGGCTGGCACTCAGCCTCTTCGGCGCAGGTCTCAGCGCCTTTGTCGGCATCACCTACACCCAGCAGAGGCTGCCCGAGCGGCCACATTTCGCCATTCCCGGTCTGGCTGACCTGCCATTCGTGGGCCCGGCCTTTTTCAAGCAGCACCCGCTGGTCTACCTCACCATCGCGCTGGCCATCGGGCTCACGTGGTTCCTGATGCGCTCGCGGGCCGGTCTGGTGCTTCGCGCCGTCGGGGAATCGCCCGAGTCGGCGCATGCGCTGGGCTATGCCGTGCGGCCCATCCGGCTGCTGGCGGTGATGACGGGGGGCGCCTTGTGCGGCATCGCGGGGGCCTACATCTCGCTGGTCTACACCCCGCTGTGGGTCGAAGGCATGGTGGCCGGCAAGGGCTGGATCGCGCTGGCCCTGACCACCTTTGCCACGTGGCGGCCGGCCCGCGTGCTGCTGGGCGCCTACCTGTTCGGCGGCGTCACGATGCTGCAGTTCCAGATGCAAGGGCAGGGTGTGCAGATCCCCAGCCAGTTCCTGACCATGCTGCCATACATCGCGACCATCGTCGTGCTGGTGCTGATCTCGCGCAACCCGACGTGGATCCGGATCAACATGCCGGCCTCGCTGGGCAAGCCCTTCCATCCCGGTGCCTGACCCGGCATGATCGTTGCTGACGTCGCGCCCTGTCCGGCACGCTGCCGGTTTCCCTGTTGATTCAAGCTGTTTTCAACCCTGGAGATGACATGTCCTCGAATTTGTCCAAGCGTTCTCTGCTGAAGCTGGCTGGCTGGGCTTCCCTGGCTGCCACCGCCGCCCTGGTGGGCTGCGGCAAGAAGGAAGAGGCCGCGCCGGCCGCGCCCGAGGCCTCGGCTGCCGCATCGGCTGCCGAGGCGGTGGGCCCGCTGAAGATCGCCTTTGCCTACGTCGGCCCGGTGGGCGACGCCGGCTGGACGTACGCCCACGATCAGGGCCGCCTGGCCATCGAGAAGGAGTTCGGCGACAAGGTCAAGACCAGCTTCGTCGAGAAGGTGCCCGAGGGCCCCGAGTCCGAGCGCGTCATCCGCGACCTGGTGGGGCAGGGCAACGTCCTGATCTTCGGCACCACCTTCGGTTACATGGAACCCATGCTCAAGGTGGCGGCCGACAACCCCAGCGTGAAGTTCGAGCACGCGACGGGCTACAAGAGCGCCCCCAACATGCGCACCTACGACGCCCGCACCTACGAGGGCGCCTACATGGCCGGCGTGATCGCGGGCTCGATGACCAAGAGCAACACGCTGGGCGTCGTCGGCTCCATCCCCATCCCCGAGGTGATCCGCAACATCAACTCGTTCACGCTGGGCGCCCAGAGCGTCAACCCCAAGATCAAGACCAAGGTGGTCTGGGTGAACGCCTGGTTCGATCCTCCCAAGGAGTCCGAAGGCGCTCAGAGCCTGCTGAACCAGGGCGCTGACGTGCTGTTCCAGAACACCGATTCCGCCGCGGTGCTGCAGACGGCCGAGAAGGCCGGCAAGTTCGCCTTTGGCTGGGATTCGGACATGAGCAAGTTCGGCCCGAAGGCCCACCTGGCTTCGGCCGTGATCAACTGGGGCCCGTACTACGTCAAGGCCACCAAGGACGCGCTGGAAGGCACCTGGCAGACCGGCGGCGTGTGGTGGGGTGTCAAGGAAGGCGCCATCGACCTGGTGTCCGTCTCCGACGCCGTTCCGGCCGACGTGAAGGCCAAGATCGACACCATCAAGGCCGGTCTGAAGGATGGCAGCTTCGTCATCTGGAAGGGACCGCTCCTGGGTCAAAATGGCAAGGAAGTACTGGCCAAGGACGCCGTGGCCGACGACAAGTTCCTGGGCGGCGTGAACTTCTACGTCAAGGGCGTGGAAGGCTCGATCCCGTCGGGCAAGTGACGCCTGACCTGAGCTGAGGCTGGCGCGCGCCAGCCCGGCTCCTTGCACCAAGGCCGCCTTCGAGGCGGCCTTTGACTTGCATGCCCCCAGCATGCCAGGGTGCCCCGGATGGGGCACACTCGATCCACCCGCACGATCTGCGTCCCATCAGCCTCGACCCGCCCCGACACGCCATGAGCCAGCCCGCTTTTTCCATCCCCCAGGCCCAGTTGCCCGCGCTGCTGAAGGCCATGCCCAAGGCCGAACTGCACATGCACATCGAAGGTTCGCTCGAGCCCGAGTTGATCTTCGCGCTCGCGCAGCGCAACGGGGTCCAGCTGAGTTACCCCAGCGTCGAGGCCCTCCGGGCCGCCTATGCGTTCACTGACCTGCAGAGCTTTCTCGACATCTACTACGCGGGTGCGTCGGTGCTGCTGAAGGAAGAGGACTTCTTCGACATGGCCTGGGCCTACCTGCTCAAGGCCCGGGAGGACGGGGTGGTCCACACCGAACTGTTCTTCGATCCGCAGACCCACACCGAGCGCGGTGTGCCGTTCGAGGTGGTGATCAAGGGCCTGACCCGGGCCTGCGAGCAGGCGCGTACCGAGTTGGGCGTGAGCGCAGCGCTGATCCTGTGCTTCCTGCGCCACCTGAGCGAGGAAGACGCCTTCCGGACGCTGGAGGAGGCCTTGCCCCATCGCGACCTGTTCATCGGCGTGGGCCTCGACTCCAGCGAGCGTGGCCACCCGCCCGAAAAGTTCGCGCGCGTGTTTGCGCGCTGCCGGGAGCTGGGCCTGCACCTGGTGGCCCATGCGGGTGAGGAAGGGCCGGCGCAGTACATCACGGATGCGTTGGACATCCTCCATGTCGAGCGCATCGACCACGGCGTGCGCTGTGTGGAAGACCCGGCACTGGTCGCGCGTCTGGCTCGCCAGGGCACGGCGCTGACCGTGTGCCCCTTGTCGAACGTGAAGCTGTGCGTGTTCGGCACCATGGGCGAGCACAACCTCCGGACCCTGCTGGACCACGGGCTGAAGGTCACGATCAACTCGGACGATCCGGCCTACTTCGGGGGCTACCTGTACACCAACTTCCTGGCCACCTTCGAGGCGCTCGGCCTCGACGCCGGCCATGCGTACACGCTGGCCCGCAACAGCCTCGAGGCCAGTTTCGTTTCGGACGAGGTGAAGGCCGGCTGGGTGCGCCAGCTGGACGACACCTTTGCACGCTTCGCCTCGGCGGCCTGACCGCGCCCTGCGCGCCGGTCAGTCCCGAGGCGGCAGAAGCTGCACCGAGGACAGCAAGGCCAGCGCCAACGCCAGGGGCACCGTCGAGGCGTAGCCGAACTGCTTGAAGCCGATGGCCCCGGCCACGCCGCCCACGAAAAAGGCCAGCACCAGACTGGCCTGCAGCCGCAGCCGGTCCTGATTGGCGCGCACGCGGGCCTCGCCCGGCCCCCCGGCGTTCCAGTACAGCAGCTTGCCGATCTCGATGCCCATGTCGGTCACCAGCCCGGTGAGGTGCGTGGTGCGGATTTCGGCGTGCGAGATCTTGGTGATCATGGCGTTCTGCAGGCCCATCACGAAGCACAGCAGGCCCACGGTCACCAGCAACTGCGTGCCGACGATGTGGTGCAACGACCCCAGGATGCCGAACACGAGCAACAGGGCGGCTTCGGTCAGCAGTGGCAGCGCGCACACATGGCGCGAGCCGTTGCGTCGTGCCCAGTTGATCTGAATGGCCGACAGGGCCGCGCCCCCGATGAACGCGAGCAGCGCGACCACCCCGGTGGAAGCCATTTCCCATTCCCCGAGTGCGACGTCATCGGCCATGCTGGAAACCAGCCCCGTGACGTGCGAGGTGTAGCGCTCGACCGCCAGAAAGCCGCCCGCGTTGATGGCCCCGGCGATGAAGGCCAGCGAGACGCCCAGATGCAGGTTGGTCTGTCGGGTGCGTTCCGGGGCAGTCAGGGCGCGCAGGTAGGTGATGGGCATGGCAGACGTCGGGAAAACACACCGGTGGTATACCTCCCAATGATCGCGCCGTTTCGCGCCCTTGTCTCTCGTGGATTCGCATGTCTGTCACCCGCACCCCTTCTGCCTTTTCGCCCGCAGCCTGGCGGTGGGCACTCGTCCGGACCCGGCGTGACCTCCGCTCGGCCAGCATGCGCTTCCTGCTGGTCGCCGTGGTGCTGGCCGTGGCCGCGCTGAGCGCGGTGGCGTTTTTCGCGGATCGCATCGAGGGCGGGCTGAACCGGGACGCTGCGCAGTTGCTGGGGGGCGACGTGGTGGTGGTGGCCGATCAGCCCGTGCCTGCGTCGCTGCAGGTGGCTGCCCGCGACGCCGGGTTGAGGCAGGCCCGCACGGCGGTGTTTCCCAGCATGGCGCGCGCGCCGGACGAACTGGGCGGAGCCACCCGGCTCATCACGCTCAAGGCGGTGGAAGATGGCTATCCCTTGCGCGGCCGTCTGACGCTGGCCACGCCGGAAGACGATGGGGGCTGGCGAGACCCGCGGCCCGCACCGGCAGGCGGCCCGCGGGCCGGCGAGGTGTGGGTCGAGCGCAGCGTGCTCACCGCGCTCAATCTGTCCGTGGGCCAGCGCCTGTGGCTGGGCGAAGCCGCCTTCACCATCACGGGCGTCATCCAGACCGAGCCCGACCGCGGGGCGGGCTTTCTCGGCTTTTCTCCGCGCGTCATGATCCGCCTGGCCGACCTGGCCGCCACCGAACTGGTGCAGCC
>NZ_CAJYGK010000096.1 GCF_913773725.1 uncultured Aquabacterium sp. | reverse complement strand
CTCCACGTCGTCGATGGCCAGCCCGTGGTCGAAGCCGTGGTTGTTCAAGAATGCCCACCGCAGCCACAACTTGGTCCCGGCCGGCCAGACGGTCGGCAGACTGCCACCCAGTCTGGCGCTCGCCAGCGGATCCCGCCCATTGACGATCTGCCCTTCCGGCGTCCCGATCAACGGAGAGGGCGAGTCGAAGTCGAACCCCTTGCCCGGGCGCACCCAGTTCACGTGGCCGAAGACCTCGCCCACGCCATACTCGAACACCATGGTGTTGAGGTTGTCGCTCGCGCCCTGGCGCCATTGCTGTCCCTGAAACCGCACGGCGATGCGGTCCAGGTCCTGCCCCGACAGGTTGCGAAAGGCCACCGTGATGTAGCCCGCCAGCGCACCGGCGGCAGGGGTGCCGAAATAGGCTGCGCCCGAGCCGAGCGCGCCCAGCGCCCGGTTGACATCGCCCTCCAGCCCGTAGCTGTAGAAGCTCCCTGAGCCGTCATCGCCCACATCGGCTCGGTAGGTGGGCGTGACCAGCGGCTGCTCCACGAAGTTCAGCAACGACCAGCCGGGCAAGGTCCGGTTGTCCACCCAGTCGTACGTGCGGCTGACCGCCCCCAGGGTGTTGAAGTCCTGGCGGTACACGTAGCGCCCGCTGCCATCCAGCTTCACAGGCAGTTCGGCACGCGCCAGCGGCATCGCGCCCAGACAGGCCAGTGCCAGCAGCACCGCCTGCCCACGACAGAACACGCTCATGCCGGTCTCCTCAGGCGCGCAGGTCGCGGCGACGCGCCCCAGCCACGGCCACGCCGAGCCCCACCAGGGCCAGCCAGACCGCGGACGGCTCCGGCACGGCGGCCACGGCGGTGCTCACGTACACGTTGTCGATCGCCAGCCCGTGGTCGTTGCCCGCGCTGTTGTAGTCGATCCAGGTCAGCCAGAGGGTCTGGCCCGGCTGCCAGTCGAGAGCGATGTCGCCACCCAGGCTCACGGCGTTGGCATTGCCGTCGATCCCGACGCCAGCGCCCGACGTGGTGTTGTAGACCGGCGAGTTGTACTTGAAAGACACGCCCGGGTTGATCCAGGTGCTCACGCCCTTGAACGTGTCGCCGAAGCCGTAGCGGAAGTCCAGCGTGTCGCTGCCCGGGTTGCCCGCGCCCAGGCGCCACTGCTCGGCCTCCCAGTAGACGCCCACACTGCTGAGGGCCTGGCCCGTGTCGTTGCGCAGGGCCAGGGCGATGTAGCCCGACAGGGCACCCGACGGCGGCGCGCCCCAGTAGGCGCCGGCCGACCCGACGGCGCCCAGCGCACGGTCGCTCGAATTGCCGTAGCTGTAGAAGATGCCGGTGCTGTCGCTGCCGTCGCTGGCGCGGTAGGTGGTCTTCGCGCTCTTGGTGCTGTCGAACAGCGACCAGCCGGCCAGCGTGCTGTCATTGGCCCAGGCCACGCTGCTGCCCGAGGAAGCCAGGCTGTCGAACGACTGCGTGTACTCGAAGACCGACAGGCCGCCCGCTTCGGGCGTCAGCGTGACACTCACGGCAGCGTGGGTCGAAGGCAGCACGGCAGCCAGCGCCAGGGCGGCGAGGTTCTTTTGAAAGCTCATGATGTGATCCGGTAAAACAACAAACGGGAGATGGGGTCAGGCCAGCGGCATCAGCTGGCGTTGGCCGGCGCCGGGCAGGGTCTGCCACGTGGGGCCGGGCTCCAGCCGGTGGCGGTCGGACTTGACGGTGTCCACGAAGTACCAGGTGGACTGGCAGACCTCGCGGGTGGCCGTCACCACCATGAAGCCGCGACGGCGCGTCTCGGCGTAGCGCAGGTGCGGCACGTTGTCCACCATCCAGCGCGCAAGCTGCTCGGGATCGTCCGTGCGCCGGGCTGCCTCCATGCCCGGCGACGAAACGCCCGGCGTGGCGAACTCGACGCCCACCGCGTTCCCGGACGGGTCCATCAGGTCGTTGGCCCAGGCGTTGTGCGTGTCTCCAGCCAGGACGACCAGGTTCCGATCCAGGCGGCGCGCAGCGGCGAACACGGCCTCGCGCTCGGCCCCGTAGCCGCTCCAGGCGTCCAGGTTCAAGGGCACCACGGGCTGATTGAGGATGTAGCGCTCGGCGCGAGTCAGCTCGCCAGGTCGGGTCGCGGCCTTGTGCGTCAGCGCCTCGTAGCCGCCCACGGAGATCTGCCCCAGGCCGATGGCCGCGGGGATGTCCATCTGACCCATGACCACCTGCTGCCCCAGCACTTGCCAGGTGGCACGCGACTGCGCCATCTGGGTCTGCAGCCAGCCCAGCTGGGTGGCCCCCATCAGGGCGCGGTCGGGCGCGTTCGCTGCGGCATACAGGGCCGCGGCATCGATGCCATCGGGGCCGACGAAATCGGCGGCCGACAACTGCGCCGTGCGGGCCAGCAGACTCGTCTCCAGCATGTGCAGCGACAGCACGTCAGCGAAGTCGAATGACCGGTAGATCCGACGCAGGTCCCCACTGTCCGGCGTGCGCACGGGCAGCCATTCATGGTAAGCCTTCAGCGCGGCGTCCCGGCGCGTGACGTAGTCGCCCTCGACACCGGCCGTGTGGTTCGCGGCACCGGTCAGGTGGGTGTTGTTGCACACCTCGTGGTCGTCCCACACCGCGATCATCGGCACACTGGCCATGAGCGCCTGCAGGCCTGGGTCGGTCCGGTACTGCGCATGGCGGATGCGGTAATCCGTCAGGCTCAGACACTCGTGCGGCGGCTGCACTTCGCGGCCCATCGCCGCCGCGTCATCCGACGCGTACCCGCCCCGGCCATACTCATAGATGAAGTCGCCCAGGTGCACCGCAGCATGCAGATCCGCCATGCGGGCCGCCTGCGCATAAGCGTGAAAGTATCCGGCGGGATAGTTGGAGCACGAGAACACCGCCAGACGGATGGGCTCGCGCGCCACGACCGGCAGCGTGCGGGTACGGCCGACCGGAGAGCGAACCCCGTTGTAGTTGAAACGATAGTGGTACACCGTGTCCGGGTTCAGGCCATCCACGTCCACCTTCACGGTGAAGTCGCGGGCGGCGCTGGTGCGCACGACCCCGCTGCGCACCAGGCGCGTGAAGGCAGCGTCCAGCGCCACCTCCCACAGCACGCGGGGATTGGCATCGCCCGATGCGGTCACGCGGGTCCACAGGATCACGCGCTGAGCCAGCGGGTCTCCACTGGCCACACCATGCACGAAGGGCGGCACCGCCGCTTCGGCGTGCGGCGCCCCAAGCAACACCGGCATCGCCAGCGCGGCGGCCCCCAGGCCACCGATGAACGCCCGGCGGTCGGCAAACTTCTGGTCCATCTCTGTCTCGATCTACTGCAACAACAAGACCGCCATGCTGCAGAAGATCGATGACACGCCTCATCGCGGTGCGCGCCCGACCATGATCCGGATGGATCCCCCTTGAAGCGGACAATCCTTGCGACAATGCCCGGATGCGGATGTCCACCTTCTTCCCTGCCATCGAACAGACCCGCTGTGTTCGGAACAGGCCCTCCGCGCGGGAGGCCCGATGAGCCGGCCGGCGCGCCCCGCCCTGCCCACACGAGACGGAGTCAGCGCCAGCTGTGTGGCCCTGCCCGCCGGCCCCTGGCCCACCATCCTCGACTTCCTGTGCGAGCGCATTCCGGCCGTTCAGCGCGACGACTGGGCCAGCCGCATGGCTGCCGGTGAAGTCGTCGATGCGGCCGGACACCCGCTGGATGTGGCCGCCCCCTACAGACCGCAGAGCCGGCTCTACTACTGGCGCAAGCTCGCGTTCGAGCACCTCATCCCGTTCGAGGAGCACATCGTTCACCAGGACGCGCACCTCGTCATTGCCGACAAGCCGCATTTCCTGCCCGTCACACCCAAAGGCCGCTATGTGCAGCAGACCCTGCTGGTGCGTCTCAAGCGGCGACTCGGCATCGACACCCTGGTTCCGGCCCACCGGCTGGACCGGGAGACCGCCGGGCTGGTGATGTTCACCGTGCAGCCTGCCACCCGGCACGCCTACCAGTCCCTGTTTCGGGATCGACGCATCCACAAGGTGTATGAGGCGGTGGCCGGACACCGCCCCGACCTGACGTTCCCCCTGGTTCGCCACAGCCGGCTCATCGAAAGCGAGCGCTTCATGGCCATGCAGGAAACCGAGGGCGAGCCCAATGCCGAGACGCGGATCGAGCGGGTGGCCGTGGATGGCCCCCGGGCGCTGTACCGGCTGCATCCCGTTACCGGGCAGAAGCACCAGCTGCGCGCGCACATGAACGCCCTGGGCCTGCCCATCGAGGGAGACCGGATCTACCCGGTTCTGCAGCCGGACCTGAGCGAGGGCAAAACGCCGGACTACCGCGACCCGCTGCAGCTGCTGGCTCGCGAACTGAGCTTCGTCGATCCTGTCACCGGCGAGGCCCGACGGTTTGAGAGCACGCTGCGGCTGAACTGGCCGGCGGCCACGTCAGGCAGCTGACGCCGCGCCGCGGTGCCTGCCCCGACGCCGGCGTATGCCGTATCAGCCCTGGGCGCCCGGCCTGCGCAGCAGCGCGCCCAGGCCCACGGCCAACAGCCCCAGCGCGGACAGCACGGCGACAGCCAGCGCCGCGATCGACTGCGGCGACATGCTGTCTGCGACCATGGCGCGGACGCTGGGCAGCGGCACCGTCACGCTGATGACGCCCACCGGCTGGCCGGCCTTGTAGCCAAAGCCCCCACCGCCATTGAACTGCTGGTTGGTGCGGATGAACTCGGGGGCCTTGTCGGGGGTGTCGTGGCACTTCAGGCAGCTGGCCTGGGCCATCACCGCACGCGCGTACAGCAGTCGCCCCGCCTCCACACGCCAGTACTCAAGGGGCGTCGCATCGGTGGCGGCCAGCCTCGAGGGCGTCCGCAAGGCATCGGCCTGCGCGGCCGGCAGTCGGGCAAAGGCCTTCTGAATGGCGTGGATGGCCTCCAGTTCGAACCCGTTGGGGGCGTTGTGGCGGTTGAGCACCGACTCGGCCGTCATCCGGTACTGTGACCGGCTGCCATTGGCGGCCAGGACATCGGCCAGTTCGCGCTGCACCAGGGCGGGGTTCTTCCAGTGATAAGCCTCAATCCGGTCCATGGCCTGCCGTTCGCCCATCCGGTCGTCGGTCTTGCTGCCCTGCAGGATGCCGGAATCGCCCTCCGACACGGCATACACCGAGCGGGTCAGGAACGTGCCGGGCAAGGCGGCTTGCGCCCCCTGGGTCCGGGCATGCACGCCACCGTACTGCGAAGCCCAGCGACCCACATTTTCGGCCATGTCGGCCACCGTGCGGCCTTCGTTGACCGTGCGGGTCAGTGTCAGTTGGTGGGCGGCCTGCCACGCGCCCATCACGAGCGAGCCGGACAGACCGGCGGCAAACACCAGAATCAGCAAACCAGAAGAACGACGCACGTTGACTTACCTCTTTGAAGGACAGCGATGCCCCTGCGTCCGAGGCATCGCGACAAGGCCAGGCAGGCCGGTCAGGCCACCATGGATTCGCCCATGCGGATGGGCTGACCCGGCACCCAGCTCGGGTTGAATGCCAGTTCGCCCTTGGGGAACAGCATCACCACGGTGGAGCCCAGCAGGAACCGCCCCATCTCTTCGCCCTTGCGGAGCACGACGGGCTGGTCGTCATATCGCCACTCGCGCACCTGACCGTGGCGCGGCGGGTTCACCACCCCGTGCCACACGGTGGCCATGCTGCCCACCACCGTGGCGCCCACCAGCGTCAGCACGAAGGGCCCGTGCTCGCCCTCGAACACGCAGACCACGCGCTCGTTGCGCGCGAACAGCCCTGGCACACCGCGCGCGGTGGCTGGGTTCACCGAGAACAGCTCGCCCGGCACGTAGATCATGCGGGTCAAGCGGCCATCGCACGGCATGTGGATGCGGTGGTAGTCGCGCGGGCTCAGGTACAACGTCGCGAAATGCCCGCCTTCGAACTGCGCGGCCAGAGCAGCGTCGCCGCCCACCAGGGCCGTTGTGCTGTAGCTGTGCCCTTTGGCCTGGAAGATCTGGTCACGGTCGATCGGACCGCACTGGCTCACCGCCCCGTCGACCGGGCACACCAGACGCGCCTCGGCAATGGGGCGCACACCGGGTTTCAGCGGGCGGGTGAAGAACTCGTTGAAGCTGCTGTAGCTGCTCAACTCCGGCTGCTCGGCCTCGGCCATGTTCACACCATAGCGGCCCGCGAACCAGCGGATGAACGCGGTGGTCAGGGGGCCGCCCTGGGCCGAGGCGCCCCAGCCCGCCAGGCGCGTCAGCGCCACCTTGGGCAGGATGTACTGGGACAGGACGAAGAGACGTTCAGACACCGCGGCTTCCATTGAGTGAAACCGCCCGATTTTATCGGTCCTGGGCCGGTACGGGCTGGCACGCTTCTCGCAAACAAGACTGTATACAGTTTTGTCACCCTGGAGCCTTTGCCCATGACCGCGACTTCGCGCACCCGCCGCACCCTGCTGTCCACCCTGGCCACCGCTGCCGCCCTGACCTGGGGCGCACTTGGCACCACATCGGTGCGCGCCGAGACCCCGATCAAGTTCCAGCTGGACTGGCGCTTCGAGGGCCCTGCCGCCCTCTTCCTGCACCCCGCTGCCAAGGGCTACTTCAAGCAGGCCGGCCTGGACGTGGCCATCGACGCCGGCAACGGCTCGGGCGGCACCGTCACCCGCGTGGCGTCCGGCTCGTACGACATGGGCTTTGCCGACATGGCCGCGCTGATGGAGTTCCACGCCAACAACCCGGACGTGCCCAACAAGCCCGTGGCCATCATGATGGTCTACAACAACACGCCGGCTGCGGCCTTCGCACTGAAGAAGTCCGGCATCAAGACGCCGGCCGATCTGGTCGGCAAGAAGCTCGGCGCGCCGGTGTTCGACTCGGGCCGCAAGTCCTGGCCCATCTTCGCCAAGGCCAACAAGCTGGGCGCCGTCACCTGGGTCAGCATGGACCCGCCGCTGCGCGAAACCATGCTGGTCCGCGGTGACGTCGATGCCATCACCGGCTTCTCGTTCACCTCGGTGCTCAACTTGGAAGCCCGCGGCGCCAAGGCCGACGAGATCGTGATGTTTCCGTACGCGCAGTACGGCGTGAAGCTCTACGGCAACGCCATCATCGCCTCGCCCAAGATCCTCAAGGAGAACCCCGAAGCGGTGAAAGCCTTCCTCAAGGCCTTTGCCAAGGGCGCGAAGGAAGTCATGGCTGCCCCCGATGCCGCCATCGAGTCGGTCAAGGCCCGCGACGGCATCATCAACGTCGAACTGGAAAAGCGCCGCCTGAAGATCGCCATCGAACAGGTGGTGGCCAGCCCTGACGCCCACGCCGAAGGCTTCGGCCAGGTCAAGCTGCCGCGCCTGGCCCTGATGGCCTCGCAGGTGGGCGACGCCTTCAACACCAAAACCCGCGTCAACCCGGACGCCGTGTGGACCCCGGCCTTCCTGCCGGCTGCGGCCGACCTGAACGTGTTGCCCGCCAAGAAGTAAGCAGGCGCACGCCCCTCACCACGCCGCAGAAGGAACAGGCATGACGGCCTTTGTCGATTTCCAGAACGTCTGGCTCGCGTACAACGACGAGCTGCTGGCCAAGCAGCAGTTCGCCGTCGAAGACATCAGCATCCAGATCAAGAAAGGCGAGTTTGTCGCCATCGTCGGGCCGTCGGGCTGCGGCAAATCCACGTTCATGAAGCTCACCACCGGTCTGAAAATGCCCTCCCGGGGCAAGATCACGATCGGCGGTGAGCCCGTGACCGGACCGCTCAAGATCACCGGCATGGCGTTCCAGGCGCCCTCGCTACTGCCCTGGCGCACCACGGTCGACAACGTGCTGCTGCCCCTGGAGATCGTCGAGCCCTACCGCTCGAACTTCAAGGCCAAGCGCAAGGAGTACGAAGCCAAGGCGCGGGCCCTGCTGCAGAGCGTGGGCCTGGGCGGCTACGAAGACAAATACCCCTGGCAGCTCTCGGGCGGCATGCAGCAGCGTGCGTCCATCTGCCGTGCGCTGATCCACGAGCCGCAGATGCTGCTGCTCGACGAACCCTTCGGCGCGCTGGATGCGTTCACCCGTGAGGAGCTCTGGTGCGCGCTGCGCGACCTGCAGGCCGAACAGGGCTTCAACGTCATCCTCGTCACGCACGACCTGCGTGAAGCGGTGTTCCTGGCCGACACCGTGTACGTCATGAGCAAGAGCCCGGGCCGCATCCTCGCCCGGCGCGAGATCGAACTGCCCCGCCCGCGCGACCTGGAAGTGACCTACACACCCGAGTTCACGAACGTCGTGCACGAGTTGCGCGCGCACATCGGCGCCATGCGCAAGCCCGCCACCATCAAATCGCAAGTGGAGATCGCGCAATGAGCCTCTCGTCCCGACAGCTGGAGCGCTGGGCCCCCTGGGCCTTGCTGCTCGCCGTCATCCTGCTGTGGCAGGCCATCTGTTCGGCACTCAACGTGTCCGAGTTCATCTTTCCCAGCCCCGTCCGCATTGCATCGCAGATTGCCGAGTTCCACAGCGAGCTGCTGCGGCATGCGTGGCGCACCTTCTGGGTCACGATGGCCGGCTTCGGCATCGCCATCGTCGTGGGCGTGCTGCTGGGCTTTTTGATCGGCAGCTCGCGGCTCGCCTACGCCGCCGTCTATCCCCTGATGACGGCCTTCAACGCCCTGCCCAAGGCCGCCTTCATCCCCATCCTGGTGGTGTGGTTCGGCATCGGCGTGGGGCCGGCGGTGCTCACGGCCTTCCTGATCAGCTTCTTTCCGATCATGGTCAACATCGCGACGGGCCTGGCCACCCTCGAGCCCGAGCTGGAGGACGTGCTGCGTGTGCTGGGTGCCCGGCGCTGGGACGTGCTCATCAAGGTGGGCCTGCCACGTTCGATGCCCTACTTCTACGGTTCGCTGAAAGTGGCCATCACGCTGGCCTTCGTGGGCACCACCGTCTCCGAGATGACCGCGGCCAACGAAGGCATCGGCTACCTGCTGATCAGCGCGGGCTCCGCCATGCAGATGGGCCTGGCCTTCGGCGGCCTGGTCATCGTCGGGGCCATGGCGATGATCATGTACGAGGTGTTCTCCGTGGTGGAAAAGCGCACCACGGGCTGGGCCCACCGCGGCAGCCAGAACCACTGAACGGCCGTGAACTGCCTGATGCTATGGGCCCATCCGGATGAGGGCAGCTACAGCGCGGCCCTGATGCAGCGCGCCCGGCTCACCCTCGAACAGGCAGGCCATGTGGTGCATGTGCTCGACCTGTACCGCCTGGGCTTCGACCCGGTGCTGTCGCCGCTCGAGAAGCAGTCCTACCTCGCCCGCACACAGGACAACGTCGACGCGCTCGCGCCCCATGTCGAGGCCCTGCGCTGGGCCGAGGCCATGATCGTGGTCTACCCGACCTGGATGTACGGCCCGCCCGCCATCCTCAAGGGCTGGCTGGATCGTGTCATGCTGCCCGGAGTGGCGTTCGAACTCGGCGGCGCACGCCACCGGCCGATCCGGGGCTGCCTCGGGAACATCCGCCATTTCATCGGCATCACCACCTCCGGCTCACCCTGGTGGTGGCTGCGCGTGATCGGCGACCCAGGACGCAGCCTGTTCATGAAAGGCCTGCGTCCCCTGTTCAACCTGCGCTGCCGTGCCCGATGGTTGCAACTTCACAGCATGAACTACCAGACCCCTGCCGCGCGCGAGCGCTTCCTGCTGCGCGTCGAACGTACCCTGCGCGCCCTGCGCTGACATGACCCCCTGTCCGTCTCAAGGAGTCCTTCGATGAACCTCGTCTCGTCCCTTGCCCACGCCACCCGGCCGGCCCTGCGCCTGGTGGCCGCTGCCACGCTGCTCGGCATCCTGCCCACGCACGCGGCCGACAAGTTCACCTACCTGACCAACTGGTATGCGCAGGCCGAGCATGGCGGCTTCTACCAGGCCCAGGCCACGGGCCTGTACAGCAAGGCCGGGCTGGACGTGACGATCAAGATGGGCGGCCCCCAGGTCAACCTGATGCAGCTGCTGGTGGCCGGCCAGGCAGACTGCATCATGGGCTACGACGTGCAGACCATGAAGGCCTGGGAGCAAGGCATCCAGGCCGTGACCGTGGCCGCCGCCTTCCAGAAGGACCCCGCGGTCATCATCGCCCACCCGGACGTGAAGAAGTTCGAAGACCTCAAGAGCCGCACCATCCTCGTGGGCAGTGCCGGCATGGTCACCTACTGGCCCTGGGTCAAGACCAAGTACGGCTTCACCGACGCCCAGATGCGCCCCTACACCTTCAACATCCAGCCCTTTCTGGCGGACAAGAACATCGCGCAGCAAGGCTACCTGGCGTCCGAGCCCTACAGCATCGAGAAGCAAGGCGGCATCAAGCCTTCGGTGTTCCTGTTGTCCGACCTGGGCTGGCCTCCGTACGCCACGACCATTGTCTGCACGGCCGACACCGTGAAGAACAAGCCCAAGCAGGTGGCGGCCTTCGTGAAGGCCTCGATGGAGGGCTGGAAGAGTTACCTGACGGGCGACCCGAGCCCGGCCAACGCCCTCATCAAGAAGGACAATCCGAACATGACGGACGACCTCATCGCCAACGGCATTGCCAAGATGAAGGAAGTCGGCATGGTCTTCGGCGGCGACGCGGCCAGGCAGGGCATCGGTGTGATCACCGACGCACGCATGAAACAGACCTACGACATGATGGTGACCCACAAGTTGCTGGATCCGTCCAAGGTCGACGTGAAGAAGACCTACACGACCCAGTTCGTGCAGAACCTCAAGGTCATGCCCTGACCTCTTCAGAAAGGCCCGCCATGCGCCAGAGCCTGCCCGTGATCGACCTCAGCCAGCGTGAAGGCCTGCCTCAACGCCTGGACGCCGCCTGCCGCCACGAAGGCTTCTTCTACCTGGTCGGCCACGACGTGGACCCGGCCGTGCGCGCGGCCGCCTTCGACGCCGGCAAGCGGTTCTTCGCCCTGCCCGATCACGAGAAGGCACGCTGGCACATCGAGCGCAGCGGCATCCACCGCGGCTGGGATCCGATCGCCTGGCAGGCGCTGGACCCGGGGCAACCGGGCGACCTGAAAGAGAGCTTCTACCTGGGCGTGGACCGGGGCCCCGACGACCCGCTGGTGCGCGCGGGCACGCCGAACCAGGGCCCGAACCAGTGGCCCGATGCCACGCTGGTGCCCGGCTTCCGCGAGGCCGTTCAGGCCTACGAGCAGGCCTTGAACCAACTGGCCCGCCGGCTGCTCTCGCTCATGGCCCAGGGCCTCGGCCTGCCGGCCAACTGGTTCGACGCCTGCCTGCGCGACCCCATGCCGGTGCTGCGCCTGCTGCACTACCCGCCCCAGCCGCCGTCCCACGCCCTGCTGCCCGGACAGATCGGCTGCGGCGCCCACACCGACTGGGGCAGCATCACGCTGCTGGCGCAGGACGAGGCCGGCGGCCTTCAGGTCCAGGCCGCCGACGGCACGTGGTTCGACGCCCCGCCCATCCGCGACGCCTTCGTCGTCAACCTGGGTGACATGATGGCCCGCTGGACCAACGACCGCTACCGCTCGACGCCGCACCGGGTGCTGAACCCGCTGGGTCAGGAGCGTTACTCGCTGGCCTACTTCTTCGACATCGACTACCACGCACGTGTGGAGGCCCTGCCGGGCTGCCACAGCGCATCCAACCCGCCCCGCTATCCGCCCACGACCGCCGGGCAGCACATCATCGAGATGTATGAACGCACCCGCGCCAGCCATTGAAGTCCTCTCTGCCGAGCAGGTCTACCCCAATGGCACACGGGCGCTCATGCCCGTGTCGCTCACCATCCAGCCTGGCGAGTTCGTCACCCTGCTCGGCCCTTCCGGCTGTGGCAAGAGCACGCTGCTGAAGATGGTGGCCGGCCTGCTGCCTCCCAGCGATGGCCGCATCCTCCTGTCCCGCAAACCGGTGGGTGATCCTTCGGCCGATCCCCGGCTGTCCTTCGTGTTCCAGGAAGCGACGCTGATGCCCTGGGCCAACGTCGCCACGAACGTCCGCCTGCCGCTCGATCTCGCCGGCGTTCCGCGTGCCGAGGCCGACGCCCGTGTGGCCGAGGCTCTGGCGCTGGTGGGCCTGGAGGCCTTTGGCCGGCATCGCCCGCGCGAACTGTCCGGGGGCATGCAGATGCGGGTGTCGATCGCACGGGGGCTGGTCACCCGGCCCCGGCTGCTGCTGATGGACGAGCCCTTCGGCGCACTCGACGAGATCACGCGCAACCGGCTCGACAGCGACCTGCTCGCGCTGTGGCGTCAGCAGGGGCTCACGGTGGTGTTCGTCACCCACAGCATCACCGAAGCGGTGTTTCTTTCAAGCCGTGTCATCGTCATGGCGGCCCGCCCCGGACGGGTGGTCGAGGACATCCCGGTCGAGGCCGTCTGGCCGCGCGACGACGAGTACCGGACCTCACCCCGCTTCAACGAGCTGGTGCGGCGCCTTCAGCACAGCCTGAACGAGGCCAGTCAGGAGCCCACATCATGAGCCAACCGACCCATCGTCATGCCGCGCTCATGCAGCAGTACGTGCTGCCTCTGCTGCTGGCCGTGCTGCTGATCGGGCTGTGGCAGGTCTGGACGGTGGCCGCACAGGTGCCGTCCTACCTGGTCCCCTCCCCGCTCGACATCGCCCGCACCCTCGTGAGCGACTTCGGCCTGCTGATGGGCGCGCTGTGGGTCACGGTCAAGATCACGGTGCTGGCCTTCCTCAGCGCCGTCGTGCTCGGTGCCCTCATTGCCTTTGCCTTCGTGCAGAGCCGCTGGATCGAGGCCGCCTTCTTTCCTTATGCGGTGCTGCTCCAGGTCACGCCCATCGTGGCCATTGCCCCGCTGATCATCATCTGGGTCAAGGACCCGACGCTGTCGCTGGTGGTGTGCGCCACGCTGGTCGCACTCTTTCCCATCATCAGCAACACCACCGTGGGCCTGCGCAGCGTCCACCCCGGGCTGGCGGCCTACTTCCAGCTGCAGAGGGCTTCGCGCTGGCAGGTGCTGGTGAGGCTGCGCATCCCGTCGGCCCTGCCCTACTTCTTTGCGGGCCTGCGCATCTCGGGCGGCCTGGCCCTGATCGGCGCCGTCGTGGCCGAGTTCGTGGCGGGCACGGGCGGAACCGGCACCGGTCTGGCCTACCAGATCCTGCAGTCCGGATACCAACTCAACATCCCGCGCCTGTTTGCGGCGCTGCTTCTCATCTCCCTGACCGGTGTGGCCGTCTTCGCGGCCTTGGCCGGACTCACACGCTGGGCGCTTGGCGGCTGGCACGAAAGCGAGCTCAACCGATGAGCGACACCTCCCTTCTCATCCGAAACGCACAGGCCATCCTCACCGGCCTGGATGGCGAGGCCATGCGGCACGACGTCGCCCGTCTCGGCGGCGACCTGCGCGTGCGCGGCAGCCGCATCGAGGCCATGGGCCGCCTCACGCCCGAACCCGGCGAGCGCATCATCGATGCCACTGGCAGCGTCGTGATGCCCGGCTGGGTCAATACACACCATCACCTGTTCCAGAGTCTACTGAAGGGCATACCGGCCGGCATCAACCTCGGGCTGATGGGCTGGCTGAGCGCCGTGCCCGTGTCCTACCGCCGACATTTCGACCACGACGCCGTGATGCGCCTGGCGGCCCGGCTCGGCATGGTCGAGCTGCTGCTGTCGGGCTGCACCACGGTGGCCGACCACCAGTATCACTACTACCCCGGCATGCCTTTCGACGCGTCACAGGCCGTGTTCGACGAGGCCGCTGCACTGGGCGTGCGCTTCGTGCTGTGTCGCGGCGGACAGACCATCGCCCGTGCGATCGACGTCAACCCACCGCCACAGGTGCAGCCCGAAACGCTCGAGGCCTTTCTGGCTGCCGTCGAGCACGACGTTCATCGCTTCCACGATCCGGCCCCCGATGCCCTGCGCCGCGTGGTCAGCGCCCCCACGACGCCCACCTGGTCTGTGCCGGTCGAGCACCTGCGTCCCATTGCCGACGAAGCCCGCCGACTGGGCATCCGCCTGCACAGCCACCTGAGCGAAACCGCCGACTACATCCGCTACACCCAGGAGGTGCACGGCTGCTCCCCGGTGGACTTTGTCGAGCAGCACGGCTGGCTGGGCGAGGACGTTTGGTACGCCCATCTGGTCCACCTCAGCGACAGCGACCTGGCCAAGCTGGCGCGCACGGACACTGGCATGGCGCACTGCCCGCAAAGCAACTGCCGGCTCGGATCAGGGGTGGCCCCCGCGCCCGCACTGCACCGCGCTGGCGGGCGCGTGTCCCTGGCCGTCGATGGCGCCGCATCCAATGAAGCGGCCGACATGCTCCACGAGGCCCACACCACCTGGATGGTGCACCGCGCCGTCGGCGGCGCCGACGCCATCACGGCCGAAGAAGTGCTCTACATGGGCACGGCCGGCGGCGCCCGCGTGCTGGGCCTGGACGCCGTCGGCACACTGCAGCCCGGTCAGGCCGCCGACCTGGTGATCCTGCCGCTGAACGAACCGCGCCAATGGGGGCTGCACGACCCGGCCATGGCCCCCGTGATGAGCGGCGCGGCCCGCCCCAGCCACGTGCTGTGTCACGGGCGCGTGGTGGTCGACCAGGGGGGGATCCCGGGGCTCGACCTGACAGCCCTGCGGGCCGAGGCCGAGGCCGCGGTTCGCGTCATGCAAGAGGCCGCTTGATGGCCGCACCCCTTCCCGGCATGAACACCACCCACCGCTATCCCCCGCTACCGCCCCTGAGCGAAACCCAGGTGCTGACCTTGCTGCGCAGGGCCAACGCCGTGGCCGAGCGGGCCCGCTCGCTTGGCCGGCACCCCTTTGGCGCCATCCTCGTCGCGCCGGACGGCGTCACCGTGCTGGCCGAACAGGGCAACGTCGACACCGTGAACCACGCCGAATCGGTGCTGGCCCGCACGGCGGCGCTCAATTTCAGTCCGGAAGTGCTCTGGCAGTGCACGCTCGTGACCACGGCAGAGCCGTGTGCGATGTGCGCGGCCACGCAGTACTGGGCCAACATCGGCCGCGTGGTCTACGGCATGACGGAGCACCGCTTGCTGGAACTGACCGGTGACGCCAGCGAGAACCCGACCATGAACCTGCCGTGCCGAGAGGTGTTCGCGCGGGGTCAGAAGCCGATCGAGGTCGTGGGCCCGGTGCCCGCGGTGGAGCACGAGATCGCCGCCCTGCACCAGGGGTTCTGGCACAAGCCCGCCTGATCCAAAACCACCCGGTCGGCCTGCACCTTCAACGACGCGGCCGCAGCGCGGTCATAGGTGGGTCACTGGTGGGCCACCAGCCATGACTTGGCGGCTTCCAGGGCCACCAACGGCGAGACATATCCCGCACCCACGGTGACCTCGCCGTCCCAGGCCACCTTTGGCGGGTCGCCTTCGATCGCCACGGCCTCGACGCTCACGGCCCACATGCCGGTGCCGCGCCGTCGCCGGGCGGTCACCAGGTAGCTGCACCCTTCCAGGTCGACCGTCTCGTCCACCATGCTGGGGTTGAGTTGCTGCCAGGTCGTTCCCATGATCGCCTCCGTGCATCAGGTGGGCCTGGAAGCATTGTGCGCCATCCAGGGCAGCGACAACACAGGCCTAACCCTGAGCGCGCCCCAAGCGCCGTCGTGCCTCCGTCACTTCCTGGGATGAACTGTCCCTGTCCGCGTTTCTCCTTGGAGCCGTGGCGCCACCGCCCGGGTGCACGGAAGGGAGCCGCTCAAACATTGACGCGGGTCAGATCGCGCCGGCATCAACAGGAGCAAGTTGTGATGGATTCCCGCGTGAACCGTACGAACGCGTTTCGCGAATCTCACGCCGGGGACGAGATGGCTGTCATTTCCGAAAAGGAGTTTTCATGCGTCCGCTCATTCGTTCTCTCATCGCTGCCGCTGCGATCGGTTCCACAGGCGGGGTGAGTGCGACCAACTATTGGCTCAATTTCACGGCGACGGACTTCGTATCAAACAACGGAACGTTCGCGCCCCAAGAAACGGTCCACGGAACGCTCTTGCTGGACATCAACGATGCACATGGGTGGGTCGACGCTGTCCATCATGTCGACCTGGAGATAGCGGGCCACGCATACAAGGTGGAAGAAATCGCCATCGACGTGCACTACCCCAACAGCGTGCTATTCGGAGCGGAGCATGCTTCGGCGCGCCTGACTCCCGGAACCAACGATTTCTGGTTCATCGCCAACATGGACCGGAACGCGGCCAAGTTCGCCTACATGACGCCGCAGTCACCTACCAGCATGTTCGATGCGAAGAGCATCACATATGCATTCACTCCCGCTGTACCCGAGCCGTCCGCCATCGTCCTGGCCATGGCGGGGCTCTCTCTGGTGGGGCTCAAGGCCAGACGCGCAGCAACTCGTCCAGACCGTTGAAGGGCAGAAGGCGCACTTCCAGAAAGCGATGGGACCTCCCCACGGCGCAAGTAATCCCGCCGCGGGAACAAAGGGGGCCGTTTTGCCCCTGAAACGACAAAGGCGACAAACACTTAAGTGCTTGTCGCCTTTGAACTATTCGGTGGGGTGGCTGATGGGACTCGAACCCACGACAACCAGAATCACAATTTGCGTTTTTACCCATGTAAATCAACGACTTAACGCGGTTCCTGGGAAAATTTAGACGGCTATTTCCATCAAAGCATTGCTAGTTAATCACTAGCTTTCCCACGCTCCGAGCAGTCGGTGCATTGGACTGTGACAGCATCCTGCAGGGCCGTCAAGGTCAGGGCGAGCCGGTCAGCTTCTCCTGCCAGGTGGACAGCTTCTGCCGCACATTCGCCGAGTAGGTCGCTTTCTCGCGCTCCAGCAGGCTCGGGTCGATCACCAGTCGGCGGCTCTCCTGCACCACCACTGGCGCGGGCTCGGCGGGCGCGCAGGGCGCTGCGCAGCCTGTCAAGCTCATCGTGAGCAGCAGCAAGCTGGCCAGCAGCAGCCAGGCTTCGGGTTTCAGCTTCACGTTCCTTCTCCTTCAACAGTCGTTCACGCCGGGCGTCGTCGGCGCGTCGCCGCTCGGACTCCCGGGCGGCCAGGGCGGCCGTTTCGGCCGCGTGCTTGGCGTAGCCCTCCCGCAGCTTGGCGTCCCCGAAAGCCCGAAGGGCCAGGGCCGCCAGCACCAGGGCCAGCGCCGCGTACAGCAGTCGGTGCACGTTCAAACCTTTCCGGCCAGGATGGCCAGCATGTTGTTGATCTCGCGGCGGCGGCGTTCCTTCTCCAGCATGGCCGGGCCGTTGATGGCCTTGGTGATGCCGTCGAGGTCGCGCCGGTCGGCCAGGGCGTTGCAGCCGGCAACAGACCAGTACCAGGCCGCCGACAGGGCCGCGTCATCGGGCTGCAGCAGCAAGTCGGGCTGTTCCAGGTAGGGGCGCCCCAGCTCACGGCCAGCGCGCTCGTACCAGGCCCGGCCGGTGAGCTGGAAGATCCCCCGCCCGCGGAAGCGCCAGCCGTCGCCGCTGGCTTCGTTGCCGTTGCCGTTCTTGCCGGCATAGGCCCGGTTGGCCAGCTTCTGCGGCTGGCGCACGTAGCCGCGGGCGAACTCGATTTCCGCCGGGCTGATCTTCCTGTCGCCGTCGAGGTCGAAGCGGCTGCGGAAGATCGTGGCGATGCGCTCGGGGCTGGAATAGACCAGGTTTTCCTCGATGCGCACCAGCCCGGAGGTTTCCACGATGGCGTTGCCCAGGAAGCCCGCCAGGCGGGCGGCCGTGTCGATGCCGTGCAGCGCGCAGGCAGCGCGCAGCGGGTCGATGAAGCGCCGGGCGAGCGTCGGCGGCACGTCGGCCGCCAGCAGATGATCGAGCGTCAGCGCCACACCCATTCCGGCCTCCCCTTGATGCTCAGGTTCAGCTTGATGCCGAAGGCCCCGCCCGTGCGCCAGCCCAGATAGAACCGGCAGTGCTGCGACAGATAGGACACGAACGGCAGGAACAGGCGCCAGCGGCCGGCCAGGTAGATCCGCGTGTAGCACCACAGGAAGCCACCCCCCGGCTTGTGGATGCGCGGCACCCACAGCCCCGTCACCAGGCGGTGTCGGTCGGCAAAGCCGATGACGTACCAGGTGAAGTTATGGGCCGGGTTGCGCAGCCACCATTGCACGGCCAGCCAGAACGTCTTGGGCCGGCCCTGGCGCCATGGATCGTCGCCCCAATACCCGTCGTCATCGTTGCCGAACAGCGCCCACCAGGGATTGAGCTTCTTCCACCATGGCAGCGGCTTGCGGCGCGCCGGCAGGTTCACGTCGAACGGGGCGTGCTCGTTGTTCGGTGGCCACCACCAGGCGCCGTCGAAGATGGCCACCAGCTCGCTGCGGTAGCGCAGCAGCACGAAGGCCACCAGGGCAGCCAGGGCGATGGCCGAGGCGCTGTCGTGCACGCCAGCCATGGCGGGCAAGGCCGCGAACCAGGCGCCCCAGCACACCAGGCCGATGAGCGCCCAGCGCAGCAGTGGGTGGCTCTTGCCATCCACGCCGGACAGGCACAGCAGCAGGCCGCCGGCCGCGATCAGCACGCCCACGGCGAGCTGCAGGATGCAGGCGAGGTCCATCACTTGCCCTCCCCCACGTTGAAGCGGCGCAGCAGGCGCTGCACGATGGGCAGCAGCTCGCGCTGGCCGATCATGGCCAGGAACAACGTGCACAGCGGGTCGGCGGCGCCCACCGGCAGCTTGGCGTCGGGGTCGGAGATCACCGCGTTGATGGTGCTGATGACCGGGCGGCCGAGCAGCGAGCCGCCCCAGATCCCGATGCCCATGGCCAGGCCGAAGGTCAGGATGGCGGGCAGCAGGCTGCGCAGGGACAGCTCCAGGCGGTCGCTGTTGCTCACCGCGATGGCAGCACCCAGCACGGCGGCCAGGACGACAGGGGCAGGCACCCCCATGGTGGTGGCGACGACAGCCAGGCACGACGTGACTGCCGCGCAACTGGCCAGAGCCGCCGAGGTCGGTTCAGGCATCAGATCCTCCAATGAAAAAGCCCGCCAAGTGGCGGGCTCGGTTGCCGGGGTGTTGTTGGTGTCAGATCAGGTCGGCCAGCTCGGCGCGCAGCTTCTCGGCCCGCGCCTCCAGCTCCACCAGGCGCGACGTATCGCCGGTCACGACTGACTCACGCATGGCTCGGGGGGTCTTTGCGTCGATGGCGAGCAGTTCGGCTTTAATCTCCCCGATGCGAGGGTGGGCGTTGGCCACAACGGGCGGCCAATGATTGGTCACATCAATCCAGTCCGATGCGATCAAAACCATCAGTTCGGCCTGCTTCTGGTCGCTGATGTCGAAGCCGTGAACGTGCCCATCAGGGTCTTTGAGGTATTTCATGCTCATGGTCTGTTACCGCAGTTCGCACCAAGAGGCGATGGCGCCAAGGGTGCCACCCAGCGTGACAGAGTAGGACGCGCCGGGCGGGACGATGAAGGATGGAATCGCTGTGCCAAAAAGCGATGAGGTGTCATACGTCATGGTGGTGATGATGTTCGTGCCGCCCACGTTGATGGTCACGGTAGGCGCGCCGCTGCTTGTGTCTGGAAGTGCGACAAGCACCTGAATTGGTCGGACCGTTGTGTTGTAGTACGTGGTTCCAGCGGCCCGCGAGCCGGTGACGTTCTGCCATGTCTGGCCTACGCCAATCGAGGCGGAGGCGCCAAACGCGGGATTCAGCAGCACCCACTTGTCCAGCGTGCTGTCGTAGGTCATTTCCAGCCAGTGGCCAGCACCTGCAATGTCGCTAGCCAGCAGCGGGAGGTTGTTCCCCTTGACGATGGCGCGGGCCGGCAGCGAGCCAGGCGCGAAGGTCGGGGCCGTGCTGGTGTTGGCCGCCGAGGCGCGCACGAACAGCGTCATCCCGTCGGCCACGGCAGTGACCTGCGGGTTGAAGTTGGCCGTTATGGCGTCGGCCGTGCCACCGGCTGTCGCGGCCGAGAACTGGTTGTTCTGGAAGCCGCCGCGCACCATGCCAGCGCTCGGCAGGATGGGCGCGCCAGGGAACAGGCTGATGTGGGCGTTGGTGATCGAGGATTGGCCGTTGGCCACCGTCACCACGTAAAGGCCCACGTAGTTGGCGTCCGGGCTCGGGGTCTGCTGCGAGCCGGTGGCCGCGGCCGCGCCGGCCTTGGCCGAAAGCGTCACGATCACATCGCGCTCGGTGGCCTGCGGCTGCCCGGTGTTGTTCGGCCCGCTGAACGCAACGGCCGGGTTGCCGCTGTTGTAGTACGGCAGGACCGTCGGGAGCAGATCCACCTCGGTCAAAGTGGCCTGGATCAGATAGTTGATCGACTGGCCGGCCGTGCCCGGGGCGGCCAGGGTCAGGAACGTGGTGTCGAGGTTGACGCCCTGTTTGACGACCTGGCGGGCCGTGTCGGCCGGCAGCGAGCTGTAGGCCGTGCTGTCGAGGTTGGCCAGCGCGTAGATTTCGCCCGGGCCGACAGCCACCCGCATCGAGGCCGGCGTGTCTTGCGTGACGGTCAGGCCGTTGACGATGGTCGAGGTGCCAAACAGCGCGTGGGCCATCTTGCCGATGGCCACCATGATGTTGCGGTTGGTGCGCAACAGGTCAGTCTCAAGCGGGATCTGACCGGGGTAGTTGATGACGCGATCCATGGAATGCCTTTGCTAGCGATTCACTCGCAATGATCGGATTATGTGCTGATGTTCGCCCACACGGTCGTGCCGGCGGGGCGCACGGAGTCGATGGCCGCGTAAATGTCGGCATCGGAGGCGGATGCAGCGGCCTCGCTGATGGAGGCGTATTTGCTGCTGCTGGGGGTTGTGTAAGCCAGGGCTGGTGTGCCGTAGCCGCCCACCATGGGGATGCCCGACGAGGCGGGGCGCTTGGCCTGCACGAAGCACTGGAAGGGCAAGGACAGGCTGCCGTAGGCGCCGGCAGCGCCGTAGCCGCACGCCGAGATCCCATAGCCGCCGCAGTCGGCGGGCCGGGTGGGCTCGATGATGACGGGTTCGCGCCCGGTCACGTCCAGCAGCACCTGACGCAGCGCATTGCGCGTTGCGCGCTCGCGCAGCAGGTTGACCAGGATGCGGGTGCGAAACGAGCGATCCGACTGCCCCACGGCGCGCACCAGGGTGTTGCCGAAGAAGTCGGAGGCGATCATGTCCAGCCAGCCGTCGGTGGCCGTTCGGATGCGCGCCTGCAGCTCGCCGAAGCGGATGAGGTCGTAGACGGCCGCGTGAGCCGAAGCCCAGCCCGCCAGCACGGCATCGAGGATGGGCGAGGCATCGGGGAACCATCGCGGCAGCACGGCCTTGAGCCGCGAGAGCATGTCAGCTTGATCTCCAGGCATGGGCGCCTCACGAAACGGTGACGGTGCCGGCCTTGATGACCTGGCGGCTGGTTGCGCTCAGGTCGGCCGTGCCGCCGTTGAGGGTCAGGGTCGTGGCGTTGACCACGCCGGGCGAGGCGCCATAGATCACCTGAGACAGCCGGGTGTAGGGCAGCGCCTGGCCGAGCGCCAGGCTGTTGAGGAAGGACACCAGCGCGGCCGACACGGCAGCGCGCACGCTGGCGGGGTCGTAGCCCTGCCCCACCGTCACGATGACGGCCACATTGGCCTGCACCACGATGGGCGCGAACACGGCAAAGCTGGAGGTCAGCGGCCGGCTGGCGTCCACAGCAGCGCGCACGCTGTCGAGTAGCTGCGCAGATGGCGAGCCCGTGCCGTCGTCCACCACGATGAAGAAGTGCCCCGGCTGGCTGGTGCCGGCATAGGTCACGTTCTCGGTGATGGTGTAGGTCAGGCCGGCGCGCACCGAGCTGATGGCCGCGCCGATGGCCGATCCCGTCGCCTTCGACAGACCGTTCACCCAAGTGATGAAGCGAGCGCGGAACGCCTGGTCGGTTTCTGCATCCAGGCCACCCACGAACGCGGCCGCGTTGGCCACGGTGTCCACACCCGGCAGGCTGCCCACCAGCATGGTGACGCCGCCGGCTGCCACGTTGCCGCCCTCGCCTGGCGCAACAGCCTGCACAGGCACCTGCACAGAGGTCTGCGTGGGCGCCATCGAGGCATCGGCGGTTGTCACGAACTGCCAGGCCCGGTCGGAGGTCTGCACCGTCGTGCCGGCGGGGATGGCAACGGTCGAGCCCTGCGAGAAGCGCGTGAAGGTCACGACGCCGGCCGCCTTCTGTGCCGACAGTCGCACCAGCCCGAAATCCGCCATCCAACTGTCGAGGTCGGCGCCCTCGCTGGTGGCCGCCCGGGTCTTGACCAGGATGCCCAGCAGCAGGCCCTGCAGCCACAGCAGCAGGCTGGCGTTGGCTTCGATGAGGGCTCGGGTGATGGAGCCCACCGTCACGTCCACCAGGGCCTTGGCAGCGGACTGGATGGTGGTGGCCTGTTGGCGCACCAGGCTGTTGAAGTCGTAGGTGGTCAGTGGCATGGCATCAGACAGTCACGTTGAAGGAAAGGACGGCGGGCTGGCCGGTGGCCGCGTCCGTGTAGCGGATCGAGCACGTGACGCCGCGGGGGATCAGCGCCACGTCCACGATCGGCTCGGGCTGTTGGGCCACGGCCTGCTCCAGCAGCATCTGGCCGCGGATTGCGGCCTTGATGCGGCCCACGTCGGCCGTGTCGCCGACCATGCGCGCCAGGCCGGCGCCATAGTCCGGGTGGAACGGGTAGTCGCCCGGGTTGGTCAGCAGTCGGCGCAGCACGCGCTCGCGGCCTGCGTCGAGGTCGCCGGACACCGCCAGGTCGCCCGACGGGCCAGGCTTGAGGTCGCCGAAGATCACATGGGTGAGGTCGTTCACGGGGTTGGGCCTCCGCTGGTTCCGGTGCCGCCCTGGACGCCGGTGTGTCGATGGGTCTTGAGCCCGATGCTGTCGGCCGTCACGTCGCCGCCGGACACCTGCAGGTTCCCGCTGATCGTTGCGGCTGCGCCGCCCGTGCCGCCGCTGATGGCCATGCCGCCCTGGCCGATGAGCCGCTGGCGGATCGTGGTCACGCCGTCGATGGTCATGGGCCCGGTGTGCGTCCAGTTGCTTGCCTGGCTGGTGATGTTTCCGCCCTTGAGCTGCACGGTCGCGCCCTGGCCATCGGAGAACGTGGCCGCGCCGTCGTTGGTGAGCTTGAAGAAGGCGCCCGACTGGTGCACCAGCCACAGCTCGCCGGCCGGGCAGCGCAGCGGGCGGTCCTGGTCGTTGAACAGTCGAACAGTCGCCACCCCGGCGTCCGGGCTGTCCTCCATGAAGTCCACCTGCACCATGTCGCCAGGCATGGGCGGGCAGAACATGCCCCAGCCGTTGCCCACCCAGGCCGAAGCCAGGGGCAGCCAGCCGGACTCCACGCCCTCGGGCTGGATCACGACCTTGACGGTGTAGTTGTCGGGGTTGAAGCTGGCCACGGTGGCCAGGCGCGAGGCGCCGCCGCCGGACATGGCGATCTGCGCCTGCAGCCGCATGGCGTGGAGCAATTCGTTCACAGGTTCACCTCGTTGCCGGGCGCCCGGTTCTTGGCGCGCACGGTCATCTGGAAGCCATCCGTGAAGCTCATGCTTCGCTGGATGGCCTCGGGGTAGTAGGTCTGATCGAAGGCCGTGCCCGTGCCGCGCAGCGCGATGGGCGTCTGCACGGTCAGCACGGTGTCGCCTGGCACGGTGGCCTCCATGCGCATTTCGTGGGCCGTGAGCTGGGCATGCAGGGCCTGAGCGCGCTGCAGCGCCTGCTCCTGCGTGAGCCCGGGGATGTTGCGCACGAAGCCGTCGGGGACGGCCGCGCCGCTGGTGCCAGGCGCCGCGCCCTTGGCCTTGCTGCGCGGGTAGGTCGCCACGATCACGGTCTTGGACTTGGGGTTCCAGCTCCGCACCGTCACGGTCACGTCCTTGGCCACGGTCAGGTTGCGCTTGAGGTAAAGCCGCTCGCCATCGAACGACGACGGGCCGCCCTGCCCTTGCCGCCACTGCAGCACGTAAGGGTCGCCGCCCTTGGGCTTCGGGCCGAAATACAGCTCGTTGCCGCGCACGACCGCCAGGAAGTCCTCCTGCTGGGCCAGCCACTGCAGCAGATCCCACTCGCTGACCTCCCGGGTGCTCAGGGCGTGGTCGATGGCGTAGTAGCGCCCGGCCAGCGCCTTGGTGTCGGTCACTCGGGGCATGAGGCCGACTCGGGCGGCCAGCTTGGTGGCGATCTGGCTGGCCGTGAGGTTGCCGAACTTCTCCGAGGTCTTGCGGTCGATCAGCAGGCCGGTGAAGTCGCGCCCCGCCAGGTCGATGGAGCCGCGCACGGGGTCGAACACCACGTCGTCGGTGCGGCCCACGATCAGCGTGGCCATGGCCGACAGCGTGGCCTTGGTCGGGTCGGTGAACAGCCCGGCGCGGATCTCCACGCGCAAGCTGCGGCCGTCCAGGATCTGCGCCAGCGGCAGCTCGGCGGGCAGCGCGCTGGCAGGGATCGACACCGAGAACTCGTCGGCGTCGGACGTGGCGTTGTTGGACACGCTCCACGACTCCCATTCCACCGGCACGTCGTTGACCAGCACGGCGCCGCGAGGCGAGCGCACCTGTGGGGTGTTGGTGATGAGGTCAGGCACGGGGTACGCCTCCATTGCCGTCCGGCTTGGCCGGAACAGTCAGGGTCTGCACGCCGGTCAGCACCGGGTCGGACAGCTTGTTCGCACGGGCCAGGGTGGCCCACTCGGCCGCGTCGCCGTACAGGTCGGCGGCCAGCTTGAACAGGTTGCCGCCGGCCGTGGTGATCGACTGGCCGGAGCTGGCCAGCGCCACGTTGTCCTGCATGCGTGCCGTGACGGCCTGCAGTTGCAGCAGCAGCGGGGTTTGCTGCATGGCGGCTGCCTGGCCAGCCAGGGCGGCCACCTGGCGGCTGATGGGGTTGTTGGGAACGATGCCGCCCAGCGTGGTCACGTTGGCCAGCGTCGAGCCAGCCGCACCCACCAGCACCTGCACCCGGGCCTGCACGGCCTGGATGGGCGCGACCACCGAGCCGATGGTGGACTGCGCCGCGCCGGCAAAGCTGGAGACTGCCTTGATGGCCGAATCCAGCGAAGCCAGCGCCTGCGACAGCGGGCCGTCGCCAATCTGCGCGCCCAGCCGGCTGGCCTCGGCCATGTCCTGCTGGATCGCCACGTCAGCGCCCGCAGGGGGTGCGGCGCGCACCGGCTGGCTGGTCTGCTCCACCACCTCGCAACTGATGCTGTAGGGGATGTGGTTGGCAAGCTGGTAGCGCGCCGAGAACGAGCGCACCACCACCCGGTAAGACAGCTCCGACCACGACAGGTCGAGCTGCTGGCCGCTGATGCGCAGCCAGTCGAGGTACCGGGCACGCGCCAGGGCTTCGGAGCCGAACAGCACGCCCGACCAGTCCAGCGCCGCATCGTCGCGGCCCATGGCGTCGATGATGCGGCGGCCGCCGACGAGCCGGTGGACGACGAGCGCCTGCTGGCCACCGAAGACGATGGCCTCGGGGATCTCGGTGCCGGAGAACGTGAAGTCCCCCAGCTTGAGCTTGGTCAGAGGTTGCATGGTCGATTACCGGAGGTTGGTGAGGTACATCGGCGGCAGCCCGAAATTCGGGTCGAACTGCGAGCCGCTGGCCATGGGCTTGCGCGCTGCGTCGGCCTGGTGGCGCGAGACAACGCTGGCCACCTTCTTGCCGTCGAGGTTGATCTGCGTGTTGACCTGCACCGTGCGCGCCGGGCCGGAGCGGATGTGCTTGTCCGGCTTGGCCATCGGGTCGTCGTTGAACAGGTCGTAGATCCAGCCGCCCAGGGTCTGCCCCTTCTGGCCAGTCAGGCGCTCCACGCCGGGGTTAACGAGGTTGTCGTTGATCCAGTCGCCCGCCTTGGTGCCGAGGTACAGCGCGCCGCCCAGCAGCGCCACCTTGGCCGCAAGGAGGCCCAGGCCCGTGGCTGCACCCGTGAGCATGGCGCCCACCGAGCCGGCCGCGCCCACACCCAGGGCGGTGCGCACAGCCAGCAGGCCGCCTTGCAGCAGCATGAGGCCGCCGCCCATGATCGCCAGCGTGGACAGGATGCCGCCGGCCACCACCATGGTCTTGGTCAGGCCCGGGTACTCTTTGACGAACTCCTGCGCCGACTTGAGGATGTTGGTCAGCTCTCGGGCGGCCTTCGTGGCGATGGGCAGCACCACCACGCCCAGCTCCTTGAGCGTGTCCTTCCACTTCGCTTGCAGATCCACCAGGGCGCCGTCGGTCGTGTTCTTGGCATCGGAGATCGTGCCATCCACGCCCTTGGCGTTCTTGATGAACTTCGCGTCGCGCAGCACCTGCACCATCTGCAGGGCCACGCCGCTGGCCAGGCTGGAGCCGGTGCGGTCGCTGAACAGGTCGTTGATGACCTTGGCCTTGGCGTCGTCCGTGGCGCCAGGGCCCAGCTTGCGCTCGATGGCCGGCATCATGAACTTGGATAGCGCCATCACCGGGTCGGTGCGCATCATCGACAGGAACTCGGGGTTCACCTCGATGACGTTGCGCGTCTGCTTCTTGCCACCCACCTCGCCGATCTTCATCTGCTTGAGGGTGGCCAGGCCGAGATCCGCCCAGGCCAGCTTGGCCTGCTGCGTAGCGCGCCCGGCGACAAGGTTCTGGTACATCGTCATGAGCGACGTACCCGTGCGGGAGCCGCCCATTTCCTGCATGGCCGACGCCAGGTTAATCAGGCCCTCGTCGGAGAGGGTCTTGAAGGCCGTGCCGCCGGTCTTGGCGAACTGCTCCAGGTCGTTGAACTGCAGGGCGCCGCCAGAGCCCGTGACCATGCGCTGCGCCAGGTCGAGAGTGCTGAAAAACGCCTTGGGGCTGTTGGTGGCGCCGCGCATGTCGGCGAAGCGCATCAGCGCCCGGGTGGCGGTGCTGTCGATGGCACGCACCTGGCCGCCGAACAGGACACTGTTGGCCGCGTTCAGCTCGGCGATCTTGCCGGCCGCCTCCTGCGCGTCTTTCATGTTGCCGAAGAAGGCGTAGGACTCGCGGAACGTGTCCATCATCTGCGCCGCACTGGTGCCGAACTTGTGTGCACCGCGGGCAAAGCTGTCGGCCTGCTCGTTGACAACATCCCCCAGGTTGAGGGTCTTGAAGCGGGCGTAGGCTGTTTCATACTCCCGCGCTGCATCCAGCGGCCCCTTGAACATGCCAAGGCCGAACAGACCCACGCCACTGAGCGCGCCGCCCGCCAGGGTCAGGCGCGAGATCCGCAACAGTTGACTTTCCAGCGCGGACAGTTGACCCTGTGTGCGGCCGATGTGGCCGTTGAACGTCTGGAACTGGCCAATGATCGAGGTCAGCCCGCTGGTGACGTTGTTGATGAGCGATAGCCGGATGCCGATCGCGTAGGCTTCAAACATAGAACAGCACCATGAGAAGTTGGTTTGAACGCGCCAAGCTGCGGGCGCACGAATGGGCAGCAGACCGTTTCAGCTTTGTGCAGTACCCGCACATCCGGCCCGTCAGCGGCCGCCAGGCGCAGGCCGTGCAGCCGCCCCAGAGCCCGGGGCAGCTCCTGGCGCGCCTGATCCTTGGCCTGGTCGGCCTGGTGCTCGTCGCGCTCGGCGGCGTCGTGTTGATCGGCGGGGCTTTCAGCCTGTTCGTGATCCTGTTGGGCCTGTAGGCCCTCAGTCGAAGTAGCCGCCCGCGTCCGTCAGCTCGCCACCCAGCACGCCGTCGCGCAGGGCGTCCCCCAGGATCTGCTCGATGAGCTTGCGGTTGCGAAAGACCGCCGGCCCGATGAAGGGGCGCGGCGGGATCTTGGCCGTGCCCAGCTCATGCGCGATCGCCTTGGGGTCTTTGGCGCCGATGACGGCCTGATCGCCCTTGACCTCGTAGCCGATGCTGTCGCGCATTTCCCCGGTGCGCAGCAAGGGGGCGCCAGCCTTGAAGCCGGCAGCCACCTTGCGCGCCTCGTAGGTCGGCGACAGCGCATCCCACGACGGGAACGGCCCGACAGCCGGCTGGTAGTGGCCGATCTGCTGGCGCATGTCCTTGGCCAGCACCTTGGCCACGCGCTCCAGCCCCCGCTCGGTGTGGCGCTCGATGCGCTGGTGCACCACGGACATGTGCGTGAGGAAGTCGGTCACGCTGCCGAACTGTTGTGTTCGCGGCAGCGGCCGCGCAATGCGTGTGCTCATTGCTCATCCTTGAAGGACATGGTGTTCCAGTCGAACTTGTGGCCCTCCATTTCGGAGAACGCGATGCACCAGCCGGCGGCCGTGCACTCGTCCAGCGAGAACGCCACATCGAACGGCACACCGTTCTTGACCAGCCACAGCCGCTCCCTTATTGGGGCGGCTGTTGCGGCTTTTTTAGCGCGGCCTTGTCTGCCTCGGGATCGCGGGCACCAAAGGTTTCGGCCACCTTGGAGACAACGGCGGTCACGCCCTCGTCGCCCAGCCGGTTGATAAGGGCCTCCAGCTCGGACTTGCGCACGATGGGCTCGACTTCCTCGCCGTCGATGCTCGCCACGAACAGCAGTGGCATCACCATGGCCATGTAGACCTCATTCTTGGCCGAGTCGCCCACGGCTTCGATGAGGCGGAACTGCGCGAGCACGCCGGGCTTGCGCAGCTTGATGGCGCGGCCCAGGCCGTCGGTGACTTCGCCCTCCTGCGCGGCATGCGCGATGAGCTGGGCGCTGGGGGTCTGGTTCAGGGTGACGGTCGGTTGCATGTTGTTCTACCTCCGGGGGTTGGGTGGCGCCGGCCGTCAGGCCAGCTTGATCTTGCGGGCAGCGACCCAGGACAGGCGCTGCTTGACGGTCTGATCGCCCTGGAACGTGCCGGCGTCTTCCAGCTTCAACAGCACGCCCGTGTAGCGCCATTGCGTGACGCTGCCGTTGGGCTCGGTGATGGTTTCGGTGATGGTTGCCGGCTGCTCGTTGATGCCGGCGTAGTAGTTGGCTTCGAGCTGGGCAAAGTAGTCGTCCACCGTGCTGTCCTGGCGCTCCACGTCGAACGAGCCCGACCAGCCGTCGGGGAAGCGCAGATAGCGCGTCACACCGTCCAGACCCTTGACGCGGGTTTCGGCGGTGTTGGGCTTGGCCGAGAAGCCAGTGATGAGCGTCAGGCGCAGCGGGCCGTTGGCGGTGACAACCGACAGCGACACGTCGCGGCCTACGGTAAAGCCGTTCATGGGCATGGGTAGCTCTCCTACAAAGACAAGAGCCCGCCGGCAGGGCCTGGCGGGCTCACGGTGCCGCTTTCACGGCAGGGTCAAGGGGTGGGTAGCGTCAGCTCTGAGCGATCGCCTGGCGGTTGATCTGCACCGACTGGCCGCCCTCCACGTTGACGATGAAGTTTTCGACGATGGACAGGTAGCGCACCTTCACGTCCATCTGCGCGTAGCCCAGGGCCACCCGGGCCTGCGGGTTGTTGGCGTTGTCGATTTGCACGCTGTAGGGGATCGAGCCGTCGGCCGAGCCGATCATCCCCTGCTGCCACATGCCATCGAGGAAGGACGACACGGTGGCGCCCGCCTCCAGGCGGAACTGCGGGGTGTGCAGGCGGCCGATGAACAGCCCCATGCCCGCGTTCAGCGTGTAGGCGATGTAATTGGTCATCCGGGTGTAGTTGTCGCCTCGGATGACAGCGTTGCTCGACGTGTTGCGGCCGAAGCGGGCAGCGAAGTAGTTGCCGCCCGGCGCGGGGTTCGTAATCACGTCGATGCCGGCCTGGCCAAGCTGCTGCAGCTCGGCGGCGGAGTACACCAGGCCGCGGGACGACTGCTGGGTGCCAACGATCCCGTAGATCGGCTTGTTCAGGCTCGACTGTTCGGGCGACAGGTTGGCCAGGCGCCCGGCGATGAAGCCTTGCGGGCTGACCAGGCGGATCACGCCGTTGACCGTATCGTTGAACTGCACCCAATCGCCCAGCATGAGCTTGAATGCGTAGCTGTCGATGCCGGCGGTGTTCTTCGCGCTGATGGCCGAGCTGATCGTTTCGCCGGACGGGCCGGTGCCGATCATGTAGATGCCCTCCGACAGCGCAAAGCTCACCTGGTTGGAGAAGGTGGTGCTGTCGTCGCAGTCGGCCAGCACGCCGATGCTGGCGCCCGTGCCGCGCAGGGCGAACATGCCGCGGCGGGGCGAGGTGTCCACGCCCACCAGGGCCGAGCTGGTCACGTTGGCGCCGTCGGTGCCGCCCGTGAGGGTGTAGGTCTGCGCGGTCGGCGTGGCGGTGCCGGCGCCGGCCGTGGCCACGATGAAGTCGGAGGCAGCGCGCACGCCGCTGACCCCGTTGTTGATCGCGCTGGCCATGTTGACCCACAGCGCGTTGCCGGTGCCGCTGATGTTGTCGAAGACCTCGGGAACCTGGCCGGGGCGGGCCACGGTCACGCGCCAGGTGTTCGCCCGGGTGCCGGCGGCGATCGTGATCTGGTCGCTGTTGGCCAGGGTGCCGGTGAAGCGAGAGGTGAAGGTGATGCAGTTGGACTGCACCACGACGGAGGCGGCCACGTCGGTGCCGTCAGACACGCGCACCACGCGCATGTTGTTGGCGCCCTGCAGGACAGCGGCAGCCACGGCGGTGCCGGCGTCGAACTTGCGGTTGCGAATGTCGCCAAACTGCCGCGCATAGCCGGCCATGTCGCCGATGGTCACGGGGTTGTTCAGCGGGCCCCACGAAGCGGTGCCGACGATGCCCAGGATGTTGGTGGGCAGGCCATTGAGCAGCGTCACCGAGGGCGGGACGATCTGCACGTAGAGGTCGGGGACGATCAGCGCGGTGGTGTTGATCGAGCCCTGTTGCACAACAGGCATGTGTTGCTCCTACGGGTGGACAAAGAAAAAGCCCGCCGGGTGGCGGGCCTTGCGTGCGGTGGGGGCTGCGATTACTCGGCGTCGGGCTCCGGCTGCGGCTCGGCAGCCCGGACGACGCAGCACTGGCGCTCGTCTTCCAGGATGGCGGCCACCAGCTCGGGGTCGGTGATCTCGTCGCCGCGCTGGAAGTCGGCAAAGGGCTCGGTCACGATCAGCTTCATGTGATGCCTCACAGGTTGGTGGTGTTGACGTTGAGGTTGGCCACGGCCGGGTTGACGCCCTCCGGCGTCGTACTGATGGCCATGCTGGCCACCGTGGTGGTGCTGCGCTGCACCGTGGTGCCGTAATCGACCATGTAGATCAGATCGCGGCGCCAGGCGCGGTCTTGCTGGCCGCCGTCGGAGATCGGGCTGGCCACGTACCGCAGTCGAGCCTTCTGGTCCGGCAGGGTCAGGAACTCGGTGTCAGCCAGCACGGGGTCGATCGCCCCGGCGGCCTGGGCGCGCAGCTCGGGGCTGGGCGCCCATATGGTGATCTGGAAGTTGCGCGCCTGGCGCCGGACCTCACGCACGAAGGAGCCCGTGACGGCCACGCGCACAGCCCGGATTCGGCCGGCGGCCGGCACGGTGATGGCCGCGCCAGCCGAGGTCGTGCCGGGCACGCCCGTGGCGATCCTGGCAGCCAGCCCGGCCGCGGCCTGCGCCATGGTGTCGGTGGCCTTGATGGCGTATTCGTACGGCTGGCCGTTGACGATGGCCAGCAGGGTGTGCGGGTCATCGGCTGCAGGGATCTGCCCGGACAGCGTGATGACCTGGCCAGTCACCGAGGCCGACAGCTTTGGCGTGCTGATCGACAGCACGTCCTCGCCGTCGTTGAGGTATCGGGTCGTGAGCTGTTCACCCGGCAGCGGGTAGACGCTCACGTTGATGGCGCCGGCCTGCAATTCCTCGTCCAGATGGCGAGGAACAGGCCAGCCCTCATAGATGCGGGTGGGCGCTCCGGTGGCCGCTGGCTGCGCCGTGCCGTTGGGGTAGGCGGCAGAGGCGATCAAGGCCACCAGGGCCTGCGTAACGTCGGACAGGTCGGCCATCAGGCATGAATCTCCGCAACATTGATCCGCCAGCCAAGCTCGGTCAGCTCGGGGGCGATGATGGACAGCCGGCGGCCCAGGTCATCCATGATGATGTCGCCGGCAAACAGGTTGACCGGCACGGACGGCGGCAGCAGCACGCGCCGAGAGGCCGCCGGGGTGGAGCCTGGCAGCCCCAGGTTCGGGATGCTGCCGCCGCCGCCCAGCAGCACCGAGGCGGGCCAGTGTGTTGCCGGGTCGGCCGAGCCCAGCACATCCAGCTCATTGGCCGTCTGGATGCCGCCGTAGCCCACGGCGCCGACCTGCTGGCGAGACTGTTGGCGCACGATGCGGATGAGCCGGGTGCACTCCACGATCAGCACGGGCAGCAGCGGCTGCATGCCGGCCACGAAGAAGGTGCCCTGGCCGTTGCGGAAGTAGTCCCCCGGCTGCAGCACCGAGCCGTCGGTGAGCGCGTACCAGGTCGCGTCGCCGTATTCGTTGGGGTGCTGGAATTGGTAGTTGGCCTCCGAGTCCAGGGCCATCTTGACCGTGCGCACCAGATTGCCGGGCGCCAGCGGGCTGTTGGGGCCATTGGGCCGGTAGAGCTGGAAGTCCGAGCCCATGACGGCAGCGGCCTTGCCATAGCCGGCGTACAGCTTGGCTTGAAGGGTTGCGGCGTCCATGCGTCACACCACCATGCACAGGGAGCCATCGCCCAGGCCGGGGCCGGGCGGGATGCCCAGGAACCGGCAGAACTCGCGGCGCCACAGGTTGAACAGTTGCCGGCGATCGCGCACCTCGTTGGGGTTGCGCTTCCACACGGCCGCGCTGTCGGTGTCCAGATTGGAGCTGGCCCCGACAATGGCCGACTCCAGGCCGGCCAGGTCGGTCAGGTAGCGCCGCGCCACGGCTTCCTCGGAGGCCGACAGCGTGTTCAGTCGGTACTCCATGGCGCCATAGCGGGTCGCAAAGCGATAGCCCGACGCCGGGAGCGGCTGGCCACCACCATAGGCGCCATAACCGCAAAAGCGCCGGATCTCGGTCTTTTCGGCGTCGGTGAAGGCCATCCCTTACTCCAGGCTGCCGTAGATGGTGACGGGTGCCTCACGCGAGATCAGCAGCTCGATCTCGTCGGGGTCGGTGACTTCCTGGCCGGGGTGCCACATGCGGAGCAGTGGCGGCTCGTCGTCCGTCCAGAAGCCGTACTGGCTTTCCAGCACCACACGATCCACGGTCGGGATCGGCTCGCCGGCAGGGACTTCGGTGGCCTCGGCGGCCACGGTTTCGGTGTTGCGTGCCTTGGGCATCGTTTCTCTCCAGTTGCGAGGTGTCGAAAGGCAGGGGCCGAAGCCCCCGCCATCACGTCAGATCGGCGATCAGACGTGCTCGATCACCACGGCGCGCTTGAGGTACTGGTTGCCAGCGGTCGGGATGATCTGCTGGTTGGCGGTCACGTCCGTGGGGGCCACGAAACCGCCGATCCAGTACCACGACTGCGCCACGATCTGAGCCAGGCGGTCCAGCGGAGCGCGAGTGACCTGGGCGATGCCGTCGATCATCTGGATCTCGCTGTTGACGCCGCCGAACTCGGCAGCCTTCTGGCTCATACCGGCGTAGTCGCCTTCCACCAGCGCGCCAGGCGCCACCAGGATCGGGCGGCGCACGCGCAGCGCGGCGTTGGTGGCGTGGTTCTGCACCGGGGCCTCGGTCGTCGGGATGAAGTTCACGCCGATGAGCTGGAAGGGGCGCAGGGTGCGCACTTCCTCGGCGCCGTACTGGCCCTGGTACATCAGCTTGAAATCCTGGTCAGCGAAAAGCTGACGCATCGACACGTTGTCCAGGTACAGGTTGAACATCTGGTCGATGATGCCGGTGTTGTTGCGCAGGGCAGCCACGGCGTCCTCGATCACGCCCAGGGTGAGCATGTCGGCAGCAACCAGCGAGTTGGTGCTGGTGGCGCTGCCGTAGGCGCTGCCGTCAGCCCACTTGCCGTTGGGGCGAACGATGACCGGGGCATTGGCGTGCACGACGCGGTTGCCGGCGGTGCCGTCGCCCACGGTGACGTTGGAGCTGAAAGTCAGCGTACCCGACACGCCGCCGAACGTGGTGGACACGTTGGCGCCGTCGCGGCTGGTGCCGATCAGGGTGTAGGTGTTGCCGCCCACCAGCACGGTGGCGGTGTTCGACGGCGACACGGCCTGCATGCGGCCGTTGCTCAGGGCCTGCTCAAAGCCGCGCACGTCGTCCACGCTGATGGTGGCCGCAGCGGCGCCCAGCGTGGTGCGCACGCGGGTATGACCGCCCTGGTAGGCGTTGAACAGCGCGTTGCGGGCCAGGCGGTCGAGCGACTGGCGGGCCTGCACGCCGTTGGTGCGGGCGTTCTGCAGGAACTGGTTGGCGATGCCGACCTGGCTGGTGACAATGTTCAGGTCGATGGTGTCGCCGTACATGTCGATGCCCAGCGTGTACTGCTCGACCGTGAACGCCGAAGCCGTCAGGCCGTTGTCCAGGCCGGTGTTGGTGTTGGGCGCCAGCGGCGTGGTCACGGGCGCCTTGAGGCCGGCGCGGGTCTTGGTGACGGTTTCACCGACGTTGATGGCGAAGTTTTCGCGGTCGGCGATGGCGCGGTAACCGATGGCAGAGGTCAGACCCTGCTGGAACTCGGTTTCCAGGAAGCCCTGCTGGATTGCAGCTTGCAGGGCGGCGGGCATGTTCTGGATAGGCATGGTGTCGTTACTCCAAAGGTTGAGAGAGGTCGCCCCGTCCGGGCATCAGCCCTTTGGCAGCGCAGAAACGACAAACCCGGCATCAGCCGGGCTTGCGTCAGAAAAGCGGGATGGGTTCAGGCGGGGATCAGCGGATCGACTGCTGCGCCAGGAAATCGGCCTTGGCGCGCTCGTACTGCTTGGGGTCGGTGATCTGCTTGGCGTTGAAGTCGCCAGAGGCGTTCGACGGCGGCGGGTTGTTCGGCGTGGACGTGTTGCCAGGCTGGCCGAACAGGTAGGGCTTCGATTCCTTGAGCGTCTTGAACAGCTCGTCGGCGCCCTCCACCTCGCCCTTGTCGTTGAGCTTGACCTTCGACAGATCCGCCAGGCGCAGCGCATCGAGATCGACCAGGCCGGCCTTGATGGCGTGGGCTTTCAGCTCGGACTGCAGGATGCGATCGCTGGCGGCCTTCTCGGCTGCCTGCACCTTGCCGTCGGCGTCCTTGGCTGCCTGCTCGGCGGCCTGCTTGAGCGTGGCGTTCTCGGTCTTGAGGGCCTGGAACTTCTCGCGCCATTCCTTCGCCTCGGCGCGCAGCTCGCGCACGTACTCAGCAGAGAAGGTCTGCGACTGTTGCGACTGTTGGCCGCCACTGTTGGCGGGCGGCGTGGCAGCGCCACCACCGGACGAGCCGGACGTGCCGTCGCCGGCCTGTTCCATCAGGACAGCCAGGCGGTTGCGGGCGAAGGGAGCGAAGCGGGAGAGGTACATAGGCATCTGGCCTTTGCTTGGTTGCGGAAATGAAAAAGGCCCGCATCAGCGGGCCCGGTTTGGGGAAAGGGGATCAGGCTGTCACTCGTCGTAGAAGCCGATGGACAGCAGGCACTGCGCGGGCAGCGAGGTCACGAAGGTGAGCGACACCCGGATGAGGTTGCCCACCGGGTAGAGCTGCATCAGCACCGCGTTGGCCGCGTTGTTGGCCGTGGAGCCGCCCGTCTGCACCTGGTTGGCGGTCTTGATGGGCAGCGTCGGCGCAATGGGCAGGTTGGGGTCTTGGCACTGCACCGTCAGCACGTCGGCGTTGGCCGTGTTCGTGCGCTTGCTGACCACGATGGTTCGGCACCAGTCGGGCACGACGGCATCGACCAGCACCGTGTCGTTGACAGCCAGGCCGGCCTGAGCCAGCGGGTTGTAGTGCAGCTCCGAGCGTTGCGCGAGCTGCGGACGGTTGACCTGCGCCACCAGGGCGCCGGGTGTCTGCGTGATGTTGAACGTCGGCATGGCGCGCCCCTATCAGTTGACCTCGTTGGCCTGCACCTGGCAGGACCAGCGGATCGAGTTGGTGCCGGCGCCCTGCACGTTGATGCCCAGCGCGCCGTTGGTCGTGTCGGCCACGACGGCAACAGTCCACGACGCGGCGTTCGCATCGGCGAAGTTGCTGGTGATGCTCGGCGAGCCCACCAGGGCCGTGGAGGCGGCCGTGGCGCCGCGCTTGATGAGGCCCACGACCTCCCATTCCTTTGCGTCCAGCGTCACCGTGTCCATGGCCACGATGCGGGCCACGAAGCGGAACGCGCTGTTGTTGCGCAGGGTGAGCTGGTTGCTCGTGCCGCCGGCCGCGCCGTCGGCTGTTGCCCGCGTCAGGGTGGCGCCCGTGGTGGCTGCGCGCAGGCCGGTCAGCGAGTGCTGATAGCGCCCGGCCGCATCACTGTTGTGCGGAGTGACAACCTGGCCGTTGATGCCGTTGGTCGTGCCGTTGACGCCGCCGACCACAGCCGAGTTGTTGCCGCTGGCGGTGTGGCTTGCGCCGCCGACCACGACAGCCTGAGAGCCCGAAGCCGTGCTGCTGGCGCCGCCCAGGCAGGCCGAGTCGTTGCCGCCGACCGTGTGCGAGCGGCCCGCAGCCAGCGCGTTCTGGCCGGACGTGGTGTTCGACTGCCCCAGGGCCACCGAGTTGTTGCCGTTGGCCGTGTTCTGCAGGCCCAGGGCCACCGCGTTGGAGCCGCTGGCCACCTGGCTGGCAGCCGACCGGATCAACTGCAGGTCGATGGCGTTGGCGCCGCGCTTGCTGCCGCCGGCCGTGGCGTTGTCGGGGACAGCCAGCGACAGTGCGCCCTGCCCTCGCGGCACGATCGCCACATCCACGTTGGACTGCGTGCCCAGGATGGCGCGCAAGGCGGCCACCGGGCGAGTGCCCTGGATCGAGTTGGCCACGCTGGTGGCCAGCCAGCCGATGATGCGGCTGACCGGGTTGGCTGGCTCGGGCACCGTGCCAGGCTGTCGGGCCTGGTTCGATGGCACGGCCACGCCGCGCTCGATGAGCACCAGGGCGTCAGGGTCGGGGATCTGCGCGGTGGCGCCCGCGCTCAGGGTTTGGCCGTTGACCGGCACCCCGTCGGCAATGATGGTGATATCCATTCGTCATTCCTCTTTCGGTTGCGGGGGCTGTTGCTTGGCTTTCGCCGCCGCTTCCTTGGCCGCCTGGTCAGGCGTGGGGCCGTCGGCCTCGATGGCCCGCAGCTCGTCCTCGGGGTCGGCCACGTCGTAGCTCGACGCCAGGGACTTGACGGCCGTTTCCTGCGACAGAAGCTGGCGGCCTCCGGTGGCCATGTTCAGCGTCGTGACCTCGGCCTGCTTGTCGGTGTAGGTGGGCGCGTACCAGTGCGGCCAGCGCAGCGACAGGGCAGCCTCCGGCGCGTCCGACATGCCATCGACCTTGCTGCCGTCCGACAGCCGGATCTCGATGCGGGCCGCGGCCTTGATGACCATGCGCAGCAGCGGCAACAGCCCGCGGTCGCCGTAGCTGGTGCGCAGCTTGTCGGTCAGCCAGATGAGCGACTGGTTCAGCAGCTCCATGGCACGGCCCGACTGTGCGGCCGACAGCTTGTCGGCGTTCGATCGGTTGCCGTGGGCCTGCTCCAGTGCCAGCTCGCGGCAGGCCCGGACGTACTCCAGAACAGCCGCGGAGGCGCTGCCGCCGATCTCCAGCAGCTTGGCGTCGCCCTCGGGGCCGACCACGACAGCGTTGCCCGCGCTGCGCACCAGGTTGCCGTCGTTGTCCACGGCCGGCTCGCGGATCATCAGCGTGGGGTCGCCCTGGTACTTCAAGGCCCGGCCGCCCTGCGAGAGCTGGTAGTCCAGCTCGATCATGGTGTCCACGGCCTCCGGCGGGAAGGTCGCGGCGCCGTCGATCGCCGAAGCGGCCGGCAGGTTGCGCATCCAGACCACAGGCACGAAGCCCAGGCTGTGCCGCGTCGTGTTGGCCTGGTCGCGTGGCCACTCGGCCGACTTGGCCTGCTCGGATCCGATCTCGACAGGCTGGTACCAGACTTCCTCGACGGCCGTGAAGTCCCGGCGGAACCAGAACCACGTGCCCAGCTTGTCGTCGGGGATGCTGTAGCCCGATTCGCGCAGGACCGAGCCCACCACCTTGTACTGCTCGCGCACCAGATCGAGCGTGTCGGGCGCCTGGCGGCTGTAGGTCGGCGTCAGGTAGGCCGTGGGCATGACAGACCAGAACAGTCGGTTGGACAGCACCCGCATGACGATGGCCACCGAGCCGGTGGCGCCTTGCGTGGCTGCCTCGACCATGGCCAGCTTGAGGCCGCTGTCCTCGATGACCTTGGCCAGCATGTCACGTGTCGGCTCGTCCTTGCACTCGACAGAGGGGAAATGGCCATCACCGAACAGCAGGCTCACCGAGTCGTCCACCACGATGCGGCACAGGTTGTACCGAACAGAGGGGCGGCGCGTGCGCAGCGGGATGTACTCCCCGGCGTCGTTCTTCTCGACGTGGAATGGGTACGGCAGCGCCTCGTACAGCGAGCCGTTGAGCACCCGCGTAGCCATGTTGATGGCGTGCGCACGGGCAGGCAGATCGGGGTCTGCCTTGTAGACGGCAGTCTTGAAGTGTTGGTAGTCCATGGGCACGAAGGCCCGTCACCGGGCCATGTGGAAGTTGGGAACAGCCTTGATCGGGTCGCGCTTCTTGATGAGCGGCTGCAGCGCGTAGCGCACGGCATCCCACCAGTGGTCATTGCCAGGCTTGAGCACGGGCAGCACGTCGTCGGTGAGGCGGTCGGTCTTGTACGACCACAGCCGGGCCTCCTGGATGACGTTGGTGCATCGCTCGTGAATCACGATCTCGTCAAGGCCGCGCAGCCAGGCAATGCCGTCCTCGACCGAGCCTGGCCATTTGTCGGCCGCGATGAGGCGCAGGCCGGGCTGGCCGGGTCGGTTGCGCGCCAGGTGCGCGATGGTTTCCGGCCGGCTGCTGTCGCCGCGGATGACGCGGCCGTTGCCGTCAGTCAGGCCCGGCAGCTTGGCCAGCTCGCCGCGCAGATCGTCCAGCTCGATGTTGACTCCGCCCACCTCATAGTCGATGAGCAGGCGCCGGCCATCGAGCCAGCACCGCACGCCGGCAGATGGATCGACCGAGAACCCCCAATCCGCCCCGTAGTAGGGCCCATCTGCGCCCGGTGGCGGGCTGTCCCAACGATCCACGCGCCACTTCCCGAACAGGACTTGCGCCTTACTGCGGCCCTTGGGCTGGCCCATCCAGACGTGCAGATAAGCCTCGTAGTCCACCCGCATGAGGTGTTCCATTTCGGCGCGCAGCGTGTCCGGGAAATGGGGGTTGTGGATGTAGTTGACCTCGGCAGACAGGCAGCTTGGAGGCGGGTTGGCCACAAAGCGCAGCCAGGTCGGGTCGTCCTCGCTGTCCGGGTTGAAGGTGATCCAGATTTCGGAGCCTTCCTTGCGGATGGTCGGGATGAGCGTTTCCCAGCTCGACTCGGACACCCGCTGCGCTTCTTCGACCCAGCAAATGTCGATGCCCTCCATCGACTTGATCTCGCTGATGTTGTGCTTCAAGCCCTTGAAGATGAACAGCGAGCCGGTCGATGGGCAACTGATGGCCGTGTTGGTGATGACGTACTTTGACAGCAGGCCCTTGCGCTCGATCCAGTCACACAACAGTCGGTGCACCGAGTCGGCGATGCTGATTTGCAGCTCACGCGCACACAGCACGCGCAGCGGGATCAGGCTGGCCAGGACCACCAGGACCTCGGCCACGCCCCAGCTCTTGCCGGAGCCCCGGCCGCCGCGCAGCACCTTGTATCGGGCTGGGCGCAGCAGCACGGGCCGCATGACCTCGGGGAATGTGAACGGGTCACGCGCCCCCATCTGCAGCCCCCTCGGCGCCCTCGGGCTTGGCCACGCTGGCCATGATCCCGTACAGGTCGGCCAGGGTGGCGGCTGCCGGCTTGTCCTTGCCATCCGCATCGGTGATGGCCACCTTCTGCGGTGTCTCGGACCAGCGGGCGCGGGTCTTGAGCCAGAAGATCATGCAGGCGGTATTGCCCTCCATGGCCGACTTGAACAGCCGGCCGGCAATCTTGGCGTTGGCCTCCGTCACGCCCGCCTTGATCTCGTCGGCGAAATACTTGGCCAGCGTGTCCACGCTGATGGGCTTGCCGGCCTTGTCCTTGACCAGCAGGCACATGTCCTCCTGCGGGATACCAAGGCCCGACAGGGTGCGCACGTTGTCGCGCTGTTCCTTGGTGGGCTCGAAAGCTGGGCGTCCCATAGGCTCGTCCTTTGGGCTTTTTTAGTTCCGGTAAACGCTGCCCACACCTGCAGGCAGCACGGCACCAGGCAGGCAGATCGCTGTCTGCGCGCTGGCATTGCTTGGGTGGTGTGATGCGCCGTCAGCCGCGAGCCATCAGGCCGCTGCGACTGTTCCCACTGCGGGGATGTGACTGTTGGCGCTGTCGTGTTCGACTGGTCGCATGCAAGCAACAACAGTTGAAACTTGCATTGCTGGTGTGGTGTAAGTAGGGCTGGCCCTTCCTGCCCTACAGGTCAGGGGCTCACTCACACACACGAAAGGATCAGATGACCAACGCTGTAAGCAAGCTGCTCATCCGCAAGAAGGGGCAGAAGGCAGCGGCCACCCCGGTGGTCGTGATGCCGGAGGATCACGGCGTCGAGCTGGGCTATGCCTTGAGCGTTCGCCAGCCCTACGCCGAGCGGATCATGACCGGCGAGAAGACGATGGAATACCGCACGTGGACGCCACCCGACTTCGTGGTGGGCAAGCGCGTGTGGATCTACGCCACCTCGACCTATGAGGAAGGTGGCGAGGGCCTGCCCATCCGCATCATCGTGGGGTCCGTGCGCATCGACGGCATAGAGGATCTGGGAGAAGGCGAATACGGCTGGCACCTGGCCGACCCGCTGCGCGCCGAGGGCGTGGGGTTCGCCTTCTTTGGCTGCCCGCAGCCGAAGCTGTGGAAGCCGACCGAGGTCATTGGCTGACCTGGCTCAGTCCGGCTCTCCGTCATCGGGGGTGTCTTCCTCGCCATCGAGGGGCACCCCCAATTTCATGGCGAACAGCTCGCCATTCTGGTAACGGGACTCGCGCACCCCGATGTGGTCGAACATGCGCAGCATGGCCGCCCGGTTGGGGAAGGTCAGCACACAGAAGAACTCGCCATCGAGCTTGGCCCGGTTGTGGTCGCTGATGGTGTCGTAAGCCTTGCTCATCCCCGACAGCAGGTCGGAAAACTCTTTCAGATCCTGCTCGCGCTCGTTGATGACCTGATCGCCGAACATGTCGTAAATGTCGCCCAGGTCGAAGCCCGAGCCCTCGACGGTCACCGCCTCGTCCTTGAACAGCTCGCGCAGCTTGTCCATGTCGAAGCTGCCCTGGCTGGCGGTGTTGTTCAGCAGGATATTCAGCTCTTTCTCGCGTGCGGGCTCCACGTCGATGACAGCCACGGTCATCGAGTAGTCGCTGGTGCGCATGAGCGCGTCCATGATGGACAGGCGCTGATGGCCGCCGACGATGTTGCCGGTGCGCTCGTTCCAGGTGATCGGGGCAACCAGGCCATGCTTGGCCAGCGCCTTCTTGAGTTTCAGGCGTTCCTGGTCGGTGATGATGCGCGGGTTGTAGTCCGCACCCTTGAGCTGGGAGCGGTGCACCTCGCGGGTCTTGAACTGCTCCAGGCCGGCCTCGGCCAGCGACTTGGGCTTGTCGGCCTTGTCGGCCTTGGGTTTGCGTTCAGCCATCGGTCAGTCCGAAGAACTCACGCCGAGCCACGATGGCATCGACGTAGGGGAAGATCGCCCGCACCTTCTCGTAGTCGGCCGGGTAGTAGTCGTGCAGCGTCAGCACCTCCTGCACCTGCAGCGACGTGCCGCTGTTGCCGGCGGCCGTGTTGGTGTGACTCTTGGGCAGCGGAATGTCGCGGGCCTTGAGGTAGGAAAGCACCTCCCACTTGAGCCACTGTTTCAGCGGCCGGAAGGTCATGCGCTTTTCCTCCTCGGTTTCCGTGGCCAGCTTGCGGCGGCGGAACGACCCGTCGGCCTTCTTCATGCCGTCGATCATGAGCGTGCAGCCCATGCGCCCCATCATCCCCTTGTAGTAGGTCCAGGGGTGCACCTCCGGCATCGCCTGGAGGAAGGGCAGGAAGTCGCAGTAGTAGCCGCCTTGCAGGTAGTTGAGCGACACCGGATGCGGGAAGAAGTGCACATCCAGGCCATAGCGTTCCTTGGCGATGGCCGTGCGCTGACGGTCGCAGTCCAGATCGGGAACCAGGTACATGCAGAACGGCACGACCTCCGAGAAGAAACGGACAGCCAGATCCAGGCACACCAGGCTGTCCTTGCCGCCAGAGAAGCCAACGCACACACGGTCGTGGGTCTTGGCGAGCCGCTTCATGTCCGCGATGGTGTTTTCGACGTTGACTCCCATGGCCTAGCTCACTTGTCGGAGCCGCTGGCGGCCTTGCCCTTCTTGCCGGCCAGCTTCTTCTGTGCGGCCTTGGGGTTGGGCGTCATGTACTTCGACGGCACGCCGCGGGCCTTGGCACTGGCCAGGCGCTGGGCGCGGTTGGCGCCTTGCGGGCGCGGTTCGGTTGCGGTGGGCATGTTCGCTCCTGTGTGTCAGGCCCGGACTGGCCGGGCCGGATGGGTTACTTGTCGCTCGACTTCGCGGCGCCGCCCTTGCGGCCTGCGGGCTTCTTGCCGCCGGCAGCCTTCTTCGACACCGTGGCCTTGGTGGCCTTCTTTGCGGCCGGCGCCTTCGCGGCCTTGCGGGCTGCAGCCTTCTTGCCGATAGCCATATATGGGTTCCTTTCAGATCCAGAGAAAACAAACCGGGGGAATATGAGCCCGGATCGAATACCCCACCGATTCATCGGCCGGGCGGTGTTTCAGGGGGTATCTGCCCACCCTGGCGAGAAAACCCCTTTTCCTGGCATCAGCCCTAAATTCAGGGGTTAACCCTTAATTCCTGGCCACAAAGGGCCAATTTGTGTGTTTTTTGCAACAAAACCCCACATTCATGGGGTGCAATGCTAGTGCGCCACTAGCATTTGCTGGCATAGTTCAGTCACCAACTGCTGTGAAGCACGACGCAACGCCGGGACGGCGACGCACCAAGGACGGCTTTGATGGGCTTCGGCCCTATGCCCGGAGGGATGAAATCCCCTCCCGCCACCCGGCAACGGGGCGGTGGCCAAGATTGACCCGAGCAATGTGTGCATTGCTTGTGCATGGGTAGCAGTGATGCCCATGCACCAGCAATGACGCTGGATGTTTTCAAACAACCGGAGAAATCAGATGCAAAACACCAAGACTTTCGATTTCGGCAATATGACCAAGGATGGCGCAATTCAAATTGCGCAACAGCTTGGAATCAAGCGCGATTGGGCGCGAGTGACCAAGCCGGAGCTGCTGGCGATGCTGCGCGGCTTCACGACCGAGCAACTGCTGGATGCTGCCAAGCGTGCATGCGAAGCCGAGGCGGAGCAATTCGTGGCCGAGGACTGGCTGATCGACGCCGACGAAGTGAGCCTGGCAGTCGATGAGGCCGGCAACGTCACCGCCGACGCTGCCGATTGGGAGGAAGACCAGACGGCCGCCGAGCCCGCCCCCGAAGTCACCGAAGTGGCCGCGATGCTGGCCAAGCTCATGAGCAAGGGCAAGGCGACCGTGAGCGAGTCCGACGTGCGGGCCATCGTGGAGCCGATGATTGCCGACGTGCTGGAGCGGGCCGAGGATCTTGGCGCCAAGAACTACGGCGCCATCCTCGACATGGTGCAGCGCAAGCTCGACGGCATGCCGGCGCGTGAGGTCGTGGTGAAGATCAACGACCTGGAGCCCGTCAAGCTCGACGGCTACACCCGGCCGGAATTCGCCAAGGTGCTGCGCCGCGCAGCGGCTGGCGTCAATCAGCTACTGGTCGGCCCCGCCGGCTGCGGCAAGACGCACCTGGCCCCGCCGGCTGCGGCAAGACGCACCTGGCCGCGCAGGTTGCGCAAGCCCTGCAGCGCCCCTTCGCGTCGGTTTCGTGCTCGGCCGGGATGAGCGAGTCGGCCCTGCAGGGCTGGCTGCTGCCGACCGGCGACGGCGGCTCGTTTGAGTACGTGGAAAGCGACTTCGTGCGCATCTACGAAAACGGCGGCGTGTTCCTGCTCGACGAGATCGACGCGGCCGACGAAAACATGCTGCTGTGGCTCAACCAGGCGCTGGCCAACGGCCGGTTCAACCTGCCGCAGCGCGTGGGCCGCACCGAAGTGATCCGCCATCCCGACTTCGTTTGCATCGCCGCGGCGAACACCTACGGCAAGGGCGGCACGTCGGTCTACGCCGGGCGCAACCAGCTCGACGAGGCAACGATTGACCGTTTCCGCGCCGGCACCCTGGCGCTGGACTACGACGCCGAGTTTGAGAAGCAGGCGGTCAACCCCGAGCTGCTGGCCTGGGCGCGTCAGGTGCGCGACTGCATCACCCGCAACCAGATGCGCCGCGTGCTGTCCACCCGGTTCCTGCTCGACAGCACCAAGCTGATGGCAGCCGGCGAGTCGCTGGAGGAAGTCAAAGACACCTTCTTCCTGGGCTGGAAGGCCGAGGAAGTTTCCAAGATCGTCACCTACTGAGGGGCTACACCATGATCGAAACCGAACACAAGGCCGGCCGCTACAAGGTGCGGCTGCGCCGCTTCACCGACCTGCTCGATGCGGTCAACACGCCACTGCCGGATGAGTACAACGCGCAATATGCGTTGGCCCTCACCCTGGAGAGCTGCAGCCGCGAACAGCGCAGCGGCAAGGTGCCTGGCCTGGGCAAAGTCTCGCTGAACCGCCAGGACTGGCTGGGCGCGCCGGACCTGCAGACGCTGGAACAGCGCATGCGTGAGGGCTGGGCCGATGGCGCCGCGATGATCTCGCAACTGGCTGCCGCCGAGCTGCCCGAGCCGGTGAGCATCAAGCGCCGCCGCGAGTGGGCCGACCAGGGCGACGAGCTGGACATTCACCGCGTGTACGCCGGCAAGCTCGACACAGCCTGGAGCCGCATGGGCAAGCGCCAGAGCCGCGCACCCCGGCGCATCACCCTGATGTGCGACCTGTCGTGCCCATGGTTCCAGAAAGCCGACGCCCTGGCGTGGCGCGGCGTGGCAGCCCTCAAGCTGTCCGACGCCCTGGAGGAAGCCGGCTATCAGGTGCAGATCCTGGCCGTCAACTGCGCGGTGGGCGTCAACGACGCCGATGGCCGGCAGGGCAACGAGGGCGTGGCAGCCGTGGTGCCCGTCAAGCACTACGACGCGCCGCTGGATCTTTGCTCACTGGCTTCTGTGCTGGTGGCCCCTGGCTTCAAGCGCCGCTATCTGCACCCCTGGCACTTCGCCACCGAGGGGCAGCCGCAATGCGAATCCCTGGGCGGTGCCGGCGAGCTGCTGGGCGACTGGCTGCACCAGCAGCTCATTGGCGAGCTGGGCGAGCCGGTGCTGCGCATCGGCGCCGACGTGCTGACCAAAGCAGCCTGCCAGAAGTCCATCGACTCGGCCCTGGCCGTCGTGCGCGTGATGCACGAAATGGAGCGGCAAGCCGCCTGATCCCAACAGCCCCGGCAAAGACCGGGGCGCCATCAAACAACCGGAGATCCAACATGAACCGCAACGAAGCGATCCAGACCCTCAAGACCTACCCGGCCGACCTGGAGATCGGCACCGAATACGACGACGACAGCCGGCTGCGCGACGCCCTGGCTGTGGCTGTGCCTGGGTTTGAATACCCCGATTGGTGTACGCGCAGCATTAAACACGCCATAGCCTATGCAGAGAAGGGCGTGACTGCAGCCCTGGCAGACCATGGGGCGACCCTTGCAGGCAGCGAAAACGAGCCTGCAGCGCGTTTTTCTGACCATGCCAAGGCCATGGCATCCCCTGACCAAGAAAAACGCGATCCTGGCGATTCTGGCGCGTCCCGCGATGGTCAGGGTAAACCCTTAGAAGCGCAAAACGAGGGGGAATCTCGCACCAAGCTGGTGCGCGCCGTGCTCATCGACCCCGTGGCCAGGGCTGTTCAGTTTGTGCGCACGACAGGCCAGCTCGATGGCCCCGATGGGCTGTATCAGCTCATCGGCTGCAATTGGGTGGAGGCCATCGACGTGGGCCACGCCGGCCGCGGCGCCGATCAGATCCGCCTGACGGCCTGGATCGACGAGGAAGGGCTGTTGAAGGACTGGAGCGAACAGTCGTTCTGCCTGACGCCCTTCTACCCCGAGCCCCTGGCCGGCCGCATCCTGCTGGTGGCCGACCGCCCGAGCGGCGAGAGCCCGGTGGACATTCCCATGGGCGAGCACGGCCTGGCGGGCCTGTCACAGACCGTCATGTGGCTGCACCCGAAGACGGTGGAGGTCACCGCCCCCTTCATCGAAACCATCGGCGAGGACGGCCAGATCAAGCGCGAGCCGCTGGGCAACCAGACGGCCGACGGCAAGTGGACCTACGCCGCGCACTGATGCGATGAGCAACAGGGCCGACGTTCTGGCCTGGATGCGCATAGCCGGCTATCACGCCGACATGCGCACCTTCCTGCGCCTCTACACCGAAAACCGAATCAGCAAGCGCGTGGCCGATGAGGCGTACCGCGCCGGCACCAAGCAGAAGCTGGCCGGCATGCGCTGCATGTGCCACCAGTGCACCAAAGCACCCACACAACCGGAGAACCCTGCGCCATCTACTGACGAAAGGACACAACGATGACTGTTCAAGCACCGAAGACCACCCTGCAGCAGCGCCTGGCGCGCACCTACCGCATCCCCAATGGCGTGACCTACCACCGGCCGCACACAAACACCCTTGGTGGGATCACGTTCGGCGAGATTGTCACGTGCACCAAGGATGGCGCCGACTGGTGCGCCGAGGGCAAGGGGCATGAGTTCATGCAAGCCATCGCCCTGGCCCACAAGGAGATCGAGCGCATCCAGAAGGCCATCGACAACATGGTGGCCATCATGGAGCAGCAGGACGCCGAGCACGACGCCACCGCGCACCTGTGCGCCATCGCAGCAGCCGAGGCCAAGACAGCATGACCGCCACCGCCCGCCACCACCTGAACCTTTGACCCGACCCGAACAAACCAGGGAGGAACCACGACATGAACCGCAGCAACCCGATCCCCATTCGACTCAAGGACAAATTCCGCGCATGGATGCGACGACACGACCACGACGACCTGCCCGACCCGGCCCGCCTGGCCACGCTGGTGATCGCGGCGGACACCTTCATCAGCCGCCACCGCCTGCGCGCAGCAGGCGAATGCGCCGCCAGCCAGTACGTGCGCATGGTGGCCGCGAAGTGACGGCACGCAACAGCCTGGCGCCAGCATGGGAGAAAATCCCCGCCCGTGGCGTCACGCTGGCCGGCTGTCCGGCCACTGCCCAGCCTTCTCTCCGGTTGTGCTGGGGCAGAGTGACGAACCGGGATGCGTCCCGGCTCACCACTTTGCCCCGGTCGATCTTTCGCCGGGGCTTTTTTTCTGCGCCGATCAGCGGACTTTGCAACAACCCCCGGATAAGCCCATGGCTCCGCGTCGGCGCAGAAAAAAAGCCAGCCACCCGTGAAGGCGACTGGCGAAGACATGACAACAAGACACCCGTCAGGTGCAATCACCCGATGGTGCCGGAAATCTAGCACAGAACCGGCAGTGTGACAAGCATTGCTAGTTCTGCACTAGCAGTATCAGCGACCCGTGAATCCGTGGACTCCGCGGCCGTTTGATTCCTGGCCGTCCTTTGCTATTGCTGCGGAAGCACTGTGCGAATCGCGCTCGCTATTTAACGACAAGGCCAGATCCGCCATCAGCTTGGTGGCCCTCAACGGGTTTGCCCGAAACATCTGCAGGGCCAGCTCCAAGAAGCTCTGTTCCTCGTCAGACACGCCAGCCGAATCTCCAAGCCCGTGCATCTGGTCCATCCAACCGGATGGCAGACCCAGGCCCTGCTCCATGCGACGGCACAGGTCGCTGCCGAGGTTCCCCCGGCCGTTGTTGATGTGCGAAAGCATCCGGTCACTGACACCGGCCTTGGTCGCAAAGCGTTTCAGGCGCCCGTAGTCCGAGGCCCCGGCTTCTTCCGGGCTGTTGGCGAACGCAACCAGCAGGTCGCGGTAATTGGCAAGTCGAATCTGGCGAATATCCATTGTTCTCTCACTCCCCTGTCGTCTTCTGATTCTTGGAAACACAGCACCCGTCCGGGTTGAACGAGCAGTTAGGCAACCTCGCCGCGCCGGTTACACGCGGCGTTAATTGCATGCACAAAGATAGCACTGCAATCAATCTACTTGCAACTAGAAATTTGTGACATAGGCCACACACCGGCCCCCAGTCGTCGAAGCGGTGATCCGCCACCACGGGTGAACGACCGTTCGACACCCCATCAACCACCCCTCTAAGTCGGAGGACAACACGCGGTAAAAATTGCGGCAAACCTTGCTTATTGATAGCATTTCACTAGCTAAGAACGACCCCGACAAGGGGCAACCAAAACAACCGGAGAAGTAAATGCACCAAAAAACCAGCAATGTGGGTACCCTGGGCCTGCGCGCCTGGATGCACCACGTAGGAACGGAGAACGTGAAGAACATGGCGCAAGAAGCGAAGACCAGCTACCGGCACATCCAGAACATTGCGTACAGCAATGCTCCGATCGGTTATCGACTGGCCAAACGCATCGTGGAGGCAGCCGCCAAGGTCACACCGGGGTGGGCGCCCGATCTCGTTTACCTCATGGAGCGCCTGGGCGACGTGCCTCCCAGCCGCACCGGCAAAGGGGCGCTGCAACCCTCCCCCGAATTCATCGCCGATCAGGAGCGCCGCCGAGCCGCTGGCCTGCCGCACGCCCTGCGCGAAGAATCGGAGGCACTTGCAGCATGAGCGTCTATGCGACTTCCCTGGTCTGGAAGTTCAGCAAGGCAGCCGGCTCCACCCTGTTGGTGGCGCTTGCCATCGCCGACTTCGCGGACGACGAGGGCCGTGCCTTCCCCGCCGTTGGAACCCTGGCCACCAAGGCCCGCGTCAGTGAGCGCACGACGCAATACGCCCTGTCGGAGCTGGTCAGCTTCGGAGAGCTGGCCATTGAGCGCGGCACTGGCCCCAAGGGCTGCAACACCTACGTCCTGCAGCTCGACGCGCTGCGCTGCCGCCCGGCCGCTGGCATTGGGGGTGCAAAAGCTGCGGGGGGTGCAGATTCTGCGGGGGTGCAAAACGCAGCACAAGGGGGTGCAACCCATTGCACCCAAACCATCATAGAACCGTCATCTAAGAAGAAGAAGAAAGAGAGCGCGCCCGCGCCGACTTTCAACCGGGCTACCGGGCGAATCGAGGGCATCCCCGACGCCGCCATGGCCAAGTGGCTTGTGACCTTCGACGGTTTGAACGTGGCAGCCGAGATCAGCCGGGCCGAGTGCTGGCTGCTGTCGAACCCCAAGCGCGAGAAAGAGGACTACCTGCGCTTTCTCAACAACTGGCTGTCCAAGGCCCACCGCGAGGTCAAGACCAACCCGGCCAGCCATCGCGTGAACGCGCCGACGAAGACGCTGCACCGCGCCGCCTTCTCCACCTTCCTGCACGGTACGCCCGCGCCGGCTGACCGTGCGCCCTTCTTCCAAGGAGCAACCGATGTCATTGACGTTGTGGCAACCCCGCTCCAGTGACGCCACCCGGCTCAAGACCGAGACTGTGGTGGCCATCCTGGGCAAGCTGCACGCCCGCTACGGCGCCAAGTTCGCCGACATGTGGCAGGGCGTGCCTCAAGACAAGCTGACGGCCGAGTGGGCCGCCGAGCTGGCCGGCTTCACCCCGGACGAGATCCGCCGAGGCATGGATGCGTGCCGCACCCGCGTGTGGCCCCCCACGCTGCCGGAGTTCGCGGCCCTGTGCCGCCCGCCCATCGAGGCGGAAGCCGCCTTCTACGAGGCCCTGGACGGCATCCGCCAGCGCGAGCGCGGCGTGGCCTTCGCCTGGAGCCACCCGGCGATCTATTGGGCGGCCGTGGACTTCGGCACCTACAACCTGACGCACAGCGACTGGCCTGCAGCCAAGTCGAAGTGGGTGCGCATCCTGGCCAAGCAGATGGACAAGACCGAATGGGAGGCCGTACCAGATCCACCGGCCGCCTACCTGCCGCCGCCCGAGCGACGGCACATGCCCGATCACGTGCGCAAGCAACTGGCCGGGCTGATGAAGAAGTGGAACGTGAGCAAAACGCTGGCAGCCGACTGACCAGCACAAAACAACCGGAGTAGATCGTGAACCACTACAACAACACCACGACCCTTCGCGCCCCCGAGCGCGACATGAGCGCCCTGATCCCGCGCAAGAACCCGCGCATGGGGCAGCAGCTCAAGCTCAACGGCATCGCCCGTGTCGAGCACACATGTGCCGACTGGCTGGCCGGCATCGAGCCCCACCTGAAAGCCTGGCTGCAGGCCGAGTGCATCGAGGTGGACACCTTCACCATGGAACAGTTCAAGGCCCACGCGGTCGCCAGCGAGCTGCCCATGCCTCCCCATCAAAACGGCTGGGGCGCCCTGACCCGCCGCATGGCTTCGCGCCACGTCATCGAGTGGACTGGCGAGCACGTCACCAGCCAGGCGCCTGACGCGCACGGCCGGCCCACGAAGCTGTGGCGCTATGTCCCGGGAGTGCAGTGATGCGCGACATGGGAACCGGCAACGCCATCACCCGGTTGCAGCACTTCGTGAGCGTCAAGGCATCGCACGTCGAGCCCACGCCCAGCGAGCTGCGGCAACTGCTGGCGCGCTTTGCGGCCTTGCCGCCCGCGCCATGTGAGGGCTGCACCGCACGGGCGCACTGCGCCCGCTACGCCAAGGCATGCGACGCATTCGCCCGCTACGTGCGCGAAGGTCGCCGCCTGCCGCCACCCGCAGAACCCGACCCGAGCCTGGACGTGGAAGCCGTCCTGGCCATGGAGGCATGAACACATGAGCAACATCCCGACCGCGTACCAGGGCGAGCTGATGCTGGCCGGCTGGAACGAAACCCACACCGGAGGCGCCAAGGTGACCTTCTGGCTGCCCGACAGCCAGGCGCTTGAGCCCTTCCGTCACATGACCGTCAAGAAGGGCAACACGGCCGGCCAGCGTTTCATGGCCGTGCTGGTCCTGCTGGACGAACAGGACCGCCCCGTGTCGGCATCGGGCGAACAGCCCAAGGCCGAGGGTGGCCCGCTGGCCAAGTCGGCCGCGCTGGTGTGCAACAGCCGCGACTTCCAGGACTTCGTGGCCCACCGCACTGGCGTGGATCTCGGCGACGACCTGCAGCGCCGCGAGCGCGCCGCGCAGTTCCTGCGGGGCTTCTGCGAGATCGACAGCCGCGCCGAGCTGGACAGCAGCGCGCACGCCGCCGAGCTGTTCCGCCGCCTGATGGCCATGTACCGCGAATGGATGGCCGACCGTCAACCCGTCACCGCCTGATGCCATGAAGGAAGACCAACAGACCAAGGAAAGCCTGCGCGCCGAGCTGGCCGCGCTGGTCCACAAGGTGCCGCGCCACGTGGCCAACGGCTCGATCCAGGCCGTGCGCGCCTGGCAGGCCGTCAACACCGCCGCCGCCAAGATCCTGGCCAAGCCTGACGCAACCGTGCGCGAGCTGCAGGGCGCGGTGGCCAACCTGCGCCGCGCCGCGCAGCAGGGGGTGCCCGCGTGATGGACCTTCGCCTGTACGCCCGCAAGTCGGGCAAGGGGGCGGGCCTGGCCATGCTGGAGGCCGTTGGCGTCGATCACGACCAGATCGAGCGCCTGCGCGGCGACGCTGCGCTGATGCTGCGCCGCGTGGCCCGAGGCCCCATCCTGGCCGTGGTGGCCGAATCCAAGCCGCAGCCGGCCGCGCCCGCCTACGTGCTGCCGTCCGACCCGGAGGCTGGTGCATGAGCCGGGCCGACCACATCGGGCGCTGGCTGGGCCGCGTTGCGGCCGTCGGCTGCATCGTCTGCATGCTGGCCGGCCAACCCGGCACGCCGGCAGAAGTGCACCACATCCGCACCGGCCAGGGCGGCGCACAGCGCGCACCCGACACGCTGACCATCCCCCTGTGCCCCGAACACCACCGGGGCGCCACCGGCCTGCATGCCGACCGCGAGCTGTTCTGCCTCATGTGGGGCAGCGAGCTGGAGCTGCTGGCCAAGACCATCGAACAGATCGCCAAAACACTGCACCTGGAGGACAAGCTGTAATGTCCCTGACCAAAGCAACGGGCGCCTATCGCCGCAGCGGCCTGCCCGACAACATCCGCGCCCTGGGCCGGCTCAAGCCGGGCCAGATGAACAAGACCGAAGCCGCCTACTGCGAGCACCTGGAGGCCGAGCGCAACGCCGGCCGCGTGGCCTGGTACGCCTTCGAGGGCATCAAGTACCGGCTGGCCGACGGCACGTTCTACACCCCCGACTTCGCTGTGATGCTGTCCAGCGGCCAACTGGAGGCACACGAAGTCAAGGGGCACTGGCAGGACGACGCCCGCGTGAAGATCAAGGTGGCCGCCGGCATGTACCCGGTGCGCTTCTGTGCCGTCACCAAGCAAGCCAAGAAGGCCGGCGGCGGCTGGGCTGTGGAGGAATTCTGACCATGTGGGGCCGTCACCAATCCTTCCGAGATCCCATGGTCATCCTGATGAAGAAAGAGGAACGCACATGCAAGGGCTGCAAGAACGAGATCACGGCCTGGGGCCGCAAGGCATGCGACCTGGGCAACCGGCACGGGCGCCGCTGCCGCAGCTACGAGGAACAGCCGCGGACGAGCCGCCCCTGTTCCCAACAGTGAAGGCCGCGCTGCGCTGGGCCTGGCAGATGGAGGACGCCACGTTCTGCAAGTCGCCGCAGTACGGGCCGCCGCCGCCGCGCCGTGCTTCGACCCTGGACGGGCTGACCGTGCAGGAGCGCGTGGCGCAAGCCGCCTGGATCCGGCAGACCGCCGAGCGCCGGCTGCAGCCCGCCGAGCTGTCGCTGGTCCTGGCGCTGTTCGCCGAAGGCCCCATGCGAGGCGCTGGCGTGCGCGCCGTGGTGCGCGAGGTCTGCCTGATGGCGCGCAACCGCGACCTGGGCCGCGAGGTAGCCCGCCGCCACCTTGACCTGGGCCGCGCCAACCGGCGCACCCTGGCCGGCATAGCCGACGAGTTCGGCGTGGCGCCGCGCACGGTCGAGCGCCTGGCAGCCGAGATCGGCCGCGAGATCGACGGCCGCATTGCCGGCATCGAGCGCACGCTGTCGCACCTGTTCGTGTCCACCGGAGTGGCTGCTCAGGTCTGACACCCCCCCTTTCCTGGCCTGACCTGCTGCATTTTTGTGCAGTTGCAAGAATGCAACAATTTACCCAACATTGCTAGCAAAACAGTTGCATTGCTTTGGTCAGGCTGGGAAAATTTGACCTGTGGCAGATGAGGGCATAAGCCCCGCGCCGCACTGTGAAACAACCGGAGATTCCCATGCTGAACACAGCAACCCCCCTTGCCTGGAGAAGATCGACGCCGTGCCCCGGCGACGATTCTGCCTACCTTGCCGCCCAAGAGGAAGGCGACGCCCGCGATGAGCGATTCGATCGCATCGCCGAGCGCGCAGAAGCGTCCTTCCTGCGCGAGTTGAAGCTGCACCCGGAGGCGCCCATTGCTGCGCCCTGGGAGCGCAGCGGCAAGGCCACCCTGGCCGAAGTGATCTACCAGCACGAAGCCCCGCCCGCCGAGGCCGTGGAGGTGGTGCAGGCCATGTCCCTGCTGCTGCGCGGCGATGAGGCCGGCGCCCTGGCCAAGCTGCGCGAGGCCATCGGCTACATGGCGCAGCGGTACGCCGACGACTACGCCGAGCAGGAGGCGTAACACCATGGCGCCCCGCTATCAGAATCCGCGCATTGCGAACAATAGCCGGGGGGGCTGATCCATGTTCCGCCTGACGTTCATCAACGCCAAGGCGGAGCGGATCACCCGCTTTGTCCCGGCCGAAAACCTCAACGCCGCCATCGACTCGGCATTCGACAACGACGGCGCGCAGTTCCTGACCATCAAGAAGGTGAGCCCCGATGCCTGCCCCGATCACGCTTGAAGGCCCGTACCGCGCCAAGCGCCGCGTGGCCCACATCGACCTGTTCACGCCTGCCGGCCTGCTGTCCGGCGCCGCTGGCCTGGCCCTGGTGGCCGTGGCCGCCCCCACTCTCTGGAGCTAAGACCATGAGCATTGCGACCCTGATCCTGGGCGAGTCCGGCACCGGCAAGACCACCAGCCTGCGCAACCTGAGCCCTGCGCGCTGCCTGCTGATTCAAGCCGTGCGCAAGCCCCTGCCCTTCCGTTCGGCCGGCTGGCGCCCCTGGAGCGCGAAGACTGGCGGCAACCTCATCACCAGCGATGACCCGGTGTTCATCGAGCGCGCCATGCGCCAGTCGCCGCACGAAATCGTGATCCTCGATGACTGGCAGTACATCCTGGCCAACGAGTTCATGCGCCGCAGCGGTGAAAAGGGCTTCGACAAGTTCACCGAGATCGGCCGCCACGCCTGGGATCTGCTGATGGCAGCCAACGACCTGGCCCCCGATCGCCGCGTCTACATCCTGGCGCACACGCAGACCGACGACCTGGGCAACACCCGCGTCAAGACCATCGGCAAGCTGCTGGACGAGAAGATCACCCCCGAGGGGCTTTTCACCATCGTGCTGCGCACCCGCGTGTCGGATGGCCATTACTACTTCGCCACCGTCAACAGCGGCACCGACACGGTGAAGTCGCCCATGGGACTGTTCTCGGAACAGCTCATCGAAAACGACCTGGCTGCCGTCGATGCCGCCATCTGCGACTACTACAGCATCGGTGCCCGCATGGAGGCTGCAGCATGAGCGCCATGGCCCACGCCTGCCTGGCCGCGCCACGCATGGATGCGCAGAGGAAGGAGCTTGACCTGCGCATCCAGGCCGAGATCGCAGAGGCCAAGCGCATCCAGCAACAGACCGGGTGCGCCTGGACTGAAGCCCTGCGGCTTGCCACCTTGAAACCCTGATTCCCCAATGCCGGGAGCCTGCCCCGGCCGTGATCCACAACGTAACAGGCACCTCAACAACCGGAGTTTCACATGGTCACTTTTGCACTGAACGCCGAAGCCGCCCGCAAGGCTGACGCCCCCGCCCGCATCGTCCAATCCGGCGCCTACGTGGGCACCTTCACCCGCGCCGAGCTGGTCACATCCGACAGCGGCACGCAGGGCGTGGAGTTCGATTTCGTCGGCGACGACGGCAGCCGCGCCGGGTATCTGACGCTGTGGACCACCAACAGCGAGGGCCAGGAGCTGCGCGGCATGAAGGTGCTGCACGCCCTGATGGCCTGCCTGCAACTGCGCAGCATGGACAGCGCGCAGGGCACCGTCAAGGTGTGGGACAGCAAGGTGGGTCAGGAGGTCCAGCGCGCCGCCGAGCTGCTGCCGGCCCTGATGGGCAAGCGCGTGGGCGTGGTGCTGCAGCGCGAGGAATACTGGCCCAACAACGGAGGCGACAAGAAGTCGCGCATGGTGCTGTTCACCGTCTTCCAGGCCGGCACCAACCTGATGGCCAAGGAGATCCTGGACCGCATCGCCAAGCCCGAGGCGCTGGCCAAGCTGGTGGCCACCCTCAAGGACAAGCTGGCCGGCGACCGCCCGGCGCCGCGCAACGGCGGCGGCTACAGCGGCGGCGGCAACGGCGGCAACGGCGGCGGCCAGGCCCCGCGCCAACAGTCGGGCCGTGCGCCGAGCGGCTTTGACGACATGGATGACGACATCCCTTTCTGACCCCGGGGCGCCGCCTGATGTACCACCCCGAGAGCGATTCGCTCTTTGAGGTGGACAGGCTACCGCCGGGCGCAGCGTACGACCCAGATTGGGCGCCGTGCTTGGACGTGACAGGCAGCCCCCAGCACGAAGCCCGATTCAAGCGCGAACAGCGCAACAGCCAATGACAACAGCCCGGCCCCGAGCCGGGCGCCACAACCGGAGATCCCATGAGCACCGTTCTGGCATTCCCCAGCCAATTCGTCCTGCACACGGCCCGCGTCAAGCACGCCGCCGAAGTCCTGCAAAACCAGTGTCACGGCCTGGCCTACGCCTGCGGCTGGTGGCACGACCTGGGCAGTGGCGCCGACCTGACCACGAACCCCGGTGAGCCCGCCAAGCGCAACGTGGGCGAGCTGCTGTGCCTGGTGCACAGCGAAATCAGCGAGGGCATGGAGGGCCATCGCAAGGGCCTGGCGGACGACAAGCTGCCGCACCGCTCCATGCTGGAGGTCGAGCTGGCCGATGCCGTTATCCGCATCTTCGACATGGCCGGCGGCCTGGGCCTGGATGTGGCCGGCGCCATCGCCGAGAAGCTGGAATTCAACGCCACCCGCGCCGACCACAAGCCCGAGGCCCGCCTGGCAGAAGGCGGAAAGAAGTTCTGAGGGCCGCACCATGAGCACCAACACCAACCCGGCCACCACGCAGACCCTGCACGCGCTGGCCGACGATTATCTGGAGGGCCTGGCCATCCTGGGTGATGCCGACGTGCCACCCGAAGTCGTCTTCGACACGCTGGAAGGCATGCAGGGCGATCTGGCCGACAAGATCGACGCCGTGCTGGCCTATGCGGCCAACCTGGAGGCCATGGCCAACGCCCGCAAGGCCGAGGCCGAGCGCCTGACCAAATCGGCCAAGACCCTGGCCAACAAGGTCGAGAACCTGCACACCTACGTGCAGATCGCCCTGCAGCGCACCGGCATCAAGCTGCCGCTGGTCACGCGCCGCTTCACGGTCAACCTGACCAAGAACCCGCCGGCCAGCCAGATCGTCAACGCCGACCTGCTGCCGGCCTTCTACAAGACCGAAACCGTCACGCTGTCGGGCAGCGTGGGCCTGGCCGAGAAGGTGCACAAGATCCTGGACGCCAACCCCGAGGTGCTGGGCCTGCAGTCATTCGACAGCGAGGTGAAGGTGGACAAGAAGGCCGTGCTGTCCGACCTCAAGACCGTGGCCCAGGCCAACCTGGCCAAGCCGGAGGGCGAGGCGCACGACAGCATCCCGGGCGCCCGCCTGGAGCCGACCAGCTACCGTCTGACCGTACGGTGATCGACATGGGCATCAAGTCATCCGTGATGCGTGATGCCCGCAGGATGGCCGAGGCCGAAGGGGTGGAGATCCTGGAGGCCGGGCTGACCAAGGGCGATCACATCAAGCTGCGCTGCCGCAACCAGCAGGGCCTGGTGGCCAACATTTTCATGTCGGCCACGCCGTCGGACTTCCGGGCCGCGGCCAAGAGGCGCAGCCAGTTGCGCCGCTTCGCCGACGGGCGCTGGAACCCGCTGATGGAGCGCGCCGCATGAGCGACTTTCTGCTGACCGAACAGGAGATCATCGACCTGACCGGGTTCCGGCAGAAGTCGCGCCAGATCGAAAAGCTCAAGGCCGACAGGATCCCCTACACCGTCAGCCGCACCGGCCACCCCCGGGTCGTGCGCGCCAGGGTCGAGGGCGTCACATCGGCCGCCAAGAGGAAGAAAGAACCTGCAGGCCCCCGCTGGGAGGCCATTGGAGTTACCGCACCATGATTGAAGTCGCAAACCGCATCCGCAAACTGGCCGCCAGGACAGCCCTGGAAGGCTTCGCCGACGACCTGCGCGAGTTGGCCGACTACGTGGAGCAGCAGGCCAGCCCTGCCACCGTGCAACAGCCGGCGCCGCTGGCCAGCGACGGCCCGGCCACCTGGGATCTGGTGGTCAAGGACATGCAGGCCCGGGACAAGCTCGGCCGCGCACGCTACGGCACGCCGCTGCAGCCGAACAACGGCCGCAAGAGCCTGGTGGACGCCTATCAGGAGGTGCTGGACCTGGCTGCCTACATGCGCAACGCCATCGAGGAACAGGACGCCGACAAGGCCACCGTGATCGAGGGCATGCTGCACTACCGTGAGCTGGCCAAGGATCTGCAGCAGCGTCTGGATGCCGCCCTGTCCCGCGTGGCCGAGTTGGAGCGCGCACTGACTGGCGCAGCACATCACCCGGAGGCGCGGGCAGCATGAGCAAGGCCGCATTTCCCCTGTCCGACACGCAGGCCGCGCTGGCCAGCCCCGGCGGCATGCACCTGTCCGTGCTGTCGTTCGGCGCGGCCATGACGGTCTGTGGCGAGGCCGCGCTGCGCGAGCTGCGCCGTGCCATCGACTGCGCGCTGGGCGAAACCGAGGAACAGTCGCCACCCCTGGCCCTGGCCCTTGCCGAGCGCCTGGCCCATGTGGCTGCCATCGCGCACATGGGCGGCCTGGCCGGCCTGAGCGAAGCCGATGCGCTGATTGATGTGCGCAAGCTCACCGCCGAGCACATCCGGCATGCACCCGACCAGGCAACGGCGCACAACAAGGTGGAGCTGGCCAGGCGGGCGGCGGCCGAAGCGTGGGAGAGCCGTCGATGAGCCGCAAGACCAAGCGCAACCTGGGCCGCGCAACCCAGCTCACCGACGTGAGCGAGATCCGGCGGGATCTGACGGCCGCGCTGGCGCAGATCCGCGCCATGGTGGGCGAGGCCGACGCCCTGGCCCACGTCGAAACCTTCTGCGCGATCGCCCTGCGGGTGATGACCAAGACAGCCCCCGGCGTCATCCGACAGGCCGCCATGGTCGAGGAAGTGCTGGCGCGCATCGACGGCCGCCCCGTGGACAGCGCCGACGTGAACAGCCCCGCGTGGCTGGAGGAACACGCCCCGATCACGCCGGCAGCCTGGGCCAGCCTGTGTGCGGTCAACGAAGTCAGCCAGCCGGCCCTGGTCCTGCCGCCGGCACTGTGGGACAGGGCCAAGGCCGAGGGCTTCGACCTGTCGGGCATCGAGCGCCTTGAGCGCCTGACCTGAACAGCGGGCCCAACAGTGGCGCCCACCATGGGCGCCCAACAGAATCGCCGGCAAAACGACCGGAGAGCAGCATGACAACCTACACCACCATCGAGGACGGCCTGTATGCCCGCGTGGGCGCCCGGGTCACGTCCTACTTCACCAAGATTGACGGGCAGACCATCGCCCTGGGCCGCCAGCTCGATGAGGCCCGCAAAAAGCTCGCCGAGCTGCGCGGCACCAGTGAGCGCGACGACACGATCCGGGCCATGTGCCGAGGGTTCATCGCCGAGCAGAGGCAGATGCGCCTGGAGGGCGACAGCAACGCCCTGGGCCAGCGCACCATCGAGGAATACAGCGGCTGCCTGGAGCGGCACGTCATCCCTGTGTTTGGCGACATGCGGGCCGCCGACTTCCGCCCGATGCACGCGGCTCAGTACCTGGCCGCCAGGCGCAAGGGCAACCCCGGCGCGGGCGTCAAGGGGCAGCCGACGAGCGGCAACCGGGAAATGGCCGCGCTGTCGGGCGCGTTCAACTACGGCATGCGCGAGGGCATGGTGGAGTCCAACCCCTGCCACGGCGTCAAGCGCAACCGCGAGAAGCCACGCAACCGCGAGGTGGGCCTGGTCGAGTTCAACGCTTTCATGCAGTTTGCCAAGAACCAGAGCACGGCTCTTTACATGGCCGCCCTGATCGGGGCAACCGTGGCGATCTCGGGCCGGCGCCGCGCCGAGCTGCTGCGCCTGGATGCCGACGCGCTCACGCCGGAGGGCATCGACACCCGCGACGCCAAGACCAAGTATTACGAGGCTGACCGCAACTACCTGGTGCTGTGGTCGCCCCTGCTGCGTCAGATCCTGGAGGAAGTCAAACGCATCCGCCCGGTCGAGAGCCGCTACCTGTTCCCGGTGCGCGGCGGCCGTGCGCCCTACACCGATCAGGGGTTCAAGTGCACCTGGAACAAGCTCATGAAAGCCTGGATGAAAGCCGGTGGCCAGCACTTCACCGCACACGACCTGCGGGCCTTCTACGTCAGCCGGATGCTCGATCAGGACCGCGACCCGAACACGCACCGCAACGAGGCCACCATGCGCAAGGTCTACGATCGGCGCAAGACCGTCGAGGTCAGCCCGCTGGCGTGATGGCCATGAGCGCCACGCGCCTGATCTACTGTTGCGCCTGTCAGGACAAGGTGAGCGCCAGGCTCACCACGGGCCGCGAGGTCTACCCGCACCGGCCCGACCTGCATGCCCTGCCCTTCTGGCGGCACGATGCCTGCGGCGGCTTCGTTGGCTGCCACCACAAGACGGCAGACCGAACCAGGCCGCTGGGCTGCATCCCGACGCCAGAGCTGAAAGAGGCCCGCCGGCACATCCACGCCCTGCTCGATCCGATCTGGCAGAGCGGGCGCATGTCGCGCCGGGCGATCTACGCGGCAATCAGCGCCGAGCTAGGCTGGAAGTACCACACGGCCAGCCTGCGCAGCATCGAGGAAGCGCGCCAGGTCTACCGGCTGATCCGGCGGATCTCGGCGCAAGCCTGAGCCCCAAACGACAAAAAAGCCCCCGGCCGTGAGGCGCGGGGGCTTTCTGCTTTCTCGGCTACCAGCTCACTATCGTTCACTGGCTTTCCCAAGCTGGGAAACTTGGGAAATTTTCAGACCTTCTCGATCCTTAACGAATCGCGTAAGTCGTTGATTCGGTGGGGTGGCTGATGGGACTCGAACCCACGACAACCAGAATCACAATCTGGGACTCTACCAACTGAGCTACAGCCACCGTTGAGCGAAGACTTAGAGTATATCGCGTTTTATCGCGTCATCACGAGGGGCTGTCGGTTTTTTGTTGCGTGGCGGCCTTGTTGTTGCCATCCATCACCTTCTTGCCCTCGTGCATGTACTCCACCTTGTACTTGCGCTTGAGGGCCTGGTAGTAGGCGTCGGCCTCGGCGCGGCCCCAGTAGCTACCGAACTGCGCTTCGGTTTCCTGCAGTTCCTGCGGAGACACCTCAGGCTGGATCGCCTTCGTCACCTTCAGCAGCGCCATACCGTCCGCCCCCAGGTCGACCACCTTCCAGGCGGGCAGCTGGGACGCCGGCACGCGGAGCGCGGCATCCAGCACCGCCGGCGGCTGGTTGAACACGGTACGGCGCGACATCTGGACCGGCGCGGGCATCTGGGCCTGGTCGGGTGCCTTGCTCCAGGCCGCCAGCTTGCGGTTGGCGTCGTCGCGGGCCGCCTTGCGGGACTCGGCCGCAATCCAGCGCTCGCGCAGCAGCGGCTGAACCTGGTCAAACGGCTGCATGGCCGCGGGGCTGTACTTCACCACGCGGGCAGACACGAGCTTGCTCGGGCCCACTTCCACCGCTTCGGTGTTGCGTCCCTTGCCGCGGTTGACCGGATCGAACAGCGCCTGCAACAGACGGGGGTTGGACAGCACGCCCTGGTCGCGGGTGCCCGGCACACGCAGCACGTCGGACATGGACTGGACCGTCAGCTTCAACTCGTCGGCCACCGGCTTGAGCGAGTCGGACTGCTCGTACACCCCGTTCGAGAACTTCTCGGCCGCCTCGGCATACAGGCGCTGCGCCAGTTGCTTGCGGGCTTCGTCTTCCAGCTGGGCCCGCACCGCCTCGAACGGCTGGGACTGGCCACCGCGCACGTCGGTCAGCTTGATGATGTGAAAGCCAAATTCGCTTTCCACCACGTCGCTGATCTCGCCGTTCTTCAGCTTGAACACCGCTTCGTCAAAGGGCTTGACCATGGCGCCACGGCCGAAATAGTCGAGGTCACCACCATTCACGGCCGAGCCTTCGTCGGTCGACTGGGCCTTGGCCACCTCGGCGAACGACGCCGGGTTCTTGCGCACCTGTGCCAGGATGGCCTCGGCCTTGGCCCGCGCGGCCTTCTTCTGGTCGGCGGTGGCCTGGGCATCGAAACCGATCAGGATGTGGCTGGCGCGGCGTTCTTCCGGCGTGGTGAAGCGGTTGGCGTTTTCCTTGTAGGACTTGCGCAGCTCTTCCTCGCTGACCGACACCTGGGACTTCAGGCTGTCCAGATCCAGCACAACGTACTGGACGTCGGCCTTTTCAGGCGACATCAGCCAGCCGCTGTTGGCGGGGTCCTTGTAGAAGGCCTGCAGTTGCTCGGCAGTCGGGGTCAGGCCGGCGGCGTAGGCCTTGGGCTCGAACTTCATCCACTGCACTTCACGGACCTGGAACAGGGCGTCCACGGCGTTGCGGTTCGACACCTTCGAGGTCTGGCCGGTCATCTGCACGCCGGAGAGCACCTGGCTGAGGGTCAATTCCTGACGGAGCAGGGCCGCAAACTGGTTCGCGGTCATGCCCCGCGCCTCCAGCAGCGCCTTGTTCAACGTGCCATCGGGGTTGCGCAGCTGAGCGAACTGCGGATCGCTGGCAAACAGGCGCTGAACCCGCGCGTCGGCAGCGGTCAGGTGCTGGTCCTGCGCCGCGGCAGCCAGCACGTACTGGCGCACCAGGCTTTCAAGCGACTGACGCTTGAATTCAGGCGTGTCGAACAGGCGCACATCGGCGTCGGGACGGCGCTGGCGCTCACGCTCCACCAGGTTGCGGTGGGCGTTGTCCCACTCGGCCTGGGGCACCTTCTGGCTGCCCACCTTGGCAACGGTATCGGCCTGGTCGGTGAACTGCGAATAGCCCTGAATGCCGAATACCACGAAGGACGGCAGGATCAGCACCAGAAGCAGGAGTTGCAGGATGCGGGTGTTATTGCGAACGAAATCGAACATGGCGGAGGACTGGCCGAGCGCCAGTCGGGTCGCAGGGTCGCAGACAACACAAAGGCGAACCGAGGTTCGCCTTCTGATGCCCATCGGTGGTGGGTGCTGAGGGGTTCGAACCCCCGACCTACGCCTTGTAAGGGCGCCGCTCTACCAACTGAGCTAAGCACCCGATGAACTGTGGAGGCCGTAGTCTAGCCGATTAATTCAGATGGTCTTTGAGGGCCTTGCCCGGGCGGAATTTCGGGATGCGGGCCTTCTTGATCTTGATGGCGTCGCCCGTGCGGGGGTTGCGCCCCTCGCGGGCTGCGCGCGTGCTGACGCTGAAGGTGCCGAAACCGACCAGCGTCACGGCGTGGCCTTTTTTCAGCGAACTGCACACGCCGGCGATCACGGCCTCCAGGGCCCGGCCAGCGGCCGCCTTGGAAATGTCGGCCTGTTCGGCGATGTGCTCGATCAACTCGGACTTGTTCACGGATGCTCCCCTACTCCAGATGCATGGGCATGACTGCACACAAGGGCCAGGGACGCAACACCGCACCGGCCAGCGGAGGTGGGCCTCCGGCCCAGGGCCGGTGAACGCGCCGGCGTCGGAGATTCTATGTCCGCGACCCTGCGCGCACAGCGCTGGCCCCACACGGAGAAGTTCGCTTGACAGCGGGTATTGACCCCGAACAAATGTGGGCGCGTCAGCGTGCCTTGGCGCGGATGTCCGGCAGCGACTTCTGGAGGTAGTAGGCCATCGACCAGATGGTGAGGCCCGCTGCCACATAGATGAGCCAGGTGCCGATCTGCCCGGCATGCCAGCCGCCGGGCAGAGTGCCGTCGAACAGCAGCAGCACGATGGCCAGCATCTGCGAGGCCGTTTTCATCTTGCCGAGCATGTGCACGGCCACGCTGCGGGAGGCACCGATCTGGGCCATCCACTCGCGCAGAGCCGAAATCGCGATCTCGCGGCCGATGATGATGAGCGAGATCAGCGCATTGACCCTGTCGAGCTCCAGGAGGATCAGCAGGGACGCGCACACCAGGAACTTGTCGGCCACCGGATCCAGAAAGGCGCCGAAGGCCGAGGTCTGGTTGAGCCGGCGCGCCAGCCAGCCATCGGCCCAGTCGGTCAGGGCGACGACGACGAACAGGCTGCTCGCGATGAGGTTCATCTCCGGCATGGGCACCGGCAGGTGGTACACGCCCACGATCAGCGGAATCGCAACGATCCGCGCCCAGGTGAGCAAGGTGGGCAGAGTCCAGAACATGGGGTGTCATTGTGCCTGTGATCTGCCTGCGATCGCGGCACGCCACGCGAAGGGTCGCCCGCGAGGGGCGCTCAGCGCCGGTCCAGCGTCATGGGCTTGAAGCGGCGGCTGTCGTCGAACAGAAAGGTCTCGTTGAACTTCCAGGGCCGCGGCAGCTTCGAGACGTCGCCGAACGGTGCCGCCCGGCGAACCGCTTCCTTGGCACGCTCGACGGTGTCACGGGCCTGGCTGGGGTAGCGCATGACCTCGATGTTGCGGATCCGTCCGTCGGCGTGCAGCTCGATGGTGAGCACGGGGATGGCGAGCAGCACCTCCGGTGTGGGCGTGCTGTAGGTCTGTCCCGGGTTGGCCATGACGATGCGCCGCGCAGCCTGCAGGCGGGCTTCCTGCCAGTTGCGGGGCGTGGCCGGCGGGGGCAGCGCCACGGGCTGAGCGCTTGCAGGTGAAGGGGCCTGGCCGGCCCGTTCGGGCACGCTGCCTCCCGGTCGCGCCTCGGGCGCGGCGTCGGGCGCCTGCTGCGGGCGCAGGGCACAGCCGGCCAGGGCCAGCAGGACGAGGGCCATGACACCCCACCGGGTCTCCTGGCGAGCGGGGCGGGGCAGGCCCCGTGCAAGGTCAACGCAGGGCACGGTAAATCTCCTCCGCCAGTTCACGCGAGATGCCGTCGACACTGGCCAGTTCATCGATGCTGGCAGCGGTCACGCCACGGACGCCGCCAAAGCGCTGCAGCAGACGGGCACGTCGTTTGGGACCGACGCCCGGGATGTCTTCCAGCCGGCTGCCGCCCGTCCGCACACTGGCTCGCCGGGCCCGCATGCCGGTGATGGCAAAGCGGTGGGCCTCGTCGCGGATCTGGGCCACCAGCATCAGCGCGGCCGATGTCGGCGCCAGGGCAAGCTTCGGACGGCCATCGGCAAACACCAGCTCCTCGAGCCCCACCTTGCGGCCCTCGCCCTTCTCGACCCCGACGATGAGGGACAGCGGCAGCCCCAGCGCCTGGAACACCTCGCGCGCCATCGCCACCTGCCCCTTGCCGCCGTCGATGAGGACGATGTCCGGCACGCGGGCGGCCTTGGTGCCCGCGGCGCTGTAGCGGCGCTCCAGCGCCTGCTTCATGGCCGCATAGTCGTCGCCCGGGGTGATGCCGGTGATGTTGTAGCGCCGATACTGCCCGGACTGCATCTTGTGTCCCTCGTAGACCACGCACGAGGCCTGGGTGGCCTCGCCCGCCGTGTGCGAGATGTCGAAGCACTCGATGCGCAGGGTGGCCAGGGGATCGTGTCGGGGTGCACTGCGCGAGGTGGCCTCGGCGTGGGCGGTCTCGTCGGTGACGGTGCCGGCGGGCTCGGCCTGCTCGCCGGCCTCCGCCCCCTCCTCGGCGCCCTCTTCCCGCTCTCCGGCCAACCCCGCCTCGCGGGCGTCCAGGTCCAGATCCAGATTGAGCGCCTCGACCAGCGCCCGGGTGCGCGCCTGCTGCGAGCCCTCCTCGGCCAGCAATCGGGTCAGCGACAGCTCGGCGCCCTTGATCGCCATCTCGAGCCAGACACGGCGCTGCTCGCGTGGCTGGTGCACCACCGTGACCTTGCGGCCGCCCTGCTCGCCCAGCGCCTCGATCAGCGCCGGGTCGACCGGATGACTGAGCACCAGCAGGGCCGGCACGCTGCCGCCCAGGTAATGCTGGGCCAGGAAGGCCTCGAGCACATTGACCTCGGCCTGCTGCTGCAGCGACTCGGCCGAATGCGCCTCGACCGGCGTGTCTGCCTGTGCAGCCGGGTCGGCCTCGTCCGGGGCCATGACGGCATCCTGCACGTGCACCGGGAAGTGCGCCCGGTCACCCAGGTGACGCCCCCCTCGCACCATGGCGAGGTTCACACAGGCCCGCCCGCCGGCCACCTTCACAGCCAGCACGTCGACGTCCTTGTCCATCACCGTGTCGACCGACTGCTGGTGCAGCACCCTCGACAAGGCCCCGATCTGGTCCCGCACGCCAGCCGCCTGCTCGTACTCCATGCGCTCGGCATGGTCCATCATGCGCTTCTGCAGGTCCTCCAGCACGGCCTCGGGCTCGCCCAGTAGAAAGCGCTCGGCCTGCGCCACGGCCGCCCGGTAGTCCTCCTGGGTCACCAGGTCGACACACGGGCCGCTGCACCGCTTGATCTGGTAGAGCAGGCAGGGCCGCGTGCGGTGGTTGTAGACCGCATCCTCGCAGGTCCGGATCTGGAAGACCTTCTGCAGGAGCTGAATGGTCTCCTTCACGGCCCAGGCATTGGGAAACGGGCCGAAATAGCGGTGCTTGCGATCGACGGCGCCGCGGTAGTACGCCATGCGCGGGAAGGCGTGCGTGGCGATCTTCAGATAGGGGTAGCTCTTGTCGTCGCGGAACAGGATGTTGAACCGCGGGTTGAGCGTCTTGATGAGGTTGTTTTCCAGCAGCAGGGCCTCGGCCTCGCTGCGCACCACGGTGGTTTCCATCCGCGCGATGCGCGACACCATGTGGCCGATGCGGGTGCCGCCGTGGTTCTTGTGGAAGTAGCTCGATACCCGCCTCTTCAGGTCACGCGCCTTGCCGACGTACAGCACGTTGCCCTGTGCATCGAAATAGCGGTAGACACCCGGCAAGCCGGGCAGCGAGGCCACCTCGGACAGCAGGCGGTTCCAGGTCTGTTCCCGGTCTTCCACGGGCGGGGCCGGCTCGGCCATCGGCTTGTCGTCAGGCTGGATCGGATCGTCATGCGGGGCGCTCATGGGGCGGCATTGTCCCCGACCCGCCAGCGGCCCGGCAGGCGGGTTGCCATAATCCGCCCCCATGCAATGGGACGTCTTCTGTCAGGTCATCGACAACTTCGGCGACATCGGGGTGTGCTGGCGTCTGGCGCGCGACCTGAGCGCCCGAGGGCACACGGTGCGCCTGTGGGTGGACGACCCGTCCGCCCTGACCTGGATGGCGCCCGAGGTCGACTGGACGCCGTCCGGGGCGTACCCCCAGGGACGGGGGCACGACGGCATCGTGGTTCACCCCTGGGCGCAGGCGGCCGATGCCGCCGCGGTGCCCGAACCCGGAGACGTGGTGATCGAGGCCTTCGGGTGCAACCCGCCGGATCCCTTCCTGGCGCGCATGGCCGCCCGCGCCGAGCCGCCCCGGTGGATCAATCTGGAATACCTCAGCGCGGAAGATTACGTGGCGCGCAGCCACCGCCTGCGTTCGCCGGTGTGGAGCGGCCCTGCATCGGGGCTGACGAAGCACTTTTTCTACCCCGGCTTCACGCCGGACACCGGTGGACTCCTGCGCGAGCCCGGGCTGATCGATCGGCAGGATGCCTTGCGACTGGATGCCGTGCGGCGCCAGGCCGTGCTGGGGCAACTGGGCGTCGCCCACCAGCCAGGAGAGCGCGTGGCCAGTGTGTTCTGCTACGGCACGGCGCCCCTGGGGACGTGGCTGTCGGCGCTGGCCGGGTCGCCCGCTGAACCGACGCACGTGGTGCTGACCCAGGGGCACGCCCAGCAACTCGGTTCATCGTGGCGGGCGCAGTGGGAGGCCACACAGGGCCCCCTCCCGACTCACCTCCGGCTCAGCGTCGTCCCCCCGCTCAGCCAGCCCGGCTACGATGACCTGCTGGCCTGCTGCGATCTGAATCTGGTCCGGGGCGAGGATTCGGCCGTGCGCGCGCTGTGGGCGGGCCGCCCGCATGTCTGGCAGATCTACGAGCAGGATGACGGCGTGCATGCCGACAAGCTCGACGCCTTCACGGCGCGGTGGACGGCGGACTGGCCTGCGTCGCTGCAGGCATCCGTGCGGGCGTGGTGGCAAGCGTGGAACCGCCTTGGCCCCTGGCCTGACGCCCTGCCGGCCTGGCCGGATGCCACGGGATGGGCCCGTGCAAGCCTGTCTTCGCGGGACCGGTTGCGCACGCAAACAGACCTTGTCACACAGCTGATCGCTTTTGTCACAGGGTCAGGCTAAAATCGGCAGCTTTGCTTCTGGCAGAAACCGCGTCGGCGCGAGCTGGATGCGTTTCATTCGATCGACCTTGTCCTGAAAGCCAGCGGCGCCTGAACAGCCGATCCGACCACGGTGCGCAGTGTGCGCCACGGCCCGGCACCCCCAGTTTTCCATCTGGAATCACCATGAAACTCGCACAAGAAATCCGCGCCGGCAACGTGATCATGCAGGGCAAGGACCCGATGGTCGTCCTGAAGACCGAATACAGCCGCGGCGGCCGTGGCGCAGCCACCGTCCGCATCAAGATGAAGAACCTGCTGAACGGCGGCGGCGCCGAAGTGGTCTTCAAGGCCGACGACAAGATGGACCAGATCATCCTCGACAAGAAGGAGTGCACCTACTCCTACTTCGCCGACCCGATGTACGTGTTCATGGACTCGGAATACAACCAGTTCGAGGTGGAAGCCGAGAACATGGGCGACTCGGTGAACTACCTGCTCGACGGCATGGAAGTCGAAGTGGTGTTCTACGACGGCAAGGCCATCTCGGTCGAACTGCCCACCACCATCGTGCGCGAAATCGAAACCGAGCCGGCCGTCAAGGGCGACACCTCAGGCAAGGTCATGAAGCCCGCCCGCATCGTCGGCACCGGCTTCGAAATCGCCGTGCCCCTGTTCGTGGAATCGGGCGACAAGATCGAAATCGACACCCGCACCAACGAATACAAGAAGCGCGTCTGATTGCGTTGGCAGCCTGCGCCCTCGCAGGCATGCTGCACACAAAGCACCCTGCGGGGTGCTTTTTTCATGGCGTGGTCGGAACACCTCCAGTTCTTCACGGTGTGGCCGATAAGGTGATGTCTGCCTTTCTGCGCCCCGCCATGCCTGCCGCCCCGATGAACATCCTGCTGGTGGAAGACCAGCTCTCGGTTCGATCCTCGTTGAAGCGGGAGCTCGAGCACCACGGGCACACGGTCCTGGAGGCCGAAACCGCCCGGGAAGCCATCGAGGCATTCAAACGGGGTCGACCCGACCTCGTCCTGATGGACGTGGTTCTGCCTGAGGAAGACGGCTACTGGGCGGCTCGCGAAATCCGCAGCGTGGAAGGCAGTGACTGGACCCCGATCATCTTCCTGTCCGCCCGTGACAGCGAGCTCGACCTCTGGCGGGGCATCGAGGCGGGCGGCGACGACTACCTGGTGAAGCCAGCCTCCCCGGTCGTGCTGGCCGCCAAGCTGCACGCGATGTCGCGTCTGCAGCGCATGCGGCGCCAGCTGATCGACACGTCCGAAGCGCTGAGGGATGCCAACGAACGGCTGGCCCACCTCACCACACTGGACGATCTCACCCAGTTGGGCAACCGCCGCGGCTTTGACGAGCGCCTGCACGCCAGCGTCCAGCAATGTGCCCGCGACCAGCAGCCGCTGAGTCTGTTGCTGTGCGACATCGACCACTTCAAGGCCTACAACGATGCATTGGGTCACGTGCAGGGGGATGCGTGTCTGAAGCGCGTGGGCGAGGTCCTCCGCACGGTGTGTCGCCGCCCGCTCGACTATGTGGCTCGCTACGGCGGAGAAGAATTCGGACTGGTGCTGCCCAACACCCCTCGATCCGGCGCCATGACCTTTGCCCGAGCCCTGCAACATGTGCTGGCAGCCAGCGCCGAGCCCCATCCGACCTCGGCCTTTGGCGTCGTGACCCTGTCGGGCGGCATCACCACCGTGGTCCCCGATGCCAGCACCACCGCGCAAAGCCTGCTGTTGCGCGCCGACGAAGCGCTCTACAGCGCCAAGACGCAAGGTCGCAATCGGTTTTTCAGCTTCGAGATGCAGGTGGACACCGTGACACACCTTTATGGGGCCGGCACAGCGGGTTGACCCCGAGTCGGTCGCCCCGTGTTCCTACCGAGGTGCATTCCACGCAACTGCGGCACACTCCGTGAAAGCGTTCACGAAACGTGCGCGCCACCGAGTTGCCCGACATGCCCACCGCCTCTCTCCGGATCCTCGTCGTCGAGGACCAGCCCCTTCTGCTCGCACGGATCAGCCAGTTGCTCCAGGCGGAAGGCCACCGGGTCCTGGAAGCGACGTCGTTCCACCAGGGATGGCGTCTGTTCGACGAACAGCGCCCCGACATGCTCTTGCTGGACATGTCGCTGCCTGACGACAGCGGACTCGAGCTGGCACGCCGGATCCGGGCGGGATCGCGCGGGCCCTGGGCACCGATCATCTTCCTGTCTCACCTCGACAGCGAGGATGACCTTGCCGCAGCGATCGAAGCCGGTGGCGACGACTACCTGGTGCACCCGGTATCGCCCCTGGTGCTGAAGGCCAAGGTGCACGCCATGCAACGCCTGCTGGAAGCCCGGCGTGAACTGACTGCCGCGGCCACAGCCCTGCAGCACGCCAACGAACAGCTCAGCCGCCAGATCATGCACGACCAGCTCACGGGGCTGGGTAACCGCAAGGGGCTGGACGACCGACTGGCCCGCTACATCGGCGACGCCCGCCGCGAGCAGCGCCCTTTGTCGCTGATCCTGTGCGACGTCGACTTCTTCAAGCGCTACAACGACAGGCTGGGCCATCTTGAAGGTGACCAGTGCCTGCAGCAGATCGCCCAGATCCTCAAGCAGGTGTGCCGGCGACCGCTCGACTACGCGGCACGCTACGGCGGCGAAGAATTCGTGCTTCTGTTGCCCCACACGCCACCAGAGGGGGCGCTGAGCTTCGCGCTGGCCCTGCTGCACCATGTAGAGCGGGACAGCCTGTACCACCCGGACTCTCCGGTGGCCGGGCATGTGACGTTGTCAGGCGGCATGCTCAGCGGCATTCCCGGCGAACAGGAAGACAGCACCCACTGGCTGCAACATGCAGACGAAGCCCTGTATGCCGCCAAGCAGCGGGGCCGGGGACGCTTTGTCAGCCTGCAGCACGGCCACGACACGGGCGACCTCGTTGCCCGCAGGCTTCACGCAGTGGCCGGCACGCGACCGGACCGCGCGGCCTGAGCCGCCCTCACACCGATGGCGGGGCCTCGCGACGGGGAGGCCGCGCGTGAGCCAGTACCATGACCTCGGCCGGTATGTGGTTCTTCAGCGTGTGGTCCGACCACACCTGGCGCCATCGTCTTGCCCCCGGCAGGCCGTTGTACAGGCCCAGCACGTGACGCATGACCTGCGGCCAGCGCACCTCGCCGTGGGCCCACCCCGCCGTGCGTTCGATTTCGCGCTGGGCATAGGCGACCATCTCGGTCTCGACGGCCTCACGCGTCAGCCCGTCCGCACGCTTGCCCTGCCCGAACAGGCAGTCATCCCACTCGGCCATCATCCAGGGTGTGTGATAGGCCGCGCGGCCCACCATCACCCCGTCCAGCGCCACGCCGTCCAGCATGGCACCCGGCTGCAATTGCGCCACGCAGGCCGCGTTGTCAGCCAGACCGCCATTGAGCACGATCACCAGCTCCGGAAAATCGCGCTTGAGCTGGTGCACCACTTCGTAGCGCAGCGGCGGAATCTCGCGGTTCTCCTTCGGGCTCAGGCCCTTCAGCCAGGCATTTCGGGCGTGCACGATGAACACCTCGCACCCTGCCTCGGCCACCGTTCCCACGAAATCGCGCACGAAGTCGTAGGACTCGCTCTGGTCGATCCCGATGCGGTGCTTGACGGTGATCGGCATGGACGGGTCGCCGCCGCTGGCATCCAGCATGGCTCGCACGCAGTCGGCCACCAGCGAGGCCTCGTTCATCAGGCAGGCGCCGAATGCGCCCCGTTGCACGCGCTCGCTCGGGCAACCACAGTTCAGGTTCACCTCGTCATAGCCGAACTGTGCGGCCAGCTTGACGCAATGCGCCAGGTCAGCCGGCTCGCTCCCGCCCAGTTGCAGGGCCACCGCGTGCTCCGACGGGTTGTACTCCAGGAAGCGATGCAGCTGTCCGTACACCAGCGCTCCCGTGGTGATCATCTCGGTGTACAGCCGGGAATGCGGGGTCAGCAGCCGATGAAAGTAGCGGCAATGGCGGTCGGTCCAGTCGAGCATCGGAGCAACGCAGGCGCGCCACGGGCTCAGCCCCGTTCGGGGATCGGTCTTGGGAATGCGGGTCGCAGGCATGAAACAAAAGCAGGCTCAGATCGGATCGTGCAGATCGCGCAGCGGATGCGCGTAAGGCGGCCAGACGGCCTCGAAGAAGGCCTCCACCTGGTCGGCCCCGACTTCGCCGAGCGTCGGCGGATTCCAGCGAGGGGCATGGTCCTTGTCGACCACCAGCGCCCGCACGCCCTCGACGGTTTCGCTGGCTGCGCCGGTCCGGATCTGGAAGCAGTGGCGCACCATCGTTCGCTCCATGCGAAACACCTCTGCCAGCGGCATGCTGCGTGCGCGGCGGATCTGCTCCAGCGTGACGGCCATCATCAGGGGCGAGTGGCCCGCCATGTGATGCAGCGTTTCCTCGGCCCAGGCATCCCCATCAGCCTGCGCGGCCTCCAGCGACGCCACGATGTCGCGCAGGGTCGGAAGGCCGAAATGCCTGTCGATGTCATCCAGCCGTGCCGTCACCGTGGCGTCCGGCAGCCGGGTCAGCGGGTGCAGGTCCACATGCGCCCGCAACCTCGCGATGAGCTCCCCGCTCGTGCGGGCCGCACTGCTGCGGAGGTTTTCGAGAAACGTTGACAGACAACCTGCCTCTGCATGCACATCGGCCAATCCCAGCGTCAGGGCGTCGGTCACGTGCAGATGAGGCCCCACCACGCCCAGGTATTCACCGGCATGCCCCACCAGCCGGGACAGAAAGTGTCCGCCCCCCACGTCCGGAAACAGGCCGATGCGCGTTTCAGGCATGGCCATGCGGACCGACGCCGTCGCCACGCGCAAGGCGCAGGCCTGCGCCAGACCCATGCCGCCGCCCATGGTGATGCCCTCCATCCACGCCACGGTGGGTTTGGGATAGACGTGCAGGGCATGATCGAGCGCGTACTCTTCCGTGAAGAAGTCCTCGACCGCAGGGTCGCCAACCAGCGCAGCATCGTGCATGAAGCGGATGTCCCCGCCCGCGCAGAAGTGCCGGGCCACCGGCTTGCCCTCCACCGGCGGACGCGCCGACCCCTGAAGCAGAACGGCCAGAACGTCAGGGTTGGTCGCCCATCCCTGCAACACCACCGCCAGTTCGCGCACCATCTCCAGGGTGAGCGCGTTCAGCGCCTTGGGCCGGTTCAGGGTGATCACACCCAGTCCACCCACGACCTCGGTCAGGATCGGGCTTTCATTGCGCATCTCGGTCTGCTCCTCGCACGCCAGCGCGCGCCGGCTTGATGATGGGGTCACAACGAAAAAGGCGCCCCGCAGGGCGCCTTCTCAGCGGGTCGATCAGGCGTTGGCTTCGCGCGAAGCACGCTTGCGATCATGCTCCTTCAGGTGGCGCTTGCGCAGGCGGATCGACTTCGGTGTGATCTCGACCAGCTCGTCGTCGTCGATGAAGTCCACACCGTATTCCAGCGTCAGCTCGATCGGCGGGGTGATCTTGATCGCATCTTCCTTGCCCGAGACGCGGAAGTTGGTCAGCTGCTTGGTGCGGGTGGCGTTCACCACCAGGTCGTTATCGCGGCTGTGGATGCCAACGATCATGCCCTCATACACGGGGTCGTTCGGCTTGACGAACATGCGGCCACGGTCGTCCAGCTTGCCCAGTGCGTAGGTGAAGATTTCACCGTCGTCCATCGAGATCAGCACGCCGTTCTTGCGGCCACCGATTTCACCCTTGTGCGCTTCGTAGCCGTCGAAGATCGACGAGATCAGGCCCGAACCACGTGTCAGGTTCAGGAACTCGTTGCTGAAACCGATCAGGCCTCGGGCCGGAATGCGGTACTCCAGGCGCACGCGGCCACGGCCGTCCGGCTCCATGTTGATCATTTCGCCCTTGCGCAGGCCCAGCGCCTGCATCACGCCGCCCTGGTGGATTTCTTCCACGTCGGCGGTGACCAGCTCCATCGGCTCGCTCTTGACGCCGTCGATGTCCTTGAACATCACGCGCGGCTTGGAAACGGCCAGCTCGTAGCCTTCGCGACGCATGTTTTCCAGCGGGATGGTCAGGTGCAGTTCGCCGCGGCCGCACACTTCGAAAACGCCATCTTCGTCGGTTTCCTTCACGCGCAGGGCCACGTTGTGCTGCAATTCCTTCTGCAGGCGATCCCAGATCTGGCGGCTGGTCACGAACTTGCCTTCACGGCCGGCCAGCGGCGACGTGTTCACGCAGAAGTTCATGGTCAGCGTGGGCTCGTCGACCTTCAGCATGGGCAACGGCGTCGGGTTGGCCGGATCGGTGATGGTCACACCGATGCCGATCTCTTCGATGCCGTTGATCAACACGATCTCGCCCGGTCCGGCTTCCGTCACCTGCACGCGGTCCAGGCCCTGGAAGGTCAGCACCTGGTTGATGCGACCCTTGACGCTCTTGCCGCCAGGGCCTTCCATCACGACCACGTCCATTCCCGGCTTGATCTTGCCGGCATTGATGCGACCGACGCCGATGCGGCCCACGAAGCTGTTGTAGTCCAGTGCCGAGATCTGCAGCTGCAGCGGGGCGTCCGGGTTGCCGTTGTGCGGCTGCACGTGCTTGAGCACGGTCTCGAACAGGGCCGACATGTCGGGGCCCCACTGGGCGCCCGGCTCGCCCTCTTCCAGCGAAGACCAGCCGTTGATGCCCGAGGCATACACCACGGGGAAGTCCAGCTGCTCGTCGGTCGCGCCCAGCTTGTCGAACAGGTCGAAAGCAGCATTGATGACGGCGTCGGGCTTGGCACCCGGCTTGTCCACCTTGTTGACCACGACGATGGGCTTGAGACCCAGGGCCAGGGCCTTCTTGGTCACGAAGCGCGTCTGCGGCATCGGGCCTTCCTGAGCGTCGATCAGCAGCACCACGCCGTCGACCATGGACAGCGCACGCTCGACTTCACCGCCGAAGTCCGCGTGGCCCGGGGTGTCAACGATGTTGATGTGCGTGCCTTCCCAGCTCACGGCGCAGTTCTTGGCCAGGATGGTGATGCCACGCTCACGTTCGATGGCGTTGTTGTCCATCACCGTGTCCACGACTTTCTCGTGCTCGGCGAAGGTGCCAGACTGGCGCAGAAGCTGGTCGACCATCGTGGTCTTGCCATGGTCAACGTGGGCGATGATCGCGATGTTGCGAATTTGGGTGCTCATAGAAAGCTCACAAGGGTCGGATTCAGGGGGCCACAGCCGGATCGGCAGCGCGGGCGGGCCGGCACATCAGCACCATGCCCTGCACCTCGGCCGGACTCAGCAGGCGGGTGGGGATCAGTTCGCCGCCCTGGATGTGGGCACTGCCCAGCAACACACGGCGGGCGGCGTCTGCGGGCGCCGCGGGATGGGGCCCGTACACACGCACCTGCGGTGCATCGGGCAGCTTTGTTCGCCGGCGCAGACCGGTGAGGAAACGGGTGGCGTCCTGCTCGTTGAGCAGCACGTCCGGCCAATCGGACAGCAGCACGTCTGCAGGCTGCAGCAAGGCATCGCGGTCGGCCTCGTCCAGCGCAGTCAGCTCATCGAGGGTGACGGCGCCTTCCAGCGTCACGCCGCCGCTGCCGGTACGGCGCAGACCGATCAGGTGCGCGCCGCAGCCGAGGTGCTCGCCGATGTCCTGCGCCAGGGTACGGATGTAGGTGCCTTTGCTGCAACGCACGTCGACCTCCAGCACGCCATCTTCACAGCGCAGGATGTCGATGCCGTGAATCGTCACGCGGCGGGCAGCCCGTTCGATCTCGACGCCTTCACGGGCGTATTCGTACAGGGCACGCCCCTCGTGCTTGAGGGCCGAGTGCATGGGCGGAATCTGGTCGATCTCGCCGGTGAAGGTGGCGCAGGCCGCCGCCACGCGATCCGGTGCCACCATGTCCGGCGTCACGTCGCGCGTGGACACGACCTCGCCTTCCGCATCGCCCGTCGTGGTGACGACGCCCAGCTTCACGGTCGCGGTATAGCGCTTGTCGGCATCGAGCGACACCTGAGAAAACTTCGTCGCCGCACCGAAGCACAAGGGCAGCAGCCCCGTGGCGAGCGGATCCAGCGTGCCGGTGTGGCCCGCCTTCTCCGCGCGAAACAGGCGCTTGACCTTCTGCAGCGCGTCGTTACTGGACAGCCCCAGCGGCTTGTCCAGCAGGATCACGCCATGCAACGCACGCCGCGGCAGGCGCGGGGGTCGCTGAGGCCGCTGACCGAGGTCTGCGCGCTGACCGACTTGCAGGTCGCTCACGGCTGACCACCCTCCCCGCTCACGGGCTCGTCACCGTCCTTGGCCTTGTCGGCCACGGCACGGTTGATCAGGGCGTTCAGTTCGGCCGCACGCTCGGTGGTGCGGTCGAAGTGGAAGTGCAGCGTCGGCACCGTGTGGATCTGCAGGCGCTTGAACAACGAGTTACGCAGATAGCCGGCTGCCTCGTTGAGGCCCGCTTCGGTGTCTTCCGGATTGCCGATCAGCAACGAGAAAAACACCTTGGCATGGGCGTAGTCGGGCGTCACCTCGACATGGCTGATCGTGACCATGCCGATGCGCGGATCCTTCAGATCACGGATCAGCTCGGCCACATCACGCTGGATCTGGTCGGCAATCCGGTTGCTGCGGTTGGGGGTGGAGCGTTTATGGCGCATGGTGAATTCCTGCTGAAAGCCGACGGCTCCCTCCAAGCACAAACCCCGCCTGGGCTCAGGCGGGGTTGCAAGGGCGGGAGCCGGCGCGTTGTCTTACAGCGTGCGGGCCACTTCCTTGATTTCGAAGAACTCGAGGACGTCGCCTTCCTTGATGTCGTTGTAGCCCTTGATGTTCAGACCACACTCGAAGCCCTCGCGAACTTCCTTGACATCGTCCTTGAAGCGCTTGAGGCCTTCCAGCTCGCCGGTGTAGATGACCACGTTGTCGCGCAGCAGGCGCAGCTTGGCGCTGCGACGCACCACGCCGTCGGTGACCATACAGCCCGCGATCGTGCCGATCTTCGAGGCGATGAAGACCTGACGGATCTCGGCCGAACCGATGACTTCCTCGCGCTGCTCGGGTGCGAGCATGCCGCCCATCGCCGCCTTCACATCGTCCACGGCGTCGTAGATGATGTTGTAGTAGCGCAGGTCGACACCGTTGTGCTCGGCCACCTTGCGGGCGTTGGCATCCGCGCGGGTGTTGAAGCCGATGATGACGGCCTTCGAAGCGATCGCCAGGTTGACGTCCGACTCGGAGATGCCACCCACGGCGGCGTGCACGATCTGCACACGCACTTCCTCGGTCGACAGCTTGAGCAGCGAAGCGGCCAGCGCTTCCTGGGAACCCTGCACGTCCGCCTTGATGATGAGCGGCAGCGTCTGCACGTCTGCGCCCGAACCCATCTGTTCGAACATGCTCTCGAGCTTGGCGGCCTGCTGCTTCGCCAGCTTCACGTCGCGGTACTTGCCCTGACGGAAGGTGGCGATTTCACGGGCACGGCGCTCGTCGGACAGCACCATGAACTCGTCGCCAGCGGACGGCACTTCGGTGAGGCCCTGGATCTCGACGGGGATGGACGGACCGGCTTCGGTCGCGGCCTTGCCATCTTCATCCAGCATGGCGCGCACACGGCCATACGAAGCACCGGCCAGCACGACGTCGCCACGCTTGAGCGTGCCCGACTGCACCAGCACGGTGGCCACCGGGCCGCGGCCCTTGTCCAGACGCGCTTCGATCACCAGACCCTTGGCCAGCGATTCGACCGGTGCGGTCAACTCCAGCACTTCGGCCTGCAGCAGCACGTTCTCGAGCAGATCGTCGATGCCCTGGCCCGTCTTGGCCGACACCGGCACGAACGGCGAATCACCACCGTAGGACTCGGGCACCACCTGCTCGGCAATCAGCTCCTGGGTCACGCGATCCAGGTTGGTGCCGGGCTTGTCGATCTTGTTGATCGCCACGACGATGGGCACACCCGCCGCCTTGGCGTGGTGGATGGCTTCCTTCGTCTGCGGCATGACGCCATCGTCGGCCGCCACCACCAGGATGACGATGTCGGTGGCCTTGGCACCGCGGGCACGCATGGCCGTGAAGGCCTCGTGACCCGGGGTGTCGAGGAAGGTGATCATGCCGCGCGGCGTGTCGACGTGGTAAGCGCCGATGTGCTGCGTGATGCCGCCGGCTTCGCCCGCAGCCACACGCGAGGTGCGGATGTAGTCCAGCAGCGAGGTCTTGCCGTGGTCGACGTGACCCATGACGGTCACGACCGGTGCGCGCGGCTTGGCCTCGGCGGCCTGATCCTCGTGTTCTTCTTCAAGGAAGGCATCCGGATCGTCCAGCTTGGCGGCAAACGCCTTGTGGCCCATTTCTTCCACCACGATCATGGCGGTTTCCTGGTCCAGGTGCTGGTTGATGGTGACCATCTGGCCGAGCTTCATCATCTGCTTGATGACCTCGGTGGCCTTCACCGACATCTTGTGAGCCAGGTCGGCCACCGAGATGGTTTCGGGAATGTGGACCTCGAGGATCTGCGGCTCGGTCGGCGGCACGAAGGTCGAAGCACCTTCGCCGCGGTCGCCACGCCGGCCACCCTTGCCGCCCGGAGCCTTCCAGCCGTTGCGCGAGCTGCTGGCGGCGTCGCCACCACGGCCCTTGGAGGGACCACCGCGCTTCTTGGCGTCATCGGCCCAGCTCGACGACAGCTTCTCGGACTTGACCGACTTCTTGTCGCCCGGCTTGGCGCCGGCCCCTGCCGTGGTCGAACCCGGCGTGGCGCCCGGTGCGCCCTTCGGCTTGTGGATGGTGCCCTTGATGCCTTCCTTGTTGGCGTCCGCCGGCTTGGCTTCTTCCGGCTTCTTGGCCGTCAGCACCTTCTTGGGCGCGTTCATCATGGCGCGGATCGCGGCCGCTTCGGCCTCCGCGGCCTTGCGACGGCGCTCCAGGTCGGCCAGGCGCTGCTTTTCTTCGGCTTCGCGGTCGGCGGCCTTCACCACGCGCACACCGGCACCCGGCTTGGGGGCGTCGGCCTGAATCGGCATGGTCGGCGCGGCAACGGGCGCAGGAGCCGGTGCGGGCGCCGCGGCAACCGGGGCCGGGGCGGCCTCTGCCGGCTTGGCATCTGCGGCCGGCTTGTTGCTACCGGCACGCAGCGTGCCGCCACGCGCCACACGCTGTGCGGCGGCGGTCAGGGCGGCGGCTTCCGCACGGGCGGCTTCCTGGGCCGCCGCACGGCGAGCAGCCGCGGCTTCCCGCTCTGCAGCGTCATCGGCATCGCCACCCGCCGGAACAGCGGCAGCCGCAGCAGCCTTGGCCGCGGCTTCACGCTCGGCCTGTTCACGCGCAGCCTGCTCGGCGGCAGCACGGGCGCGGGCTTCGGCCTCTTCGCGCTCGCGGCGTTCCGCTTCTTCACGCTGGCGGCGGGCTTCGGCCAGCTGCTCTTCCTGCAAGCGAAGGGCTTCGGCCTGGGCACGGGCCTCTTCCTCGCGGCGAGCCAGCTCGGCTTCTTCCTGCGCCTTGGCGGTCGCCTCATCGACGCCGTCCTCGCGCTTGACGAACACGCGCTTCTTGCGAACTTCGACCTGAATGGTGCGGGCTTTGCCAGATGCGTCAGCCTGCTTGATTTCGGTGGTCGACTTGCGGGTCAGCGTGATCTTCTTGCGGTCGCCGCCGGTGGAACCGTGGGCGGTGCGCAGGTGGTCGAGCAGACGCTCTTTGTCGGCCTCCGTGAGCACGTCTTCAGGGGCGGCCTTGGGCACACCCGCAGACTGAAGCTGCTCCAGCAGTGTCGCAGCCGGGCGATTCAGTTCCGCGGCGAATTGTGCGACGGTGGTCACGGCCATTGTGTTGATCCTTGCGATGAGCTTTTGCGTAAATAGGTCGAGTGGGTCGTCTCAGGTGGCTGAAGCGTGGGCGATCAGGCGAACCAGTGTTCGCGCGCCTTGAGGATCAGGGCGCGCGCCTGTTCGTCGGACACACCGGTGATCTCGGTGAGTTCGTCCACGGCCAGATCGGCGAGGTCGTCACGGGTGTGGATGCCCGCTTCGGCCAGCTTCGCAATCAGCTCGGGGGTCAGACCTTCCAGACCCTTGAGATTTTCCGACAAAGCCTCGACTTCTTCTTCCTTGGCGATTTCCATGGTCAGCAAAGCGTCTTTCGCACGGGTGCGCAGCTCGTTGACCGTGTCTTCGTCGAACGATTCCATTTCCAGCATTTCCTGCAGCGGCACGTAGGCCACTTCTTCCAGGCTGGAGAAACCTTCGGCGATCAGGATGTCGGCAACTTCCTCGTCCACGTCGAGTTTCTCGACGAAGAGCTTGCGGATGGAGTCGCTTTCGACGGCCTGTTTCTGGGCCGATTCCTCGGCCGTCATGATGTTGATGCGCCAGCCCGTCAGGTCCGAGGCCAGGCGCACGTTCTGGCCGCCACGGCCGATGGCGATGGCGAGGTTTTCCTCGTCCACAACCACGTCCATGGCGTGCTTTTCTTCGTCCACGAAGATCGACTGCACGTTGGCCGGGGCCAGCGCACCGATCACGAACTGGGCCGGGTCTTCCGACCACAGCACGATGTCGACGCGCTCGCCGGCCAGTTCATTGGTCACCGCGGTGACGCGCGAACCGCGCACACCGACGCAGGTGCCGATCGGATCGACCCGCTTGTCGTGCGACAGCACGGCGATCTTGGCTCGCGAACCCGCGTCACGGGCGCAGCTCTTGATCTCCAGCAGGCCCTGCTCGATCTCGGGCACTTCCTGGCGGAACAGCTCGATCATGAAGTCCGGCGCCGAGCGCGACAGCATGATTTGCGGGCCGCGGGCCAGCGTGTCCACGCCCAGCATGAAGGCGCGCACGCGGTCGCCGGTGCGCAGGTTTTCCTTCGGGATCATCTCGCCGCGCTTCAGACGGCCTTCAACGCGGCCCGACTCGACAATGATGTCGCCCTTGTCCAGACGCTTGACGGTGCCGACGAAGATCTTTTCGCCGCGCGACAGAAAGTCGTTGAGCAGTTGCTCGCGCTCGGCGTCACGGATCTTCTGCAGGATGACCTGCTTGGCCGCCTGGGCGCCAATGCGGCCGATGGGCACGGACTCGATGGGTTCTTCGATGTAGTCATCGACCTCGATGTCGGGAATCTGTTCCTGGGCTTCAAACAGCAGGATCTCGGCATCGGGCAGCTGCAGGCCGGCCTCGTTGGGCACGACGTGCCAGCGACGGAAAGTCTCGTAGACGCCGGTCTCGCGGTCGATGGCGACGCGGATGTCGACCTCGCCCTGATAGAGCTTCTTGGTGGCGGAGGCCAGGGCGGATTCGACCGCACCGAACACCACTTCACGGTCCACGCTCTTCTCACGCGAGATGGCGTCCACCAGCATCAGCAATTCACGATTCATTTCTTCTGACCTCCGAGATCTTGCGCCTCATCGACGGCAACCGTACCGTCCGCCGGGGTTGCCGCCCGACGGCTACGCCCCTTGAAACTCACTTCCGGCACCAGGCGTGCCTCGCGAATTTCATCGAGCGTGAAACCTAAAACCTGATCCGCCGCCTCCGGGGGGGCTTCACCCTTGGCCTGTGCCTTGGCCAGCTTCTTGGCCGCCGTCTTCGACAACGGCTTGTCGGCGTCGGCCGCCTTCAGCACGAGGCCCCAGGCCTGCCCCAACTCGATCTGAGCGGGCTCGGCATCCTGCGACACGCACAGCACGCCGCTGTATTTCTTGCGCCCCTGAAAAGGGTGCTTGAGCGCGATCTCGACCTGCTCACCCACGAAGCGCGCGAAATGCGCCGGGGTCTTGAGCGGGCGGTCGACACCGGGAGAGGACACTTCGAGCCTGCTGTAGTCGGCATCGATCGTTTCCAGCGCATATTGCAGCTGGCGCGTGACCTTCTCGCAGTCGTCCACGGTGACCAGATCACCAGGCAGATCGTAGGGCTGGTCGGGCAGTCGGTCGATGTACACGCGCAGCAAACCATGCGAACTGCGTTCGCAGTCCACCAATTCGTAACCCAGACCGGTCACGGTGTCTTCAACGACTTTCAGCCAACTCATCCAGTCAATCCGGCGACGATCGCACCCAATAAAAAACGTCGAGCAAAAAAAATGGGCTGGAAAGATCCGCCCATTCGTGAACATCCACGAGACGAACTGCCCGCAAGCCCGGCGACACTGACCGTCACAACACACAACCCGCAGACTCATCGAGAATCCCGTGGTCGACGCGTGTTCGGCTCAATCCGCCCTGCGACTCCGGCACTTCGGCATCACAGCCTGACATCCCCTCGTTGCGCCCCCCCTGGCGCAGCCAGCAAGACGAAGAGGCCACATCAGGCAGCCAATCCCGCATTTTACTCCGAGGAAAGCGCCCGGGCAAGGCTGGAAGGCGAAATTCTGCTCCACACCACGATGCGTGCGAAAATCCGTTCATCGTTGAGCGGGTGGGCGTTGCTTCACCCCTTGTTTTTTTCATGGAGACCATATGGGCTTTCTCGCCGGCAAGCGCCTGCTGATCACCGGACTGCTGTCCAACCGTTCCATTGCCTATGGCATCGCCAAGGCCTGCAAGCGCGAAGGCGCTGAACTTGCCTTCAGCTATGTGGGCGAGCGCTTCAAGGACCGCATCACCGAGTTCGCCAAGGAGTTCGACTCGGAGCTGGTGTTCGATTGCGACGTGGCCAATGACGAGCAGATTGCTGCCCTCTTCGCCGATCTGGCCAAGGTCTGGCCTACGTTCGACGGCTTCGTGCATTCCATCGGCTTTGCCCCTCGCGAGGCGATTGCCGGCGACTTCCTGGAAGGCCTGTCGCGCGAAGCGTTCCGCATCGCCCACGACATCTCCGCCTACAGCTTCCCCGCCATGGCCAAGGCCGCACTGCCCTATCTGAATCCGAACGCCGCGCTGCTGACGCTGTCCTACCTGGGGGCTGAGCGCATCGTGCCGGCCTACAACACCATGGGTCTGGCCAAGGCCTCCCTGGAAGCCAGCGTGCGCTACACCGCCGCCAGCCTGGGCCCGAAGGGCATCCGCGTCAACGGCATTTCGGCCGGCCCGATCAAGACGCTGGCCGCATCGGGCATCAAGGGCTTCGGCAAGATCCTGGACGTGGTGGAGCAGAATGCGCCGCTGCGCCGCAACGTCACCATCGAGGACGTGGGCAATGTGGCCGCCTTCATGCTGTCGGACCTGGCCGCCGGCGTGACCGCCGAGATCACTTATGTCGACGCGGGCTTCAGCCAGGTCACGGGCGGCGTGAGCGACATCGCCTGACGCGGGAACGGCGCAAGCTGCCCCCCCTGCAAGAAGGCCGGCTCCATGCCGGCCCTTTTCATGCGCCCCGCCACACCGAGGCCCCGCTGCGGCTTGATGCCCGTCAGCCCCGGGCAAGTCCTCGATGCCCGTGACTTGGAAGGGGCATGCGGCCGTCGCACAATGTGTTCAGCAACGCATGGATGGAGCACACATGGACGCCACCAAACTGAAGAACCTGCTGCAACGACTCAAGGGAGAACTGGAAAGCGGTCAACCCGTCGCACCGGAGTTGAAGGCGCTGCTTCAGGACCTCGACCGGGACATCCAGCAGGCCATCGCCAAGCCGTCCACGCCGGGTACAGAATCACCGACCACGGCAGCCGACGACGACTCGCTCAACGCCCGTGCACAGGCCATCGAGGCCCGGTTTGCAGCCGATCACCCTTATCTGGCCAGCACGCTGCGGGACATGCTCGACACGCTGGGCAAGATGGGCATCTGACGGTCAGAACGGCCGCTTCGGCACCGCAGCCAGCAGGGTGCGGGTGTAAGCATGAGCGGGCTGCTGCAGCACTTGGGCTGCCGGCCCCTGCTCGACCAGCCGGCCCTGCTGCATCACAGCCACATGGTCGGCGAGGTAGCTGACCACACCCATGTTGTGGGTGATGAACAGCAGCCCCAGACCGAGTTCGGACTGCAGTTCGCGCAGCAGGTTGAGGATCTGGGCCTGCACGGACACGTCGAGGGCCGAGGTCGGCTCGTCGCACACCAGCACACGCGGCGACACCGCAAGGGCCCGGGCAATGGCCAGCCGCTGCCGCTGCCCACCCGAGAACTCGTGAGGGAAGCGCGGGAGCGCATCGGCCCTCAGACCCACGCGCCCGACCAGGTCGACAACCCGGTCGAGCCGCTCGGATGCGGACCACTCGGGGCGCAGGGTCTGGAGGCCTTCCTGCAGGATCTCGCTGACGCGCATGCGGGGATTGAGCGAGGCGAAGGGGTCCTGGAACACCATCTGCACCTGTCGGCGCGCCTCATGGAGTGCGGCCCCCTCCAGGGCAAACAGGTTGCGGCGCTCTCCATCACCATGCAACCAGGCCTCGCCAGCCACCCGAACCCCGGCCTGG
>NZ_CAJYGK010000095.1 GCF_913773725.1 uncultured Aquabacterium sp. | reverse complement strand
GAAGAGCTCAAGGAGGCGATGGACCAGCTCGAGTACCCGAAGGGCATGAGCCTGATCGCCCGCACCGCTGGCATCGGCCGCACCGCTGCCGAGCTGCAGTGGGACCTCAACTACATGCTCAAGCTGTGGTCAGCCATCGATGAAGCCGCCCAGGCTGGCAAGGGTGCCTACCTGATCTATCAGGAGTCGTCGCTGGTCATCCGCGCCATCCGCGATTACTTCACGTCCGACATCGGCGAGATCCTGATCGACACGGACGACATCTACGAGCAGGCCAACCAGTTCATGCTGCACGTGATGCCCGACCAGGCGAATCGCGTGAAGCGTTACCGCGACGACGCGGCCCTGTTCTCGCGCTTCCAGATCGAGCACCAGATCGAGACGGCCTTCAGCCGCACGGTGAACCTGCCCTCCGGCGGCGCCATCGTGATCGACCACACCGAAGCCCTGGTGGCCGTGGACGTGAACTCGGCGCGCGCCACCCGCGGCGGCGACATCGAGGAAACCGCCTTCCGCACCAACCTGGAAGCGGCCGACGAAATTGCCCGCCAGATGCGCCTGCGCGACCTGGGCGGCCTGATCGTCATGGACTTCATCGACATGGAGGACAGCAAGAACCGCCGCGAGGTCGAGCAGCGTCTGCGTGACGCCCTGCGCACCGACCGCGCCCGCGTGCAGTTCAGCTCCATCTCGAAGTTCGGCCTGCTGGAGATGTCGCGTCAACGCCTGCGCCCGGCCCTGAGCGAAGGCAGCCACATCACCTGCCCGCGCTGCAACGGCACCGGCCACATCCGCGACACCGAATCGTCGGCGCTGCAGATCCTGCGCATCATTCAGGAAGAGTCCATGAAGGACAACACCGCCGCCGTGCACGTTCAGGTGCCGGTGGAAGTGACCTCCTTCCTGCTGAACGAAAAGCGCACCGAGATCACCAAGATCGAGCTCAAGCAGCGCGTCACCGTGCTGCTGGTGCCCAACAAGCACCTCGAGACCCCGAACTACAAGCTGGAACGCCTGCGCCACGACGACCCGCGTCTGGAAAACCTGCAGGCCAGCTACTCGATGGTCGAGGAGCCGGACGACGAGGTGGGCATCACCCGCCGCGAGAAGGCCAAGCCCAAGCAGGAGCCCGTGATCAAGGGTGTCCTCCCGGATCAGCCAGCGCCCGTCGCCCCGCCGAAGCCGGAGCCCGAGGTGGCCGCTCCTGCGCCCGCCGCGGTGCTGCCGCCCCCGGTGATCGCCCCGGCGCCTGCGTCGGGTGGCTTCTTCGGCTGGATCAAGCGCCTGTTCGGCGCCCCTGCGCCCGCACCGGCGCCTGCCACCTCCACCACCGTGGCGCCTGCAGCCGCGCCCGACGCCAAGGAAGCCAAGACTGGCAACCGCGATGGCCGCAAGGATGGCCGCCGTGATGGCCAGGGCCGCCGCGGCGATCGCCAGTCGGCGGCCGGTGGCGAGCGCCGTGAGCGCAATGAGAACCGCCAGGGTCGCCAGGGCCGCCGTGACGAACGCGCGCCGGTGGACGGCGCCGTCGAGGCCGGTCAGGCCGAAGGCGGCCGTCAGGAAGGTCGCCGTGGTCGCGGCGGACGTGGCGGTGAGCGCCAGGGTGAACGCGTGGCGATCAACCGGGAAGCGATCGCTGCCGAAGCCGCTGCCATCGGTCAGGCCGCGGCCGACCAGGGCGCTGCACTCGACACACTGAACCTCGCCGCACCGGTGGAGGGGGAACGCGAGGGTGGCCGCCGCCGCCGCCGCGGTGGCCGTGGTCGCGGGGAGCGCGAAGAAGGCGCCCTGACGCAGCAACCTGCTGAAGGAACGCTGGCTGATTCGGCCGCCCAGGTCGACGGACAAGCAGCCGACGCAGAGGCCGTGCCGTCTGCTGAAGCGGAGCAAGGCGATGAAGGCCAGCGCGGCCGCCGTGGACGAGGTGACCGTCCTCGCCGCGAGCGCCGCCCCGAGCGGGATGAGACCGTACAGGCCGACACCCATGCCGATGTGGCAGACGTCGCGTCGGCCGCCGAAAGCCCTGCCCCGCAGGTGACTGCGGCGGCTGAGCCGGTCAACACCACAGCCGACGCCATCGCGGCCGAATCCGTGACGGGTGGCGAATTGCCGCCGGTCGAGGCCGTCGAGATGGTGGCCGCTGCGCCGGTCGCCGAGCCCTATGTGCTGCCGATGACGGATCTGCAGGCCATCGCCCAGGCGGCCGGCCTGGAGTGGGTGAACTCGGACGCCGACAAGGTGCGAGCCGTTCAGGAAGCGATCGCTGCGGAGCCCAAGCCCGTGCGCGTCCCGCGCGAGCGCAAGCCGGCTGTGGTGCTCGATGAGGGCCCGCTGATTCTGGTGGAGACCCGCAAGGACCTGAACCAGGTGACCCTGCCGTTCGAAACGGCCTCGTCCTGATGGAGGTGTGAGCCGGGCGCATTGCGGCCGGCTCAGGAACAGCAAGCCGGGCCTTTGCCCGGCTTTTTTCATGCCTGCTCTGCACCCTCGCGCCGACGGCGAGCGAACGCTCCCATCAGCATCATGCCCCCGAAGGCCAGGGCCATTGATCCAGGCTCGGGAACGGCTTCAACATGGGCCGTGATGGTGATCCGGTCGATGACCAGGGAGGCCTCTCCCAGATCCGTCTGCAGGTCGTAGACAGGAACCTGCTCGATGATGGGCTCCTGCCGGTAGTAGCACTGGATCTCGTCACAGTAATCCAGCACCTCTTCGTATCCGACGATCTTGTCCTCGTAGCCGACCAGCACCTCGACATAGGAGATGTCGGCATACGCGACAAAACTGCCAGACAGAGGGAGCGACCCACCCCCGAAGGGAATCACGCCGCTGCTCGCCATGAACGGCCCCAGACCCGAGTCCGACGCGCTGAAGATCCCATCGACATTCACGAACCCAGGGGATTCGATGCTGTAGGAACCTTCGATGGTCACGCTGTAGCCCGTCAGGTGATAGCCAGGCGCGGCTTCCAGACTCAGCGGCAGCGCGAACGTACCCGCGAGCATCTGCGGGGTAAAGCTGGTGTAGGACGAGGCCCACACGCCCAGGCCATGGAGGAAGTTGACGGAGAGGCCCGCAGCCGAAGGCGAGTAGCTCACCTGGTCCTGAGGCAGGACTTCGGTCGACACGCTGCCGAAGCTCTCGACCTCGTGCGTGTAGAGGGCGCCGTCCGGGTCGTAGGTCAGCGTAAAGCCGGTGCCATCATGGGTGGCGGACGCCGCCCATTGAGACAGGCAGGACAACGCCGCGAGCGCCGCGGCGCGTTGAAACAGTCGGGACATGAAAGGCTCCTGATTTTGATATTGGGAGCCCGATCCTAGACAGCACGTCCTGGCGCACCCATCCCGACGGCTAGGGAGCTCATTTCGGGGGGCGTCGCGGCCGCCGGGCGCGGCGCTTGCCCCTGGGGCATGAGCGGCCGGTCACCCGGGCAGACGGGCCAGAGCCTGCAGATACGGAGCGTGGTGCATGAGTTCGTCCCACGTCAGCGGCGCCGACTGAGGCAGCAGATCCAGGCGTCGGGCTTCGCTGTCGGCGCTGGCGACCCAACGCCCCTCAGCGAGGGCCTTGTCCAGGCCATCCAACAGTGCGTCGACCGGAGCGCCGCCATCCAGGGACTGGTTGCACAACAGCACCATGTCACACCCCGCGTTCAGCGCGGCAATGGCGCCCTCGGTGTGGCTGCCCGCCACGCTGGCGCCTTCCATGCTCAGGTCATCGCTGAAGATCGCGCCGGTGAAGCCCAACTGCCCTCGCAGGATGTCCTGCAACCAGCGGCGGGAGAAGCCGGCCGGGGCGGCGTCCACCTTCGGGTAGATCACATGGGCCGGCATCACGCTGGTCAGCGAGGTGCTGAGCCAGCCGTATGGCTTGGCATCATCGGCCAGAATGGCCTTGAGGCTGCGGCGGTCGACGGGGACGGCCACGTGAGAGTCGGCCTTCACGAAACCATGTCCGGGGAAGTGCTTGCCGCAGTTGGCCATCCCGGCCATCAGCAGCCCGTGCATGACGCTCTTGGCCAGCACCGTGGCCACGCGCGCATCCCGGTGGAAGGCTCGGTCGCCGATCACGCCGCTTTCACCCCAGTCCAGGTCCAGCACCGGGGTGAAGCTGAAATCGACCCCGCAGGCGCGCAGCTCGCTCGCCAGGACATAACCACAAGCCGTCGCGGCGTCGGTGGCGGCCAGGGCCCCACTGCCCTCCCCGCCCTTGCCGTCGTTCATCCACATCTCGCCCAGGCGCGCCATCGGCGGCAGATGCGTGAAGCCGTCCGTGCGGAAGCGCTGCACGCGGCCGCCCTCGTGGTCGACGCAGATCAGCACGTCGGGCCGCAGGGCCTTGATCTCGGCGCACAGCTTGGTCAGCTGGGCCCGGCTTTCCCAGTTCCGCGCAAACAGAATCAGCCCTCCCACCAGCGGATGCTGGAGGCGGCGGCGATCGTCGTCATTCAGGCTCAGTCCGGCGATGTCCAGCACGACAGGCGCATGCTCGATGGCCGGGACGGCCGACACGTTCTTTTTCAGGCTCATGTTGAAGAGGAATGGGTTTCAATGACGACGAAGGCCAGGGCATGGTCGCCTTCATCGGTGACGGTGACATGGGCACGCCAGCCGCGTGCATCGAACCAGTCTTTCAGCTCGCCGTCCAGCACGATGACAGGCTTGCCGCTGGCGTCATTCAGGATCTGGCATGCGCGCCAGGTCATGGGCCAGTGGATGCCCAGACCGATGGCCTTGGAGAACGCTTCCTTGGCCGCAAAGCGCGTGGCCAGGTAACGCAGCCCGCGCAGCGGCACCTTGCCGCGCCGAGCCTGGAACACGGCCAGCTCGCGGTCACCCAGCACCTTCTGCGCAAACCGGTCGCCCCGGCGTGCCAACGCCGCCTCGATGCGGCGGATGTCGCACAGGTCGGTGCCGATGCCGGTGATCATGCGTGGCGGGCCCGGATGGCTTCGGCCTTGAAATCGGCAATGGCCTGACGCAGACCGACAAACACAGCCCGGCCGATCAGCGCATGGCCGATGTGCAGCTCGCCGACATCCGGCAATGCCGCGACCAGCGCGGTCGAGCTCGGCTCGGATGGGCTCCGGCCATCTGGCAGGTCGTCCGACAGGGCCAACCCGTGGCCCGCGTGCGTGCGCAGCCCCAGGCTGCGGCCCAGCCGCACACCTTCACGCAGGCGCGCCAGTTCGCTTTGCAGCAAGGCCGCATCGCCCGCCCACCAGGCATTGGCCAGTGCGCCGGTGTGCAGTTCGATACACGGCGCCCCCGCACGGGCCGCTGCCTCGATCTGGGCCGGGTCGGCCCCGATGAACAACGACACCCGACTGCCTGCTGCGGCCAGCCGGGCACAGGCGTCCTGCATGCGGCCGAACTGGCCGACCACGTCCAGCCCGCCTTCGGTCGTCACCTCCTGCCGCCGCTCGGGCACCAGGCACACGTGCTCCGGACGGGTCTGCTCGATGATGGCCAGCATCTCGTCGGTGACGGCCGCCTCGAAGTTCAGGGGCACGGCGATCGCCTGCTTCAGGCGCGCGACGTCCTCATCGCGGATGTGTCGGCGGTCTTCCCGCAGATGGAAGGTGACGATGTCAGCGCCGGCCTCCACAGCCAGCAGCGCAGCCCGCACTGGATCGGGGAACACGCCACCGCGGGCATTGCGCACCGTGGCGACATGGTCGATGTTCACGCCGAGCAGCGGCGCCTGCAGGTCGGCCAGATGGGTACCGGAGAAGGTCATGGTTGCTGTAGTTCGAGCATGAGCGCACGGGTGCGCAACGGCTGGGAGCCCAGATGATAGTGAATGAGTGAGCGGGTGATGGCCTTGAGTTCGCCCAGCGCGGGCATGCAGGCGGCCATGAGGGTCGGGATGACCGACGGCCTCGCGCCGCCGGACTCGTCCCATGGCGACGTCAACGGCGCGTCCTGGCCCACCGCGGCGTTCAGCGCCGCCTCCATGCCCAGCAGGGCGTGGCCCGGAATCATGGCCGGGCCGGCACCCGGCTCCCCCACCCAGCGCGCAGACTGCACGCCAAGCTCGGGATGGATCTCGTACAAGCCGCCTGCCTGCACACGCTGCCCGCCGACCGTTTCCGAAGCCAGGTCAGGCAGATGACCCAGCTGGCGCAGGAGGTGCAACTCGAAGGCGCGCAAGGCTGCCTGCAGCAGGGTTGGCTCGGCCATGGCCTGCAAGGTCTGGCCGTAGGCATCGAACAGCGCCGGATGGGGGTCATGCCGCACCATCAGCCGCATCGTCAGTTCGTTCAGGTAGAAGCCCGGCAGCAGGGCCGAGCCCCCGGGCCAGGCAGGCCCGCCAGCCCATTCCGCCTGGCGCAGCAGCCAGACCTCGGCATCCTCGGAGCGACGCGCACCGAAGGTCACGAGCAGGCGCTGAAACGGCATCAGGACCGGCCGGAGCTGAGAATACGGACGCTTGGCGCCCTTCGCGACGGCGACGACCCGGCCGTGGTCCCGGGTGAACAACTCCAGGATCAGGCTGGATTCGCTCCAGTCATGGCTGTGCAGCACGAAGGCTGCCGAGCCGGAACGGGATGCCGCACGGGACACGGCTTATTCGTAGCCGTAGGCGCGCAGGCGCGCTTCGTCGTCGGCCCAACCCGAGCGCACCTTCACCCACACCTCCAGGAAGACCTTCACGCCCAGCAGGCGCTCCAGCTCGGTCCGGGCCTCGGTGCCGATGCGCTTGAGGCGTTCGCCCTTGTCGCCGATGACCATGCCTTTGTGCTGCTCGCGCTCGACAATGATCGTGGCCGCGATCCGGGTCAGGCCCTTGGCCTTGGGCTTGTCCGGCGGCGGAGGCTCCTCGGTGTAGGTGTCGATCACCACCGTGGAGGTGTACGGCAGTTCGTCGCCGGTCAGGCGAAAGAGCTTTTCGCGGATGATCTCGCTGGCCAGGAAGCGATCGGTGCGGTCGGTCAGCGCCTCCGGGTCGTACCACCAGCCTTGTTCCGGCAGATAGGGCCGCACGATCTCCAGCAGGCGCCGGGTGTCAGCCTCCTTCTGGGCGCACAGCGGCACGAACTCGGCGAAGGGGTGGTGCGCCTGCATGGACTGCAGCCAGGGGAACAGGTCCTCGCGCCGATGCACCATGTCCAGCTTGTTGGCCACCAGGATGACCGGCTTGTCCTTGGGCAGCAGCGCCACCACCTTGGCATCGTCCGGGCCATAACGCCCGGCTTCGACCAGGTACAGAACCACGTCCACGTCGGACAGGGTCGACTGCACGGTCTTGTTGAGGTTGCGGTTGAGGGCCGCCGTGCCCCGCACCGTGTGGCGCGTCTGGAAGCCTGGCGTGTCGACGAACACAAACTGCGCGTCGCCCTCGGTGCAGATGCCCGTGATGCGGTGCCGCGTGGTCTGGGCCTTGCGGGACGTGATGGACACCTTCTGCCCCACGAGGGCGTTCATCAACGTCGACTTGCCCACGTTCGGCCGGCCCACGATGGCGACCAGCCCACAGCGCTGCGCCTCCGGCGCGGGCGCCGTGCCGCCCCCTTGCTTGGCCATGGCCAGGCCGGCCAGCATGGCGTCCAGCTGGGGGTTGACGTCATCCCCGACCGGCGGTTGAGAAGGCGAGGCAGGGGGGGCAGGCTTACGGGGCATGGCGAACGGAGCGGCGGCTCAGGCAGAAAAAGACGAACACATCACGGTGCAGAAAGCGCGGGGGCGGGAGCGCCTCATTCGGCGGCGTCGCCGCCCTCACCTGCCGCACCGGACTTGGGCACCCGGGACTTGCGGACCACCACCGTCGGCGCAGCCCGGGGCGGACGCGGCAACTCCTTGGCGGGCATGGACTGGAGGCGATTCAGCACGGCCTGGGCCGCAGCCTGCTCGGCTGCTCGCCGGGAAAGCCCCTCGCCCGTTTCCGCGATCTCGACCGTCGGCAACTCGCAGGCCACCACGAACACCTGCTCGTGGGCCTTCCCACGGGTCGACTCGATCCGGTAGGCCGGTACCGGCATCTTGCGAGCCTGCAGCCATTCCTGCAAGGCCGTTTTCGCGTCCTTGCTCCAGCCTTCCAGGGTGGTTTCGGCCAGCAAGGGCTCGAACAGGCGCAACACCAGGTAGCGGGCGGCCTCGAAGCCGGCATCGAGGTAGACCGCACCGATGATGGCCTCCAGCGCATCGGCCAGAATCGAGGGGCGCTGGGCGCCTCCGCCCTTGGCCTCGCCTTCGCTGAGGCGCATGACCTCGGGCAGGCCCAGTTGCACCGCCAGGCGGTGCAGCATGTCCTGGCGCACCAGATGGGCTCGGACGCGGGTGAGGTCGCCCTCGTCACTGCGGTCGAAGCGGCGGTAGAGCAGGCCCGACACACCGAGACTGAGTACGGCATCGCCCAGGAACTCGAGGCGCTCGTAGTGCTCGGCCCCGAAGCTCTTGTGGGTCACGGCCCGCATCAGCAGGCGGGGGTCGGCAAACACGTGCCCCAGCCGCTTCTGCAGCGCCTGGAGCGCCTCGGAAACAACAGGGCGACGGGACGAATCGAAGGTAGCCATCAAAACAAAGCGGGCCTGAACCCAGGCCCGGAAGGAGAGGAACAGCCCTGCATCGCAGGCCGGATCACTTGGACTGTCCCTCGAACTTGATCAACAGGAACACGGGCGAGATCAGCTCGATCTCCTTGTCGTAGGCGAACCGCACCACGATCTGCTCGCCTTCCTTCGTGATCTCCAGATCACGCCCGGTCACGGCGGTCACGCCGTACTCGATCTGCCGTGCCCGCTCGAAGGCGGCGCGGATCTCGGGAACGGTCGAGCCCCCCTCCTTGGCCACCTTGTTCACCATCGACACGATGGTGCGGTACTCCGTGAGGGCCGGGATGACCTTCATCACGACCAGGGCCGCCGAACACAGCAGGACCGCCCAGAACAGCAGTCCGATCAGGGTGATGCCGCGGTGGACGCGGGGAGAGGACATGGAACAGGACGTGGTGCTCATGCTGCTCGCTGACGCTCAGTGGAAGAAACCGACCCGCTTGAAGTCGCCGAAATTCATCCAGATGACAAAGGCCTTGCCGACGATCGCCTCATCCGGCACAAAACCCCAGAAACGGGAGTCCTGCGAATTGTCGCGGTTGTCGCCCATCATGAAGTAGTGACCGGGGGGCACCTTGCAGACCACCCCTTCGCCACTGTAGCGGCACAACTCCTTGTTGGGGAAGTCGAAGACGGCCTGCGGCGGCACGAAGGGCGGACGGTCCTTGTCCACGAGGATGCGGTGCTCCACCTGACCCAGCTTCTCGCTGTATTGGTCGAAGTAGCGCAGGGAATCCTCGTCGTAGAACTGTGCCAGGGCCGTCTGCTCGACCGGCTTGCCGTTGATGGTCAGCTTCTTGTTGATGTAGGCCACCTCGTCGCCCGGCAGGGCCACGACCCGCTTGATGTAGTCCAGGCTCGGGTCCACCGGGTAGCGGAACACCATGACGTCGCCGCGCTGCGGCTCGTTGTTGGAGATGATCTTCTTGTTGATCACCGGCAGGCGGATCCCGTAGTGAAACTTGTTCACCAGGATCAGGTCGCCGACCAGCAGCGTGGGGATCATGGAGCCCGACGGAATCTTGAACGGCTCGAACAGGAACGAGCGCATCAGGAACACCGCGCAGATGACGGGGAACAGACCGGCCGTCCAGTCCAGCCACCAGGGCTGCATCAGCAGGCGCTCACGGGCCTGGGTGACGTCGGTGTCGACCTGCGTGATGCCCTGTGCCGCCAGTTGCGCACGGCGCGCCTGATGCTGCTGCTCGAGCTGGGCCGCGGCGGCCTCTCGCGCCGGGCGGAACTTGTAGCGCTCGGCCAGCCAGTACGCGAGGGTCACGACGGTGAGCACGAACAGCAACAACGCGAAGTTGCCATGCCACTGACCGGTGTACCAGCCTCCCAGGTACACGGCCAGCGCCGCGTACAGCAATCCGGTGATCAGACTCATTGAGGGTGTGTTGTCGTTGTGATGTCGTGCGGCGCGCCCCGGGCGCAAATCAGTCGTCCACCTGCAGGATGGCCAGGAAGGCTTCCTGCGGCACCTCGACCGTGCCGATCTGCTTCATGCGCTTCTTGCCGGCCTTCTGCTTTTCGAGCAGCTTGCGCTTGCGGGTGATGTCGCCGCCATAGCATTTTGCCAGCACGTTCTTGCGCAGCGCCTTGATGTTCTCGCGCGCGATGATGTTGCCGCCGATGGCCGCCTGAATGGCCACGTCGTACATCTGGCGAGGGATCTGCTCGCGCATCTTGGCCGCCACGGCACGACCGCGGTACTGCGCCTGGGTGCGGTGAACGATGATGGACAGCGCGTCCACCCGATCCCCGTTGATCAGCAGGTCGACCTTGACGACGTCCGAGGCGCGGTACTCGAGGAACTCGTAGTCCATCGAGGCGTAGCCGCGCGAGACGCTCTTGAGCTTGTCGAAGAAGTCCAGGACGATCTCGGCCAGCGGCATCTCGTAGGTCAGCATGACCTGACGACCGTGGTAGGCCATGTTGAGCTGAACGCCACGCTTCTGGTTGGCCAGTGTCATCACCGGGCCGACATACTCCTGAGGCATGTACAGGTGCACCGTGACGATGGGCTCGCGGATCTCGTTGATCTTCGCGACCTCGGGCATCTTGGAGGGGTTCTCGACCTCGATCACCTCGCCGCCGTTGAGCTCCACCTGGTAGACCACGCTGGGCGCGGTGGTGACCAGGTCCTGATCAAACTCACGCTCCAGACGCTCCTGCACGATCTCCATGTGCAACAGGCCCAGGAAGCCACAGCGGAAGCCGAAACCCAGCGCCTGCGACACCTCCGGCTCGAAGCGCAGCGAGCTGTCGTTGAGCTTGAGCTTTTCCAGGGCGTCACGCAGCTGGTCGTACTCGCTGGATTCGCTCGGGTACAGGCCCGCGAACACCTGCGGCTGGATCTCCTTGAAGCCGGGCAGCGGCGTCTCGGCCGGGCCGGCGTTGTTCGGCAGCTTCTTCTCGACCGTGATGGTGTCGCCCACCTTGGCGGCGGCCAGTTCCTTGATGCCGCAGATCACGAAGCCCACCTCGCCGGCATGCAGCGCCGGACGATCGACCGACTTCGGCGTGAACACGCCCAGGTGGTCCACGGGGTACACCGAGTTGGTGGCCATCAGACGGATGCGCTCACCCTTCTTCAGCGAGCCATCGACCACACGGACCAGCATCACCACGCCAACGTAGTTGTCGAACCACGCATCGATGATCATGGCGCGCAGCGGACCCTCTGCCTGACCCTTTGGCGGCGGCATCTTGGCCACCACGGCCTCCAGGATTTCGTCGATGCCCATGCCGGTCTTGGCCGAACAGGGGATGCCGTCGGTCGCATCGATGCCGATCACGTCCTCGATTTCAGCCTTGGCACGATCCGGATCGGCCTGAGGCAGGTCCATCTTGTTCAGGACGGGAATGACCTCCACGCCCAGGTCGAGCGCGGTGTAGCAGTTGGCCACTGTCTGCGCTTCCACCCCCTGGCTGGCGTCGACGACCAGCAAGGCGCCTTCGCACGCCGACAGCGAGCGGCTGACTTCATAAGAGAAGTCGACGTGGCCCGGCGTGTCGATCAGGTTGAGGTTGTAGACCTTCCCATCCTTGGCGGTGTACTGCAGCGCCGCAGTCTGGGCCTTGATGGTGATGCCACGCTCTTTCTCGATGTCCATCGAGTCCAGCACCTGCGCCTCCATCTCTCGGTCACTGAGGCCGCCACAGCGCTGGATGATGCGATCAGCCAGGGTCGACTTGCCGTGGTCGATGTGGGCGATGATGGAGAAATTGCGGATGTGGTTCATAAAAAAAAGGCACGTCGAAACGGGTGACGCGCCTTCCAACAAAAACGTATGGCAACTGCTTGTTGGACTTTCATTGTATCGAAAAGCCCATCCAGGCAAGCCGCGTCCGTGCCGTACCGGGGCTCGTTGTGACCCGCCAACAAGGATTTGCTCACAAGTTATCCACAGCCCGTTGTGGGCATTTTGTGGACAAACCGGGGCTCTCCCCTCGGAACATTGCAGGCGCGAAGCCGCCGATTGTATCGGGATTCGCGCCCGGTCCCGGCGGCTTTCAGCCTGTCAGGCACCGTGCCCGGAAGGGATTAACCCCTCCACGGACAAGGTTACGGGACGTGTCAACGCGCCAGGGGTCGGATCACCACGTACTGGGCCCACTCGCCCCGGCGCACCAGCACGGTGAGGGGGCGGTTCTTGTCCAGCTTGCCAAGCACGGCCTCGAACTGACGGGTGTCGGCGACTTGTACGTTCGCGGCAGCCAGGATGACGTCCCCTTGGCGGAGACCCGCTCGCGCAGCAGGTCCCGCAGCGGCCTCCACCAGCACGCCGCCATTCAAGCGCAGCTCGCGCTTCTGTGCGGCGCTGAGGTCAACCAGCGACAGACCCAGGGTGTCGGCCGAGAACTTGTGGGCGGGCGCACGTTCTTCGGCCTTCGCATCAGGCTTGGCGTCCAGCTCCGCCACCGTGATGGAAAGGTCCTTGTAGGCCCCACGGCGGAAGACTTGCAGCGAGGTCTTCGTGCCTGGCTTGGTACCAGCGACGAGGCGGGGCAGATCCTGCGCCTTCTCGATCGTCTGGCCATTGAACTTCGTGATGATGTCACCTGCCTCCAGGCCCGCCTTGTCGGCCGGGGTGCCGCCCTCGACGCCCTGCACCAGGGCCCCCATGGGCTTGCCCAACCCGATGGACTCGGCGACCTCCTTGGTCACCGGGGCGATCGACACCCCGATGCGGCCACGAATCACCTTGCCGCCGCTGCGCAACTGCTCGGCAACCTTCACCGCGTCATCGATGGGAATGGACAGCGAGATGCCCATGAACCCGCCGGAACGGCTGAGGATCTGGGAGTTGATGCCCACGACCTCGCCGCGCATGTTGATCAGCGGGCCGCCGGAGTTCCCGGGGTTCACAGCCACGTCGGTCTGGATGAAGCGGATTTCCTCGCCGGTGTCACGGGCCTTCGCACTCACGATGCCCGCAGTGACGGTGTTTTCCAGGCCGAACGGGGTGCCGATGGCCATGACCCACTCCCCGACCTTCAGGCGACCCACGTCGCCGATCGTCACGGCGGGCAACCCCTTTGCCTCGATCTTGAGCACGGCCACGTCGGTGCGCTTGTCCACGCCAACGACCTTCGCCTTGAACTCGCGCTTGTCCGTGAGGTTGACGTAGACCTCGTCGGCGCCGTCCACCACGTGGGCGTTGGTCATCACGAAGCCGTCCGCACTCAGGATGAAGCCCGAGCCCACGCCGCGAGGGCGTTCCTCGCCCTGCCCCTGATTGGGCTGGGCACGACGGGGCTGACTGGGCAGCGGCGTGCCGAAGAAGCGTCGGAAGAACTCCCGCATCTGGGCGTCGGCTTCGTCGGCGCCCTCGTCGCTGTCCGTCACACGCTGGGTGGTCCGGATGCTGACAACGGACGGTCCGACACGGTCAACCAGTTCGGTGAAGTCCGGCAGGCCCTTGACCAGCGTCGGGGCGTTGGGTGCGGCTGGCACGCCCAGCGTGGCTGGAGGCTGCTGTGCCTGCGAAGGATGCGGGAACAGACTGGAGCTCAGAGCCAGTCCCACGGCCGATACCACCGCACCGACCACCAGGGTGCGTCGAATGACAGAAGGTGTACCGGGCTGTACAGGAAACGTCATGCAAAAACCTCGTGCTTCAAACAAGGAACAGATCCACAACGTTGGAGGCGAGCCGCCCGATGACAGTTCGGCGAGCCCGCCTGGCCAGCGCGTAAAGACGCGTAAAGCCGCCAAAAACAACAGGGCGGCATCATGCCACCCTGCGCTGATGAAACCGGACCAGTGAGGCTCAAGGCGCGCTGTAGGAAACCTGTCGGATCACGCCCCCCCCCGCCGAAAAAGTGGGAGCACCGCCATCGCTGCTTCGGATCAGCATGGTTTCTTCCGCTCGCGGATCGCGCAAGACGTGCGCAACGGGCACGTCGGGGGCGGCTGGACGAGAAAACGTGGGGGCTGATTCGAGGCTGCTCCCTGCGCCGGACCAGGCCGCCCCCTGACTCAAGGACAGCGACGAGCCGCCGACAGAAGCCACACCGATGCCGCTCTGGCCCCCGAAATCGACCCCGGTGTTGAGCAAGGCCGCCACCACAGCAACAAACCCGGCTGCGACGGAGAGAGGCCCCGACCAGCGTCGGCGCTGCAGCGGCGCGGGGGACAACGCCATCGCGGCCGCCTCTGCCGCGGGAGCGGGGACCGTGACACGTCCGGGTGCCAACACCACCGGCTCCGCCGCCAGACGCTCACGAAACCGGGACAGGAACGCCTCACCGCGGTCGTGCCGGCCGACCTCTTCGGAGCGCATGACGTCCCCGATCAGATGGTAACGGGCCCAGGCCGCGCGAGCTTCCGGATCATGGGCCCACCGGGCGCACACTTCAGCGACCTCGTGTGAGCCCGCCTGTCCATCCAGAAGGGCAGACAGGGCTTCCCGATGTTGATCGTCAAATCTGGGGTGGTGGGACATGAAGACGCTCCGACAGGACACTGGGGCAGGCGGCACACACGTTCATCACCGGGACCAGCCCGGCAACGTCGCCTGGCGGGTGGACCCCTTCGCCTCACAAAAGTTCACTGGAATTTACCCAGGCGTGACGCCAGCGTCACCAACGCTCGCCGTCCCGGGTGTCGAGCAGCGGGCGCAGCCGCTGCGCAATGGCTTCGCGCGCGCGGAAGATCCTCGAGCGCACCGTACCGATCGGGCACCCCATCAACTCCGCAATGTCGTCGTAGCTGAGGCCCTCGATCTCGCGCAATACGATCGCTTGCCGCAAGTCGTCGGACAAGGACTCGATGGCGGCGTTCACCGTTTCGGCAACCTGTCGGCTGGCCATCACCGACTCCGGCGTCTCGCCGTCGCTCAACTCGTTTTCCACTCGCGAGGCGCCCCCCTCTTCGTCGTCGTCGAGAGAAGCCAGGGCAGACTCCGTGATGACCGGATCGCGCTGAAGCCCGATCAGGGCCTTCTTCGCCGTGTTCACGGCGATGCGGTACAGCCAGGTGTAAAACGCGCTTTCACCACGGAAATTTGGCAGCGCCCGGTACGCCCTGATGAACGTTTCCTGGGCGATGTCTTCCACCAGGTTGGTGTCTCGCACCATGCGGGCAATCAGTCGCTCGATGCGCCGCTGATACTTGACGACCAGCATCTCGAACGCGCGCTGGTCGCCGCGCTGGACCCGCTGCACCAACGCCGCATCGACATCCGGTGCCGGCATGCCGACCTGCCCCACCTCAGCGACTGCCCCAACCGACACCACCCCGACCACGGGCGGCCCCGTCCGATCGTCGGCCACCCCCGATGAGGGGTCGTCCGAGGCCTCGGGCGGTACATCGCGCGGCATCACGGCCCCCTCCGATCGGTGTCGATCTGCGTGGGCGGGAACGCCGACACCGGGTCCCGGTGCGGGCGGGCGGACGACGTCCCTGTCGACGTCCGCCGGAGGATGGCACCGTGGAGGCGCCCGAAGACATGTTTCATGGGTGATTGCGAGGTCGAGCCGGCCGACGAGCCAACTGCCATCCGCGATGATGCCACCGCTCCATGACGCTCAGGTATCGAGGTGCTTCCAGGGTTCAGGCGCAGCAGCAGGCGAAGCCGGTGCAGGCTGGCATCACCGGGGTCATCGTTCAGTACGACCCAGTGCGTCTGAGACATGCCATGGCGATCAGGGACGACAGTCTGGAGGCGCACCAGCAACCAGCGTTGCACGTCGAGGACGACATCTGCGCGGGCAGGAATGAGCGGGTCTTCGTCTGTGGCCACGCGCCACGGCGTGGGAGCCAGCGTGCCAGGCGCCCATGGTGCCTCGTCAGGGGTGGCGGTCGGGCTCCAGGACAGCGTCAGATGGCGAACCGGACCTGACCATTGTCGCCATGTGGGCGCAACCCACAGGCTCGCCCACACGACAAGGCCCAGCGCCCCCGCGAGCACGATCGCTCCATGAACCCCCTGCCCGTGACGCCATGCCTGAAACAGGCCCAGCCACCACGCAAAGGCGAGCACGACCAAAGCAACGACGGTGGCCCGGCCCAGGCCAACCCACCTGGGTCGCCCGGCGATGCCGACCTGAAGGTCCCAGCACTGAGGGCGGGCCAGTTCGGGGGGCAGACGCGGCATGGTCGGGTGCCTGCCTGGTCGAGCTGCCCCTCAGCGCGCTCAGGCGCGCTTGAACACCAGAGAACCGTTGGTGCCGCCGAAACCGAAGTTGTTCTTCAGTGCAGCGTCGATCTTCATCTCACGTGCCGTGTTGGCGCAGTAGTCCAGGTCGCATTCGGGATCCTGGTTGAAGATGTTGATCGTGGGCGGCGAGATCTGGTTGTGGATCGCCAGCACGGTGAACACCGACTCGATGCCACCCGCGCCACCCAGGAGGTGGCCGGTCATGGACTTGGTCGAGTTGACCACCAGCTTCTTGGCGTGATCGCCAAAGGCCAGCTTGATGGCGTTCGTCTCGTTGACGTCACCCAGCGGCGTCGAGGTGCCGTGCGCGTTCAGGTACTGCACGTCGTCGGCGTTCAGGCCGGCATTGCGCAGCGCGTTGAGCATCGAGCGCTTCGGGCCATCCACGTCGGGCGCGGTCATGTGGTACGCGTCGGCGCTCATGCCGAAGCCCGCCAGTTCGGCGTAGATCTTGGCGCCGCGGGCCTTGGCGTGCTCGTACTCTTCCAGGACCATGACGCCGGCACCTTCGCCCAGCACGAAACCGTCGCGGTCCTTGTCCCAGGGGCGCGACGCCGTCTTGGGATCGTCGTTGCGGGTGGACAGTGCGCGGGCCGAGGCGAAGCCACCGATGCCCAGCGGCGACACAGTCGATTCGGCGCCGCCAGCCACCATGACGTCGGCGTCGCCGTACTCGATCATGCGGGCGGCCTGGCCAATGGCGTGCAGGCCGGTCGTGCAGGCGGTGACGACGGCCAGGTTCGGGCCCTTGAAGCCGTACTGGATCGACACGTGGCCCGAGATCATGTTGATGATCGAGGCGGGCACGAAGAACGGCGAAATGCGACGCGGGCCGCGGTCGGTGTAGTCCTTGTGGGTGGCTTCGATCATCGGCAGACCGCCGATGCCGGAACCCACGAGCACGCCGATGCGCTCGGCCTGTTCGGGCGTCAGGGCCTCGCCCGTGGGCAGGCCCGCATCACGGACGGCCTGCATCGAGGCGGCCAGTCCGTAATGGATGAATGTGTCCATGTGACGGGCCTCCTTGGCGGGGATGTAATCCTCGATGGAGAAGCCCTTGACCTCGCCGGCGAACGTGCAGGCGAGCGCCGAAGCGTCAAATTTGGTGACTGTGTCGATACCGGACTGACCGGCAATCAGATTGGTCCATGCATCCTGCACGGTGTTACCGACAGGCGTGATCAGGCCCAGGCCTGTGACGACGACGCGACGACGGGTCATGCTTGACTGTGTGGTGAATGGTCGGATGTGAACAGGGCCCGCCGGCTGGCGGAGACCCTGTCACGGACACGCGAGGATCAGGCCTTCGCGTGGGCCTTGGCGTAGTCGATCGCCAGCTGAACAGTGGTGATCTTCTCTGCCTCTTCGTCGGGGATCTCGATGCCGAACTCGTCTTCGAGGGCCATCACCAGCTCGACGGTGTCCAGGGAGTCTGCGCCCAGGTCGGCCACGAAGGCCTTTTCGTTGGTGACTTCAGACTCGGCCACACCGAGTTGTTCGGCAATGATCTTCTTGACGCGTGCTTCGATATCGCTCATGACTCCTCCAGGAGATGGTGCAAACAAACCAGGGATTTTAGCCGTTCAGCGTGTCAAAACACTGAAACCGCTTTGGAAACGAAATTGAGATTCCCCAGAAACATCTCAAATTCAATTCATGAACATGCCGCCGTTGACGTGCAGTTCGGTGCCGGTAATGTAACCAGCCTGGGGTGAAGCCAGGAAAGCCACCGCTTCGGCGATGTCTTCGGGCTGACCGAGGCGGCCCAGCGGAATCTGTGCCTTCAGGGCGGTGTGCTGCTCGTCCGACAGGGCCTTGGTCATGTCGGTGTCGATGAAACCCGGGGCCACGCAGTTGACCGTGATGCCGCGGCTGCCCAGTTCACGGGCCAGGGCACGTGTCATGCCTGCCACACCGGCCTTGGCCGCCGCGTAGTTGGCCTGCCCGGGGTTGCCACTGGCGCCCACCACCGAGGTGATGTTGACGATGCGGCCATAGCGTTGCTTCATCATGGGGCGCATCACGGCGCGGCTGACCCGGAAAACCGCCTTGAGGTTGGTGTCGATGACCGCATCCCAGTCCTCGTCTTTCATGCGCATGGCCAGCGTGTCGCGCGTGATGCCGGCGTTGTTGACGAGCACGTGCAAAGCGCCCCGCTCTTTCAGGATGGTCTCGATGGCGGCGTCGACCGCAGCACCATCGGTGACGTTGAGCACCAGCCCCTTGCAGCCCTCGAAAGCCGAAAGGCCTTCGGTAATGGCTTGCGCGCCAGACTCGGTGGTGGCAGTGCCATACACCTTCACACCACGCTGGGCGAGCGCCACGGCGATGGCACGGCCGATGCCGCGGCTGGCGCCGGTGACGAGCGCGACCTGTCCTTGGTATTCGTTGCTCATGCTGTTTTACCCCAGAAGGGCCTTGGCTTCGGCCAGCGAGGCCGGATCGAAAATGGTGGCGGTGACGAGTTCACCATCGATGCGCTTGACCATGCCGGCCAGCACCTTGCCCGGGCCGCACTCGATGACACGGGTCAGACCGCGAGCCTTCAGCGCCTGGATGGTCTCCACCCAGCGCACGGGGCCGAAGGCCTGACGATACAACGCATCACGCAGGGCCTCTGCCTCATTGACGACCGCCACATCGATGTTGTTTACCACCGGGATCTGCGGCAGGGCAAACGGCGTGGCCGCCAGCTTTTCCTTCAGGCGCTCGGCAGCCGGCTTCATCAGGCTGGAGTGGAACGGCGCCGACACGGGCAGCGGCAGCGCGCGCTTGGCGCCCGCGGCCTTCAGCACTTCGCACGCCTTTTCGACGCCTGCCTTGGTGCCGGCAATCACGATCTGCTTGGGGTCATTGAAGTTCACGGCCTCGACGGCCTCCCCTGCGGCGGTGGCGGCTTCGGCGCAGCCGGCCTTCACGGCCTCGGCATCCAGACCCAGGATGGCGGCCATGCCGCCGGTGCCCACGGGCACGGCTTCCTGCATCGCCTGAGCACGGAAGCGGACCAGCGGCAGCGCGTCCTTCAGGGTCAGTGCGCCAGCTGCGACCAGGGCGGTGTACTCTCCCAGAGAGTGCCCAGCCACAGCAGCCGGCTTGAGGCCGGTTTCAGCCAACCAGGCGCGCCAGCAGGCCACACCCGCGGTCAGCATGACAGGCTGGGTGTTGGTGGTCAGGTCCAGGGCTTCCTTCGGCCCTTCGGCGATGAGCTTGCCGATGTCTTCGCCAAGGGCGTCAGAGGCCTCGGCCAGCGTGTCACGCACGGCGGCGTGGTCGCCCCAGGCGCCCAGCATGCCGACGGCCTGCGAGCCCTGGCCCGGGAACACGAATGCAAATGCGGTCATGGATGTCCTCGTTCTTCGTTACTGCTGCGAGGCGGCGCTCAGAAATCGATGAGCGCAGCGCCCCAGGTGAAGCCGCCGCCCACGCCTTCCAGCAACAGCGTCTGCCCGCGCTGGATCTGGCCCGAGCGCACGCCGTGGTCGAGTGCGAGTGGCACCGAGGCCGCCGACGTGTTGCCATGCTGATCAACGGTGACGATCACCTTGTCATGAGGCAGCTTCAGCTTCTTGGCCGTGCCCTGCATGATGCGCAGGTTGGCCTGGTGAGGAATGAGCCAGTCGATGCACGAAGCATCACGGCCCGCCTTGTCAAGGACCTCGTGGGCAGCCTTGTCCAGCACGCTGACCGCGAGCTTGAACACGGCCTGTCCGTCCATTTTAAGGGTGGCGTCGCCCAGTACCGAGCCGCCGCTGACATTGCCAGGCACATTGAGGATGCCGATGTGCTGGCCGTCGGCGTGCAGACACGTCGAGACGATGCCCGGGGTGTCAGACGCCTCGAGCACAACCGCCCCTGCCCCGTCACCGAACAGCACACACGTGGTGCGGTCGTTGAAGTCGAGCAGTCGGGAGAAGACCTCGGCGCCGATGACCAGGGCACGGCGGGCTGCACCGGTGCGGATCATCGAGTCGGCGACGGTCAGAGCGTAGAGAAAACCCGAGCAGACGGCCTGCACGTCGAACGCGGCGCAGCCGGCGATGCCGAGGTTGCGCTGGATGTGGCAGGCGGTGGAGGGGAAGACGACGTCCGGGGTGGACGTGGCGCAGACGATGAGGTCGATGTCTGCGGCCTGGATGCCGGCCGCCTCGAGGGCCTGGCGGGCGGCTTCGGTGCCGAGTGCGCTGGAGGGCACATCGGGTTCAGCAAAGTGGCGAGCCCGGATGCCGGTACGCTCGACGATCCACTCGTCTGATGTCTCGACGCCACGCTGGGCCAGCTGGGCGGCGAGTTCCTGGTTGGTGAGGCGTTTCGGCGGGAGGTAACTCCCGGTACCCGCGATGCGAGAAAAGCGGGATCCCGCAGTGGCTGCCGGAAACGAAGGAGGTGTCTGTTTCGTCTGGCTGTTAGGCATTGAAAAATGGATCAGGCCGCCTGCCCCACATCCGCCGAACCGCTGTCTTGGTCTCCTGGTGGGAGACTGTCCAGCGTGGCCGAAATCTGGTCGTGTACCCGATCCAACAAGCGATGACGGGCGGCATCATACGCGCGATTCAAGGCGTGCTCGAATGCGAAGGCGTCGGCGGAGCCATGGCTCTTGAAGACCAGGCCACGCAGACCGAGCAGCGCGGCACCGTTGTAGCGGCGGTGGTCGACGCGCTTCTTGAACTGGCTCAACACCGGCATGGCGACCAGCGCCGCCAGCTTGGTGAAGATGTTTCGGGTGAATTCCTGCTTGATGAAGGTGGCCATCATCATGGCCAGGCCTTCCGAGGTCTTCAGGGCCACGTTGCCGACGAAGCCGTCGCACACGACGATGTCGGACGTGCCTTTGAAGATGTCGTTGCCTTCCACGTTGCCATGGAAGTTGATCAGGCCCCGCTCGTTGGCGGCCCGCAGCAGTTCGCCGGCCTGCTTGATGACTTCGTTGCCCTTGATGACCTCTTCGCCGATGTTCAGCAGGCCCACCGACGGGTTGTCCTTGCCATCCACCGCGGCCACCAGGGCACTGCCCATCACGGCGAACTGCAACAGGTGTTCGGCGCTGCAGTCGACGTTGGCACCCAGGTCAAGCACCGTGGTGAAGCCGTCCTTCTGGTTGGGCATCACGGTGGCAATGGCCGGGCGATCGATGCCTTCGACCGTCTTGAGCAGGTAACGGGCCACGGCCATCAGGGCGCCCGTGTTGCCGGCCGACACGCAGGCGTGTGCCACGGCCGGCTGACCGGCAGCAGCCTTCACCTGTGAGATGGCCACCCGCATGGACGAGTCCTTCTTGCGGCGCAGCGCGACCTCGACCGGATCGTCCATGGTGACGACCTCGGAGGCCGGCACCAGGGTGCAACGGGCCCATCCTTCGGCAGGCTTCAAGGCATCCGGCAGCCCGACCAGGACCAACTCGGCGTCGGGATGCCGCGCCAGGAAGGACTGGCATGCAGGCAAGGTGATCGAGGGGCCATGGTCTCCGCCCATGCAGTCGACGGCAATGCGGACGGGCGACAGCACGCCGGAGGTGCGGCCAGCGGACGGTTGCGACGACAAGGCGGAAGACGGGTTCACGGTCATGGGCAGGATCAGCGTTCGGGAAACCGGCGGCAGTCTAGGCAGCCGTCTGGGGGTTTCACGTCATGCAAGGCGCAAAGTGCCAAAAAACAAGGGCTGGCTAACCGACAGATCGGTTGTCCAGCCCCGTGCGGCACCGAGCCCGGGTGGCCGGGCTCCGGCAGATCAGGCGTCAGCCTTGGTCTTCAGGACCTTGCGACCACGGTAGAAGCCGGTCGGGCTGATGTGGTGACGCAGATGGGTTTCGCCGGTGGTGGCTTCAACGGCAGTACCCGGGGTGACCAGGGCATTGTGCGAACGGTGCATGCCACGCTTGGAGGGCGACTTCTTGTTTTGCTGAACGGCCATGATGGACTCCGATGAGGCGGACGAAAACGCCCGCAATTGTCAGACCACACCCGTTGCCAACGAATCAGCGCACCGACAACCGAAGGTTGCCAGCCACTGCCGTCAGCCGCCTTGCAGTCCGCAAGAGTTGAAGACAGCCGGGACGCCCGCGCACATCACCTGAATCGGCAATATGAAAGAAGGCAACCCGGAAAACCAGCGATTCTAGCACGGCTTCCGTGCCGTATTCAAATCAGCTTTCGCCCTTTTTCAGCTGGGCCAGGATGGCAAAGGGGTTCTTGCGTTCGGGTTCGGCAGCGGCTTCCCCCTCCCCCACGTCCGGTGCAACGGCGTCATCGTCGCGCATCAGGCGCTCGACATCGGTCGGGCAGCGCTCATGGCGGGGGACGATGGGCGAGGCCATGATCAGCTCGTCTTCCAGCAATTCGAAGAGGTCGAAATTGCGCGACACGGCGAGCACGTCGTCGTCGGAATCCGCGTCCAGCTCGGCGGCGGCGGCCTCATCGGCCACAAAACGGATGCAGCGCTCGATCGCAACCGGAAGGTGAACCGCGCTCAGGCAACGCTGGCACTCCCAGGCAAACTCGCCCTCGCCCCGCAGATCGAGCCAGCGCTGCGGCTCGCCCACACGCTGCGCCACAAGGCGCCCGGTGACCGACCAGTGCACCGGCGGCAACGTCGTCAGATCCGCGTCCGCGGCCAGGCCCTCGGCCAGGCGCGTCAGTTCCGTCACGGCCAGCTCGCCTGACAAGGTTTCTCCAGAATCGATGAAGGCCCCGATGTCCAGCTTGCGGGGCGCCCAGGTGCGTGCTTTCATGGCGGCAGTGTAGGCGAAGCGCCTCTTCGATGCCCCCATAACGGGGACAATGGCAGGATGAACGCCACCGTCTCGACGTTGCCGGGTTCACCGCGTCTGGTGCTCGGATCGACCTCCCCTTACCGACAGGATCTGCTGAAGCGCCTGGGGCTGCCTTTCGAGGTCCGCGCCCCGGGTGTGGATGAAGCGGCCCTTGCGGAAGAGCGGCCCGACGCCCTGGCGTGCCGGCTGGCATGGGCCAAGGCGCACGCCGTGGTCGCTGCATACCCGCACGACGACGTGGTGGTGATCGGCTCCGACCAGGTCGCTGACCTGGAGGGCCGGGCCCTGGGCAAGCCGGGCGACCACGCCGGTGCCACCGCGCAGTTGCGTGCCATGCGTGGCCGCACGGTCCGATTTCACACGGCGGTGACCGTGTGTCGCCCTGCCAGCGCTTTTTCCGAGACCGTGCTCGAGACGGTGGACGTCGACTTCCGGCCGTTGTCGGATGAGGAGATCGAGTCCTACCTGCAACGCGAGCAACCGTATGACTGCGCAGGCAGCGCCAAGGTCGAGGCACTGGGGATCACCTTGCTGTCGCGCGTGACCTCTCACGATCCGACCGCCTTGATCGGCTTGCCCTTGATTGCGGTGTGCCGCCTGTTGCGGGCCGCCGGGCTGGACCCGCTCGCCACTGCCTGACTTTCTTCTCCCCCCCTTTTTCCGGACCTTGCACCAAGCAAGCTCTTCCCGACGTCTCTGTTGCGCCTCTGGCCCTGCCACCCGACCTCATGAATGCCACCTCCTCGCGCCGCACCGGCCGCCTGCTGCTGATCCCCAACTCCCTGGACCTGGGGTGCATCGAAGACGGAAGCGCCCCTCCGGACATCCGCGATGTGCTGCCCCTGGGCGTGCTGACAGCGGCGGCCGGGCTGCAGCACTGGGTGGCCGAGAACGCCAAGACCACGCGGGCCTTTCTCAAACGGGTCAACGAGGTGGTCCCTTTGGCCGTGCCCGTGCAGGCGCAGCAGATCGAGACCTTGCCCCGACCAGCCAAGGGCGGCGGCAAAGGCAACGCGCAGGAGATGGGCGACGCCTTGCTGAAGCTGCTGATGCCGGCCATGGAAGGCCACGACATCGGGTTGATCTCGGAGGCCGGCCTGCCCGCCGTGGCCGACCCGGGATCGGCGCTCGTCAAGGCCGCCCACCAGGCCGGCATCGAGGTGGTGCCGTTCTCGGGACCGACGTCCCTGCTCCTGGCGCTGGCGGCCAGCGGCCTGCACGGACAGAGCTTTGCGTTCACGGGCTACCTGCCGACGGAGGCGGCGCAGCGCGCGCAACGCATCAAGGACCTGGAAACGGCGTCGCGCCGCCTGCACCAGACGCAACTGGCCATCGAAACGCCCTACCGCAACGCCGCGTTGTGGGACGCGTTGGTGCAACAACTGCAGCCCACGACCCAGCTGAGCGTGGCGTGCGGGCTGACCCTGCCCGGCGGCTTTGTCCGGACGGCCACGGTGGCCCACTGGCGCCAGCAGCGCCTGAGCTTGCCCGACAAGGTGCCCGCCGTCTTCTGCTGGCTGGCCGCCTGATCCCGGCCGCCAGGGCGCCTGGCCTCGCTGCGGCAAAGGCTTCGGCTTCTTGACACAATGACGATGCGCGCGCAGCGCATCCCGAATCGCATCCGACCCGAAAGCGTGACACCGTGAGCACGACCCCGACCTCTCTGCACCTGCCCCTAGACCCCCATCACCACAGCGAGCCGGGTGAACTGGCGAACAAACTCGGCTACGCCGGCCTGCTTCCCTTCGTCGGCGGGGCCTTGTTCGTCTGGCTGCTGGTGGGGCGGGTCGAAGACGAGCCGTTCGTTTTCGTGGTGCGCGCACTCACCAGTTATGCAGCGCTCATCGTGTCCTTCCTGGGCGGCATTCCCTGGGGCCTGGTGATGCTGCGAAGTGCGGCCGGCGAGGCGGACGGCCCTTTGCACCACCGCGCGCTGTGGGCCGGCATCGCCTTCTCGCTGGCGGCCTGGGTGGCGCTGCTGATGCCGCCCCACGCCGGCCTCGTCGTGCTGGGCTTTCTGATCATCGGCTGCTACCTCGTTGACCGCAAGCGCTATCCCGAACTCGGCGTGGCGGGCTGGCTGACCCTCCGGTTCCGTCTGACCGTGTTCGCCAGCCTCAGCTGTTTCCTGGCCGCCGCCCAGATCTGAATACGCCATGATCGATTACCGCATTGAAGTGGGTGACGCCCACGCGCACCGTTTTGCCGTCACGATCAAGGTGGCCCGGCCTGCCGAAGGCCAGCTGTTCAGCCTGCCTGTGTGGATCCCGGGGAGCTACCTGGTACGGGAGTTCGCGCGCCATCTGTCGCCCATCGCGGCCCACCAGGGTGGCCGGGCTTGCGCGGTGCGCAGTGTGGACAAGGCCACCTGGCAGGTCGACTGCAGCGCGCGTGGTGCGCTGACGCTCAGCTATGAGGTGTATGCGTTCGACACCTCGGTGAGGGCGGCCTTTCTCGACGCGTCTCGCGGCTTCTTCAACGGCACCAGCGTCTTTCTGAAAATCCACGGTCAGGAAGACACGCCACACCGCGTGAAGATCGCGGGGCTGCCGCGCAGCTGGGCGGTGGCCACGGCGCTGAAGGCGGTCCGGGTCAACACCCAGGGTGTCGGGGATTACGAGGCCTCCGGCTATGACGAACTGGTCGATCATCCGGTGGAGATGGGCCAGTTCTGGCAAGGCACGTTCACGGTGCGGGGCGTGACGCATGTGTTCGTGGTGGCCGGGGCCCCAGACGATCTGGACGGGCAGCGCCTGCTGGATGACACCCGCAAGATCTGCGAGGCCCAGATCGCGTTCTGGCACGGCCGCAAGAAGGTGCCATTCGACCGCTATGTGTTCATGCTCAATGCGGTGGAAGACGGCTACGGTGGCCTGGAGCACCGGCAAAGCACGGCCCTGATCTGCAGCCGCAAAGACCTGCCGCGCACGCAACGGCCCCTCAACCAGGACGCGTACACCACGCTGCTCGGGCTGATCAGCCACGAGTACTTCCACACCTGGAACGTGAAGCGCCTCAAGCCGGAGGCCTTCGCGCCTTACGACTACACACGAGAGAACCACACGCGCATGCTGTGGTTCTTCGAGGGGTTCACGTCGTACTACGACGACCAGTTCCTGCTGCGCACGGGCCTGATCGACGCCACGACTTACCTGAAGCTTCTGACAAAGACGGTGAACCTGGTGCTGGCTGCGCCCGGCCGGCTTCAGTACAGCGTGGCTCAGGCGAGTTTCGATGCCTGGACGCGCTACTACCGCCAGGATGAGAACACGGCGAATGCCACGGTGAACTACTACACCAAGGGATCGCTGGTGGGATTGGCGCTCGATTTGAGCCTGCGCGCCCTGGAGCCGGTGCAGGGCCGCCAACCCACGCTGGACGGTGTGATGCATCGGCTGTGGGCGCTGGGGCGCCCGATCCAGGAGCAGGATGTCGCTCAGGCGCTGGCAGACGAGGCGGGCCGCGCCCCCGCCGGGTCGGCACGACAAGCCCCGCTGGAAGCCTGGGCTGCACTGCTGCACGATTGGACCGAAGGCACGGCCGATCTGCCTCTGCCATCCCTGTTCGCCACCCATGGCGTGACCTGGTCAACGAAGCCCGGATCCTCCGCGCAGCGCCTGGGGCTTCGGCTGACCGAGGCGCCGGGCGGACTGAAGGTGCAAGCGGTGATGCACGGCGGGCTGGCCGAAGCGGCCGGTGTGAGCGCCGGCGACGAGTTGCTGGCCCTGGGCGGCTGGCGCCTGCGCCGCACGGATGACCTGGCCACCTGGCATGAAGCCGACGTTGAACAGTCGCTGCTGCTGACCCGCGATGGCCGGGTGATGACCGTCAACCTGCCTGCGTCGAAGCAGCAAGGCGCTTCGCTGGTCACGGGCGACGTGGTCTCGCTGATGCCGGCCGACAAGCCGGAGCAGGAGGCCCTGCAACGCCGGCTGGCCTGGCTGACACGTTGATGCGTCAGCCCCGGGTCCAGCGTGCGACGGCGCGGCGCCATGCCCTGGCGCTGGCTGTCCTCGTGGCCCTGGTCAGCCTTGTTCACCTGTGGTTGACCCAGGAAGTCGCGCAGCATCTGGCGGCGCCCACGTCCGCTCAGGATCAGCGCATTCAGCGCATGGAGGCGGTCTACGTCAGCGAGATGCGCCTGACAGCGCCGCCTGTGGCGGCCCCTCCTGCCGCGGCACCGCCCGCGCCGGCTCGTCGGACGCGTCCCGGGCGCAAGCCCTCGCCGCCCAAGGCCGCACCCAGCGCGCCCGAAGCCGCCGCCTCGGCGCCGGCCTCCTCTTCAGAGGGGATCGACGTGGCCGGCTCGGCCCCCTTGTCGGATGACGCGCCCTCTGAACCGCTCACCGCATCTGCCAGCGCCAGCCCTCCCTCCTCTGCCCCGGCCAGCGTGGCGCAGCCCGCATCAGAGCTGTCCTCCACCGCCACTGCGGCCTCCGCCGCACAGGGTGGGGCCACGGCGCAGGCGCCGGCCAACGGCTTCGTCTGGCCCGCCGCGGCCCGTGTGCGCTTCAAGATGAACGGCAACTACCGTGGGCCAATCCAGGGCCAGGGTGTGGTGGAATGGGTGCGCCAGGGCAGCCAGTATCAGGTGCATCTGGATGCGACGGTCGGACCCAGCTTCGCGCCGATCGGATCGTGGAACCTCAGCAGCCAGGGGCGCATCACGCCGCAGGGTCTGCAGCCCGAGCGTTACGAAAACGTCAACCGCTTGTTGATTCGCAGCGGCGCACCGAAGGCCATCCAGTTCGACACGGCAGAGGTCCTTTTGCCGGACGGCCAGAAGCTGCCTCGCCCGCCCGGCGTTCAGGATCCGATCAGCCAGATGATCCATCTGGCCTACCAGTTCATCCTCCATCCCTCGCTCGCACAGGCCGGTCAGCGCATCGAGCTGCCGATCGCGTCATTGCGCAAGGTGGAGGTGATTGCCTACGACGTGTTGGGGGAAGAAGTGCTCGATACGCCGATCGGCGCGGTGCCCACCGTGCACGTGCGGCCGAAACGGCTGGTGGAGGACAACAACAACCTGAGCCTGGAGCTGTGGTTCGCGCCAGGCCTGCAGTACCTGCCGGTGCGGATGATGGTGCGGCAAGGCAACGCGAACTTCATGGAGTTGCGCATGAACGGCGCACCCCAGATGGGGGCGACGCCTCCTTCCGCTCCGGCCGCCGCTCCGTGAGCGGCCCGCCGCTGCGACAGACGGTTCAGGACGGACGCGCCTGCGCCTTCGAGAGGCGCTGCTCGATCGTCGCCGCGCTTGCGGCGCCAGGCAACCGCGTGCCGTCTTCGAAGATCAGGGCGGGCGTGCCGTTCACCCGCAGCTTCTGGGCCAGGGCGCCATTGCGCTGGATCGGCGAGGCGCACAGGCCCAGAGCACGGGGAGGCGCGCTGTTGTTGAGCATCCAGTCTCGCCAGGCCTGGGTGCGGTCCTTGGCACACCAGATGGCTTCGGCCTTCTGGCGAGAGTCATCACCCAAAATCGCGACCACAAAGCTGTAGACGGTGACGTCCTTGACCTGCTGCAGGTCGCGCTCGAGTCGCTTGCAATAGCCGCAGTTGGGATCAGCAAACACCACGAGCTGACGCTTGCCGGTGCCGTTCTTCCACACCACGGCGTCCTTCAGTGGCAACTGGGCAAGATCCACCTTGTTGATCTCGTCCAGCCGCTCCTCCGTCAGGTTGCGGCGCGACCGCGTGTCCAGCACGTGTCCGTCGATCAGGTAGTCGCCATTGGCGTCGGTATAGAACACGTGGCCACCGCCGCGCACCTCGATCAGGCCCGCGATGGGTGCCGGCCTGGCCCCTTCGATGGCGGGAAGATCGGGCAGGCGCTGAGCCAGCTTCTGCCGCAAGGCCTGCAACTGGGCGGCCGGCAGATCGGCGGGCTGCTGCGCCATGGCCGATGCGCCGAGGGCAAGGCCCAGTGCCAGCGTCAGCACGCGCAGAGAGGGGAATTTCGAGGTCAGAGACATGTCGAGGGCTTTCTTGGAGTCGGGCGGGCAGGCGCTCAGGCGTCCAGCGCACGGCCGACCAGCCAGTGCTTGAGCGGCCCCAGGCGTTCGACAGCCCGCATCCCTGCGTTGCGGGCCACTTTCAACGGAGCACGGTCGTCGGCGAAGAGGCGGAGCAGCCCGTCGGTCAGGGTGGACATGGCCATCGCCGGCCATTGCCGCTGCCTGACGTAGCGGGCCAGCGTCCGTTCGTCCCCGGCGTGCCGCCAAGGTTCCGTGGTGCGCGCTTGACGCAGGACCGACACCAGCGTGTCCACATCGGCCAAGCCGAGGTTGAGGCCCTGCCCCGCCAGAGGATGGACCTGGTGGGCTGCATCCCCGAGCAACACCCAGCCCGGACCGCTCCAGCGCGAAGCCTGGGCCAGGGCGAGAGGCCAGGACGCCACCTCGGATGCCAGCACAAGGGTGCCCACCTGCTCGGCAGCCACAGGGTCACTCTCACGCAGCGCCTGATTCAGGGCAGCCTCGAATTCGGCAGGCGGCATGGCCTGCAGAGTCCGCGCGCGGTCGTGGGGCACCGACCACACCAGGCCATACGAGGAACCGGGCTCGGGGTCGTGAAAAGGCAGCAGGGCCAGGATGTCTGGCGAGCGGAACCACTGACGCGCGAGCCCGTGGTGAGGATGCGAGGCGCGCAGGCGGGCGGCCACACCCGCATGGCCGTAATCGCGCCGATCGAAGTGGATGCCCAGTGCCGACCGCGTGTCCGAGTGTTTGCCTTCGCAGATCGCCAGCAGGTGCGCCGGGACAGGCGGGGTGTTGCCCTGCAGCGGCGCGACGATGTCGACACGCGGCGCATAGCGCAACGCCTCCGCCAGCAGGCGCTCGAGGTGCGCGGCGTCGACAATCCAGGCCAGCTCGCTCACGTGCTGGCTCCAACTCGAGAAGGTGAGGTGGCCATCGCCATCCCCCTTGATCGCCATGTCGGCCACCGGCGTGGAAAACGCCTTCAAGGACGGCCACACCCGCAGCCGGTCGAGTAAGGCAATGGCGCGCGCATTGAGCGCATAGGTGCGCACGTCGGGACGTGACGGCGCCGGGGCCGCGCCCCGGGCCCATGCCACCCGCCAGCCCTCCGCTGACAAGGACAACGCGAGGCTCATGGCCACGGCGCCAGAACCGCTCACACACACATCGAATGGACCACTGACCATGGAAAACCCGTCAACAATTGATGCCGCACTCCTTGTTCAATGGAGGAGGCAGGCCGTAATCTAACGCGGTATTGGCGAAAACAAGACCACGGGGCGGGAATGTCGGAACAACACGGCCGGACACCGGCAGGCAGCCAGGACGACGCTCCACCTGGCGCCAGTCAGGAGAGCATGGAAAGTGCGCTCTCCTTGATCGAACGCAAGACAGCGCTTCGCATCCTCCTGATTGCGGCCATCGCCCTCATGGCCTTGTGGATCAGCGAATGGACAAGCGGCGTGATCGCGCCGCACGACCGGTGGGCGCAGCCTGCCCTCGCCCTGTTCCTCCTCAGCCAGTACTGGCGGCTCCGGTGCTCGCCCCGGGATCTGCTCTCCACACAGCGCAGGGCGGTCGCGGGGGTCACGGTGTACTGCATGATCGCCATGGCGCTGGCGGCCCTGATCGATCCGACCACGATCACGGTTCAATGGTTTGCCAGCAACTTCATGTGGCTGCCAGCCGTGTCCTTGCTGATCCACCTGACCTTCCCTTGGCGGTGGGCTGTCAGCCTGTGCGTGACGTTGACGGGTGTGGCGGCCCTGCCGGGCTTGTGGATGGTGAGCCAACCGACATCGCCGGAGCAGGGGCAGGTCATCCACTCTCTGCTGATCAACGGGGTGCTGGTGCAAGGTACGTTTCTGGTCGCGCTGGTGGCCGTAGAGCGATTCCGGCACGGCATCGGCCTCATCGTGGCGGGCGACTCGGAGGGGTCGGCCGACGCGCGGCAAGCCCTCGCGGCATGGCTGGAGACCCACACAGCCGAACTGGCCCGTGCGCGGGATGCAGCCGAGTCGGCCTCGCGGGCCAAATCCCGCTTTCTGGCTGTCATGAGCCATGAGCTGCGCACACCGCTGCACGCGATGCTCGTCTCGGCAGATCTGATGGCTGATCCGCACCCGGACCCGGTCGACCCACAGACGCAAGCGCGGCTGCTGCGCACCATCCGCAGCAGCGGGCATCATCTGCTGACACTGATCGACCAGGTGCTGGAAATGTCCCGCATCGAGTCGGGGCGGCTCGACACCACATCCCAACCGCTCGACCTCCGTCAGGTCGCGCTGAAGGCCTGCGCAGCGGTACGCCCGATGGCCGAGCTGAAGGCACTGGACCTCCACACCGACGTGCCACCGGATTTCCCGTCATGCCGGCTGGGCGACGAACTACGCCTGACGCAGGTGCTGATCAACCTGCTGGCCAACGCCTGCAAGTTCACCGTGCAAGGTCGTGTAACCCTGACGATACGGGCGCTGGAAGCACCTGATCTTGCCGCGGGGCTGTGGGTGCGCTGCTCAGTCATGGACACCGGACCAGGAATGGACGAAATCCAGCAGAGCCACGCGTTCGATGCCTTCTACCAGGCAGAGCACGTCGGTATCCGGCCACATGGCGGGGCCGGACTGGGCCTGACCATCACGCGTGAACTCGTCGAGCTGATGGGTGGGCACATCAGCCTTCACAGCGCACTGGGGCGCGGTACCCGCGTCGATGTGGACCTGCCCCTTCAGCCCGTCGGGCATCAGGAGGCCTCCGTGCGGCCGACACCGCCGAAGGTCACGAGGCTGCCGGCCTCGCATGTGCTGGTGGTGGACGACGACGACGTCAACCGCATGCTCATCACCGAGGTGCTTCTGGCCGCCGGCGCCCAGGTTCACGCCGTCGCCGATGGACTGGCCGCGTTGCGCAGCCTGCGGCTTCAGCGCCCCTCGGTGGTGCTCATGGACTGGCACATGGGTGGCATGGATGGCCTCACGGCCACCTTGAAGATCCGCGAGGGGGAGGCTGGCGAGGCCTGCCGTGATGTGCCGGTCATCGGGCTGACGGCCAACGCCTTCGCCGAAGACCGCCGGGCGTGCCTGGCTGCCGGCATGAACGCGGTGCTGACGAAGCCGGTGGAACGGCAGGCGCTGCTGGACGAGGTGGCGTACTGGGCGCAAACCGCCTCGCCAGTGGCGGATCACGGCCCCAGGTTGACGCCCCCCGGGTAAAATGCCGGGTTTGGGCGTGTGCGCCGCCAGCGACCGGCCCTCTCCCCTTCACTTCCAGGAATCCCCATGAGCCTCAAGTGCGGCATCGTGGGCCTGCCCAATGTGGGCAAGTCCACCCTGTTCAATGCCCTGACCAAGGCCGGCATCGCGGCTGAGAACTACCCCTTCTGCACGATCGAGCCCAATGTGGGCGTGGTCGAGGTGCCCGATCCGCGTCTCAAAGCCCTGTCCGAGATCGTTCAACCCGAACGGGTCGTGCCGGCCATCGTCGAGTTCGTCGACATCGCCGGTCTGGTGGCGGGCGCCTCCAAGGGCGAAGGCCTGGGCAACCAGTTCCTCAGCCACATCCGCGAAACCGATGCCATCGTGAACGTGGTGCGCTGCTTCGAGGACGACAACGTCATCCACGTGGCCGGCAAGGTCGATCCGATCGCAGACATCGAGGTGATCCAGACCGAACTGTGCCTGGCCGACCTGGGCACGGTGGAGAAAAGCCTGCAGCGCTACACCAAGGCCGCGCGCTCGGGCAACGACAAGGAGGCCGCTGCGCTGGTCAAGGTGCTGGAAAAGTGCCAGGCTGCGCTCGACCAGGCGAAGCCGGTCCGCTCCATCGACTTCAGCAAGGAAGAGCTGGCCATCCTGAAGCCGCTGTGCCTGATCACGGCCAAGCCGGCCATGTTCGTGGGCAACGTCTCGGAGACCGGCTTCGAGAACAATCCCTTCCTGGACCGCCTGCGCGAGTACGCCGCGGCCCAGAAGGGCGAAGTCGTGGCCATCTGTGCCAAGACCGAGGCCGAACTGGCCGAGATGGACGACGAAGACCGCGCCATGTTCCTGGCCGAGATGGGCCAGGACGAGCCGGGTCTGAACCGACTCATCCGTGCCGGCTTCAAGCTGCTGGGCCTGCAGACCTACTTCACGGCCGGGGTCAAGGAAGTGCGCGCCTGGACCATCCGCATCGGTGACACGGCCCCTCAGGCCGCCGGCGTCATCCACACCGATTTCGAGCGGGGCTTCATCCGCGCCCAGACCATCGCCTTCGAGGACTTCATCCAGTACAAGGGTGAAGCGGGTGCGAAGGAGGCCGGCAAGATGCGCGCGGAAGGCAAGGAGTACGTGGTCAAGGACGGCGACGTGCTGAACTTCCTGTTCAACGTCTGACCTGACCTGATCTGTGACAAGGGCGGCAACTGCCGCCCTTTTTTCTTGCTCAAGCGCGGCGCGGGACTGCCGATAGAGACCGCATCGGGGATAGCCCGAATGGCCGATGCCCCATCCCGGTGTCGTCGGCCAGGCCTCAAGAAGCGAGAAGTTGTCGATGTCCTGGATGATGCAGATGCGCCGTTTCACGATCCGAACCCGGATGCGGGGGGCGATCGCGGTCGTGATGTTGTTGCTGGCGGCCGTAGGCGGCGCGGGCCTGTATGGCATGGTCTACACGCAGGATGCGCTCGACCAGTTCCGGCATCACGCCTACGAGGAGCAGCGTTCGCTGACGCTGGTGTCTCAACAACTGGCTCAGGTTCGCCGGCATGAAAGCACCATGTTGCTCCACGCTGGCCAAGCTGCCTTGGTCAATGGCGCGCTGGAAAAGTGGTCCCGCTCGCTCGAGGCGCTGCGTGAGGCGGCCGGCAAGATGCAGGCCGGCGAAAGCGATGCCGACAATGCTGCGGTCAACGATCTGGTCAGCGCCGTGCAGCGCTACGAAGCGACTGTGAAACGGGTCGCGCCGAAGCTGGTTGCCGGCGGGCTCGCCCCCGAAGAGGTCACGCAGACCTTCGGTGCGGTGCTGGAGCAGGCCGCTGCCATCGACGAGCAGGCTGCACGTCTGGCGACCGCGCTGGAAAGCGAGGCCACCGAGGTGGCCGAAGCACAGCAGGCTCTGACAGAAAAGACCCGCCTCGTGTTCGGCTTGGCCGTTCTGGCAGCATTGCTGGTGGTGGCCCCCACCACCATCCTCAACGAACACGCGATCACGGCCCCCCTGGCGCAGGCGGTCAGCGTGGCCGACGGGATTGCAGCAGGCAAGCTGCATCAGGCGATCCCCACGGACGGGGGCGACGAAACCGCGGCCCTGATGCGTGCGCTGCAGTCGATGCAGGCAGCACTGCGCGCGATGGTGGCCGAGGTGCGCAGTTCGGCCGATTCGATTTCGGTCGCGTCGTCTCAGATTGCCAGCGGCAACATGGACCTGTCGAGCCGCACCGAGAACACGGCGTCGAGCCTGCAGGAAACGGCGAGCTCCGTCGAGGAGCTCACGGCCAACGTGCGCCAGAGCGCCGAGGCCGCCGGCATGGCCAACGAGCTGGCCCAGGGCGCGGCGCGGGCCGCCGAACGCGGCGGCCAGATCGTCGGCGAGGTCGTGACCAACATGGGCGCGATCGACGCCACCAGCCGGCGGATCAACGACATCATCGGGGTGATCGACGGCATCGCCTTCCAGACCAACATCCTGGCGCTGAACGCGGCAGTGGAAGCCGCCCGCGCCGGCGAGCAGGGCCGCGGCTTTGCCGTGGTGGCCGCCGAGGTGCGGTCGCTGGCGCAGCGATCGGCCACGGCCGCCCGCGAGATCAAGCAGCTGATCACGACCTCGGGCGAGACGGTGGCCTCCGGCACCCGCCTGGTCGAGGAAGCCGGTGCGGCGATGCAGGAAATCCAGACCTCGGTGCGCAAAGTGTTCGAAACGATCACCGAGATCAGCCGCGCCGCATCGGAACAAAGCACGGGCATCGGCCAGGTGAACCAGGCCGTCGCCGGACTGGACCAGATGACACAGCAGAACGCCGCGCTGGTGGAGGAGTCGGCCGCTGCCGCTTCCAGCCTGGAAGAGCAGGCCCAGAAGCTGACCCGCTCGATGGCGACCTTCCAGATCTGATGCGGGCCCGGGCAGGGTCAACCCGGCCTACAGTTTCGCCCCCCGCTGTCCGATAACCCAGCAGACGCCCCGCAGAGGGGCACGGTGTGCGCCCCGGTTGGCGCAGTCGAGAACCCGAAAGGTCGTTCATGGACACCCTTCAAGCCACTGCCCCTCAGAGCCCCGCGGTCGCGCGGCCCGAGGCTTCCTCGCCGCCGCCCGGCTTCGGCATGCGCAACAAGTCGGTGTCGTCCAGCCAGGTGCGCCACACAGCCTCGGGACGTGAGTACCTGACCTTCCGTCTGGGCAGCGAGGAGTACGGGATCGACATCCTGAAGGTGCAGGAGATCCGCTCGTACGAACCACCCACCAAGATCGCCAACGCCCCGTCTTACCTGAAGGGCGTGGTGAACCTGCGCGGCGTGATCGTGCCCATCGTGGATCTGCGCGTGAAGTTCAACTGCCTCAACGAGATGGGCGAGGCGGAAATCAACAGCTTCACCGTCGTGATCGTGCTGAACGTGCGCGGGCGCGTGGTGGGTGCCGTCGTGGATTCGGTCAGCGACGTGATGCAGTTGGCCGAGCAGATGATCCAGCCGGCCCCCGAGATGAGCAACGCCGTGGTCGACACGACCTACATCACCGGCATCGCCAACGTGAGCGACCGGCTGCTGATCCTGATGGACATCGAGTCGCTGATGAGCAGCTCGGAGATGGGCTTGATCAACAGCCTGAGCGAACACTGAGCGGTTCGGCCACATCCAACAGCGGGGCAGCGAGGCGATCGACCTCCTGCCCCGTTGTTCATTCGGCCTGCCTGAGCGTGAGGGCCACCGGCCGGTGCACCACCCCGCGCAGGCTCCACCAGCCTGCCAGCCACGCGAGCATGGCCCCGACGGCAGCGCCCGGCAGCAGCGCCCACCACGGAGCACTCCAGGCGAAATCGAACACGCGCGATGCCAGCACCCACCCGATCAAGAGCGAAGCGCCGGATGCCAGCGTGCCTGCCAAGGCGCCCACCGCCAGCAGTTCAAGCCGCTGGACCCGGCCGATGATGGCCTGGGTCGCCCCGAGGGAACGCCAGATGGCCCAGTCGCGTGCGCGCCGTTCCCGCGATGTCAGCAGTCCCGTCATCAGCACGATGAGCCCGGCCGCCAGGGTGAACAGAAAGAGGAACTCCACAGCCGTGATCACCTGGGTCAGCACGCCCTGCAACTGGGTCAGCGTGGCCGAGACGTCCACCACCGTGACGTTCGGGAAGCGCTGCACCAGCAGGCGGTCGATCTGCCCGCTGGCAGGCGCCTTGAAGGACGTGATGTAGGTGTCCGGCCAGGTGGGCTTGTCGGCCTGCGGCGCCATCACGAAGAAGTTGACGCGCATCGACGACCAGTCGACCTTGCGCAGGCTCGTGATGCGCCCTTCTTCCATCTGGCCTGCCATGTCGAAGCGCAGGCGGTCACCCAGCCGCAGGCCCAGCGTCTTGGCCAGGCCCTCCTCCACGCTGAAGGCATCGGGCTCCTCGGGCTGATAGCGGCCCGCCACCACCTCGTTGTGGCGCGGTGCCTCCGCAGCATGGCTGAGGTTGAACTCGCGCTCCAGCAGGCGTTGCGCCCGGTCCTCCTGGTAGGACTCGGGGCGCACAGGCTGCCCGTTGATGGCCACCAGCCGGGCTCTGGCCATCGGATACCAGTCGAAACGGGCGACGCCCGCCCCCGTCAAGGCGGCGCGAAAGGCCTCCACCTGGTCCGGCTGGATGTTGATGACGAAGCGATCCGGGGCATCGGCCGGCGTGGCCTGCTGCCAGCTGGCGATCAGATCGGTGCGAATCAGCACCAGCAGCATCAGCGCCAGCAGACCCAGGCCCAGTGCGCACACCTGCACCACGGTGTGCCAGGGCTGGGCCGTGAGCTGTCGGGACACCAGCGTCCATGCCAGCGGCAGCCGCGCATTGAAGCGGAGGGTTGCCACCCGCATGGCCCACACCGCCGCGCCGCCGACGGCGGCAAACACCACCACGGCGGCCCCGAAGCCACCCAGGGCAATGCCGCCCAACTTGGCATCGCGCGCCACCAGCATCAACAGCGCCAGCAGTGCCCCGCCGCCCAGCAGCCAGACCAGGGCCGAGCCCATCTTGATGCCACCCAGATCCCGCCGCAGCACGCGCAGAGGCGGCACGCGGGCCAGTTGCAGCACCGGGGGCAGGCCGAAGCCCAGGGTGAGCAGCACGCCCACCCCGACGCCCAGCGCATAAGGGGTCCAGCCCGCGGCGGGCAGGGTCACGT
>NZ_CAJYGK010000094.1 GCF_913773725.1 uncultured Aquabacterium sp. | reverse complement strand
TGAACTACTCGAGCGTGGTGCGGCTGGACCTCGGCACCGTGGTGCCCTCCCTGGCAGGCCCCAAGCGGCCGCAGGACCGCATCGACCTCGATCGACTGTCCACCACCTTCACCGACCTGTTTTCCCGTCCCACGGCCGAGAACGGCTTCAACCAGCCCGCAGCCCGGTTGAACGAGACCTACCCGACCCCGTCCGGCCTCAACCTTCGCCATGGCGATGTGCTGATCGCTGCCATCACCTCATGCACCAACACGTCCAACCCCGGCGTGCTGCTGGCGGCCGGTCTGCTGGCCAAGAAGGCGGTCGAGGCGGGCCTGCGGGTGTCGCCCCACATCAAGACCTCGCTGGCTCCCGGCTCCCGCATCGTCACCGAGTACCTGACAAAGGCCGGCCTCCTGCCTTACCTCGAGCAGCTCGGCTTCCACGTGGCGGCCTACGGGTGCACGACCTGCATCGGCAACGCCGGCGACCTGGCGCCCGAAATCAACGAGGCCATCATCGAACAGGACCTGGTTTGCGCGGCCGTGCTGTCCGGCAACCGCAACTTCGAAGCACGCATCCACCCCAACATCCGCGCCAATTTCCTCGCCAGTCCGCCGCTCGTGGTGGCCTATGCGATCGCCGGCAACGTGACACGCGATCTCATGAACGAGCCTGTCGGCCAGACCCCTGATGGCCGAGACGTCCACCTGCGCGACATCTGGCCTGCGGTTCACGAGGTGCAGGCCCTGATGCACCACGCCATGAACGGCGAGGCCTTCCGCGCCAACTACGCGCAAGTGCGCGACAACCCCGGCGCCCTGTGGGCCGAGGCCCGCGGCGTCAGCGGTCAGGTCTACACCTGGCCCGAGAGCACCTACATCGCCCGCCCGCCCTTCTTCGACCACTTCGAGCAGGCGCCCCCCGCCAGCGTGCCGCCGATCCGCGGCGCACGCGTCATGGCCTTGTTCGGCGACTCCATCACCACCGACCACATCTCGCCAGCCGGCACGATCAAGTCCTCCTCGCCGGCAGGACAGTACCTGCAGGCCCACGGCGTGAAGCAGGTCGACTTCAACAGCTACGGCTCACGCCGTGGCAACCACGAGGTCATGGTGCGCGGCACCTTTGCGAATGTGCGGATCAAGAACCTCATGCTTCCCCCTCGGGAAGATGGCAGCCGCGAGGAAGGGGGCTGGACGCTGCACCAGCCAAGTGGCGAACGCATGACCATCTACGACGCAGCCATGCGCTACGTCGCCGACGGCGTGCCGACCGTCATCTTCGGCGGCGAGGAATACGGCACCGGCTCCAGCCGCGACTGGGCTGCCAAAGGCACCCAGCTGCTCGGCATCCAGGCCGTGGTGGCGCGCAGTTTCGAGCGCATCCACCGCGCCAACCTCGTCGGCATGGGCGTGCTGCCCCTGCAGTTCCTGGGCAAGGATTCCTGGCAGACCCTGGAACTGACCGGCACCGAGGTGATCGACGTCGAGCTCGGCGAGGAGATCGAACCGCAGGCCGAGGTGCACCTGTGCATCACCCGCGCCAGCGGGCAAGTCGACCGGGTGGCCGTGCGCCTGCGCATCGACACCCCGATCGAGGTGAGCTACTACCAGCACGGGGGCATCCTGCCCTTTGTGCTCAGGCAGTTGCTGGCGCCCTGACCCCGTCAGACGCGGCTGGCAACCGCTGCTTCCGCCGCGGCGTCGAAGCCCACGGCCACCAGCTGGCCGTCCAGTTCGATGACCGGGCGCTTGATCACGCTCGCGTTTGCCACCATCAGGGCCTTCGCGCTGGCCGCGTCGACCACACCGGCCTTCGTCGCGTCGTCCAGCTTGCGCCACGTCGTGCCCTGGCGGTTCACCAGCTTCTCCCAGCCCGCCGCGGTCATCCACCCGTCCAGGCGCTCGGCCGGCACGCCCTGCTTCTTGTAGTCATGGAAGGTGTAGGACACGCCGCGGGATTCCAGCCAGGCACGGGCCTTCTTCACGGTGCTGCAGTTCGGGATGCCGTAGACGGTCAAGCTCATGATGAATTCAAAAAAGTCGATACACGCCTGCTCGGTGCGCAGCCCCGAACTGTCGCACACCTGACGGTGGCTGGTGATCAGCCCGCCGTGCCGACGGGACCGGGCGGCAACAGCCCTCGCGCCTCCTGCGCTTCCAGCGCTTGCCACTCCTCGTCGGTCCACAGCCGGGTGCGGCTCACGAAGTGAACCCCCTCCCCCTCCTCCAGCGAGAACGTGCCCCGGCTGCCCGGCGCCACATCCAGCGTCAACTGCGAGCCCACGAGGCGATCACCCTGCGCGCAGCTCACGTGAAAGGGCACACCGGCCATCACCTCGCCCAGACACACATCGTCCGGCAGCAGGGCCATGTCGCCCTCGGCGTAACACATCGGTGCGCCACCGTCTCCGCCGGCCCCGGCCTGGTAGAAAAAGACCGCGCCATGTCGGTCCTTGAGACGCTGCACAAGGGCCAGCGCCGCCTCGGTTGCGGTCACGCGGTGGATCATCGGCTTGCTGGAAACGCGAGAGAAAAAGGCCCGAAGGAAAGCCTGAACGAAAAAAGGGGCGACCGAAGCCGCCCCCAAACGCTGTCACTGAACGAACTCAAAAAACCCCTGGGATCAGAAGAAGCCCAGCTTGTTGGGGTTGTAGGACACCAGCAGGTTCTTGGTCTGCTGATAGTGGTCCAGCATCATCTTGTGGGTTTCACGGCCGATACCCGACTCCTTGTAGCCGCCGAAGGCAGCGTGCGCGGGGTAGGCGTGGTAGCAGTTGGTCCACACGCGGCCAGCCTGGATGGCGCGGCCCATGCGGAAGGCACGGTTGCCGTCGCGGCTCCACACGCCAGCGCCCAGACCGTAAACGGTGTCGTTGGCGATCTGCAGGGCTTCTTCTTCCGTCTTGAAGGTCGTCACGGCCAGCACCGGGCCGAAGATTTCTTCACGGAAGATGCGCATGTTGTTGTGGCCCTTGAACAGGGTCGGCTTCACGTAGTAGCCGTCGGCCAGGTCGCCGCCCAGCTGAGCGCGCTCGCCACCGATCAGCACTTCGGCGCCTTCCTGCTTGCCCACTTCCAGGTACGACAGGATCTTGTCCATCTGCATCTGCGAAGCCTGGGCACCCATCATGGTCTCGGTGTCCAGCGGGCTGCCCTGCTTGATGGCGGCCACGCGCTTGATGGCGCGCTCGATGAAGCGGTCGTAGATCGATTCCTGGATCAGGGCGCGCGACGGGCAGGTGCAGACCTCACCCTGGTTGAAGGCGAACAGCACCAGACCTTCGATGGCCTTGTCCAGGAAGGCATCGTCTTCGGCCATCACGTCTTCGAAGAACACGTTCGGGCTCTTGCCGCCGAGTTCCAGCGTGGCGGGGATCAGGTTGCCGGCAGCAGCCTGGGCAATGACCTTGCCGGTGGCGGTCGAACCGGTGAAGGCGATCTTGGCGATGCGCTTGCTCGAGGCCAGCGGCATGCCGGCTTCGCGGCCGAAACCGTTGACGATGTTCAGCACGCCCGGGGGCAGCAGGTCGGCGATCAGCTCGGCGAACACGAGGATCGAGATCGGGGTCGACTCGGCGGGCTTCAGGACCACGCAGTTGCCAGCGCCCAGGGCCGGGGCCAGCTTCCAGGCGGCCATCAGCAGCGGGAAGTTCCAGGGGATGATCTGGCCGACGACGCCCAGGGGCTCGTGGAAGTGGTAAGCAACGGTGTTGCCGTCGATTTCGGAGATGGCACCTTCCTGGGCGCGCAGGCAGCCAGCGAAGTAGCGGAAGTGGTCAGCCGACAGCGGGATGTCCGCGTTCAGCGTTTCGCGCATGGGCTTGCCGTTGTCGACGGTTTCGGCGTAGGCCAGCTTTTCCAGGTTCTGCTCGATGCGATCGGCGATCTTCAGCAGGATGTTCGAACGCTCGGTGGGCGAGGTGGCGGCCCACTTGTCCTTGGCGGCGTGGGCAGCGTCCAGCGCCAATTCCACATCGGCTTCGGTCGAGCGCGCAGCCTGGGTGTAGACCTTGCCGCTGATCGGGGTGATCACGTCGAAGTACTGGCCACCGACCGGGGCAACGAACTTGCCGTTGATGAAGTTGTCGTAACGGGGCTTGAACGCGACGGGTGCGCCAGCGGCGCCAGGTGCAGCGTAAACGGTCATGGGAGTCTCCTTCAGAGGTCTGCCGGGTATGTCAGCGGTTGAGCTTGTGAGTCGCCTCGGCCTGCGGGTGTCACAGGTATCGGCTTCCGGGGGGCTATAGGGCATGGCCCGTGCCAACGCGGGTTTTCACGGAGATTCAGGCCGGTTCACCAGCCGCTTTCCGAGCACTGCAAATCGCTGCAAATCCCTTTGTCTGCTGGGAAAAAGCCCGGTTTGCCCACTTGCCTTCCACCCTGCCCGCGGCGAAGCCCCTTGCCCCCCATCTGCTCCACGTCTTGCGTCCGTTTGGCACGATGTCCTCCGTTGACACAGGGGGAACCCGCATGTGACAGTCGCGAACAGGGACCATACTGCGCCCCGATCCCCGAAAATCGGCCAGGCCCCTTTCCTGCAGAGGAAAGCCCATCCGAATTCCCGTCACAGAGGCGCCCATGCAACTGACCCCGCAGGCCACAGCCGACCAATTGCGTCAGGCCCGTCGTTGCCTGCTCGAGACCGGGGAAGTGCCAGAAGGCGTTGTCAGCCTTCAGGTGTCGCTGTCCTGGCAACGCAGTCAGATGGCCGGTCTGTCGCCTGCCGAACCACCGGTCGCGCCGCCCATCAGCTCGGCGGCCGACCTGCGCCGCGCGCTGGCTTGCGAGTACGATCTGCTGGCTCACGCCCGCCCGGTGATGGAGTTTCTGTACGACCAGATGCGCGACAGCGGCAGCCTCGTCGTGCTGGCCGACTCCCAGGGCCTGCTGCTGCACAGCCTGGGTGACCCCGACTTCATCACGCGGGCCGAGCGCGTCTCGCTGGCGCCCGGCGCCCTGTGGCGAGAAGAGCACCGTGGTACGAATGCCATCGGCACCGCGATCGCCAACGGCTGCCCCACCGTCATCCATGGCGCCGAGCACTACCTCGAGCGCAACAGCTTCCTGACGTGCGCCGCTTCCCCCGTCATGGCGCCCGATGGCCGCCTGCGCGGCGTGCTCGACATCTCCGTCGACCAGAGCGGCTACCACCCGCACACCTTCGCGCTGGTGCGCTCGGCCGCCCGCATGATCGAAGACCGGCTCTTTCACGCTCGCCACATCAACGACCCCCTGCTGCGCCTGCATCCGCATGTCGAGGGCCTCGGTTCGGTGGGGGAAGGCTTGCTCGCCGTGTCGGAAGACGGCTGGATCATGGGCGCGAATGCCATTGCCCAGCAGTGGCTCAACCTGAGTGCCAGCCAGATCGGCGCGATCACGCTGGATCGGGTCTTCGGCCCCCAGGCCATGCGCCTGCAGTCGCTGCCGGCCACCGGCCAGCCTACGCGCGTCACCACCATGCAGGGTCATAACCTGTTCGTGCGCGACGAACCCGACCGCCGCCGCCGGGTGTGGGCAGCCACCCCGGTCAGCCCCAACCGGGCGCGCGCCGCGTCGGCGGCCAGTTCCGCAGCCGCTGCGGCGGCGCTGGCGGCCGCACGAGGCCGCCCGCCCCAGGCCCAGGATCGCCGCGACGACCGTCGCATGGCCCAGGCGCTCACGCGCGCGTTGCGCGTCCAGGCGCAGGGCATCCCCGTGCTGCTGCAGGGTGAAACGGGCACAGGCAAAGAAGTCTTTGCCCGCACCTTGCATGCCGAAGGCGACCGTGCCAGCAAGCCCTTTGTCACGGTGAACTGCGCCTCCCTGCCGGAAACGCTGCTTGAAGCCGAGCTGTTCGGCTATGCCGGGGGCGCCTTCCCGGGCGCCCGCCCGGAAGGATCGCCCGGCCGCATCCGCCAGGCCGATGGCGGCACCCTGTTCCTTGACGAGGTCGGCGAACTGCCGCTGACCCTGCAGGCCCGCCTGCTGCGAGTGATGCAGGACAAGCAGGTCGTCGCGGTCGGCGCCTGCCACGCCGAGCCGGTGGACTTCGTGCTGGCCTGCGCCACGCACCATCCTCTGCGGGATGCCGTGACGGCCGGCCGGTTCCGGGAGGACCTGTACTGGCGCATCAACGGCCTGACTGTCCAGATTCCGGCGCTGCGCGAACGCGGCGACACAGCGGATCTCATCGACGACATGCTGGCCTCGATCGCCCTGGACATGAAGCGTCCGGAGCCGCCCCGCATCACCACCGAGGTCGTCGAAGCCCTGTTGCAGCACCCCTGGCCCGGCAACCTGCGCCAACTGCACGCCGTGTTGCGGACCGCCTGCGCCCTGCTCGGCCCGCACGAAGATGAGCTCCACTGGGAGCACTTCAGCGAGGACCTCTGGTACGACGTGTTCTCGCGCCCCTATCGCGACGATCCCCCCGTGGCCCCGCGCATCGACCCGCACCTGCCGCCGCCGCCCAACGCCTCCCCGGAAGAGGCTGGCGAGGTCAACCTGCGACGGCTCTCGCACACCGCGATCGAACGCGCCATTCAGGCCTCGAACGGCAACATGTCCGAGGCCGCCCGCAAGCTCGGCATCAGCCGCAACACCCTGTACCGGCGTCTGAAACAGGTCAGCGAATGAGGGTTCGGGCCGGCGCGCTGCCGGCTCGGGTTAGCATCTCGTCCATGACGAATGCCGACCCCCAAGAACTCGCCAAATTCAGCGACCTGGCCCACAAGTGGTGGGACCCTGAGAGCGAATTCCGGCCGCTGCACCAGATCAACCCTCTGCGCCTGGACTGGATCGACCAGCTCGCGTCCATCAAGGGCAAGAAGGTGGTGGACGTGGGTTGTGGCGGCGGCATCCTGGCCGAATCCATGGCGCGCCGCGGCGCCGATGTACTCGGCATCGACCTGGCCGACCGGCCGCTGAAGGTCGCCATGCTGCACGCCATGGAAGCCAGCGTGGCCAACATCGAGTACCGGGCCGTGGCCGCCGAGGCCCTGGCCGCGGAACAGGCCGGCCAGTTCGACGTCGTCACCTGCATGGAAATGCTCGAACATGTGCCCGACCCGGCCTCGGTGGTGCGCGCCTGCGCCGACATGGCCAAGCCCGGCGGCTGGGTGTTTTTCTCGACGCTGAACCGCAACCCCAAGTCCTATCTGTTCGCCATCCTGGGCGCCGAGTACATCCTCAAGCTGCTGCCCAAGGGCACCCACGAGTTCTCTCGCTTCATCCGCCCGGCCGAGCTGGCCCGCTGGATCCGCGAAGCCGGTCTGTCGCACCATGCGTTCAAAGGCATGTCCTACAACCCGCTGACGCGCATCTACAGCCTGAACCAGGACACCAGCGTGAACTACCTCGTGGCCTGCCGCAAGCCGGCCATCAGCGCCTGATCGCGATGTCTGCCCTGCACCAGGCCCACCCGCCCAGCCGCATCCGCTGGTCTGCACCACCCCAGGCCGTGCTGTTCGACCTGGACGGCACGCTGGCCGACACGGCGGGCGACCTGGCCGGCGCACTGAACCACCTCCGTGTCCAGCGCGGTCTGCCGCCGCTGCCGCTGAACGAGCTGCGGCCGTATGCCTCGGCCGGTGCGCGCGGGCTCATCGGCGTGGGCCTCGACATTCACCCGGGACACGAGGAATTCGAGCCGCTGCGGCTGGCCTTCCTGGCGGCCTACGCCCGGTGCCTGAGCGACACCACTGCGCTGTTCGACGGCATGGCGTCCCTGCTCGACCAGCTCGAGGCGCGTGGCCTGAAATGGGGCGTGGTGACCAACAAGCCTCACCGGTTCACCGTACCGGTGATGGAGGGCCTGGGCCTGATGCAACGTGCCGGCACCGTCATCAGCGGCGACAGCACCGCCCACGCCAAACCCCACCCGCTGCCGCTGCTGACGGCGTGCGAGCAACTCGGCGTGCCGCCGGCCCTGGCGCTGTACGTTGGCGACGACCTGCGTGACATCCAGGCGGCCCAGGCGGCCGGCATGCCGAGCGCCGCGGCACGCTGGGGTTACATCGGCCACAACGGCGACATCGCCGACTGGGGCGCGGACGTCATTGCCAGCAGCCCGCTGGATCTGCTGCACTTCCTCGACTGAGCGTGGTGCACGGTGCCCGGCCGGGTCACGCGCCCGGCCGCCCGGCGGACGCAGCCATCGGACTGCTTTCACCCCCGCATGAAAAAAGCCACCTGACGCGGTGGCTTTTTCGTGAGCGGCGTGTGGGTCACGACGCTCGGGGTGCCCCCTCGCGCGTCAGGCCGGCGTGCGACCGTAGTTGTCCTGGAAGCGCACGATGTCGTCTTCGCCCAGGTAGCTGCCCGACTGCACCTCGATGATCTCCAGCGGGATCGCGCCGGGGTTGACCAGACGGTGCACCGTGCCCAGCGGGATGTAGGTCGACTGGTTCTCGCTCAGCAGCAGCACCTGCTCCCCATTGGTCACCTCGGCCGTGCCGCTCACCACGATCCAGTGCTCGGCGCGGTGGTGGTGCATCTGCAGGCTCAAGCTGGCCTTGGGCTTGACCATGATGCGCTTGACCTGGAAGCGCGGCCCCATGTCGATCGAGTCGTACCAGCCCCACGGGCGGTGCACACGGCGGTGCAGCGTGCCTTCGGTGCGCGACTGCTGCTCCAGCGTCGCGACGATCTTCTTGACGTCCTGGCTGCGGCTGCGGTCGGCCACCAGCACGGCGTCCGGCGTCTCGACCACCACGATGTTGTCCACGCCCACGGCGGCCACCAGGCGGCTGGTGGCGTGCACCAGCGTGTTGGTGCTGCCCTGGAAGATCGCATCGCCCTGCGCGGCATTGCCCTGCGCGTCGTGCTCACTGACCTGCCACACGGCATCCCAGGCACCCAGGTCAGACCAGCCCGCATCCAGCGGCACCATGCGCACCTTGAAGCCGGCTTGCGGCTGGCTCGGGCACTGCTCCATCACGGCGTAGTCCACCGACTCGGACGGCACGGCCGCGAACTCGGCCTTGCCCGGGCGCACGAACTGCGCGTCGGTGGTGCGCACGGCAAACGAGGCCTTGGTGGCTTCGAGGATGTCGGGGCGGAAATGGCCCAGCGCCGCCAGCCAGCGCGAGGCGCGCATCACGAACATGCCGCTGTTCCAGAAGTAGCCGCCATCGGCCACATAGGCCTTGGCCTTTTCCAGATCGGGCTTCTCGACGAAGGCTGCAACGCTGCGTACGCCCACCGCATCGGCGTCACCGGTGCGGATGTAGCCGAAGCCCGTCTCGGGGCGATCGGGCGTGATACCCAGGATGACGATGTCGCCCTCGGCCGCAGCACGCACGGCGGTCTGCACCGCGCGGGTGAAGGCGGCCTCGTTGGTGACGGTCTGATCGGCGGGGGTGACCACCAGAATCGGGTCCTGGCCGTCGGCCGTGGCCTGCAGCGCCGCCAGCGTCACGGCCGGTGCGGTGTTGCGGCCGGCCGGCTCGAGCAGCAGCGACGACGGCTCACCCTTCAGCTCGCGGAGCTGGTCGAGCACCAGAAACCGATGCTCTTCGTTACCAACGATACACGGCTTGCCCACCGTGATGTCTTCTGCAGCCAACGATTGCAGCCGCAGGTGGGCCTGCTGGAACAGGCTCTGTGTGCCCTGCAGCACGAGGAATTGCTTCGGATACAGCGCGCGCGACAGCGGCCACAGGCGGGTGCCGGAGCCGCCGGCCATGATGACGGGGAGCAGTGCGTGGGTCATGTTCGGAGGATAAGAGGAAGCGTTGGAGCACGATACCCGCAACGCGAGGGGTTCAAGATTCAGCCTTCAAAACCCAGGGGGTTCAACGACTGCCATCGCCAGGAATCGGCGCACATGTCAGCCAGGGTGCGGGTGGCCCGCCAGCCCATGGTCTGCTCGGCCGTGCTCGGGTCGGCATAACAGGCATCGACATCGCCCGGGCGGCGGGGAGCAAACACCACCGGGATCTCGCGGCCTGCGGCATCGCCATAAGCCCTGGCCAGTTCGAGCACGCTGTAGCCGCGCCCCGTCCCCAGGTTGACCGTCAGCGAGCGCTGCGCCTGCGCCAGATAGCGCAAGGCAGCCACATGCCCTTCGGCGAGGTCACAGACGTGGATGTAGTCGCGCACGCCAGTGCCATCGGGGGTGTCGTAGTCGTTGCCGAACACATTGAGGTGCGCGCGCTTGCCAACCGCCACTTGCGCCACGTATGGCATCAGGTTGTTGGGCACGCCGCGCGGGTCTTCGCCGATCAGGCCGCTCGGATGGGCTCCGACAGGGTTGAAATACCGCAGGTAGGCGATGTGCCAGGCGGCATCGCAGCGCTCGAGTTCCCGCAGCAGCTCTTCGCCCATCAGCTTGGTCTGCCCGTAGGGGTTGGTGGCGCGCAGCGGCGCATCCTCCCGGATGGGCAGCGCTTCCGGCTTGCCATAGACGGTGGCCGACGAGCTGAAGACCAGGTCGTGCACACCATGTCGCTTCATGGCCTGGCACACGGACAGCAAGCCGCCGAGGTTGTTCTCGAAATAGTCCAGCGGCTTCTCGGTGGACTCGCCGACGGCCTTGAGCGCCGCAAAGTGCACCACCGCCGAAATGCCACCGAACCGCTCCCGCCCCACTTCGAAGCAGCGGTCCAGCGCCGCCGCGTCGCGCACGTCGCCCTGCACGAAGACGGGCTCACAGCCCGACAACTGCTGCAATCGGGGCAGGACCCTCGCCGAGCTGTTGACCAGGTTGTCGATGCCGACCACATCGAAGCCCGCCTCTTGCAGCGCGAGCCAGGTGTGGGAGGCGATGTAGCCGGTGGCACCGGTGAGCAGGACAGCAGGCATCATCTGGGTCGGAGGGGTTCAGTCGAGCGTGAAATTGGCGCTGCAGCCATAGGAATGGCCTGAGAACGCGCGGCGGAGGTAATTGGCGGTCTGATCGTATCGGGCCACGTTGCAACCGACCTTCAGGGAGCGCAACACCTCGTAATCGGCGCCGAGCGACAACTGCGAGAAATGGCTGTTGGTGCGTCGGCTGCCTTCGTCGACCACCACGCCATCGTCGAAGCGGGACGTGGCTGCGCGGTTGACCTCGTAACGGGCGTAGGAGTAGGCCGTGGTCACACCGATCTTGGCGGTGGGCTGGTAGCGCGCCGAGAGGTTCAGGCTTGTCGTGATGGTGTTGTAGTCGTAGTTTGCATCGAAGAAGACCAACCCCAGCAGGGACTGCCGCTGCGAGAAGCGGTCGCTGCCCGTGGAACGCGACAGACCCACGTTGTAGCGGATCAGGCCACGGGGCGTGAACTCCCAGTTCAGCGCGCCGACCCAGCTGTTCAGGCGGCGGCCGCTCAGGGCATAGCGGCTGCTGCGCCGGCTCAAGGTCGCGTCCAGGCTGCTCAAGCCGGTGGCCTGCCAGCCCACCTGCAGGTCGATGTTGTTGTCCGTCACCTGCTCGCCATTGCGATTGGGGTAGTCGGTCTCGACGCGTCGCACCCCCACGCCCCACTGGAAGGTGTCGGTCAGGTTGTAGAGGATGCGCGCGCCGCGGCTGTCCTGGTCGATGTCGCGCGGCTTGTACTCGTCCACCGAAAAGCGCTGGCGGTTGGTGTCCACCGAGCCCACGAGGCTGAAGCGGCCACCCAGGCCGTACTGCAGGGAGGCCGCCTGTCCTTGCAGCGTGCGGATGTTGCGCACCACCGTGAGGCCGCCGGCGGTGTTGTTCTGGATCGGGTTGAGGCCCTGGTCGTAATTGCCCGACAGGGTGAGCCGGAAGTTGCGCCCGAACTCGGAGGTGAAGGCGCCGTTGACCGTCTTGCTGTCGTTCTTCAGGTATTCGAAGTTCCGGTAGCGCGAGGCGCCCAGCGTGCCGGAAAGACGGTAGGTCTGGCGGCCATAGGCCTTGTTCAGCCCCCCCCCGACAGACGTGACACTGACGGTGTCGGAGCGCGCCTGCTCGGTGCGGGAGAAGTTGGAGTCGTGGCGGACGGACTGACTCAGGGTCAGAAACAGCGGCAGTTCCTCGTCGGCATCGGCATGGGCAGCGGCGCAGGCCCCGAACGCGGCAACGACCAGGGCCGTGGTGCGGATCAGGGGGAAGGTCGGGCGGAACCGATCAGACATGGTCACCTCTGTGATGTGTTGTGTGGTGCGGTTGCGCTTACCGGTCAGTAAGCGTTGCGGTCGAACACCATCAGCCGGATGGTCCGGATGATGATCTGCAGGTCGAGGGCAAGCGACCAGTTGCGCAGGTATTCCAGGTCGTACTCGACACGGGCCTGCATCTTGTCGATGGTTTCGGTTTCGCCACGCAGGCCGTGCACCTGGGCCCATCCAGTGATGCCGGGCTTGACCTTGTGGCGCACCATGTAGGCCTTGATCAGCCGGCGGTACTCCTCGTTGTGGGCCACCGCGTGGGGGCGCGGGCCGACGATGCTCATGCGTCCTTGCAGCACATTGATGAACTGCGGCAGTTCATCGAGCGAGGTACGGCGAATGAAGGCCCCGAACGGGGTTATCCGCGGGTCGCCCTTGGTCGCCTGCTTCACCACGGCACCGTTGTCCTGGGTGCGCATCGAGCGGAACTTGTAGACGATGATTTCCTCGCCATCCAGCCCGTTGCGGCGCTGCTTGAAGATGACCGGCCCCGGCGAACTCAGTTTGACCCCGATGGCCAGCGCCGCGAGGATGGGGGAGATCAGCACGAGGATGATGCCGGCCAGGATGATGTCGGAGACGCGCTTGACGAGTTCGTTCGTGCCCGTGAAGGGAGTCTCGCAGATGCCGACGACAGGCACGCCATTCATGTCCTGCAGTCGCCCCTGGATGATGCTGATGCCGAAGACATCCGGCACGAAGTACAGAGAGGCCGTCGTACCCTGAACGGCCTCGAGCAGTTCCACGATGCGGGGCTGCGAGCCCAGCGGCAAGGTGATGTAGACCTCATGGATGCCGTGGGCGTACACGTAGTTGGCGACATCCCGCAGGCCACCCAGGCGCATGCTCACGGCCTCGGGCAGGACGCGGGTGTCGGTGCGGTCATCGAAGTAGCCGACGAACTCGGTACCCTGGTCGGGATGGCTCTGCAGTGCGCGCGCCACCTTGCCGCCCAGCGGGCCCGCGCCCACCACGATGGCACGCCGACGGGCGTGCGGTTGAGCGGCGCGGTGCTTGATGATGGCCTTGCCGATGAGGACGGCCACCCACTGCAGCACCGGCGTCACCACGGCCCAGGTCACCATGACCCTGAAATCGAAGAACATCAGGCTGTTGGTGGCGTACCCGCACAGCCAGAGGATGGCCAGCATCGCCACCCAGGACCCCACGATGTCGATGCCGGCCTCGAGGCGGGAATCGATGAATCGATTTCGTCCTGGGAAGGTCAAAGCGAAGACCAGCAGGCACAAGGCCATGGCGGCCCGCTGAACCGGCTCGTCGAACCACGCCATGGCTGCCAGCAGCGAGGCCACCGTGATCGAAGGCTCCAGAAACGCCGCCACAAAGGAAGTGACCGATTGCGGGGCGTTGAAGAAGGTGCGGTTGTAGTTGCGGTTGTTGAACATGTACGCCGGGGGACCAACACCGAGGTCGCACCAACTGAATCAAACCCGGCTGCCCCTTGCAGCAGAAACGCCGCGCAGGCCAGCCAGCTGGGTTGCGCCGGGGTCCAGGGCATTGTGGCGCAAATCCCCCGGACCGCCCGGTGCGACCACCTGACGTGGGGGCGAGTTCCGCGGGACTGTCGCCCCCCCCCTACAATCGGGGATATGTCTGCTCACCCCCTTTCGTGGATCGGCCCAGTGGCGCTGCCGCGCCTGGTCCTGCTGCTCAATCACATCGTGTCCAGCGAGCCGCAGGCGGTCGCCCGACTGCAGCCGCACGCCGGGCGCAGCCTTGAAATCGGCTGGCGAGCCGCGGCCGGGGTCGATGCGCCGGCCCTGCTGAGTCGCCTGATCCCGGCTGCCGAGGGCTGGCTGCCGCCTGCCGTGCGCCTGCTGATCACGCCCGCCGGCCTGTTCGAACTGCAGGAACAACCGGATCAGCCTGCCGGCCTGGTTCTGACCGTGTCCCTGCCGGATCCCTTCACCCTGGCACGCAAGGCCATCCGGGGCGAGCGCCCCGACGTGAGCATCGAGGGCGATGCGGCGCTGGCCGAGGCTGCATCGTGGCTGATGAACCACCTGCGCTGGGACGTCCAGGACGACGTGGCGCGCTGGATGGGCACGGTGCCGGCCGAAATGCTGCGCACCCTCGGTGAGTCGGTGCGCCAGGGCCTGGCCCGCTGGCGTCCGGGCGCGCCTCGCTGAGTCGGCCTGCGTCCATGCGCGCCCTGTTTCGCCCGATCTTCATCGGCCTGATCGTCCTGCGCTACGGCCTGGACGGGCTGATGCTCGACAGCCTGCGTCGCCCGGGGCTCAGCCTGCTGGGCCGCATCCTGGCGACCGGCCGGCGACTGGATGCACCGCGCGGTCAGCGCCTGCGCGAGGCGCTCGAACGCCTCGGCCCGATCTTCGTGAAGTTCGGGCAGATGCTGTCGACCCGCCGCGATCTGATCCCGGCCGACGTGGCCGACGAGCTGGCGCGCCTGCAGGATCGCGTGCCTCCATTTCCTGGCGAAGAGTCCGTCCGCCTGATCGAAAAGGCGCTGGGCCGCCCGATCTCGGCGGTGTTCCGGGATTTCGAGGTCACCCCGGTGGCGAGCGCCTCGATCGCCCAGGTGCACTTCGGTGTGCTGCACGATGGCCGCGAGGTGGCGGTGAAGGTGCTGCGTCCCGGCATGCTGGCCGTGATCGACGACGACCTGGCCCTGATGCGCACGTTGGCCGGCTGGGTCGAGAGGCTCTGGGCCGATGGCAAGCGCCTGAAGCCCCGCGAAGTGGTGGCCGAGTTCGACAAGTACCTGCACGACGAGCTGGATCTGGTGCGCGAGGCCGCCAACGCCGCGCAGTTGCGGCGCAACATGCAGGGGCTCGACCTGGTGCTGGTGCCCGAGATGATCTGGGATCTGTGCACCCCGACCGTGATGGTCATGGAACGCATGAAAGGCGTGCCCATCAGCCAGATGGCCCGCCTGCGCGAAGCCGGCGTCGACATCAAGAAGCTGGCCCGGGACGGCGTGACGATCTTCTTCACGCAGGTCTTTCGTGACGGTTTCTTCCACGCCGACATGCATCCGGGCAACATCCAGGTCAGCCTGGCGCCCGAGACCTTCGGCCGCTACATCGCCCTCGACTTTGGCATCATCGGCACGCTGACCGAGGTCGACAAGGACTACCTGGCCCAGAACTTCATCGCGTTCTTCCACCGTGACTACAAGCGTGTGGCCGAGCTGCACATCGAGAGCGGCTGGGTGCCGGCCGCCACCCGAGTGGACGAACTCGAAGCCGCGGTGCGCACCGTGTGCGAGCCCTATTTCGACCGTCCGCTCAAGGAAATCTCCCTGGGCCAGGTGCTGATGCGCCTGTTCCAGATCTCCCGGCGCTTCAACGTCGAGATCCAGCCCCAGCTGGTGCTGCTGCAGAAGACCTTGCTCAATGTGGAAGGCCTGGGTCGCGACCTGGACCCGGATCTGGACCTGTGGAGCACCGCCAAGCCCTTCCTGGAGCGCTGGATGCATGAACAGGTGGGCTGGCGCGGGTTGCTGCACCGCCTGAAACGCGAAGCACCGCGTTATGCCAAGCTGCTCCCGGAGCTGCCGCGACTGGTGCACCGCAATCTGGAACGCGCCGACGGGGCCATCCACCGCGACCTGCTGGCCATTCTCGCCGAGCAGCGCCGGACCAACCGCATCCTCTCGGCCGTCGTGTGGATGGGACTGGGCTTCCTGCTGGGCCTGTTCGTGGCGCGGCTCTTGCTGCAACTGCACGAATCCGGTGCGCTCTGAGCGTCCGGCTCGGGCGGGCAAACGCCCCCCGGTCCGAGGGCTGCCGCTCGGCACCCCATCCCAAGCCCCTCGGTGGCACTACACTGCGCCCCCAACGAATTCACCCGGCCGCGTGGCCGCCCTTGTTCTTCGGCCTGTCAGTTGAAAGGTTCTGCCGAACATGAACACCACCTTGCTCGCCTTCGTGATCCTCTATCTCGTGGGCACGATGGCCATCGGGATGTACGCGGGCACGCGCATCAAGAGCACAGCCGACTTCGCCGTCGCCGGGCACAGCCTGCCGCTGGCGATGGTGATCACCACCACCTTCGCCACCTGGTTCGGTGCGGAAACGGTGATGGGCATCCCGGCCAAGTTCGTCGAGGGCGGCCTCAACGCGGTGATCGAAGACCCGTTCGGCGCATCGATGTGTCTGGTGCTGGTGGGTGCGTTCTTCGCCAGCCGGCTCTACAAGATGAGCCTGCTGACCATCGGTGACTTCTATCGGCAGCGCTATGGCAAGGGCGTGGAGATCTTCTGCTCGGTGGCCATCATCCTGAGCTACCTGGGCTGGGTGGCGGCCCAGATCACGGCCCTCGGTCTGGTCTTTGCGGTGCTGTCTGGCGGAGCAATCGCACCCGCCACGGGCATGGTGATCGGCACGGCCCTGGTGCTGGCCTATGTGATGGTGGGCGGCATGCTTGCCGTGGCCTGGACCGACTTCGTGCAGATGATCGTGCTGGTGGTCGGGCTGTCCTTCATCGCCAACCTGGCGGCGGACCAGGCCGGCGGCGTCGACAAGGTGCTGGCCCTGGCGGACGCCAAGGACTGGTTCCGCATCCTGCCCGAGGCCACGCCCTATGGCTGGACATGGTTCGTGGCGGCGGCCATCACGATGATGTTCGGCTCCATTCCGCAGCAGGACGTGTTCCAGCGCGTGATGTCGGCCAAAGACAGCGATACGGCTCGCACCGGGGCCATCATCGGCGGGCTCAGCTATCTGGCCTTCGCCTTCGTACCCATGTTCATCGTGGCGTCGGCCCTGATCATCATGCCGGCGGAAACCCAGGACCTGCTGGCGAACGACCCGCAGAAGGTCTTGCCCACCCTCATTCTCAGCAAGATGCCACTGGTGGCCCAGATCTTCTTCTTCGGTGCGCTGGTGTCCGCGATCAAGTCCACTTCGTCGGCCACGCTCCTCGCTCCCTCGACGAGCTTCGTCGAGAACATCCTCAAGAACATCCGCCCGGGCATGAGCGACCGACAACTGCTGCTGGCCATGCGGATCACGCTGCTGGTCTTCACGGCCCTGGTGCTCACCTACGCCATCGTCATGGAGGGGACCGCCATCTACGACCTGGTCTCGGCGGCCTACCAGATTCCGCTGGTCGGGGCGTTCATCCCGCTGACGTGTGGGCTCTACTGGCGGCGCGCCACCACGCAGGGTGCGATCCTGTCCATCGTGCTGGGCATCGGCACACTGACCCTGTTCACGCTGCACGCCGGATTGGGCGAGGCCTTCCCGGGCCAGCTGGCCGGGCTGCTCATGGCGGCGCTGGGCATGCTCGTGGGCTCGCTTGCGCCCCAGTTCATTGCAGACCACCGCACACGTATGGCCTACCAGACCTGAGCGGCATCGCGGCCCTTGAAAGCGTCGGGCGATGTCCCCATTTAAAATGGTGTTTTCACGGGTGAGCCCGAGGTAGTTGACATGCCCATTTACGCTTATCGATGCGAGTCCTGCGGCCACGCCAAGGACGTCCTGCAGAAAATGTCCGATCCGGTCCTGACCACCTGCCCGTCGTGCGGGGCCGAAACGTTCCAGAAGCAGCTGACCGCGGCCGGTTTCCAGCTCAAGGGGTCGGGCTGGTACGTGACGGATTTCCGAGGTGGCTCGGGCGGCACCAGTGCCCCCGCCACGGCCGCTGCGACGGGCAGCAGCACAGCCGCCCCCGCGGCCGAGACCAGCTCAGCCGCCAGCAGCGACACGCCCGCTGCAGGCGGATGCGGCAGCGCCTGCGCCTGCCACTGACGCAGTCCGCTCTCGGTCAGCCTCTGATTCGGGCCGCCGCTGGCGGCCCGTGCCCGTTGACGCCCTGGTTTGTGGGGCATGATGCGGGACCCCCTCCACCTCACCGTCCTTCACGTGAAGAAATACATCCTCACCGGCCTGCTGGTCTGGTTGCCGCTGGCCATCACCGTCTGGGTGCTGATGAATGTCATCGGCACCCTGGACGGCATCTTCGCGTGGCTGGTGGTGGCCGCCCAGACGGTGCTGCCATCCAGCGTCAGCCCCTTTCTGCAGGAGCTGCGCGAGATCCCGGGGCTGAGCGTCATCATCGTGGTCGCGGCCTTGCTGCTGACCAGCATGGCGGTGTCGAACATGGCCGGACAGTGGCTGCTGAACCAGTCCAACCGGCTGTTCTCCAACATCCCGATCGTCAAGAGCATCTACACCTCGGTCAAGCAGGTTTCGGACACGCTGTTTTCCAGCAGCGGACAGGCCTTCCGCGAGGCCGTGCTGGTGCAGTACCCCCGCGCGGGCTCCTGGACCATCGCCTTCGTCACGGGCAAGCCGTCCGGGGAAGTAGCCAGCCAGCTGCCAGACGACATGCTGACGCTGTACGTCCCGACAACGCCCAACCCGACATCGGGCTTCATGCTGCTCGTTCCCCGGGCCGATGTGCGTGAGCTCGGCATGTCGGTGGACGAAGCCCTGAAATACATCATTTCGATGGGCGTTGTGGCACCGCCGACGGCGGGCACGCGACCCGTGGCCCCTGTCGCCACATCGGCCAGTGCGCCGACAGCCCAATCCTGAACGACAATCGAGGGTTCGGAGCGCGGCGACCACGCTGCGCCCACCTGATTCACCTCCGAAAGAGAACACGACAATGCGCACCACTTACTGTGGTCTGGTCAGCGAAGCGCTGATGGGCCAGACCGTGACGCTGATGGGCTGGGCCCACCGTCGCCGCGACCACGGCGGCGTGATCTTCATCGACCTGCGTGACCGCGAAGGCTTGGTGCAGGTGGTGTTCGACCCGGACCGCGCCGAGTCGTTCAAGACCGCCGAAGGCGTGCGCAACGAGTTCTGCCTGAAGGTGACTGGCGTCGTGCGCGCCCGCCCCGCAGGCACCGAAAACGCCGGCCTCACCAGCGGCAAGATCGAGGTGCTGGGCCACACGCTGGAAGTGCTGAACCCGTCGGTGACGCCCCCGTTCCAGCTGGACGACGAGAACCTGTCGGAAACCACCCGCCTGACGCACCGCGTGCTGGACCTGCGCCGCCCCTACATGCAGCGCAACCTGATGCTGCGCTACCGCGTGGCCATGGAAGCCCGCAAGTTCCTGGACGAGCACGGCTTTGTCGACATCGAGACCCCGATGCTGACCAAGTCGACACCGGAAGGCGCCCGGGACTACCTGGTGCCCTCGCGCGTGCACGACGGCCAGTTCTTCGCGCTGCCCCAGTCGCCCCAGCTGTTCAAGCAGCTGCTGATGGTGGCCGGCTTCGACCGCTACTACCAGATCACCAAGTGCTTCCGCGACGAAGACCTGCGCGCCGATCGCCAGCCCGAGTTCACCCAGATCGACATTGAAACGAGCTTCCTGACCGAGCAGGAAATCCGTGACATGTTCGAAGGCATGATCCGCCACGTCTTCATGAAGGCGCTGAACGTGGACCTGGGCGCCTACCCGGTCATGAAGTACGCCGACGCCATGCACCTGTATGGCTCGGACAAGCCCGACCTGCGCGTCAAGCTGCAGTTCACCGAGCTGACCGACGTCATGAAGGACGTGGACTTCAAGGTGTTCTCGACGCCGGCCACCACCAAGGGTGGCCGCGTGGTGGCCCTGCGCGTGCCGGGCGGCGGCGCCATGTCGCGCGGTGAAATCGACGCCTACACCGAGTTCGTGAAGATCTACGGTGCCAAGGGCCTCGCGTGGATCAAGGTCAACGACGTGGCCGCCGGCCGTGACGGCCTGCAGTCGCCCATCGTCAAGAACCTGCACGACGCGGCGCTGACCGAGATCCTGAAGCGCACGGAAGCCCAGAACGGCGACCTGATCTTCTTCGGCGCAGACAAGGCCAAGATCGTCAACGACGCCATCGGCGCACTGCGCCTCAAGGTGGGCCATTCGGAGTTCGGCAAGAAGGCCGGCCTGTTCGAGGACCGCTGGGCCCCGCTGTGGGTGGTCGACTTCCCGATGTTCGAGTACGACGAGGACGAGGACCGCTGGAACGCCGTGCACCACCCGTTCACGGCACCGAAGGACGGTCACGAAGACCTCATGGACACCGATCCGGGCGCCTGCGTGGCCAAGGCCTACGACATGGTGCTCAATGGCTGGGAACTGGGCGGCGGCTCGATCCGTATCCACCGCGCCGAGGTGCAGTCCAAGGTCTTCAGCGCCTTGAAGATCACGCCGGAAGACGCCCAGGTCAAGTTCGGCTTCCTGCTGGATGCCCTGCAGTACGGCGCACCGCCCCATGGCGGCCTGGCCTTCGGTCTGGATCGCCTGGTCACGCTGATGACCAAGGCGGACTCCATCCGCGACGTGATCGCCTTCCCCAAGACGCAACGCGCGCAGTGCCTGCTGACCGGCGCCCCGTCGCTGGTCGACGAGAAGCAGCTGCGTGAACTGCACATCCGCCTGCGCAACCCGCAGGCCGGCCAGCCGCCGGCGGCCACCTGATCGCCCTGGTTCCAGAACACGAAATCAAGCCACCCTCGGGTGGCTTTTTTCATGGCACGGGGCCCCGACACCCCAGGATTTGGTTGCGCAACGTAAAGCTGAGGGGCCGAAACACACCAAGACCCTGCAGGGATGTCCAAAATCGGCTACAACATCGTTTCCACCTTGTATCGGTGAAAGCGCAAGGGCGTTTTCCCTTAGCCTCCCCTCCCCTCGATGCAACCGGCGTACTCCTGGCTGAAACTTCTGCTGCTCGCAGGCCTGGCGGTCTGTGCGGTGCTGATGCACGCCCAGGCTCACGCGGTCATGGACAGCAACGAGGTCGAGGCCGTGGTGGAAGAGGTTCTGGTCGAGGAGGTGATCTCCGACATCGTCGAGGGCGACGCGGTCACCGAAGACCCCGATCTGGAGGCCCTGCCTCCCCGGGCCACAGCCCCGGTCTGGGAAGACCAATGGGACGAGCAGCACCCCCTGCCCCCTGCTGGCAGCCGCTGCGTCATCGCCCGCTCCATCCTGCCTGCCAGCACGTGTCACGCGGCCATCGGGCCCTGGCTGACGCTGCCCCTGCGACCGCCACAACCGCAGCGCGCCTGAACGCCCGCCCCTGAGGGTGCGGGCGAGGTGTGTCGTCCGGTTGATGCCGCCGTCGTCCGGCGCACGCTCCGCTTGCCAGTCAAGCTCCCAGCCACGCCACGGTCCGTTCCCGTGGTCCCCCGTTCATGCCCCGTTTTTCCCTGTCTTCCCTGACCGCAGCCGTGTCCGGGCTGTGTCTGGCGGTGTCCGCCACCGCCCCGCAGGCCCAGCCCGCAGCCTCCTCTTCAACCCCGACGAACGGCACGCCGAGCGCGACGCCAGCGTCTGCGGAACGGCCAGAGGCCGACAAGCCACAGGCCCTGTCGGTGGACGCCCTGCTCGACATCGTCCTCACCCACAATCCGGAGCTGATTGCCGCGCAGCAAGGCCGCATCGGCGCCTTGGCCGGCGTGCAGACAGCGAGCGCCTACGCCAACCCGCGCGTCGAGTGGCAAACGGGCCGCAACCAGGCGCGCATGCCCGGAACGCCCGCCGGCAGCGTTCAGGGTTGGGGGATTTCCCAGCTCATCGAAAACCCGGCCGCGCGCAGCGCCCGCATCGACGCGGCGCAGGCCTATGCACGTGGTTCAGGCCATGCCGTGGCACTGACACGCAACAGCGTGGCCAGCGAAACCCGCCTGCTGGCCAAGCAATACCTGTTGCGCCGGGCGGAAGCGACGGTCAGCGAGGAAAACCTCGCGCTGCTTGAGCAGGTCCGTGAGCGAGTGCAGCTGCGTGTGCGCAGCGGCGAAGCCGCCCGCTACGAGCTGATCAAGGCCGACGCCGAGATCGTGCATGCGCGTGAGCGCCTGCAGACGGCGCGCCTGCAGGCGGAGCAGGTGCTGGTGGCGCTCAATCGGCTGGCCGCGGGCAAACTGCCGGCCCGCTGGACCCTGAGTGGCGCACTGGATGACGCCCTGCCCCTGCCCGCCCTGACCGACTTGCAGCAGCTTGCCGAAACCGACAACCCCGAGCTGCGCGCACTGCAGACGGAGGTGGAACGCGCCGAGGCCCAGCTCCGAGGCGCGCGCGCGAGCCGGCTGCCTGGCGTGGAAGTGCGGGTGGGGCAGACGAACGAACCCGAAGTCAGGCAGTCGACGGTGGGGTTCAATGTCCAGATCCCCCTCTTCGACCAGCGCGAGGGGGCCATCGGTGAAGCCAGCGCCGATCTGGAGCGCTTGCGTGGCCGCCTGGCCGGGCGGCGCGCCGAGATGAGAGAACAGGTCCGACTGGCGTGGCAGGCACTCGAGATCGCGAGCCTGCGCGTGCAGGCCTTGCGCGAAGGCGTGGTCAAGGACGCCGAGGCGGCATTGAGGGTGGCGCAGGCCGCCTATCAGTTCGGAGAGCGCGGAATCCTGGATGTGCTGGACGCTCAGCGCGTGCTGCGCTCGGCGCGCGCCGATCTGCTGCAGGCCCGGTTCCAGGTGCAGGCTGCCCGCATCGAACTCGACACCCTGGCTGGCCGCCATGCCGTGCAGCCCGCCACCCAACCCTGATTCTTCCCCATCATGAAAACAACTCCTGCATTTCCCCTGACCTGGATCGCGGCCCTGGCGTCCGTGCTGGCCCTGGCTGGCTGTGGCGACAAGCCTGCCGACAAGGCCCCGGCTGCCGCCGCGTCTGCCGCATCCGACGCCGCAGCGACGACCGACCCGATGGAGGTGGTGATCCAGGCGGCGATGGCCGACCGCTTCAAGATCGACAAGGTGGCCCGCCATGCCGTGGCATCGACCCTGGAGGTCAGCGGCCGCATCGAAGCCAACGAACGCCAGGTGACGCGCATCGGTGCCGGCGTCACGGGCCGTGTGACGTCCGTGCTGGCCGAGGTGGGCGACCGGGTTCGCCCGGGCCAGGTGCTGGCTCACGTCGCGAGCCCCGAGCTGACCACCGCCCAGCTGACCTACCTGCGTGCCAATGCGTCGACCCAGCTGGCCGAGCGGGCGGTCGAGCGGGCTCGTCAGTTGATCCAGGCCGATGTGATCGGCTCGGCCGAACTGCAACGCCGTGAATCGGAGCTGGCCATCGCCCGCGCAGAACTGCGGGCAGCGGGCGATCAGCTGGCCCTGGTCGGCATGCCGCGCGAGGCGATTGCCAAGCTGCGGGATTCCGGCAGCCTGTACCCGCACACTGCCGTGGTGGCGACGCAGTCGGGCATCGTGATCGAGCGCAAGGTGAGCCAGGGCCAGGTCGCTCAGCCGGGTGACCCGCTCTTCACGGTAGCCGACCTGAGCAATGTCTGGGTGGTGGGTTCGCTTCCCGAACAGACCGCCCGCAACGCCAAGGCGGGCCAGTCGGTCGAGATCACGGTCCCGGCCATCGGCAAGGTCCTGTCCGGCCGCGTGATCCATGTAGCCGACACCGTGACACCGGAGACGCGCACGGTGCTGATCCGCACGCAGGTGGAAAACGTGGACCTCGCACTCAAACCACAGATGCTGGCCACGATGAGCATCGCCGGCTCGACCGTGGACACGCTGGCCGTGCCCGCCGTCGCGGTGGTGCGCGACAACGACCGCGACCACGTCTTCGTGCAGCGAGCCGCCAACCGCTTCCGCCTGACGCCGGTGGAACTGGGCCCGGCCAGCGATGGCATGCGCCCGGTGCTCAGCGGGCTGAATGAGGGCACGCCCATCGTCGTGGAAGGGGCTTTCCACCTGAACAACGAGCGCAAGCGCGCCGAACTGGAGTAAGCCCATGATTGCATCCATGATCCGGGCCGCGCTCAGTCAGCGGCTGGTGGTGGTCGTCCTGTCGCTGATCGTGTGCGGCTTCGGCCTGCGCGCAGCGATGAAGCTGTCGGTGGACGCCTTCCCCGATGTGACCAACGTGCAGGTGCAGATTGCGACCGAAGCCCCGGGCCGTTCGCCCGAGGAAATCGAGCGCTTTGTGACCGTGCCGCTCGAAATCGCGATGACCGGCCTGCCAGGGCTGGAGGAGATGCGTTCGCTCAACAAAAGCGGCCTGTCCATCATCACCCTGGTGTTCACCGACGCGACCGACGTGTACTTCGCGCGCCAGCTCGTGACCGAGCGGCTGATCGAGGTGGCGACCCGCATGCCCGAAGGCATCGTGCCGGTGCTGGGTCCGGTGTCCACCGGCCTGGGTGAGGTCTACCAGTACACGCTGGAAAAGGCCGACGATGGCCAGCGCGCTCTGACCCCGCAGGAGCTCGCCGATCGCCGTGCTGTGCAGGACTGGGTGGTGCGCCCCCTGCTGCGCTCAATCCCGGGCGTGGCGGAAATCAACTCGCAGGGCGGCTACGTCAAGCAGTACCAGGCGCTGGTGGACCCGAGCCGTCTGCGCCACTACGGGCTGTCGGTACAGCAGGTCGTGCAGGCGATCGCATCGAACAACGCCAACACCAGCGGAGGCATCCTGCCTCAGGTCACCGAGCAGTACCTGATCCGCGGCGTGGGCCTGATCCGCACCCTGGAAGACATCGGCAACATCGTGCTCAAGGAAGAAGGCGGTGTGCCGGTCTACGTCAAGGACGTGGCCGAGGTGAAGATCGGCAGCGAGGTGCGCCAGGGCGCCATCATCAAGGGTGGCTACACGGAAGGTGTGTCGGGCATCGTGCTGATGATGCGCGGCGGCAATGCCAAGGAAATCGTCGGCCGCGTGAAGGCGCGCGTCGAGGAGATCAACACCAAGGGGATGCTGCCAGACGGGCTGAAGATCGTGCCCTACTACGACCGCACCGACCTGGTGGACGCCGCCCTGTGGACCGTCGGCAAGGTGCTGATCGAGGGCATTTTCCTGGTGGTCGTGATCCTGTTCGTCTTCTTGGGCGACGTGCGTTCCAGCCTGATCGTGGTGGCCACGCTGATCATTGCGCCGCTGACCACCTTCATCCTGATGAACCGCTACGGCATCTCGGCCAACCTGATGTCGCTGGGGGGCCTGGCGATCGCCATCGGCCTGATGGTGGACGCGACCGTGGTGGTGGTGGAGAACGTGTACCACAAGCTCGGTCAGGCCGGCGACAGCATGGGCGCCCGTGTGCGCACCGTGCTGCAGGCCACGACCGAGGTGGCCACGCCGACCATCTTCGGCATCGCCATCATCATCCTGGTGTTCCTGCCACTGATGACGCTGCAGGGCATCGAAGGCAAGATGTTTGCGCCGCTGGCCTTGACGATTGCCATGGCGCTGGCGGTGTCGCTGGCGGTGTCGCTCTTCCTGTCGCCGGTGCTGTGCTCCTACTTCCTCAAGGGCGGCGCCGATCACGACACGCGGCTGATCGGCTTCCTGAAGCGCCACTACCTCGCGCTGCTGGACAACGCCACGCGCAAACATCGCGTGACGATGACGGCTGCAGTGGGACTGCTGCTGGGATCGCTCGCGCTGTTCCCGCTGCTGGGCAAGTCCTTCATGCCGACCATGAAGGAAGGCGCACTGACGCCGCAGATCAACCGGGTGCCGAGCATCTCGCTCGATGAGTCGATCCGCATGGAGATGGCGGCGATGAAGACCATCTCGGAGGTCCCGGGCGTGCGCATGGTGGTGTCCAAGCTGGGTCGCGGTGAATCGCCCGCCGACCCGGCCGGCCCGAACGAGTCCGATCCCATCGTCCTGCTCGACCCGAAGTCCGAGCGCACGCAGGACGAGATCGACGAGGACATCCGCCAGCGCCTCTCGACCATCCCGGGTGTGCAGATCGTGCTGTCGCAGCCGATCTCGGAACGGGTTGACGAGATGGTGACCGGCGTGCGTTCGCAGCTGGCGGTCAAGGTGTTCGGTGACGAGCTGGGCGAGCTGCGCCGGGTGTCGGAAGACGTGGCCCGCCTGCTCAAGAGCGTGGACGGCAGCCGCGACATCCGCATCGAGCGGCTTTCCGGCCAGCAGGCCCTGACCGTCGACATCGACCGCAAGGCCATCGCGCGCCACGGTATCAACGTGGCCGACGTGCAGTCGCTGATCGAGACCGCCATCGGTGGCAAGGACGTGACCACGCTGTACGAGGGCGAGCGGCGCTACAGCGTCGTGGTGCGCTTCCCCGAATCGGCGCGGGGCTCCCCCGGGTCCATCGGCCGCACGCTGCTGACGGCGCAGGACGGCGCCCTGGTGCCGTTGTCCTCGGTCGCATCCATCAAGCTGGTGGATGGCCCCGCGCAGATCAGCCGCGAAGGCGGCAAGCGCCGCGTGGTGGTGGGCGCCAACGTGGAAGGCCGCGACCTGGCCGGCTTCGTGGCCGAGGTGCAGCAGCGCATCAACCAGGACATCAAGCTGCCCGAGGGCTACTACTTCGAGTACGGCGGCCAGTTCGAGAACATGGAACGCGCAATGGCCACGCTGTCGGTCATCGTGCCGTTGACGATCGCGGCCATCTTCTTCCTGCTGTTCCTGCTGTTCAACTCCGTGAAGCTCGCCAGCCTGATCATCCTGGTGCTGCCGTTCGCTTCAGTGGGCGGCATCATCGGGTTGTTCCTGACGGGCGAGTACCTGAGCGTGCCGGCATCGGTGGGCTTCATCGCGCTGTGGGGCATCGCGGTGCTCAACGGCGTGGTGCTGGTGACGTGCATCCGTCGCCTGCGGGAGGACGGCATGGGCGTGATGGAGGCCGTGCGGGAAGGCTGCGTGCAGCGATTCCGCCCGGTGATGATGACCGCGACGGTGGCGCTGCTGGGCCTGGTGCCCTTCCTGTTCGCCACGGGCCCCGGCTCGGAGGTGCAACGCCCCCTGGCCATCGTGGTGATTGGTGGCCTGATTTCGTCGACCTTGCTCACACTGGTGGTGCTGCCCACGCTGTACCGCTGGTTCGACGAGAAGCCGGCCGAAGCCTGACAGGAGACATGACATGAAGGAAATCCGCGCCATCGTGCGCACCACCCGACTCGACCGTCTGCAGGAAGCGCTGCGGGCCATCCCCAACTTCCCGGGCGTGACGATCTTCAAGGCCGAGGGCTTCACGGCCCCGGCGGCGATCGACAAGCGCACGGTGAAAGAGGAGCTGACGGACTTCACGCCCAAGCTGATGGTCTGCGTGCTGGCGAGCGACGACATGGTCGAGCCCATCCGCAACGCCATCATGGACGCCTGCGGCACGGGAAGCATCGGCGACGGGCTGGTGTGGACGGTCGACATCGGCACCATCCACCGCATCCGGGACCGCTCGGAGCTGTGACAAACTAGGCGGATGCCCGTCTCCGCCGTCACCCCGAAGATCCCCCAGTCGGTGCTCGTGGTGATCCACGCACCGAACCTGGATGTGCTGCTCATCGAACGTGCCAAGCAGCCGGGCTTCTGGCAGAGCGTGACGGGCTCGCTCGACCGCCTGGACGAGCCCTGGCATGACACCGCGATCCGCGAGGTGCAGGAAGAAACCGGCATCGTCGTGGGCTCGCCCGAGGTGCCGCCATCGGCCCTGACCGACTGGGGCATCGAGAACATCTACGAGATCTACCCGGTGTGGCGCCACCGCTATGCGCCGGGTGTCACGCACAACACCGAACGCGTGTTCGGGCTGTGCGTGCCACGTGACATCGCCGTCACGCTGGCGCCGAGCGAACACACGGCCCACGTGTGGCTGCCCTGGCGCGAAGCGGCCGACCGCTGCTTTTCCCCCTCCAACGCCGAAGCCATCCTGCAATTGCCGCAGCGCATGGCCTCGCGCTGATCCGGCCGGAGACCGACCGTGCTGAATCCGCTGAATTCGACCTATCTGCCGCCGTCCAGCCTGGGTGAAGGCGGCCTGCGTGTCGCCACCTACAACATCCACAAGGGCGTGCGCGGCATGGGACCGGGCAAGCGCCTGGAAATCCACAACCTGACGCTGGCCGTCGAGGCCCTGGACGCCGACATCGTCTGCCTGCAAGAGGTGCGGCGTTTCAACCATGCCGAGGCGCGGCGGTTCTCGCACACGCGCTTCGGCCCGGGGGCCTGGCCGGAGCAGCCGCAGGCCGAGTACCTGGCGCCCGATGGCTACGAGGTGGCCTACCGCACCAATGCCATCACCCGGCAGGGTGAGCATGGCAACGCGCTGCTGGCGCGCTGGCCGATCGGCGACATCGGCCATCACGACGTGTCGGACCACCGCTTCGAGCAGCGCGGCCTGCTGCACGTGCCGGTGCAGTGGCAGGGCATCGAGGTGCACGTGGTGGTGGTGCACCTGGGGCTGATCCACGCGAGCCGGGTGCGCCAGGCCGAGCGCCTGGCGGCGCTGGTGGCCACGGAACTGCCCCCCGGGGCGCCGGTCATCGTCGCGGGCGACTTCAATGACTGGAACGAAAAGCTCGACCTGATTCTGGCGGGCGCCGGGCTGTCGCGAGCCGGCCGGGATGGGGAGCCCCGGGTGGCGACCTACCCCTCGATGGTGCCCGTGCTGGCGCTCGACCGGGTCTACACCCGGGGCCTGCGCTGTCTGTCGGTGATGGTGCCGCGGGGCCAGACCTGGGCCCGGCTGTCGGATCATCTGCCGCTGGTGGCCGAGTTCGAGCTGGCCACCTGACGCCCCATGCAGCACGTCGACGACCCCGACGCGCTGGAGCGGCTGTCCTGGTACGCGCAGCGCCGGCCGGTGTTCACCGGCGGCAATGCTGTGGCCCTGATGCGGGGCGGCGAGACGCTGTTCCCCGCCCTGCGCGAAGCCATCGACGCCGCACGTCACCAGGTGTGGGTGGCATGCTACCTAGTGTCCCCCCTGGGCCAGAGCGGGCAGGTGCTGGCCGCTCTGATGCGCGCCGCACGCAGAGGGGTGGCCGTGCACATGGTGGTCGATGCGGTGGGCTCCAACCTGGCGCCCACCAGCCTGTGGCAGGACATGAAGGCCGCGGGCGTGCAGATGGCTCACTTTCGGCCCCTGCACAAGGTGTGGGGCCTGACCGACCCCGGCGCCTGGCGGCGCATGCACATGAAGCTGTTCGTGGTCGACGACGCCCAGGCCTTCGTCGGCGGCATCAACCTGATCGACGACCGCTACGACGGCCACCATGGCTGGCAGAACGCGCCCCGGCTGGACTACGCACTGGCGGTGCAGGGGCCGGCGGTGATTCCGATGCAGCACACAGCCATGGCCATGTGGACGCGCGCGCGCTTCGGACGGGATTGGCGCGACGAACTGCTGCAGTGGGCACAGGGGCCGGGCCGTGTGGCGCGGCTGCGCCAGCTCTGGCAGGACGCGCGCCTGCGGCTGCGCCCGAGTGAGCAGGGGCGCCTGGCGCGCGCCGCACTGCGGCAGGAACCCGTGCGCTGCGCCTTCGTGATGCGGGACAACCTCCGCCAGCGCCGCACCATCGAACGGGCGGCCTTGCAGGCCATCCACCACGCCCGCGAGCGCGTCGACCTCGTCACGCCCTACTTCTACCCCCGCCGCGCCTTCCGGCTGGCCTTGCGCCAGGCTGCGGCCCGCGGCGTGCGGGTGCGGCTGCTGCTGCAGGGCCGCCCCGATTTCCGCATCGCGGCCGTCGCCGCGCAGGCCCTGTACGCCGAGTTGCAGGCGCACGGCGTGCACATCCATGAGTACCAGGCGGCCTTTCTGCATGCCAAGGTGCTGAGCGTGGACGACAGCTGGGCCACGATCGGCTCGTCCAACCTCGACCCGCTGTCCCTGGTGCTCAACCTCGAAGCCAACCTGATCGTGCGCGACCGGGCCTTCGTCAGCGAGCTCAACGCCTCGCTGGCCGAGGACTTTGCGCTCAGCAACGAGGTGCCCCCCTGGCCGGACCACGACCCCGGCTGGCGCGGCCGGCTGCGGCGGCGGGCGGTGGCCTGGCTCGCGCAGGCCTATCTGCGCCTGTCAGGTGTCACGGGGCGATACTGAGCGCGCCATGCCGACCCTGCCCGAGCCCTCCTCCGCCTCCGCGCAGGCCGATCTGGTCGTCCGCCGCCCGGAAGGGTTGTACTGCCCGCCCGGCGACTTCTACATCGACCCCTGGCGGCCCGTGCACCGCGCGATCATCACGCACGCCCACGCCGACCACGCCCGCGGCGGCCATGGCGCCTACCTGTGCGCGGCACCGGGCGAAGGGGTGCTGCGCGCGCGCCTGGGCGACATCGCGCTGCAGACGCTGGCCTATGGTCAGACGCTTCAGGTTCAGGGGGTGACGGTGTCGCTGCACCCTGCTGGCCACGTGCTGGGCTCGGCCCAGGTCAGGCTGGCCTGGCGCGGGCAGGTGTGGGTGGTCTCCGGCGACTACAAGACCGAGCCCGACCGCACCTGTGCCCCCTTCGAACCCGTGCGGTGTCACTGCTTCATCACCGAATCCACGTTCGGGTTGCCGATCTACCGCTGGCGCCCCTCGGCCGAGGTCTTCGCCGAGATCAACGCGTGGTGGCAAGGCAATGCCGCGGCAGGCCGACCGTCGCTGCTGCTGGGCTACAGCTTCGGCAAGGCCCAGCGGCTGCTGGCCGGCGTGGATCCGGCCATCGGCCCCATCGTCGTGCACAGCGCCGTCGAGCCCTTGAATGCGGCCTACCGTGCCGAAGGCGTGCCCCTGCCATCCACCCTGCGCTTCAGCGAGGTCAGGGACAAGACGCTGTGGCGACAGGCCCTGGTGCTGGCCCCGCCCAGCGCGGCACGCGGGCCGCTGGCCCGCACGCTGGCCGGCGCATCAGACGCCATGGCGTCGGGCTGGATGCAGCTGCGCGGTGCGCGTCGCCGAGCCGGGCTGGACCGCGGCTTCGTGCTGTCAGACCACGCCGACTGGCCCGGGCTGGTGGGCGCCATTGCGGCGACGGGGGCAGAGCGGGTGATCGTGACCCACGGGCAGGAAGCCGTGCTGGTGCGCTGGCTGCAGGAGCAGGGACTGGAAGCCGGTTCGATGGACACCGATTACGGCGACGAGGCCGCCAACGACGGGCCGAGCGACCAGCAGGTGCCGTAAGCCGGGGGTCGGGGCCAGTCGGCCGCCCGGGCCGGCAAGCCCGGGTGCGTCAGCAGCCAGCGGCGCGCGAGCATCCAGCCCGCGTGCGCCACCACCAGCCGGGGCGGAGCCGGCAACCCGGTGGGCGATGCCTCCGCCTCTGGCCACGCGGCCACCCGCGCCATCACGTCACGCAGGCACTCGCCACCACCGGGTGCGTGGCCTGCGAAATCGGCGCACCAGGCATCGACTTCGCCCCAGGGGATCTGCGCCCACGGCCGTCCGTCCCAGGCGCCGAAGCTGGCTTCGATCAAGTCGTCGTCCACGACATGCCGCCAGCCCCAGCGCCGCAGCTGCCGCCCGACAAGCGCACAGCGCTGCAGCGAGGAGGTGTGAACGACGCGGGGCCAGCCGTGCCGCCGGGCAGCCTGGCGGATGCGGTGCGCCAGACGGCGGGCCTTACGGCGGTCCACAGGCAGATCGGTCCGGCCGATGCAACGGCCTGCGGCGCCCATGGGCTGGGGATGCCGCCACGCCATGACCCAGGCGCTCAGGCCCTGAGCGAGAGACCGCGCCGACGGTTCGAACACTGGCGTCATGACACGGGGTGCACCACCGTGAGCCAGGCCAGCAGGCCGGCCACTTCGGCGAGCTGCTGGCTGGCCCCCAAGGTGTCGCCGGTGTAGCCGCCCAGGCGGCGCCGGAACCAGTGCCAGCACAGGCCCAGGGCCAATGCCATGGCCAGTGCGCTGCGGCCCAGCGCCACCTGCAGCGTGCCCGTCGGCCAGGCAGCCTGCCAGAAATGCAGCCACAGCATCAAGGCCACCACGGCGGTGGTCAGCACGGCGGACACCAGCGTGATGCGATCGACCCGCATGGCCAGCGGCTTGGCCTTGGCGTGGTCGATGTCACCGGCATACCGCAGCAGGCCGGTCAACAGAACAGGGACCAGGCGCGAGGCCGCGTGGCACCACACCAGCGCCATCATGGTCCACGCCAGCAACACCGCCCGAATGTGGCTGGCTTCGGCGCTCGCCTGCTCGTTGTGCAAGGGGGTGAGCAGGGCCGTCAGCACCGTGGCCTTCAGGCCCAGCATGCCAATCAGCCCGAGTGCACCGTAGCTGCCCAGGCGCGAGTCCTTCATGATGAGCAGGGCCTTGGCGCGGTCGACGGCACCACCCAGGCCGTCACAGGTGTCGGCCCAGCCATCTTCGTGAAAGCCGCCTGTCAGCCACACTGTGAAGGCCATGCTCAGCACGACGGCCACGGCGGGTGGCCACCACGCTGCCGCCGTGGCCAGCACCAGCGCCCCACTCAGGCCGATCAGCGCCCCCACGAGGGGAAAGTAGCGCAGACAGGTCTGCAGCCAGCCGGGCTCGAACCCCACCCACGCCGGCGTCGGCACGCGGGTCAGGAACTGCAGCGCCACGAAGAACAGGCGCAACTGGTGGAGCAAGGCGTTCATCGGATCTGGCAAACGGAACAATACGCCGTCATCATGCCTTGCCCATCATGCACCGGACGCATCCGCATCGCGCTGGCTGACGCCGGCCGACTCGAAGCTGGCCATCTCGCGCAGGATGCGGCAGGCCGATTCGAGCAGGGGCCAGGCCAGCGCTGCGCCCGAACCCTCGCCCAAGCGCAGGCCCAACTGCAGCAAGCCGCGCACACCCATGTGGGCCAGCATGCGCGCGTGGCCACTTTCGTCGGACTGGTGCGCGAAGATGCAGCGCTGCAGCACACGGGGTTGCAGCGCCTGCGCCACCAGCACGGCACTGCTGGCGATGAAGCCATCGACGACGATCACGCGGTTCTGCGCGGCCGCCTCCAGTACGGCGCCGCACATCATCGCCATCTCGAAACCGCCGAAGGCCGCCAGCACCGCCAGGGGCTCGCGGACCTCGGCGTGCCGGTGCAAGGCGGCGTCCAACACCGCCAGCTTGCGGGCGACACCAGCCTGATCCAGCCCCGTGCCTCGGCCCACGCACTGCACCAGCGGTATGCTGGTCAGGCGGCTCATGATGAGCGCGGCACTCGACGTGTTGCCGATGCCCATCTCGCCTATCAGCAAGGCGTTGCCGGGCAGCCCGCTCACCACCTCGGCCCCCGCCTGCAAGGCGGCCTCGCACTGAGCCCGCGTCATGGCCGGGGCCTGCGTGCAATCCACGGTGCCGGGGGCCACCTTGCGGATCTGGAGGCCGTCGCGCGGGGCGATGTCGCGGGCCACGCCGGCATCGACCACCGTCAAGGCCAGACCATGCTGTCGCGCCAGCACACTGACCGCGGCACCACCAGACAGGAAGTTCTCGACCATCTGCCAGGTCACGTCACTCGGGAACGCCGAAACGCCCCGTGCGGCCAGACCATGATCGCCCGCGAACACCACCATCTGGGGCTGCTGCAGCCGAGGTTCATCGGTCTGCAGGATCAAGCCGATCTGCAAGGCCAGCGTCTCCAGCTCACCCAATGAGCCTTGTGGCTTGGTCTTCTGATCCAGTCGGTGTTGCAGTCGGGCGGCCAGATCGGGCCGAGCAAGATCGGAGATGCGGTCGAGTGAGGTCATCATGCGGGGTCAACGGGACTCAAGAAGGCGTTGCAGCACGCCCGGGTTCATGTGGCGATCGACGAAGTCGGCCAGGCCGTCCATCACCTGATCCAGGACAGGCGCACGCTGCCCGAACAGGGCGCGCATGGCCGCTGCGTCTTCGAACAGGCCATGGAGGTAGACACCCAGCACCGGCCCTTGCGCCCAGCCAAGCGCCTGGCCAGCCGCGTTGTGCAGCACGGCCGCGGTGCGCGAACCGGCGCCCGCCAAGGCGGTGCGGCCATGGTGGATTTCATAGCCCTGGACCGAAACGCCGGCCAGCGCGGACCACGGTGTGGCCAGTTCACCTGGGCCACCGAACGAGGCCGAAGTGGTGCGCAATTGCTTGCGCCGATCGAAGGTCGTTGTCACATCGAGCAGGCCGAGTCCGGCCTCGGCCTGGGCTGGAGCCCCTTCGATGCCGTCCGGATCGCACACGGCCTTGCCCAGCATCTGCAGGCCGCCACACACGCCCAGCACGCCCCGCCCGGCCCGGGCATGGGCCACCACAGCATCAGCCAGCCCCTGCGTGCGTAACCAGCGCAGGTCGGCCCGCGTGTGCTTGGAGCCAGGCAGGATCACCCAGTCCGCGCCGTCCAGATCGCGAGGGTGACGCGCCCAGGTCAGGCGCACACCCGGCGCCGTGCGCAAAGGCTGGAACTCGTCCAGGTTGCTCAATCGCGGGTAGGCCACCACGGCCACGCGCAGCAGCCCGGGCTCTGTTCCTCGGCTCGGGGCGTCATCGAACACCCCATCTTCCTCGGGCAACCCATGCCCCCGCCACATGGGCAGCACGCCCACCGTGGGCACACCGGTCAACGCCGAAAGCTGGTCAGGCCCCGGCGCCAGCAGCGCGGCGTCGCCACGAAACCGGTTCAGCACGAAGCCGCGGATCAGGGCCCGCTCTTCAGCCGGGAGCAGCTGATGCGTCCCGTACAGGTGGGCAAACGCGCCCCCCCGATCGATGTCGGTCACCAGCAGGCAGGCTGCCGCTGCGTGGCGCGCCGTGCGCATGTTGACGAAGTCATTGCGATGCAGGTTGATCTCGGCCGGCGAGCCGGCCCCTTCGATCACGACCACATCGTGGCGGGCCTGCAGCTCATCGAGCGCCTGCCGGGCGTGCGGCCACAGCGCCTCGCTGCGCTCACGCCAGGGGATGGCGCGCAGGTCGTCCCGCACCTCGCCCATCACGATGACCTGGCTTCCCGTGTCATGCTCCGGCTTGAGCAGCACCGGGTTCATGCGCACGTCCGGCACCGTGCGCGCAGCGAGGGCCTGGAAGTACTGGGCGCTGCCGATCTCGCCCGGCACACCCCGCAAGCCGGGCACCACCCGGGCGTTGTTGCTCATGTTCTGCGCCTTGAACGGTGCCACCTTGAGCCCCTGGCGCGCATACCAGCGGCACAACGCCGTGGCCAGCCAGCTCTTGCCGGCACCGCTGGTGGTACCCAGCACCATGACGGCCTTGCCCTTCATGTGGAACGCTCCTGATCGTGATGGGGGAGGCCCTCCTGCGGGCCCGGGCGCCAGTGGCCGAGCGCATCCAGCAGCACACGCTGGGCCACGGGGGCCTGCGCGCTGAGCCGGAACACACCGGGCAGCCCGAAGCTCGTCGCCTCGCGCAGTCGGATGCCGCGCGCCCGCAGCCTGACATCGAGTTGCAAGGACCGATCGAGTCCGGTGGGCTCCGGGCCTCGGTGATGCAACCACGGCGGCGTAGCCATGAAGAACGGCGTATCGGACGGCGCACAGTGCCAGCCTCGCGCGGTCAGCATGGCCCGCTGCATGGCGGCCCATTCGGCCAGCGTCAGGCGCGCATCGGCAAGCCAGTTCTGGACCGGCTCGGTGTGCCAGGCCTGCAGCAGGGCCACGCCTTCGGCGGACAGCACCCAGCTGGGCGCCAGCAAGCCCACCGAGCGCGCGACCTCGGCGTGCCACGAGGCCGTCACCAGCCCCGCCGGCAGGCTGGGTGCCTGCATGGCCCCGGCCCGCACGCCCGTCACACCGAGTGCCTTGTTTGGCGACCACAGCTGCCAGAACCGAACGGCGCACCGCGAGACAACCGGGTCTTCGCCGCGCAGGCGCAGGGGCGAGTAGGCCCGATCCAGCGCCACGGTCAGCCTGGCGCCAGCGTCCAATGCGGCCACCAGGGCCTGCACGGTGTCAGTCGAGAGGCTGTCGCCGGTGGGGTTGTTCGGATCACACAGCCAGCACAGCACCGGTTCCGTGAGACTGCCATGCCGCTCCAGTGCCGCTCGCAGTTCGGCCTCTGTGCGCCATCCCCGGACGGTCATGCCCAGGGCCTCGGCCGCCGCCCGATAGTCGCCATAACCGGGCTCGGGCACCCACACCTGGTGCACGCCCTGCAACCGCGCCGCCAGCGTGAGCCGCCGGATGGCTTCTGCGCTGCCCGCCGTGACATGCACATCACCCGCGCGACATCCCCACCTGCCCGCGAGCTGCTCACGCAAGGCCGCATACCCGGGGTCGGGGTAGCGGCGCCGGTCTGCCGCATTGAGCGCCTGCACGAGTGCATCGGGCAACGGCAGCGGATTGGCATTGGTCGAAAAGTCCCAGTGGATGGCCGCTCCGCCATCTGGTCCGCCGTGCTGCACCATCCGGTCAGACATGCGCGAGGCCCTCGTACACGCCCTGTCCTGCCACCAGCAGGGCCGCAGACAACAACACCGCCCTGCCCGCCCACCGACAGGCTTGCCGGACATCCTCGCTGGACGGAGCTCGTCCCGCAGCATGAAGCGTGTACACGCCCGGCTTGCCGAGCCGCACGCCCAACAGCAGCGCCATGGTGCCCATGGGCCAACCCCCGTTGGGGGATGGGGTGTGTGCGGCCTCTGCACGCATGGCGCGCCAGTCAGGCCGGCGGCCGGCGGCCAGCCACAGCATCAGGGCGGTCGCACGGGCAGGCAGCCATGACAGCAGGTCATCGACCCGTGCCGCCCATTGCCCCATCCACAGGCGATGGTCACGGTAGCCCCACATCGCATCCGCCGTGTTGGCAAAGCGGTACAAGGCAGCGCCTGGCAAGCCCGCCACCAGAAACCAGCACAGCGGCGCGACCACGGAATCGTTGAGGTTCTCGGCCAGAGACTCGATGGCGCTCTCGCGCACCTGGGCTTCATCGAGCGCTGCCGTATCCCGGCTCACCAGCCAGCCCAACCGGCATCGCCCGGCATCCAGAGAGTGGCTCAGTGCCTGATCCACTGCCTCTACCTCATCGCACAACATGCGCCATGACAACAAGGGTTTGAGCAGCACGCCGAGCAGGACGCCGCGCAGCATCGACGGCATCGGCGCCACCTCAGTCGCGGCGGTCACTGCCGTCACCCCGATGTCGAGCACGAGCGCGGCTGCCAACACCAGCACGGCCCCCAAGTACCATGCGAGTGCGCCACCCAGGCGCGCTGTGACCGCGGGCAGACGCCACAAGCGCGGCCCGAACCAGTCCAGGTAACGCCCCATCGCCACCACCGGGTGAGCCCATGCCGGCGGCTCGCCGAACAGGCGGTCGATCACCAGGGCCACGCACACGGCAGTGGCCAGCGTCACAGTTGCCGGCAAGGTGGCAAGCCCCTCCATGTGCGGATCAGTCCTCGATGCCGCGCTGCGCGGGCACGCCGGCGTTGTAGTGGTGCTTGATCAGCTTCATCTCCGTCACGGTGTCGGCCACGTCCACCAGTTCCTGCGGGGCGCCGCGCCCCGTCAGCACGACGTTGACGTGCGAAGGGCGGCTCGTGAGCACGTCGATCACCGCCTGCAGATCCAGCCAGCCATAGCGGATCGGATAGGTGATCTCGTCGAGCACCACCATGAAGTGCTCGCCGCCCTGGATGGTGGCCGCCGCACGGGCCCACCCATCTCGCGCCAGCTGCGCCGAGTGCTCGAGGTCCTTGCTCTTCCAGCTGAAACCATCGCCCAGCCCTTCGATGGGCACGCCGAGCTGCTCGAACATGCGGTGTTCACCGAAGCGAGCCGACGGCACCTTCATGAACTGGTAGATCTTGACCGCCTTGCCACGGCCGTGGGCTCGCAGTGCCAGGCCGAACGCCGCGGTGCTCTTGCCCTTGCCGTCGCCGGTGTGGATCAGAACCAGACCGCGCCGCTCACCTTCGGGCTTCTCGACCTGCCGGTCGACCGGGGGTTTTTCAATCTGCATGAGGGACCTCGAGGATCAGGGTTGAAACAGGGCCGCGATGGCCTTCGGGTTGGAGGGGAAATAGAGGTGAAGAAAGGACGCGAACAGGCGCCCTTGCCGGTACACCGACTCCGGTCGCCCATGGTGGCGCTGTGCCGTGGTGTGCAGCGCGGCGGGCCCGTCGCCCGAGACCGCTGCATGGTGAAAGGTGTGCCCGCGCACCGTGCCTTCGGGCAACGCCACCGCATGCAGGCCCAGATTGACCAGGCGGGCCTGCATGGCGCCCTCGCCACGCAGCAGGCCCCACATGGGCGCGCGCTGCCCGCTGGCATCACACAGGCCATCGAGCAATGCGAGCATCCCACCGCATTCGGCCACGATGGGACGACCCTCGGCATGGTGACGTCCGATGGCCATGCGCATGGCCGTGTGGCTGGCCAGGCGGCTCAGATGCAGCTCAGGGTAGCCTCCAGGCAGATAGAGGGCGTCCACCGAGGGCAGGGCTTCGTCGTGCAGCGGCGAAAACACCACCAGCTCGGCACCCAGCGCCCGCAGCGTGGCCAGATTGGCCGGATAGAGGAAAGCGAAGGCTTCGTCCTGCGCCACACCGATACGCACGCCCAGCAAGGGGCGGTCCGCCGGCAAGCGCGCCTCGGGCGGCGCCTCTGGGGGCGGCGCGAACGTGACCGGTGCCGGCATCTCGGGCTCGAGCGCTCCGAGGGCCTGCGCGGCGCGGTCCAGCCGCGCCTCCAGATCGGCCACCTCATCGGCCTGCACCAGCCCCAGGTGGCGGGACGGCAGCCCGATCGCCTCGTCCCGCGGCAGTCCCCCGAACCACCGCATGCCCTCCGGCAGGCTCTCGCGCAGCATCTGCGCATGGCCGGCGCTCGCCACGCGGTTGGCCAGCACCCCAGCCATCCGCAGGCCCGGGCGATACGTGGCCAAGCCGAGGGCCAGTGCACCAAAGGTCTGCGCCATGGCCCCTGCGTCGATCACGGCCAGCACAGGCAGCCCCAGTCGCATCGCCACGTCGGCGGATGACGGGTTGCCGTCATGCAGGCCCATCACCCCTTCCACCAGGATCACGTCGGCGTCCTGCGCCGCTTCCCATAGCAGTTGCCGGCAGTGCGCTTCACCGCCCATCCACAGGTCGAGCTGCTGCACAGGCAGGCCGCATGCGCGCGACAGCACCATGGGATCGAGAAAGTCAGGCCCCGTCTTGAACACGCGGACTCGTCGCCCCTGCTGGACATGCCACCGAGCCAGAGCGGCCGTGGCCGTCGTCTTGCCCTGGCCGGAGGCCGGAGCACCGATGAGCAGCGCAGGGCACTGCACCGAGTTCTGCACGCTCACGTCATGATCCTGCATCAGCGCCGCTGACAGGCAAGGCCACCCAGTGGCCCTCCACCTGAACCAGCCGCACGCGGTGATCGAACACGGCGCACAGCGCCCGCTGGGATTCGGAGCTGCCCGCAGCGCCATGGTGCCGCACACGCCCGTCTGCCATCACGATGAGTTCGTCGGCCTGCAGCGCCATGTTGAGTTCATGCAGCACGCTCACCACGGTCACGCCCTGGGCGCACAGCCCTTGAACGGTGTCCAGCCAATCGGCCTGATGCGGCGGATCCAGATGGGCCAGGGGCTCGTCCATCAGCAGCAGGGGTGCCCCCACCGCCAGCGCGCGGGCCAGCAACACCCGCTGCCGCTCACCACCCGACAGGGCCCCCATGCGCCGGCCCCGCCATGCCCAGCATTGGGTCTGCCGCATGGCGGCCTCCACGGCCGCGTGGTCGGTGGCATCGGGCGCGGCCAGCCAGGCCTGGTAAGGCAGGCGTCCGAGCATCACCACATCCTGCGCGCGCAGGTCCTCCCCACCCACTTCCGCCTGGCCGAGCCATGCCAGCGTGCGCGCACGCTCGGCCGCAGGCCACGCCGACAGCGGTCGCTCCAGCAGAGTGACCTCGCCTGTCACGGGCAGGAGCCCGGCCAGGGCCCGCAGCAGCGTCGACTTGCCCGCACCGTTCGGCCCCACGACGGCAATCCATCGGCCAGCATGCAAGCTCACTTCGATGTCGTGCAGCACCGGGGTGCGGCCCAACCGCACACTGTGCAGGCAGGCCTGCAGAACAGGCTTCATGCTGCCGCCTCCATGCGGTGCATCCGCCACAACAGGTAGGCGCCACCCAGCACCGCGGTCAGCACACCGACTGGCAACTCCTGGGGGGCGATCACCAGCCTGGCCACGGTGTCGGCGGCCAGCAGCAGCAAGCCACCGGCCAGCGCCGACAGCATCAACACCGGCCCCTGCGTGCCCGGCACGCGGCCCCGCACCAGGTGAGGCGCGACCAGCCCCACAAACGAGATCAGCCCGGCCTGCGCCACCGCGGTGCCGGTGGCCAGGGCCATCGCGCCCACCAGCCACACACGGACTGCGCCCATGCGCACCCCCAGGCTGCGCGCCGTCGCATCCCCCAGACTCAGGGCGTCCAGCGCACGCGCCCCGCCCCAGGCCACACATGCGGTCAGCACACACACCGGGGCCATCACCTGGACGGCGGACCAGCCAAGGAAACCGGTGGTGCCCAGCATGAACGCCTGCATCGCCCGCATGATGTCGGGCACCAGCAGCATGGTGAGCGCACTGCATGCGCCCAGAACCACGCCCACCACCACCCCCGCCAGCAGCAGACGCAGGGTATGGTGCACACCGCGGGCCAGCACCAGGGTCAGCAACACGGCCAGCACCGAACCGGCAAACGCCGCCCCCGTCAGGCCCAGCCGGATCGCCCAGCCCGTGGCCGCCGGCCCCACGCCCAGGGCCGCCAGACAGGCGGCCACCCCCAGGGCCGCGCCAGAGGAGCTGCCCAGCAGATACGGATCGGCCAGCGGGTTGCGGAACAGCCCCTGCGCGACAGCCCCGGCCAGGCCCAGCAGGGCGCCGGCCAGCCAGGCCCCGAGGGCGCGTGGCGCGCGGATCTCCCACACGATCCGATGGGCGAGCGTTTCGTCCGGTGCACCGAAAGGCAAGGACCACCCGGTGCTGCCCACCAGCAGGCTGACGCCCAGCACCGCCACGGTCGCTCCGATCAGCATCCCCCCCCAGCGCCATGCCGTCATGAGGTGCCTCCCGCGGGCGGCGACAGGCGCTGCAGGCAGCCCGCCATGATCCGCGCGGCCTCACCCATGCGCGGCCCCGGACGCGACAGGACGTCCCCCTGCTCGGCCGAGAACGTGCAGATCCGCCCGTGCTGCACCGCCTGGATGCGCGCCCAGCCTGGGCGTGCGGGCAGGGCCGCTGCATTGCGCGCCGACACCATGATGACCTGGGGATCGCCCCGTACGACGAACTCCGGATTCAGTTTCGGAAAGGGCCCCAACGCCTCGGGCACGATGTTCTTCAGCCCCAGCCGCGCCAGCGTGTGCCCGATGAAGGACGAAGTGCCTGCCGCATAGGGCGCGCTGTCCACCTCGTAATACACACGCTGCCCGCGCCATCCCGCTGGCACCGCAAGGGCCGCCTGATGGATCTCGCCTTCGACGCGCGCCCACAGACGCTCTCCCGCAGCGGGCTGCCCCAGCAACTGGGCCAGCTTGCCTGCCACACGGCGAACGTCTTCATGCGTGCGTGGCTCCAGCGCGACCACCCGGATGCCGAGTGCTTCCAGGCGGTCCGTCACCCGGGCAGACAGCGCCAGCAACACCACGTCCGGCCGCAAAGCCATGATCTGCTCCAGGTTGGCGTCATCGAGTCCGCCGGTCTTGGGCAAGGCCTTCACCGAGGCGGGATGGTTGGAATACCGATCCGTGCCCACCAGCCGGCCACACTGCCCCAGTTCGCACACTGTCTCGGTCAAGGAGGGCAACAGGCTGACGATGCGTTGCGGTGGTGCAGGCCACACCGAGCGCACCCCCCGGTCGTCCACCACCGTGATGTCGGCCGCTTGCGCCGGCAACGCCGTGCAGCAGAAGGCGCACAGCAAAGCCGCAGACCCGCTCAGCCATTGAGCCAGGAGTTCGACCCTGCCACGGAGACGCCGGACCATCGTCATGGCGACAGGCTCACGGGCCGCGTCCAAGGCTGGCCGGCCACCATCAAGGTCACCTCGCCACAGCAGCGTGCCACGGCCTGATTCAGCCGCCCCAGTTCGTCCACAAAGGCCCGCACCTCCCGTGACAGGGGCACGATGCCCCAGCCCACCTCGTTGGACACAAACACCACCGGCGACGGCAGTCTGGGCAGCAGGGCCAGCAAGGCGTCGCACTCGGCCTGCCACGCGGCAAGGTCCGGCGCGCCGGCCCCCGGCATCAGCCAGTTGGTCAGCCACAGCGTCAGACAGTCCACCACGATGAGCCGGCCCGGCCGGGCTTCCACCTGGAGCGCAGCACACAGGTCGCGCGGCGCCTCCACGGTGTCGATGCCAGCAGGCCGCTCGGCCCGATGGCGCTCGATGCGCTCGCGCATCTCGTCATCCCAGGCCTCCGCCGTGGCCACCACGGTGACGCGGTGTGCCGGGTCGGCCGCCAGCCAGGCCTGAGCCAGCCGTTCGGCATGACGCGACTTGCCGCTGCGCTGGCCGCCGACGATCAGATGATGCGAAGACGCGTTCATGGCCTCGAACGCACTCACAGCCCCGGCGTCCAGCGCACTCCGACGAACACGGTGCGCGGTGCAGAGGCATAGTTGCGTGCTGTCTGGTAGTCCTTGTCGAACAGGTTGTCCGCACGGAGAACCAGCTTCCACTCGGGCGCCAGACGGGTCTGCGCATCGATGCCCCACAAGGCATAGCCGCCCAGCGGACGGGTGTTGGCCGCGTCGTCGAAACGGTGTCCCGAGGCCTTCACGTTCACGCCCACCAGCCAGTCCGACACCGCCTTCTCGGCGCGCAGCACCCCGTGCTGGCGTGCCCTGCGCGCCAGCAGCTTGTCGGTCTCCGCGTTCTTGGGCGACCCGATGTTCCACGAAGCGCTGAGGCGCACGCCGGCCCAGGTGGTCGCCCCGCTCAGTTCCACGCCTTTCAGCACGGCGGCATCCACGTTGCGGTAGCAACCGTACTCGCTTTCGCACACCCCGGCTGCACCGAACTGGATCAGGTTGGTGACGTGGCTGTCGAACATCGTGAGCGACAGGCGCGTGCTGCCATCCCGATACTGCAACCCGACCTCGCTGGTCCGCGACGACTCGGGCAACAGATCAGCCTGCCCGTACGGGCTGAATCGCTGGTACAGCGTGGGCGCCCGGAAGCCCGTTCCCCAGGAGCCGCGCACGCGCCAGGTACGGTCCAGATCCCATCCCGCGGCCACCGAGCCGGTCACACGGGTTCCGAATGCGCTGTCGTGGTCTTCGCGGATCGCGGACTGGATCGCCAGGCGATCCCGACGCCACTCATGCCCGATCCCGAACGCCCCATCGCGGCGCGTGCCCTCCCCTCCGCTGACCGACGAATTCAGCAGACGGTCACTGCGTCCCTCGAGCACGGCACGCACGACATGGTCGCCCAACTTGACTTCGTTCGTCCACGCTGCGTTCTGCACCTCCGTACGGGTCACGTAAGAGGAAGGGCGCGTCTCGTAGCGGTCGATGGACTGGCCGGCTCTGACGGTGCTGCGCCATGCGGGCAGCCACTGCGCCGTCCAATTCAGCGACGCGGCGTCCAGGTCATGGATGGACCGGTCCTCCGTCGTCGATCCCGCCGTCGCGTCGTACTCGCCGTTGATGTGCTGACTGGCCACACTGGCCTGCACACGGTGCCGCTCGTTGAGGGCGTAGCCCAGGCGCGCGCTGCCACTGGCGCTGCGATGGCCATCGCTGTCCGCAGCGCGGGTGCCGGCAACGGAATTCACCCGCGCATCAAAGCCCGACGAACGCTCGGATGCCAGGCCCACCGCGTAGTCCCACGCGCCCTGCTTGCCGGACACCTGGGCATCCGAGGACCACAGCCCCAGCGTGCCCACGCCGAAGCCCACCTCCACGCGCGCCGGGCCCTGACCCTGACGCGTGAAGATCTGCACCACACCCGCCATCGCATCCGAGCCGTAGACGGCACTGGCGGGGCCACGCACCACCTCGATGCGCTCGATCTGCGAGGCCGGCAGGGCTTCCCACGTCGCGCCCCCCGCGCCGGACTGCGTGTCCACCCGGACACCGTCGATCAGGACCAGAAGGTGCCGGCTCTCGGCGCCCCGCAGGAACACCCCGGTGATGGACGCGGGCCCACCTGTGCGGGAGATCTCGAAACCGGGCAAGGCCGCAATGAGGTCCACGGCACTGGCGCTGCCACGGCGCTCGATCTCGTCGCGGGTGATGACCGAGACATCGGCCAACACGCGGGAAATCGGTTGCGGTGCCCGGCTGGCCGTCACCACCACCTGGCCGACATCGTCTGAGTCGGCCGCCTGCGCCACGAACGGCATGACCAGAACCAAACCACACGCCACGGCCAAAACCGAGCGCACCCCGGGTGCCCGTGGCACCGAGTTCAGGAAAGACATGAAAAGATCAACAGGACATGAGCCCCAGCCAGCGTCCCCGCAGGCCCCGGGCGGAATGGCCAACCCCGCACAGCGTGCGCAGCAGACCCCCTGTTGGCCGGTATCCGGGCTGGGCGATGCAACCTGTGCGGCCTTCCCAGGCAAGCGCCCAGTGGCAGAGAACACAAGCGGGGTTCGCGGCAGTTGCCTGACGAACCCGATCGCCGACCGTTGCGGGGGCAGCGCAGGTCGGGCCGACATCGGGGACGTCTGAGCCTTCCTGCTTCCCGTTTAACTGCACCGGGGAGAACCCCGGCACGAGCACCAACGTGCCGGATTGTAAGGGTAAGGCCCCTACAATGGCAGATGGGCCGGGCAACCGCGCCCCCACCTACCCGCGGGCTCCCGCCATGTCCAGAATCGACGAACTCACGGAACGCATCGAGCGCCTTCTGCTGCGCCACGAGGAACTGCGCCGCACCAACGCGCTGCTCGAGCAGCAGCTGGCCGTCACCCTGCAGGAGCGCGACTCGCTGCGCGCCCGGCTGTCGGCCGCCCGCGCCCGCATCGATGCACTGATCGACCGCCTGCCCCAACCGACCTCGTCTTCGCCCGAGCCTGACGCATGAAGCAGATTGAAGTCTCCATCATGGGGCAGAGCTACCTTCTGGGCTGCCCCGAGGGTGGCGAGGAGCGCCTCAAACAGGCAGTCTCGCAGGTCGACCGCGAGATGTGCGCCATCCGCGACAGCGGCAAGCTGAAGGCCCGAGAGCGCATTGCCGTGCTGGCGGCGCTCAACCTAGCCTACATCCTGGCCGATCGCCCGGCCGCCTCGCCCGCTGCGCCCGCCCCTGCCGCCGCCTCCGATGCCCAGGGCGAAGGCCTGCCGCCGCCCGAGTACATCGACAACCTCATCCAGCGGCTGGACCACGCCCTCGACAACGACGGCCACTTGATCTGATCGCCCCGCGCTGTCAAGCATCGCCGAATGAAACCCTGGACCGTGGTGCTTTTGCACGGGCACACGGGGGTGGAACGCTTAGAATGAAATCGTTCGTCGCGTTCGTGGTTGTTTTTATTTCCTTGAACCGATGCTCTTGGAGCCAGGGCTTGGAACATTGCAGTGCAGGTGTGATCGTCTCGCGTCAGATGAACCCGAAGTGCTGCTGACCTCGCCCACCTGAATCCCCCCTGGGTTCAGGAATGCGGCAACCAGTCTGCGACGGACCCTTACACCACAACGGCCAGTCACCTCTCGGTGAACTGGCCGTTTCTTTTTGGGCGCTGTCAGCGAACTCAGTGTGCCGGCACGAACTGGATGCTGGCCAGCGCGATGCGGTTGCCGCCCTTCTCCCGTGCACTCGACAGCGCACGGTCCGCGCTGCGCATCAGTTCGTCGACGACGCCCGCGGTGTGGGGAAAGCTGGAAATCCCCATGCAGACCGTGAACGGGATCTGCTGACCGTTGTACGGCACGATGTGCTGAGCACATTGGCGGCGCAGCTGTTCCATGCGCGAATGCGCGGTGGCCAGACCCACACCCGACAGCAGCACGATGAAGCGGTCACCCCCCAGGCGGCACGGTGAGTCCATCGCACGGGTGTTGGCACGCAGCAGGCGGCCCAGGGCCTCGACCACGCGTTCGCAGGCCTCCGCGCCGTGTACCCGCAAGATCTCGTCAAGGTTGTCGATGGCGACCGCGACCAGAGCGAATTCCCGCTGCTCCCGGCTGGACAGGTCCGCCTCACGCCGCAACTGCTCCTCGAAGTGGGCACGGTGGTACAGGCCCGACACCGAATCGCGCACCTGGTTGTCCTGCACATCACGGCGCAGGGCATCGTTGGCCTTTTGCTGCTCTTCGAGTTGCGCCAGCGCGGTCTGCAGCTGTGCATCCTTCCGGCGCACTTCGGTCACGTCCTGCCACACCGACACCAGGCGCGCGCCATGCCCGGCGTCCACCACCTGGCGCCAGGTTACGAACTCGCGGCGCTCGCCGCCCAGCTCCAGCCGGTGTTCGGCACGCACGCCCACGGGCTGGGCCACCGCCTGCTGGTCTGCAGCACGAAGGGCAACGGCCTGGGCTGCATCGAACAGCTCGGCATCGGCCGCCCCCGACCAGGTCTGGCCGGGCTGCAACAGCAGACGCGCGGCCGCCTCGTTGGCACGCTCGTATCGACCCGAGGCCACCTCCTTGACGAGCACGCCATGCCCAAGCTGGTCCAGTGCACGGAACAGCGCATCCACGATGTCGCCTCCGGGTATCGAGCCCGGTGCAGGGGTGTCGGCCATGTCAGTCGCGGTAAGAATCGTTGTTGTAGGAGGGACGCGCGCGCCGACAGCCTGGCGCACAGTGAACCGGTCTGCGGCCGATGTTCGCCGAAAAGGACAACCGTGAACGCCCTTCAAACATGGGATGAAAGGCGACTTTACCCGCGATGTGCGAGATTTTTCACACTCGGTTGCGCGCCGGTGTCCGCAGATTACAACCGACACCGATCCCAGCCGGCAACAGGGTGTTGCGCCAGAATCCGGGGTCTCGCTCATCCGGATGGTTTACATGACGACCCAGATCACCCTGCTCGGCTGCGGCCTGATGGGCGCGCCCATGGCGCGCCGCCTGCTGGCCGCCGGTTTTCCCGTGACGGTGTGGAACCGCTCGCGGCACAAGGCGCTGGCGCTCGAAGCAGACGGCGCCAGCGTGGCCGACAGCCCCGCCCGGGCCGTGGCCCGTGCCGACATCGTGATCACGATGCTCGAACACGGCGGCGTGGTGCAGGAGGTGCTGTTCGACATGCCCGAGGCGGCCTGCCACGGCCTGCGAGGCGGCACCCTGGTGATCGACATGGGCTCGATCCTGCCCGAGCAGGCCCAGGACCATGCTCGCCGCTTGGCCGCCATCGAGGTGGCCGCGCTGGATGCCCCGGTATCAGGCGGCACATTGGGCGCCGAAGCCGGCACCCTGGCCATCATGGCGGGTGGCGACGAGGCGGCCTTCATGCGCGCATTGCCGGTGTTGAACGTGCTGGGACGGCCGGTGCACGTGGGGCCGGCCGGCGCTGGCCAGCTCACCAAGCTGGCTAACCAGATGATCGTGGGCATCACCATCGGTGCCGTGGCCGAAGCACTGCTGCTGGCCGAGCGTGGCGGTGCCGACCCGGCCAAGGTGCGCGAAGCCCTGCGCGGCGGATTTGCAGAAAGCCGCATCCTGGAAGTGCACGGGCTGCGCATGGTCGAAAGCGACTTCGCCAAGCGGGGATCGATGGCGATTCAGCTCAAGGACCTGCGCAACGCGCTTCACACGGGCGGGCAACTGGGGTTCAACGCCCCCATCACCGAGCTGCTGACCCGGCTCTACCAGGATGGCGTGGACCACGGACTGGCCGAGCTGGACCAGTCCGCCCTGTTCAAGACCTTGCAGGAGCGCCAGCCGCCGGGAACGCCCTGACGCGCGATCCGGCCGCTTTTTGCTAAACTTTTTGCTCAAGGGCCGATAGCTCAGCTGGGAGAGCGCTGCGTTCGCAATGCAGAGGTCGGGAGTTCGATCCTCCTTCGGTCCACCAGACGCCCCCTACGCCGCCGCGAGCCTGTCAGGCTTCAGCGGCGTTTTGCATGGGGCCGGTGTCGTGGCGCTCAGTGCCGGTGCCCGGTGTGGTCACCATGGTCATGCCCGGCATGCCCTTCCGCAGGCTTGGTGGCCGCGCTGGCATAGGGTGTGAAGCGGGCCTGCGCGGCGGCCTGGCCCTTCGGGGTCACCGACACGATGGCCTTGAGGGCCGGCGCCGGCACATAGGCGCCTTCACCCTTGAGCAGGTTGTCGCCGGCCGGCATGAGCTTGACCACCGTTTTCTGGCCTTGGCCCAGCAGGGTGACGGTGCCCGTGGCGCCCTCGCTGGGGAGCTTGTTGCCGCCGTGGTCCGTCAGGTACACGGCCACCGGCAGGCTCTTGCCGGTGGCTCCCACGGGCGCCAGCACCAGTTCATAGTGCAGCGCCCCCGCTGCCCGCAGCTGGCCACCGTGGGGCGCCTGCATCCGGTCCAGCGCGGCGTCGTCGTGGGCCAGGGCCGGCGGACTGCCGGCGCCCATCGACAGGGCAGACAGCATCAGGGCGGCGGTGCGAATCCATCGTTTCATGGTCGAGTCCTTTCTTGCGTGGTTCAGAAGCGTTCGCCCGTACGGGCATCGATCAGGCTGCGCGTCGGGGCCTCGCCCCAGCGCCGGTACATCACCGGGGTCAGCAGCGTGTCGAGCAGGGTCGAGCTCACCAGGCCGCCGAAAATCACCACCGCCACCGGATGCAGCACCTCCTTGCCCGGGGCATCGGCCGCCAGGAGCAGCGGCACCAGGGCAAAGGCGGCCACCAGCGCCGTCATCAGCACGGGGGTGAGGCGTTCCAGCGAGCCGCGCACGATCATCGCGTCTCCGAAGCGCTCGCCTTCATAGGCGCACAGGTTGATGTAGTGGCTGATCTTGAGGATGCCGTTGCGCGTGGCGATGCCAGCCAGTGTGATGAAGCCCACCAGCGCGGCCACCGACAGCGGCTGCCCGGACAAGGCCAGCGCGATCACGCTGCCCACCAGGGCCAACGGGATGTTGCCCATGATGATGAGCGCCAGCACCACCGAGCGATACCGGCTGTAGAGCACCATGAAGACCAGCGACAGCGCCACGGCTGCCAGCAACGCGATCAGCCGGGCCGCCTGCTCCTGCGCCTGAAACTGGCCTTCCAGCGCCGTGAAGTAGCCTGCGGGCAGCGGCGTGTCGGCCACGGTCTGCCGGATGTCGGCCACCACGGCCGACAGCGCACGCCCCTGTGCATTGGCCGACAGCACGATGCGGCGCCGGCCGTTCTCACGCCCGATCTGGTTCGGGCCATCGCCCTCCTCCACCGTGGCCAGCCTGGACAACGGAACCGGCCCGCGCGGCGTGGGCACCAACAGCTGGCGCAAGGCCTCGGGCTCGCGGGCAGCGTCCGACAGCCGCACCACCAGGTCGATGCGGCGGGGGCCGTCCACCACCTGCGTGATGCGCTCGCCTTCGATCAGCTGCTGCAGGCTGCGCAGCACGGCGCCCGGCGCCACGCCGTACTGGGCTGCTGCGTCGTAATCCAGCCGGATCTTGAGCTGCGGAATCAGCACCTGCTTTTCGATCTGCAGGTCGGCCACACCAGGCACTGCAGCCAGCCGCGTGCGCAGCTGCTCGGCTGCGGCCCGCAGCGTGTCCAGGTCATCGCCGTACACCTTCAGCGCGATCTGTGCGCGCACACCCGACAGCAGGTGATCCAGTCGATGCGAAATCGGCTGCCCGATGCTGACCGTCGCGGGCAACACGGCGAGCCGGGCCCGCAGGTCTTCAATGACGGCCTCGCGCGGGCGCCCCGACGCATGCAGATCCACGTCCATCTCGGTGTAATGCACCCCTTCGGCGTGCTCGTCGAGCTCGGCCCGACCGGTGCGGCGCCCCACCTGCGACACCTCCGGCACCTGACGGGCCAGCCGCTCGGCCAGCGTGGCGATGCGGGTCGACTCTTCCAGCGAGGTACCCGGATTCAGCAGGACGTTGACCGTCAGCGTGCCCTCGTTGAACGCGGGCAGGAAACTGCGCGGAAACTGGCTCACAGCCAACGCCGCCAGCGCCACTGCGGCGAGCGCCGTGCCCATCAGCGCGCCGCTGCGGCGGAACGACCAGCTCAACAAGTGAGCGTCCCAGGTCTTGAGCCGTTTCACCAGCGGGCTGTCGCCATGGTCGAGCCGCTTGAGGCGCGGCAGCAACCAGTAGCACAGCACGGGCGTGACGGTGGTGGCCACGAGCATGCTGGCCAGGATGGACACGATGTAGGCCACGCCCAGCGGTGTGAACAGCCGCCCCTCGATACCCGGCAAGGCGAACAGCGGGATGAACACCAGCACCACGATCAGGGTGGCGTACACCACGCCAGAGCGCACCTCGCGCGAGGCCGCGGCGACCACCTCGATCACCGGGCGCGGCTCGGGCAGCGCCCGGTTCTCCTTGAGCCGACGCAGCACGTTTTCCACGTCCACCACGGCGTCATCGACCAACTCACCGATCGCGATCGCCAGACCGCCCAGCGTCATGGTGTTGATCGACAGCCCGAAGTAACGGAACACCAGGCCGGTGATGAAGATCGACACCGGGATGGCGGTGAGCGCGATCACCGTCGGCCGCAGCGTGCCGAGGAA